>CAKZXA010000009.1 GCA_937922045.1 uncultured Acidimicrobiales bacterium | reverse complement strand
CCAAGTGTGTTCAGCCTCACGGTCACACCGTAGGCGCTACTAGGACCCACACCGACGCGTGTGTTTCCAAACGGTGAGGCACGGATTTGGACGGACATGGCGGAGGCAGCCGCAGAACACAATGCCTAGCTTCGTCGAACGACCCCTTGACATCAAGTCAACATGAGGTCGTAGCGTGAGTCTATGGATACAACGCAAACGGATGCCGACGACGTTTCGGAGACTGCGGTTGCCTGCACGCTCAGCCTCGTTGAGCTGAGCGCCCAAGGCTTGGAGTGGGCCGATCTCGCAGCACTCTCGTTGACATCACCTTGAGGTCACGACGGAGAACGCAGCGGGGCTTGGCGTCATTCTCGCCATGACTGGACACCGGACGTGACCGATCAGCTTCTATCCATCGGTCAGATCGCTGACCGCGTCGGCCTATCGGTGTCGGCCGTGCGCTACTACGATGCCATCGGCCTGATCCAGACCAGGACGCGTGTCAGCGGGAAACGCCGCTTCGATCCGGACACGGTCGGCCGCGTCAACTTTGTGAGGCGAGCCCAAGAGTCGGGATTCTCGCTGGAAGAGATCAGCCTGATACTCGATGACACGGCAGGTGGCTGGCGAGAGCTTGTCGGTGCCAAGCTCACCGAGCTGCACGAGCGAAGAGATCGTCTCGATGTCATGATCTCCATGCTCGCCGACGTTCAGTCCTGTGGTTGTCAGGTCGTCGCCGGCTGCGACCGCTATGAGCGCCCTGACCCATGCTGACGCTCTTCGGTGCCAGCGCAGCTGCAACCATGGTCGTCTCCTACGCCCTGGAAGATCGGGGAACCACATGGATTGCTGTCTTCGCAGCCGCCTGTGCGGTGACAGCCGCCTACGGAGTCGCCTCAGGGGCATGGATCTTTGCTGTTCTCGAAGCGGTTTGGTCTGTGGTGGCGTTGCGTCGGTTCGCCAGCCAGCGAGCTAGCGAGAAGACCGCAAAAACCCCTTGACCTCTTGCTGGCATGAGGTCGTACGGTCGAGCCATGGTCAAGCAAGAAACAGTCATCACTCCCGCAAAACCCGGAGATTCTGAGCCTCAGGGCCAAACGATCTTGGGAATAGCGCCGGCCACGGTTGTACTCGTCGTGGGAGCTACCTGTCTCGTTGGCCTGGTTTGGGGTGTCGTGGACAACAACTGGGTCCTCGTCGCTACCGAGGCTCCTGCGACGCTGGCTCTGTTCGGCGTCTGGCTGTACACGCGAGCTCACCAAGCCGGCAACCGGGTAGCCATCATTGCCTCGGCCATCGGCTCGCTTTGCGCCGTCGAGCTGTGGATCGCAACCGCTGTCCTCGACGTCAGAGGCGCCATGCTTGCAGCGATCGTTGCCGCAAGCACAGGCGCCACCGTCGCCGTCGGAGGCATCTGGGCGATCTGGAGTGGCGCCCGTCGCGACCGCACGACCGGATAAAACGCCATGGACAATCAGCTAGAAATCCAGCCTGACGGAGAAACTGAACCACGTTCTACATCGGCTGTACTTGCTTCGATCCACCCCGGGGCACCTATGGGCAGTATCTGTCGATCTTGGGTTCGGGGTCGCCCAACGTTGACCGGCTATCTTCAGGCCTATGCCCGATGGCCCCGATCAGACAACCGCATCCGAGACTGCACGGCCCGAGAATGCGCGGCCCGAGACTGCACGGCCCGAGAATGAACTGCATGCCTACGATCTCGTCATTGTCGGAGGGTCGGCTGGCGGCTTGTCGGTGGCGGTGTCTTCGCTGCGTTCGGGGCTTGCGTCGATTCGTGTCGTCGAGCCTGGCAATGCGGTCGTGTTTCCCGAACTCGTGGGTGACAACCAGCTCGACGTTGGCTACGGCGAAACCGTCGAGTCGATCGATGTAATCGGCTCGAGCGGCGATTTGGCGGTGAACACCAACAGGCTGAGTTATCGCACCAAGGCGGTGCTGGTAGCCGAGCGTCATCCGGTCGATGGCTGGCGGCCGCCGATGCCGGTACCCGACTCCGACCGGATCCATCTCGGAGTGGCCCCCGAGGTTGGCGACCAGGACGTGCTTGTCGTTGGCTACACCGATCACGCCATCGAACTCACGGCAACGGCCATAGAGCGCGGCAATCGGGTGGTTTTGGCCGCCGGTGGTATGGACCCGACCAAGCTTTCGCCTGCGGGTGACAACATGCTGCGGCGCCTCGAGCGGGAGCGTAAAGTCACCGTTCTCTACCGCTCGGTTCCCGATCAGATCGGCGTGGTCGACGGCTTTCCGATGGCCTTCTTCGATGATCGCCGAACTCCTGATCTCCAGTTCGATCAGGTAACGTTCGCCACGCCGCGGGTCACGCCGGTACCGCTGGGTGCTGGTGTGAGCAAGGCTGCGATGGCAACGGGCAAGGTCTTCTTCCTTGGCGAACCTACGGCTGAGTCGCCCCCAACCTCGGCCCCTGGCTGGAGGATCGGCACCGCCATCGCTGAGGCCTGTTTTCCCGACCTTGAGTTGGATGAACCGGCATCGCCGGTGGCGAAGCGGCTGCGCCATCAGGGCGCCATCGAAGAGCTACGAGACGAGCACTACAACGCCGTCATCACTCACTTTGAACCGACCCACTCGGATCTTTGGGTTCTGCGGGTCAAGCCTGATCATGGCGACACGAGCTACCTGCCCGGTCAGTACGCCTCGTTGGGTCTCGGGTTCTGGGAGGACCGGCTCGACGATGCCGTCGACCCAACGCTCGACAACCGCTGGGATAAGCTCATCCGCCGTTCCTACTCGATCTCCAGCCGCATGTTTGATGACCACGGCTACCTAACCGACGAGGGCGGTCTCGACGAGCTCGAGTTCTATATCGTGTTGGTCAAACCGACGCCGGAGAATGTGCCAGCGCTCACCCCTCGACTCGCTCTGAAACGCCCGGGCGATCGGATCTATCTCGGCCCGAAAGTGGCAGGCCGCTACACCCTGGCCTCGGTGCAGGACCCCCATTGTGCGGTGATCCTCCTCTCTACGGGCACCGGCGAGGCTCCCCACAACGCAATGGCGGTGGAACTTCTCCGCAAGGGTCATGTCGGCCCTCTCGTGTCGGCGGTCTCGGTTCGCCAATGGCAAGATCTTGGCTACCTGGACAAGCACCGGCAGCTCGAAGAGCGCTACCCGAACTACCACTACCTGCCCCTCCCAACCCGAGAGCCGGATGTTCCCAAGCGCTACATCCAAGACCTGATCCGCGACGATGTATTCGGCAAGGACCTCGGGATCACACTCGACCCGGCGTCAACCCACATTTTCCTCTGTGGCAACCCGGCAATGATCGGCCTGCCTGAGCAGGGCGATGATGGGGTCGAACACTTCCCAGCAACAACCGGCGTCGTTGAGCTGCTCACCGCCCAAGGCTTCACGTTGGATCGGCGCCGCTCGCCCGGATCGATCCACTACGAAGAGTACTGGTAGGCAGGTCGATCGCGGGAGGTGTTGGGTTGGCCGCGGTGCCAAGACGAGCTGCCTCATCGTTGGTGTCGCCGATGGGCACCTTCAGGTCGTTCAAGGAGTCGAGGGTGACCATGTCGGCAACCATGTTCTGAAAGCGATGCAGCGGCTCTTCGAAGCGGGGAGCCAGCGGCCCAGGGCTGATGTGGCCCGCGGTCAGGCCGCGCTGCGATCGCTGCACGATGTTGATGTCTTCGTCGTTCACCTCAAGCCAGAAGGTGCGAGTCGACTCGAACGCCTCGCCCGAGACCTCACCGCTCTCGGGTGGCAAAAGAAAGGTGCAGGTTTCTCGTGTGACCCCAGGCGCCACCGGTTCCAACCGCATCAGGAAGATGTGGTTCGGCAAGACTGACAGCATCACGTTTGGAAACAGGGCGACGAAGCGACCGCTACACCCGTCCGACTCATCTAAGCCAGGGCGAGCTGGCATAGCCAGCCAGTCGCCACGGTCGTCGTCGGACACGGGGGTGGTCGTCTGGCCGCAATACATACCCGGCCCTTGGTACCGGTAGTGATCGGCCACCCGTGAGACCTTCGAAAGCTCGGGGTGGACCCAACGTAGGTGGTAGTACTCCTGGAAGTTCTCGGTGATCAGCTTCCAGTTCGCTGCGATCTCCACTTCCTGCTGTTCGCGGAGCACCCACTCATCGAGGCGGTAGCCCGCCATCCGCTCGGGCAGATCACCGAGCCAGGTGCTCAGGGCTGGCGTGTCGCTCGCCATGCAGGCAAAGAGCAACGGTCCCCATGTTTCAACCCTCACGGGAATCAGGCTGAAATCGGCCTTGTCGAAACCGGGGCGGGGAACCTCGTCGAAGAGGGGAGTGGCGATCAGGTTGCCGTCGAGACTGTAGGTCCAACGGTGGTAGGGGCAGCGGATCGTGTTGTTGATGTCACAGTCGGTCTCGGCCAGCTCGGTTCCTCGATGCCGGCACGAGTTCACGAAGCCATGAAAGTTGCCGGTGCCGTCCCGCGTGATCACGATGGAGCGCGAACCGACCTTGCGTACCAACATTCGCTCGCCATCGGCGACCTCTGAAGCCACCCCGACGCACACCCAGGAACGTTCAAAGAGCCGTTCCTGCTCAAGCTGAAAGAAGGCGTCGTCGGTGTAGGCATCAGGGTGAAGCCCCGTGCTCTCAACCAGCGGGGCCCGCGTCCCCCTCCACTGCTTGTCGCTCATCCAGTCAACGCTCATCGCCATAGCTTGCCAATCGAGTTGTCCGAGGTCAAGGGTGGGGCCGAGGAGTCGCGGACCAGCCACCCACGTCTGTTACTCGCTGAACTGAGCTGCTGACCGACTCTGTTCGTTCTGGACCTCGCCGAAGACTTTCGTGATGCCTTCCCGGTACAAGCTCCACGGATAGTCGGTCGGCCGATTGTCGATCCGTTCGAAGAGATCTTCGATGAGGCGGGCCGCTCGGGCGTTCTGAGGCGGCACGGCCAAGGCGTAGGCATTGAGCGCGCCGAGCGAGGCGGTCGGTGCCTCGACCGCGGTGGCGTTGAGGAAGTTGAGCAGCGAAGCGGTGAGCTCCTCGGCAACATCGGGATTGGCCAGGTAGCCGGTGATTGTGGCACCGGTTGGATCGACAAGGCCCTGTTCGATGTGAGCGATCGGCAACGCTTCTCGGGCTGGGGATCCTGGTGGCGCTTCAAGCTCAAGCCAGCGAGCAAAATCAAAGACCGCAGTCTGTGAGCCACCCCACTTCTCGGTGAGACTTTGAAGGTATTCGCGGCAGGCGTCTGGTCGGAACGGGGCTCGGGAGTGAGCGTTGTCGAAGCGTTGCCGGAGCTCTTCGAGCGGTACCCCTGCGCCGCGACCGCTTATGAGAAGGAAAATCCATGGGTCGGCCATCGCTGGCCGTTCACGTACAACGTCCCTGAGCATACTTTCGGCTTCAGCGATAGCGCTGTCGTAGGCGTGGATGATCTCGGGATCTTCCTCGTAGGTGATATCGCCGACGATGTCCTCAGGGGTTGCCGCATTCCTCATTTCGAAGGCGTCGCGCAGGATGACGCCAGCCAGCAGGATGCGGGCGAAATGGTTCTGACGAGTATCGACCCAACGCTCAAGGTTGACGCGTTCAATACCCACCACAGGACTCGTGATGATCTGAGAGAAGATCCAAGCCTTGGGGCTTGATTCCATGAAGGTTTCGAGCCTGCCCCAGTCGCCTTCCATCAGGGCGCGGAAAGCTGCACGCAGATCCGAATCCCTCAGGAAGGGGTCGAAGCGGTTGAGACGCTGTAGTTCGGCGACCGGTTTGGCCGTCGAGAAAATATCTCGAAGTCCCATAGTTGTATTGCTAACCAAGTTTCCTAGCACCCGCCATTGGGTCGCCTCGATCGGGAGAACATTACACGCTGACCCACCGCCGTGAGTAAGGCGCCAGCCCGATCTAGTGACTGCCCTCATCTTACAGAACCGACGGTTAAGAACGTACCGACCCGGCCCCCTGCGTTGGTATTTGCTCATAGGCTGAGGGGGATGATGGGAATGCACATGCTGTGGCCGCGCAACGCCGACGCGGTCAAGGGAGTCGAGATCGGCCGGGACACTGCGCTCCGCATCTGGCGCTTCGCTAGCCCCTACCGAACCCAGGTCGTCGGGTTCTTGGCTTCGGTGGTCTTTGGCAGCCTGTTCGGCCTCGTGCCTGCGCTGCTGTTCGGATCGATCATCGATCGAGCGATACCCAACGAAGACCGCGGGCTGCTCGCCATTTTCGCTGCCGCCATCGTGGCCGCCGCCCTTTTCCAGGGCTTGGTTGGCTTGGCCGAACGCTACTGGTCTTCACGCATCGGCGAAGGCGTGATCTACGACCTGCGGGTCGCTCTCTTCGACCATGTGCAGCGGCTGCCGATCGCCTTCTTCACCCGCACCCAGACGGGAACGCTGACGAACCGGCTGAACAATGACGTGATCGGGGCCCAACGGGCACTCACAACCACCCTCGGCTCCGTGGTTTCCAACGTGATCACCTTGGCCACCACGCTGCTGGCCATGTTCGCCCTCGAGTGGCGCCTCACCCTCCTGGCCTTGATTCTCACCCCAATGTTTGTTCTGCCTTACCGGCGGATCGGTCGTATCCAGCAGGGGATCACGCGCGACGGCATGGAGCTGAATGCAGCGATGAACTCCACCATGACCGAGCGTTTCAACGTGTCGGGTGCGCTGCTGGTCAAGCTGTTCGGCCGGGGCGACGACGAGCTCGAACTCTTCTCCGACCGTGCCGGACAGGTGCGTGATATCGGGATCCGTTCGGCCATCTTCACCCGTGGGTTTATGACGGTCCTCACCCTGCTGGGTGCCATCGGTACCGCCATGGTCTACGGGCTGGGCGGTCTCTTCGCCATCAACGGTGATATCAAAATTGGTGTGCTGGCCACGATGGGCTTGCTCGTTGGCCGGATCTACATGCCGCTGACGAGCTTGACCAACGCCCGCATCGATGTGCTCACGGCCCTGGTCTCCTTCGACCGGGTCTTCGAAGTGCTCGACGCACCGAGCCCGTTGACCGACGCTCCCGACGCAGTGACGCTGGTCGACCCCAAGGGGCACATCGAGTTCGCTGACGTGACCTTTCGGTATCCGGGTTCAGATGAGCTGATTGTGCCCGGGTTGGAAACGCCGGAGTCGGTTGTGGTCGAGGGCGAGGCGATCGAGCGGGGCGAGCCTGTACTACGCAACCTGAGTTTCGTGATCGAGCCCGGCCAGCTGGTGGCGGTTGTCGGCCCATCGGGAGCAGGCAAAACCACGCTAACCGCTCTCATCCCGCGCTTGTACGACGTGACGGAGGGGGCTGTGCTCATCGACGGCGCTGCCGTGAGTTCGCTCACCCAGGCCTCGTTGCGCCAGGCCATTGGTGTGGTGGTGCAAGACCCCCACCTGTTCCACGAGTCGATCGGTGACAATCTTCGCTATGCCAAGCCCGACGCAACCGACGACGAGTTGGACGTAGCCTGCGAAGCCGCCCAGATTCTCGACGTGGTTCGGTCGTTGCCCGCTGGCTATAAGACGGTGGTGGGTGAGCGCGGGTACCGGATGTCCGGTGGCGAGAAGCAGCGCCTGTCGATAGCTCGCATGTTGCTCAAAAACCCGTCGATGGTAATCCTCGACGAAGCCACCAGCCATCTCGATTCCGAGAATGAAGCGCTGGTTCAAGAAGCGCTGGCCAAGGCGCTGAACGGACGGACCGCCGTGGTGATCGCCCATCGATTGTCGACGATTACCCAGGCCGATCAGATCCTCGTCCTCGACGAAGGAGCACTCGTCGAACACGGCACCCACGACGAGTTGCTCGCGGCCGAAGGCCTCTACGCCGACCTCTACCATCGCCTCGTGCGCGACGAGAGCTGACGGTTCGCCCGGTCCCAGGTCAGCGGGGGTGGACGGGAAGTGGTTGGCGGAATACGCCTTTGGGAATCGGGGCATCGCAGCGAACGAGCGCGACCTGCCAGGCCGGTGATGCGCCTAGAGCCCAACGGAGAGCGGTTGTCGATCGCCTGCCGATAGTGGCCGCTGACCGTGGGGCTTCAAGCCCAAGTTGGGAGAGCAGGTCGTTTGGGACGGTGGCGAGGGCTGCGTCGAACAGCAGGCGGTACCCGATCTTGATCGGTGGACTCAAAGGTGGTGAGCGAAGGAATTCGATGGCGTTCGTTTGACCTTTTGTCGGTTGCCGATCGGGGTGATCGAGGATCCAGGCGCTGAGCTCGTCCGCGGCTTGAGGTAGAGGCTTCGCATCGAGCAGGGCACCGATCCGAGACTGTTCGGCTACAAATCGATCGGCATCGGCTGGGCTCAGTGGCTCAGGGCCGTAGGCCTGGTAAGCGGCGAGAAAGGAATCGGTAAGGACATTGTGCACCCATGCTGCCATCTCCGGCCGGCTGGCGCTGTAGGGAAGGTTCCGCTCCGAGGTGCCATGAACGGGTCGATGAGCCTGGCGCACAACCTGGACGGCCGCCTCAACTTCGGGCATTGCGCCATAGGTGGTCTCGGTGACGTAGACCGAGGTGCGCGACAGCCGACCCAACGGATCGTGTCGATAGGCCGAATGGTCTTCGACACCGGCGACCACCTCGGGATGAGCGGCCTGAATGACCAGAGCCCGAATGCCGCCGACGAACACGGCCGCATCGCCGATAACTCGCCAGGAGACCGAGTCCGGACCGAGCAAACCAGAGTCGCCCCGATAGTCGAGCGTGTTTTCGAGCGGTGTAGGACCGTGGGAGAACAGACTGCTGAGCGCGGAAACGACAGCATCTTGTACGCCTCGGCTGACGCCGCCTAGCAAGGCGGTTGCTGCCTGTATTGTCGATGAGGGCTTCTGGTCGATGGAATCATTCGACCACGATCCTAACCCTCGGAGTCGGTGAGCGGGGCACGGCTCGTCGAGCGAGCGGACTCAGCTAGCCAGGCGGCCGGTTTCGTAGGCCCACATGGCGATCTCAACCCGATTGCGGGCCCCGAGCTTGTTCATCAGGCTGGCGAGGTGGGTTTTTACTGTACTCAGGCTGATGTGGAGTTCGTCGGCCACTTCGGCGTTGGTCCGGCCGCGAGCGACGGTCACCAACACTTCCTCCTCGCGTTCGGTGAGCGCTTCGATCGGCTGGACTGGGGTATCGCCCGGCTGGGGCTGAGAGAATGCCTCCAACAGACGTGCGGTGATACTCGGAGCGATCAATGCGTCGCCGTTCGCTGCGGCCTGAATCGCCTGCACGAGAAGATCGGGCCCGGCGTCTTTGAGCAGGAAACCACGAGCGCCAGCCTTGAGCGCTCCGTGCACATACTCGTCCAGATCAAAGGTGGTGATGACCACGACCGCTAGCGGATCGGCGACGTCGATCCCAGCCAGAAGACGGGTGGCCTCGATGCCGTCGAGTTCCGGCATGCGGATGTCGAAGAGGCAAACATCAGGCCGATGTTGCCGGGCCAGTTCGACCGCAGCGCGCCCGTCGGCGGCCTCGGCCACCACCTCGATGGTGGGCTGGGCGTCCAGGATCATCCTGAGCCCGGTGCGAACCAGGTCTTGATCGTCGGCGATGAGTACCCGGATACTCACGCCGCAGCGCCATCTCGCGGCAGCACGGCCTGAACCGTCCATCCGCGACCGGGTCCGCCAGGTCCAGCGGTGAGCGTGCCGCCTAACAACTTGGCCCGCTCGGCCATGCCGACCAGGCCAAAGCCGGGGCTGGAAATCGGTGGAGGATTCGCGATGCCGTCGTCGTGCACGGTGAGCCGCACCGACTCGTCGTCGCCTAACACCCGAACCCGCACCAGAGAAGCATTGCGGGCATGGCGCAGCGAGTTGGTGATCGACTCCTGGGCGAGGCGGTAGAGGGCGGTGTCGACCGATGGGCGCAGATTGTTCAGGTCGCCAAGGAGCTCGACGTCGATCGTGGGGCTGTTGCCAACCACTGGCCCATCGATAGAGCCTGCGGTGGCCGAAAGTCTCTCGATGTCGGCCACCCCAGGTTGGGGGGTGAGATCGACGCCGGTGCCGTCGCGCAGCGCACCCACCATGTTGCGCATCTCGGTCAGTGCTCTCGCCGCTTCTTCTTCGATAACGCCGAGCACGTCGGCGGCCTTGGTTGGATCGGTGGCCGCGACCGCCCGTCCGCCCTGGGCCTGAATGGCGATAGCCGAAACGTGATGAGCGACCGAATCGTGAAGTTCGCGGGCCAACTGCTCCCGGGTGAGCGACTTCGCCTGCTCGATCTCCTGACTACGAGCTTTCGCCTGAAAGCGGACCATCGATCCCAACACAACGGGGAACAGCAACACGATCAGCCCACCGATCGTGTCACCAACACCGCTGTAGTCGGCGAGCACGCTTGTCGCCCAGGTGCCAACCATGATGCCGAGACCGATCGTTGCCTCGCGTCCCGATCCCCACCGGAAAAGCGAATAGGGCAGGACCATCAAGGCGGCCATGGCATAGAGGCCGATCGGTGCCGCCTCGAATGCGATCGCCGCCAAGCTAAAGACCGTCATCGAGCCGAAGCCCAGCGCAACGGTTAGAAGTGGATAGGTACGACGCCACAGCAATAAGGGCAGGGCGACGAGTGCCGCTGTGAGTGCAAGCGCAGGCCAAACGATGTCGGAGCGGAGCACGATCTCCACAAAGGCGCCAACAATCGCTAGTCCGAGCACGAGCCAATCTCGCCAAACCCGTCTTGGCGCGCCGGGAGGCCGAGGATCATGACACATGTTGAGAAATTCGGCGGCCGACATAGCTCTGAGTTTAGAGAACGAGCGCCGTCGAGGCGATCGGCCAAAAGTATGAACTCGTATCGGTCGAACGGGTGGTCGATGAATGACCACACACCCGATGCGGTCGGCAGGCCGTGAGAGAGACGATGGAGGTCGACTTGCAGTACCCCCACTGAGGAGACACAGATGGTAACCACAATCAGCACATGGTGTTTTGATCATCGAGGAAAGGCGGTGGCGCTCTGGCTCGCCGCCTTCGTCGCCATACTCGGCGCCGCTGGCACCGTTGGCCCCGCCTTCGGGGCCACCTCTGACGTACCAGATTCCGACAGCGCCGAGGGGATGGCGGTGCTCGAGGAACACTTCGCCAATCTCGGGACCGGTGGCCAGTCGGGCACGATCGTGTTTCGGGCCGACCAGGGTGTCGATGATCTGAAGGTTGTAGCGGCGATGGAAGCCTTGTTCAGCACCGTCAACGCCGGGTTTCCCGATGAAACCGGTGTGGCCCAGAACCCGGGAGCGACCGTACTCTCGCCCTACGGCGAGCAGGGTCGAGCCCAGATCGCCCGAGAGGGTCCGTTGGCCGATCAGCTGGCCTACGCCCAGGTCAATTTCTCGGCCGATATCGACGACACCGAATCGACCCTCATCGGGCGCGCCATCACCGAGCATGCGCCTGAAATTGAGGGGCTTCAGGTTTTCCCAGGCGGCCAATATCTGGCCGACATCGAACCGCCCCAAACCGAGCTGGTCGGCGTGGCCTTCGCCATCGTGGTTCTGATTCTTGCCTTCGGGTCGGTCTTGGCCATGGGCCTACCCATCGCGGTGGCCATCGGGGGAGTGGGCGTTGGTATCGGGGCGACACTGCTGTTGAGCAACATGCTCGCCGTTCCCGATTTCACCACCCTGCTCGGCATGATGATCGGCCTCGGTGTTGGCATCGACTACGCCCTCTTCATCGTTACCCGCTACCGCGAAGGAATGCATCGAGGCTTGAACCCTCGCGACGCAACGATCGCGGCCATGGACAGTGCAGGCCGGGCCGTAATCTTCGCCGGGATGACGGTGGTTGTGTCGATGCTCGGCTTGCTGCTTGTTGGTATTGGTTGGATCGCTGGGATGGGGATCGGTGTCTCGATCACGGTGTTGGCCACAATGATCACCTCGGTCACCTTGCTGCCCGCCTTGTTGGGGTTTGCCGGTGACCGGGTTGAGGTCACCCGCTGGCGCGGTCTGATCGCTGCCGGGTGCGCTGCGTTCGCCCTACTGGGTCTCGGTATTGGATCGACCACGATGGCGCTCGCCGGGGTTGCAGCCATGGCTGCAACGCTGGTGCTCAGCATGGTTGTTCCACCCCTGCGTCGTCTTGTACCTCATCGCCGGGTCAAGCCGCTGCGCGAGACCTACGCCTACCGCTGGAGCCGTGCCATCCAGCAGCGTCCACTTCTTGCGGTCGCTGGCGGCGCAACCGTGCTCCTGATCTTGGCCGCCCCGGTTCTCGACATGCGTTTGGGATGGAGCGACGAAGGTAACTACCCGGAAGAGTCCCTAACCCGCCAGGCCTACGACCTGATGGCTGAAGGTTTCGGTGATGGGGTCAACGGCCCCCTGCTGATCACGGTTGTTCCCGGCGGCCCAACCCCGTCGGCCGAGGCTCCGTCCGACGAGGCCCTGGCCGCCCTCCGTCAGGCCTTGATCGAAACGCCGGGCGTGGCTGGGGTGACCCCACCCTTCCCCAACGATGAGGCTGCGCCATCGGCCTATCTGATGAACCTCCTACCCGCCACGTCACCCCAGGACGAGGCCACAAACGAACTGGTCGCCACCCTTCGAAACACGGTCATTCCCACCGCGATCGGGGGAACCGAGCTCGACGTCAACGTGACCGGATTGGCCGCCGTCAATATCGACATCACCACCTTCCTGGCTCGCCGAATGTTGGTCTTCTTCGGAGCGGTGCTGGCCCTGTCGTTTGTGTTGCTGATGACGGTGTTCCGGTCGATCCTGGTGCCGATCAAGGCCGTGCTCATGAACGTGCTGTCGATCGCCTCGGCCTACGGTGTCGTCGTCGCCGTGTTCCAGTGGGGGTGGGGTGGTTCTGTGCTCGGTATCGATGGAGGACCGATCAACCCCTTCATCCCGATGATGCTGTTTGCGATCGTGTTCGGGCTGTCCATGGACTATGAGGTGTTCATGCTGTCCCGCATCCGAGAAGAGTATGATCGCACTGGCGACCCGGTGAACTCGGTGGCCGACGGCCTCGCCGGAACCGCTCGGGTTATCACGGCGGCCGCTGCCATCATGGTCGTGGTCTTCGGCTCGTTCATGTTCGAAGATCTGCGAGAGATCAAGCTGTTTGGTCTGGGTTTGGCCCTCGCCGTGTTTCTCGACGCCACCCTGGTTCGCATGCTGCTGGTCCCGGCAACGATGGCGTTGCTGGGCGAACGCAACTGGTGGATGCCACGCTGGCTTGACCGACTCCTTCCTAACGTGAAGATAGAAGGGAGTGGCGTGCCTCAAACGGCAACCCTGATCCCCGGAGCGTCGTCATCGGGCACAGCCACGTTGGCGCCGACGTCGGGAGCACGCTCAGCCCAGTAGTCGGGGCGGGCGCTGCCCCACCACTCGCTTCACCTCCTTCTCCCGACGATGAACCTGAGATGTTGCCAACACATGTGCTCGGTCATATCGGTTATCACGTCGTGGCATGGAAGCGTCGCAAGGGCTATGCGGCTCAGGCGCTGAACGAGATTCTGCCCCACGCGAAAGATCAGGGTTTGCGTTTCGTCGAGTTGACGACCGAGATCGACAACGTCGGTTCGCGCAAGACCACGGTGGCGGCCCAGGTGTGCGCTACCGGATCGATCTCGTTTAGGGATCTCGGTCCTGGAAAGAGCTAGGAATGGCTGCTCTGGTGGATAGCGATGAGCTCGTCGACGCTGGTACCGGCGATCACCTCGCCGATCAGCTCAAGCGGTAGCTGCTCGATCGATTTGAATCGGACGCACGACTTGCCCATGTCGAGCTTCTTGCCGGTGGCCTCGTACTCGGAGCGGAACCATTCGGCCGTCTCCTCGTTGGCATAGACCGAGGTGAGGTAGACGGCCATATGGTTCTTTTGTGAGGCCAGGGCAGCGAACATCAGGGGCTTGCCGTTGTAGGTGTCAGGCCAGCGTTCGAGTGGGATCTCGTAGCTGATCATGCCCCAGTTCATCGCTTCGACATAGCCGTCTGGGAGATTTTTCAGGATGACATCGCGGACCTCGGCGATCTGGTCGCGCCGATCGTTGGGCAGGTCGCCGAGATAGTCGTCCACCGTTTGAGCATTGCTGCTAACCATGGTTCCAGACTAGGCGATCTGGACCCCTGGTTGTTTGGCACCGGTGTTTACGAATGATGCCACTGACGTTCGGTGTACTCGACTGGGGAGTGAGCAGGCTGACCGTTCAGCCTGTGCTCACCGGAATCGACGTTCTCGCGAGCAACGTTCGACATCTCATCGCACCGTGCGGCAAACTACGACGGTGTCTACTGCTGAAGTGAAGGATGCTGAGATGTCCGACGACGGACTTTGTGATCTTCCGGCGACCGTGCAGACGGCGATGATTCGATCCAAGGAGGTGTCGGCCCGCGAGTTGCTAGCCGCCCACCTGGAACGGATCGAGGCGGTCAATCCGAAGGTGAACGCCATCGTTGCGCTCGACCCGAGTGTCGGCGAGAGACGAGCGGTCGCCATCGATGAGGCGACCGCATCAGGTCGGGCCGATGAGCTCGGCCCTTTGGCTGGACTGGTAACGGCGCATAAGGATCTGGCCGCCACCGTCGACTTTCCCACCAGCGAAGGCTCGCTAGCCTCGGCCGGGAATCGGCCGAGCGCCGATGCCATGTTCGTCGCTCGTATGAAGGAGGCCGGTGCGGTCGCCATCGGCAAGACCAACGTCCCTGAGTTCGGCGCCGGTTCTCACACCTTCAACGAGGTCTATGGCACCACGCTCAACCCCTACGACCTCTCCCGCACCGCAGGCGGTTCTTCGGGAGGTGCTGGCGTTGGTTTGGCTTGTCGCATGCTGTCGGTCGCCGACGGCAGCGACTTCGGGGGCTCACTTCGCAACCCGGCCGGCTGGAACAATGTGGTTGGTTTCCGCAATACGGCTGGAGCGATTCCCCACCCATCGCCCGGCAATTCATGGCAACCAATGCCGGTCATGGGGGCGATGGCCCGCTCGGTCGACGATGTTGCCTTACTCCTCGGTGTGATGGCTCAACCATCGATCGCCTGCCCCCTCGGTCGAGGCCTCGCCGTGCCCGACGAGATCCTCGCTCCTGATCGCCCCTTGCGTGTGGCCTACTCGCCAACGCTCGGTGGGCTGCCGGTTGAAGCTGATGTGGCGGCCGCCGTCGCCGACATGGCTCGCTCGGCCAGCGACCTTGGTTGGGAGGTCGAGGAAGCCGAACCCGATTTCACCGGCGCCGACGAATGCTTTATCACCCTGCGGGCCTTTTCGTTTGCCTCGAAGGCTGAGGCCCTTGCGCCCTTCCGGGATCAGATCAAGGCCACTGTGGTTGACGAAATGGACCGCGGTCTCGCCCTATCCGGCCCTGATGTGATGTCGGCCTACACCCACCTCAAGGTGCTGTGGGACCGCTCGAACGCCTTCTTTGCCGACTATGACCTGCTCCTCGCTCCGGTCAGCCAGGTGTCGCCGTTCCCCATCGAGACCGAATACCCGATGGAGGTGGCCGGTCAGAAGATGGAGCACTACATCGAGTGGATGCTGTCGTGCTGTCGAATCACCGCTCTCGGGGTGCCTGCCCTGTCGTTGCCCGCTGGTTTTACACCCGCCGGTTTGCCGGTTGGCGTGCAGGTGATTGGCGGCCCGTGGTGTGATATAGATGTCTTGCGAGCGGCGAAGGCGCTCGAAGCGGTTACTGGATACGCCAGTCGGCGCCCCTCGATTCTGTAGGGCGGCCAGACACGGCTGGTAAACAGCGGTCGCATAGGCTGTACTGGGCGGGCGGGCCTCACCATCGACACACACCAACATCGCGCCCTCATCAGAAGGAGGCGGTTCTGTGGGCGACGCCCTTGCGCACCTACGAATATGTGATCTGACCGGTCAGCTGGCCGGTGCGGGTGCAACGCGCTGGCTCGCCAGCTTTGGCGCCGAGGTGATCAGGGTGGAAGATCCGGTGCGACAAGGCCAATGGGACATCCTGCGAGGTTCGCCACCCTATAAAGACGATCGCCGTGGTATTGAATACGGCGGGGCCTTCAACAACCACAATGTTGAGAAGCTTGGGGTCACCATCAATCTGCGAACCGATGAGGGTCGCCAACTTCTGGCCGATCTGATCGCTACGTCCGACGTGGTCACCGAGAACTTCTCGGCCGGAGTGATGGAGAAGTTTGGTTTCGACTACCCCCGGTTGCGTCAGCTTCGCGACGACATCATCTATGTGTCGAACTGTGGTTTCGGCCATACGGGCCCCTACCGCGACTTTCGCTCTTGGGGGCCGGTAGCCCAAGCTGTGTCGGGTCTGACCCACGCCGTCGGCTTGGCCGATGAAGAACCAGCTGGCTGGGGTTACTCCTATCTGGATCACACAGGCGCCTACTACATGGCGATGGCGATCATGATGGCGCTTTGGCATCGTCAACGAACAGGGGAAGGGCAATGGGTAGACCTTTCATGCACAGAGGCGGCGGGCAACCTGCACGGTGCTGATGTCCTCGACTGGTCGGTGAACGGCACTACCGCCCGATCCGCCACAACGCCAGATTCGAACCGGTCGACCTCACCCTTGATGGTGCCCCATGGTGTCTACCGATGCCAGGGGGACGATGAGTGGGTGGCGATCTCGTGCCGAGACGACGACGACTGGCAGAGCCTGTTGGCCGTCATGGGCCACGAGGGTGTACGCCTCGAGCTGAATCATCGACAGTTCCGCGCCCTCGAAGGCCGCCGCGAGTTCGAGAATGATCTCGACCGGCTGTTGGGATTGTGGTGTCGGCAGCGCAGCCGGTGGCAGATCGAGGACGAGTTGCAAGAGGTCGGTGTGCCCGCCGCTGCAGTGCGCACCCCGGCCGAACGGATCGACGGTGATATCGCAACCGGAGGCCGAGATCTGTGGCCGGTCGTCGACCATCCGCAGATGGGGGCGATGCGCGTAGATGGGCAGGCCGTCGAGTTTTCCAAGACCCCATGGACCATCGAGTATCCGGCGCCAACGCTCGGCGAACACAACGCCTACGTGTTCGGAGAGATCCTGGGGTTGTCGGAAAAGGCCCTGGCGAAGTATCGAAGCAATGGAGTCATCTGAGGTGGATCGCTGATGGTTGGCCCACTTCATGGCCTGACGGTCGTCGAGATAGCGCATCCCTTTTGTGCCTTTGCCGGCAAGCTGCTGGCTGATGCTGGCGCCGACGTGATTCTGGTCGAACCACCGGAGGGGGCGGAGCAGCGAACCTACGAGCCGTTCGCCGAGCGACGCCATGTTGCAGCGGGGTTCATCGCCGACAGCGAGCTCAGCTTGGCTTGGTGGGCGGACAACACCTCGAAGCGATCGGTCGTCGCCGACCTCGACACGGGCCCTGGCCGACAGTTCTTCCGTCAGCTTGTGGCTGAGGCCGACATCCTGCTCGAGGCTGAACGGCCGGGCCTTCTGGCCGATCGTGGCATCGACTACACCGACCTCACCGGCCAGCCACTCAGCCGTCACCGGTCCAGTCCGCCGGCGGGCGCGCTGGGGCCGCCTCCGGTCAACGAGCAGCTGATCCAGGTCTCGATCACTCCGCTGGGTCGAGTGTGGCGTCGTCCGGTATCCGAGGGGCATCGTCACGCCGAAATGACCGATCTAACCATCATGGCCCGAGGTGGTCCGATGGCGATGTGTGGCTATGACGACCACACCCTCGCCCCTATGCGATCTCGTGGCGATCAAGGAATCCGGACCGCATGCCATGTTGCGGTGATGGCGACCATGACGGCCCTGCTGGCTCGCGACGCCTTCGGCGGACAGTTTCTCGATGTCTCGATGGTCGCCGCCGCCAACGTCACGACCGAGGCCGGTAGCCATGGCTGGCTCGCTTCGCAGCAGAAGCCTTATCGTCAAACAGGTCGCCACGCTCGACCGTCGCTGACCGAGCCGGCTCAGGTTGAGTGTGCCGACGGGCGTTACCTGAATACGGGGGCAGGGGCCAGGTCGGGCCGCGACTTCGACGCCTTGCTGGCTTACTTGACCGAGCTTGAACTCGTGGACGAAGCAGGGCCCGACATGATCGCGGCCCTGGAGCGTGGTGGGGGGTATGAAGACTTGACGATGGACCAGGTTGACCGCGACCCCGATGCCAATGCGACCTTCAAGGCGGGCCGTCGAGCGATGCGGCTCATCGGTCAGCACCTCACCGCTCACGAGGCCTTCCTCGGTCTGCAGAGCCGTGGCATTGCGTGTGGCGTGGTGTGGTCGGCTGATGAGATGATGCAGGATCCTCATTTCGTTGATCGTGGATTTCCCACCGATGTTTACCAGCCCCAGCTCGATCGAGAGGTGACCTACCCCGGGCCGCCGATCCGTTTCACCAAGAGCCCAATGTCGATTCGCAACCCTGCCCCTCGACTCGGCGAACACACCGACGACGTTCGCCGCCAACTTCGCTAGCGTCGCCGACATTCGCGAACGACTGCGCCGGTGGCCGTTTTCTAGCCGTGGGGCGTGGCAAAACCATACAGATCCATATTTCTTGGCACCGCTGTTAACAGATTGGGCATTTTTGCCCCCTGTAGCTAAGTATGGAATTTCTAATCACCTATCGGCCAGAGGTAGAGCAGGCTTCGAGTGGCCGTATGGAGATGGAACGGGTGGAGGCGGTTTACCGGGAACATCATGTCCGGCTGTGGAGGTCGCTGCTGGCGTATACGGGTGATGCAGATTTGGCCAGTGAGGCCGCAGCTGAGACCTTTAGCCAGGCGGTAGCACGAGGCACGGAACTTCGCGATCCTGCTGCCTGGATATGGCGCAGCGCCTTCAAGATCGCCGGTGGGATCATGAGTGAGCGTCGAGCTCGCTCTGAGGATCAACCGATCGATGAGGTGCTCGACCTCGTCGCGGGTGAGATGAGTTTCAGTACTTTTCCGCTGGTTGAGTTTGTTGATTCACTCATGGACCTTCCAAACCAGCGTCGAGCGGTTGTCGTTCTACGTTATGCCGGGGGCTTCAGCGCTCCCGAGATTGCTGAGCTGTTGGGTACCAGCGCGAACACGGTGCGTGTGCAGCTCCATCGTGCTCACGGTCAGCTGAGGGAGAGGATCGAGCAGACATGACGCTTGGGCCCGACGGCGAAAACGATATCGACGAGCTGATCGCTGAATACTTCAGCGCCTTTGACCGGGTGACACCTCCATCGGTCGAGTCGCTACGTGACCTTTACCGGCTTCCGACAAAAGAGCCGAAGCAGCAGGTATCGGCTGGTTGGAGCCGGGCCGGCTTGCTGCTCGCAACGGCGGCGGTCGCCCTCGTTCTCGTTGGCCTTGTACCTTCGGTGCTGAATCTCACCCAGAACAAGATTGGGCCCGCAAACAATTCGACAAGACCGGGTGGCGGGGAATCGCTCAACCGGTCACTGCCAGACGACCTTGATTCACCGCAGGCTTCGCGCCCGGTGGTCGAGGTAACCGCCGTCGCGGCGGGCGGCGGCCCTGATGAGCCGTCGACGACGTCCACCATGTCGTCGACGGTCTCGGACGGGGCCGAACCTCAGCTACCGCCGCCCGCGTCGCAAACGACGCTAGCGCCGCAATCGACATCTGAATCCACGTCGATCGCTGCCGCCGCGACTCCAACCCCAACCACCGAAGCGAAGCTTGCTAGCCCAACCACAGCATCGAGTGGGAACGAGGAGTTCAGGACCAGTAGCAGTATGCACGGCAACACTATCACCGTTCGCGGCGTGCTAGCAGAGGTGCACACCGACTGCGTCAGCCGACGTACCTTGAGCACCGATGGCACGATTGAAAGCCACCCGGCCCTGTGCAATGCGGGATCCTGGATCATCATCGATGGCATCGTCTACCAAACGGCATCCAGCCCTGATGAGACGAAACAGTTTGATCGGCACCCAGAAGGTCTCGTTCCCGGCATGGTCGTCTCGGTTGTCGCAAGACGTGTTGCCAAACAGGGAACTAGGTATGTCGTCTCGTGCGCCGATTGCCGAGTCGTCGTTCAGTCGAACCCTTGAATACACGTGCTGCAATAGGTCAGCTCAACTGGCCGCACAAGACCACCAAAAGAAACTCAAACGAGAGCAGGTAGTACCACACGATGTCTAGAAGTACACACACGAATCGACAGAGGGCGATGGCTGTTCTACGCAGTCGATTGTCCTACGCATTGGCTGCAGTCGGACTCCTGATCGGCATGGCGACCGGCGTTCTGCCGACCGGTGTGTCGGCCGCCCCACCCGACGGCATGCCAGACGTTGTCTTGGACCGGCCGGTCAGGGGGGCTGGTGCCATCCAAGCGCTGGGCAAGCATTTTCCTGCGGCCGCTATCGAGAACGGGATGCAACCGGATGCCCTGCGTCGTCTCCTCAACACCGACGATTCGGCGTGGGTCGGCCCCTCTGGGAATATCTTCTTTGTCGAGGAGCTGATTGAGGAACTTGCGGTGCGAGATGATGCTGCAGCTTCAGCGCCAGTCGCGGCGCTGAGCGACACCTTTCGACTGCACAGCCTGCCGGGAGCCAAGCGCGTCATCTATCTGGACTTCGATGGTCACGAGGCAGCCGGTAGTGCCTGGGCCCAGGGCCGGTCCGATACCTACGCCGAGCCCTACAGCCAGGATGGCGACACTGCCTTCAGCGATGCTGAACTGACTCTGATTCAGGAAGTTTGGGCTCGGGTAGCCGAGGATTATGCGCCCTTCGCCGTCGATGTCACGACCGAGGATCCTGGTATTGACAAGATCAGAAGGACCACTGAGTCTGACGATAGCTATGGGACGCGGATCGCCTTCTCGCCGAACATTATCTACGATTGTGGCTGCGGCGGTGTCGCCTATCTGAATGCTTTCGATACGTTCGGTATCCGTAGCGACGGGGTCTACAGCCACGATTATCTCCAGCCCGGCTGGGTGGTCACAAATACCACGCGGTCGGCTAAAACGCTGGCCGAGGCAGCATCTCATGAAGCTGGCCACAACCTTTCCCTCTTCCACGACGGGACATCGACGGTTGGGTACTACCAGGGCCATGGCGACTGGGCTCCGATTATGGGTGTTGGCTACTACAGGAACGTCAGCCAATGGAGCAAGGGTGAATACAACGACGCAAGCAACAAGGAGGATGACCTCTCCCTGATCGAATCGAGCGGCGCTCCGCTTCGAGCCGACGATCACGGCGATTCGATAGCTGGCGGCACGGTTCTCACCTCAACCTCGGTGAATCTCAACGGCTTTATCACCACCCGTTCCGACCGTGATTATTTCGTCTTCACCACCACCGGCGGTCAACTCTCGGTCAACGCAGCAGTAGCGGCCGATGGTCCAAACCTCGATGTGTCGATTCGTGTGGTTGACGCTTCGGGTGGCGAGGTCGCCTCAGCCGATCCGGCCGGTCTGGCCGCATCGGTAGATACCAACCTGAGTTCGGGCACTTATGCCATCGTTATCGATGGTGTCGGTGCCGGTAGCCCTGGATCCACCGGGTACTCAGACTACGGATCGCTCGGCGCCTACTCACTTTCAGGAAAGCTTCCGACCTTGACCGATGGTGGTGGTGGTGGTGGAAACACCGCTCCCACCGCAGTGGCCAATGCGTCCGTCACATCGGGGCAAGCCCCGTTGGCGGTCACGCTGACCGCTACTGGCAGCAATGATCCCGACGGCGATCCACTGAGCTATTCGTGGAATCTCGGCAACGGATCAACGGCAACCGGCAGCTCGACGACGGTGACCTACGAAACCACTGGTCTCTACCAGGTAACGCTGACCGTCAGCGACGGCAAAGCATCCGCGAGCGATTCGGTTTCGATCGACGTGTTCGCCGGCCCGGTCACCCCGGTCCCTCTGTCTCCGAGCAACGTCAAGGCCAGCGCCTCAGGCGGAACGATCAACGTGACATGGATTGACCGTTCGACCAACGAGGATCGTTTCGTCGTTGTTCGCGAAACGCTGCGAGGAAGCGGCGCGGTCAAGGGATCGACGACTGTGGCGACGCTAGACGCCAACACGACGTCGTTCACCGACTCCGTTGGGCGCGGAACCTACCAGTACAAGGTGTACGCCGCCAACAGCGGTGGTGAGTCTGCGACGGCGACGTCCAACCGTGTCTCGGTGAGGAACGGCAAGCAACAGGGCAACCGTTAGCGCCCAGTCCGCTTTTCGTCTTCGAGGTCAAGCCTGCGATCTTGAAGACGCAAGTGCGCCGGTTAACGGTTCTGGGAGGGCTTGCCCTGCCAGAACCGTTGCCGGCGAAGTTTTACCAAGCCGCCAGCGAGAATCTTTGTATCAGTACCGCCGCCAGAACGTCCTTCTTGCATACCGATTGGGAACGACCCGACACCGCAAGAACTAGCCGAGGACGGTGTTACCAGCGCTTGCATCGACCTCTCGGAGACGGCTGAAGGTGCGCATATCGATAGGCATACCGGTAACCGGACCGTCGAGTGTTAGTGGGTCTACATCATGGTCGTGCCCGGCCTCGACCGCGGTGACGAGTTCGGCCATCAGCCA
This sequence comes from uncultured Acidimicrobiales bacterium, assembly GCA_937922045.1. Classification (GTDB taxonomy): domain Bacteria; phylum Actinomycetota; class Acidimicrobiia; order Acidimicrobiales; family SZUA-35; genus JAHELU01. The sequence continues at coordinate 35,355 of CAKZXA010000009.1, read as the reverse complement.
GCCAGCGACCGGAGCGTTCTTGAACTGGTTACCGCTCGTGCCACAGGCCATGTAGTAGCCGTCGAGGCTCGACCGATCGTAGATGGGTGTCCAGTCTTCGGTGGCGTCATACATCGCCACGAGCCCCTGCTTGGAGTGGGGGATCCCAAACCCGGGAATTCGCCGGGCGATGCGCAGCATGTGCACCTGGAAATCGTCCTCGGTGAGCGTTTCGTCGAGCGAGTCCGGGTCTTCAACCCAGACCAGGGGGTCGCACGCAGGCTCGGTCGAGCCGACGAGGATGTTGTTCCCGCGTTCGGGCCGGAAGTACACGCCGACATCGAGGTCGCCCATGATGAAGCCTTCGCTGTCGAAACGCTCCATGGGCGCTGGTGCCAGGTAGACCTCGCGTCGCAGCGCTCGACCGCGTCGAGCCATCTCGCCGTCAACCCCGGCCATCCGGTTGAGAATGGTGGAGTGTGGGCCGCCGACGTTGATCACCACCGGCGCCGAGATCGCGGTGCCGTCGGCCAGGGTCACCCCGGCGACGCGGGTGCCGTCGTCGTTTCGGTCGATCGACACCACCTCCGAGCGAAATCGGAACTCGGCCCCTTCGGCCACGGCTGCTGCCGCCAGGTTTTGGGCCGCCAGCGCCGGGTCGGTGATGAACCCGGCGTCCTCCATGACCAAGGCCTTCTCATGCCGACCCTTCGGTTCGTCGGCCCAGAACGACGAGGTGGTGTCGTCGAGGGCGGCCGGCGGGCCGTAGAGCCCCCAATCGAAGCCGGGCCATCGCTCGTCGACCTCGTCCATCGAGGCCATCCGGTAGGGCAAACCGAGGGTGTCGAAGTGAGCGAAGAAGGGGGGCAGCTCGGCCCCGGGTGCCAAGGCCATCAACATCGGCATCTTCACGTACTGGGCCAGTTCATCGTGTTCGGCTGATCCGACATGGTTTGGCCAGTCTCTCCACCAATGCATGGCCTCCCACGACAAGGCCACACCGGACAACGTCGAGTAGTGGAAACGTATGATGGCGGCCGAAGAGCTCGTCGAGCCGTAACCGGCCGCCGGGAGCTTGTCGAGGTTGATAACGTTCAAGTCTCGTCGAGTAAGTTCGAGGGTGACCGCCGAACCGATGACGCCGGCACCGATGACGACTGCGTCGCAAGACGTAGGAGTGTCGTTCATTCGGGCAGCCTAGTTCGCCACAAAGGAAACCGACAGGGCAAATGGGGCCACAGATCCTGCATCCGCAACGGTTTCCGCTACGTAGAAAACGACAGTCGCGACCGCTGGTTGCGCTGACGACCAACCATCTCGAGGTAGTACGTGTTTATTGCTTTCAAGGAGATTCGAGCATCGCTCGGACGGTTCTTGCTGCTCATCGGCGCGGTGATGCTCCTCGTCGTGCTCCTCCTGTTCTTTCAATCGGTCGCTGGCAGCCTCACGCTCGGCATTACCGGCGGGATTGAAAACAACAACGCTGATGTCTTGGTCTTCAACGAACGAGCCCGAGGAAACCCGGCAGCGAGCTTCCTAAACCCCGGCTCGGTCGATGAGGTAGGAGCGGTCGAAGGTGTTGCCTCGGCCTCCGCCGTCGGTCGAGGAATCTTCAGCGTCGCCGGTGCCGACGAAGACGTCGTGATCGTTGGTCTCGAAGACCAGCTTGCGGGTCCGGCTGTGGTCGATGATGGCCGTAGGCCCAACGCCCCTGGCGAGGCCCTCGTCAGTACAACGTCTCTGGCTGAAGGGTTCGCTATCGGCGATGTGCTGACGGTGGAGGGCATGAGCTTCGAGGCGGTTGGCGTGACCGATGAAGCCGCCTTCGATGTGTCGACGACGCTGTATGTGTCGTACAGCGATTTCGCGGCCGTGACGCAAACGAGGTCGGGTGGCCAGGCTCCGGCCCCACTGTCGTGGGTAGCTGTCGCCGTCGACGATGGGTTAGACCCGGCGACTGTGGCCGAGCGAATTACCGAAACCGTTGGCGGCATCGAAGCGTTGGACCGCTCAACCGCGGCCAACGAGTTGCCTGGCGCCGATCAGATCACCCAGTCGTTCTCGATTCTCTATCTTCTCCTGTTCATCGTGGTCACCATCGTGACCGGTGTATTCTTCCTGATTCTCACCGTGCAGAAGCAGCGCAGCCTCGTTCTGCTTCGGGCCATCGGTGGGAGTCGATGGGATGTGGTCAAGCCGGTACTGATCCAGGTCGTGATCGTGGTTGGTCTCGGTGTGTTGCTCGGGGTGGCCGTCGCTGGTGGCCTCCTGGAGTTGGCGAAGGACGTCTTTGGCTCCTCGCTCGATCCGCGCACCACTATTCTGACGAGCGGCTTCATCCTGGCGCTCGGGATCCTCGCCTCGCTTGGCGCTATTCGTCGGGTTCTGTCCGTCGATCCCATTGAAGCAACGACCGGCGGGAGTGTCGCCTGATGTCCATTGCCTTGAAAGAATTGCTCCGCCAGCCCCTTCGCTTTCTGCCCGTGGCTGGAGCCCTTACCCTGCTCGTGGTCCTCCTCGTTGTTCTCGGAGGATTCCTCGACGGGTTGGAGATGAGCCAGACCGGCGCCTATCGCGCCCACGACGATTCGGTGATCGTGTTCGATGATGGGGCCAAACGTCAGCTTCAACGTTCCCGGGTTGGGGTCGAAGCTGACTCGATTCTCGCAGCCCAAGACGGTGTGGCTCGCGTCGGTCGGCTCGATGCCACCTTCACCGTCGCCGGCTTGTTGGGAGCGGCCAACGACGAGCTGGAAGACGTCGTGCTCTTCGGCTACGACCTCTCCACCGCCGTACTGCCCGATCCCCCACCCGCCGGATCGGTCGTGGTCGACCGCCAGCTCGCCCGAGTGATCGACATCGACGTTGGCGACCAACTCGCCCTTGGCCCGACCGCTCAACCCTTGACGATCACGGCCTTGGTCGACGACCTCACCAACGCTGCCCCCTCGCTCTGGGTTGGTTCGGATCAATGGCAGCAACTTGTGGCCGCGGCCAATCCGGCGGCCCTCCTACCCGACGGGTTTCACCAGGCCCTGGTCGTGCAGCCCTCCTCCGGCGATGCCGAGACTCTGGCCGCCACCTTGAGCCAAGCCGATCTCGATGGTTTGGATCCCGTCACATCCGAGCAGGCGATCGGAGCCCTCGATGTGGTGCAGCAGCAGTCGTCTACTTTCAGCGGAATCATCGGCGTGACCTTCATCATCACCCTGCTGGTCATCGCCTTGTTCTTCGCTCTCATCACCTTGGAGCGTGTGAGCTTGTATGCCGTGCTCAAAGCGATCGGGGCTCGAACAAGCGAGTTGCTGGCCGGTGTGTCGGTTCAGGCCGTCGGCATCTCGATCGGGGCTTTGGCGGTCGGCTTTGCCTTAAGCCTGGCCTTCGTTGCCCTTCTCCCACCCGAACTGCCGATCAGGCTTGAGCCTTCTCGGCTCTTACAGATCGCGGTCGGCACTATCGTCACCGCTGTGCTCGGCAGCCTGTTCACCGCCCGTCGTTTGCTCCGAATCGATCCCGCCAGCGCCATCGGGTAGCCCCTGTGGCCGTTCAAGCCCTGTCGTTCATGTCTCGTCTTTCTGAAAGCTACAAATGCCTGCTCTGACCCTCAGCAACGTTCGCAAAGTCTACGGTTCCGACGACCAGCAGGTCGTTGCCCTCGACGACGTCGACCTGACGGTGGACGACGAAGAGATCCTGATCCTGATCGGACCATCGGGCTCGGGCAAGACCACGCTACTCACGGTGGCTGGCGCCCTGCTGCGCCCGACCTCGGGCCTGGTCGACGTAGGTGGAACCGACGTCACCGACTTGGGCGACAAGGAACTTGCCCGGTTCCGTCGAGACCAGGTTGGCTTCGTGTTTCAGTCGGTCAACCTGGTCCCCTTCCTGACGGCCAAGGAAAACCTGCTGGCTGTTCGTCAGCTCGGCGGTGGACGTATCGACAAGGCGGCGAAAGCTCGAGCCAATGAATTGCTCGACGAACTGGGCTTGGCCGACCGTGCCGGCAACCTGCCCTCACAGCTCTCCGGTGGTCAGAAACAGAGGGTGGCGATCGGCCGTGCTCTGATGAACGAACCGGCCCTGGTTTTGGTGGATGAGCCAACCTCAGCCCTCGACTCCAAGCTGGGACGTCAGGTGATGGAGCTGCTGCATCGGGAGATCAAGTCTCGCGGTGTGTCGGCCATCATCGTCACCCACGATGATCGAGTACTCGACTTTGGCGACCGGACGGTCGAAATCGTCGACGGGGTTCTGCAAGCCTGACATTCGTTTGGTACTGCGTGCTACGTTGACAGCCGATGCAGCACTTCAAGCTTTATATAGACGGTGACTTCTGCGAAGCATCCGATGGGGCGCTTCTTGAGTCGCTAAACCCGGCCACCGGGCAGGTGTGGGCCACGGCCCCAGCGGCGTCGGAGTTGGATGTTAATCGAGCGGTCGAGGCCGCCCATCACGCTCTGTACAAGGGTCCGTGGTCGCAGATGACGGCCACCGAGCGAGGCAAACTTCTCTACGCGCTAGCCGCCGCAGTTGAGGCCGATGCTCAGCGTCTTGGTGAGATCGAAACCACCGATTCGGGCAAGCTGGCAGTCGAGACCAAGGCTCAGACCGCCTACGTCGGCGACTACTACCGCTACTACGCGGGGTTGGCCGACAAGATCCAGGGTGCGACGCTGCCGATCGACAAGCCGAACATGGCGGTGTTCACCACTCGTGAACCGATCGGGGTTGTGGCCGCGGTGGTGCCTTGGAACGCTGAAATGTTCCTCACCGCCACAAAGGTCGGCCCGGCCCTCGCCGCGGGAAACACGGTGGTGATCAAGGCGTCGGAAGAGGCGCCAGGCCCCTTGCTGGCCTTCGCTGAACTGATCGACCAGGTGGGCTTTCCTCCCGGTGTCGTCAACATCATCACCGGGTTCGGTGAACCGTGCGGCCGAGCGCTCACCTCTCATCCGAAGGTGGCCAGGGTGGCCTTCACCGGCGGGATTGAAGCCGCCCGCCACGTGGTGCGCAACACGGCCGAAAACTTTGCTCACGTCTCCCTGGAGCTCGGTGGCAAGTCGCCGATCCTTATCTTTGACGACGCCGATCTTGAAGGAGCGGTCAACGGCGCGGTCGCTGGCAATTTTGGGGCTACTGGCCAGAGCTGTGTGGCTGGCTCTCGTGTGTTCGTCCAGGCCGGAATCCATGACGAGTTCATAGCCCTGCTGGTGGAGCGAGCCGAGGCCATCCGGATCGGCGATCCGCTCGCCGCTGAAACCCAAGTCGGCCCCCTGGCGACCGAAGCTCAGCGGCTCAACATCGAGCGCGTGGTGGCCGAATCGGTGCAGCAGGGGGCGACCGTACACACCGGGGGTAAGGTGCCCGAGGGTTTCGACACCGGCTGGTACTACGAGCCAACCGTGATCGGCTGCCCCGATCAGAGCGTTGCCAGCACCCAGGTCGAATTGTTTGGCCCGGTGATGTCGGTGCTGAAGTTCGACACCGAGGAAGAAGCGATCGAGCTGGCTAACGACACGCGCTTCGGTCTCGGGTCTGGCGTGTTCACCGAGAACTTGGCCCGCGCTCATCGAGTCTCGGCCGCCATCCGTTCGGGCATCGTGTGGGTCAACACCTATCGAGCCATCTCGCCGATCTCCCCCTTCGGGGGCTTTGGCCTGAGCGGCTACGGCCGAGAGGCTGGACTCGACGTGATCTATGAGTACACACGTACCAAGGCCACGTGGATCAACACCTCAAGCGAACCGATGGCCAACCCTTTCATCATGCGCTGACATCTACGAGTAGCGATGGGCCAGCGTGGCATGTACGAGGGTTTCGACGTCGGCCTTTGGATTCCGACGCCAGCGCTTGCATCGGCGATCCGGAAGCGCGCGAGAACTACGATCGGACGTCGATGCATTGCTTCTTGCACATCGGTACCGAGAAGACCGCCACCACCACGCTGCAGGCCTTCTTTCACCATCGCCGCGCTGAACTCGCCGACCAGGGCGTGCTCTACACTCGCGCCGCCGGCGAGACAAACAACTGGCGGTTGGCGCTCGCCGCCTATGACGACGATCGCAACGACGACCGGTCGGGCGAAGCTGGGGTAGAAGGGCCTGCTAGCCGCGAGCGCTTTCGACGGCAATTGACCGATGAACTCGGCGCCGAAACCGAAGCTGCCCGAGCCGCCGGGCTAGGCAGCGTCCTGTTCTCCTCGGAGCATCTCCACTCGCGGCTCCGACGGCCCGAGGAGCTGGAACGCCTGGCCAGAGTTCTGAGTGCATTGGGCGTGACCGAGACCACGGTCATCGTGTATCTCCGGGAACAGGCGTCCCTCGCCGCCTCGCTCCACTCGACGCTTGTGAAACATGGGGCGCGATCGCTGCATCCGCCGCCACCATCGGATGTCTATTTCCGCCATGTTTGCGATCACCGGGCCACGGTGGAGCGCTTTGAGTCGGTCTTCGGTTCGGGCAATGTTGTTCCTCGCCTCTTTGAGTCGGCTGCACTCGTGAACGGATCGATCATCGAGGATCTTCTCCACGTTGTCGGTGTCGAGGTAGATGCCTCCATCGTCGAGCGCGGTGATGGCGACGGCGATCTGAACCGCAGCTTGTCGGCCTCGGAACTCGAGGTGCTGAGCCGGGTGAACGAACAGTTGCCGTATGCGATCGACGGAGCACTCAACCCGGCGCGGGTTGGGCTTGTGCGCCGCCTCGAAGGCTGGAGCGTTGGACCCGGCTACCGGCTGCCCGCCGGAAGGGCCGCTCGCTACCGCGAGGCGTTCGCTGCTTCAAACGACTGGGTGCGCCAGCGGTTCTTTCCTGAACGAGAAAATCTCTTTGCCGCGGCTCAAACCGACGACGACAAGGCAACGTCCGCCTACCGAGACTTCGATGGCATCGCCTCGCTGATCGTTGACCTTTGGACCGAACTCCAGCGTTCAAAAGGGGTTGAGGCTGATACGACGGCCAGCGACACCGTGCGTACCGTGCTGGCGTCAGGCTTGTTCGATCCCCACTTCTATTTGGAGCAGAATCGGGGCGTGGCCCGCAACGGGATCAACCCGCTCGGCCACTACCTGCGACACGGTGGGCGCGAGGGTCGTGCTGCTTCACCCGACTTTGATTCAGCTCAGTACCTGGCGCAGCACCCGGACGTAGCCGCCAGCGGTGAGAACCCCTTGGTGCACTATTTGAAGTCTTTGGGCAAGCTCGACTGATCGTGGTCGCGTTGTCGCCAACTGGATCGTGGTTGCAGTAGGCCAAGAACTCTCGCCGCCGGTGGAGAATTGACCACGATGCACAGAGTCTATTGCCGCGGGCGCGGCACAGTGTCTCTTGCCGCGGTTGCGGCATGGCATCGACTAGAGCTGCTCTCGCCCCACGGCTAGGGTCACCCTATGTCACAGACCTCTCTGCTTGGAACATCGGTGGCCCGGATCGAGGACCCTGCACTACTACGAGGCGACTCAACCTTCGTCGCCAACCTGGACTTCGCCGGGGAGGGTTACAGGGAACCTCTTGTCGCTCGTTTCGTGACCTCGATCCATGCCCATGCGGTTGTGGCCGGGATCGAGACCAGTGAGGCGGCCGCCATGCCTGGCGTCGTCGGTGTGGTGACCGCGGCCGATCTCATCTGGGACGGCAGCCTGCTCGAACGTTTGCCGCCGTCGGGGGCTGGCTATCCCGAGGGTACCGAGCGTCGGCCCCTCGCTTCGGATCGGGTGCGCTATGTGGGTGAGCCGGTGGCGGTCGTGGTGGCTGAAACCGCAGCCCAAGCTGCCGATGCGGCCGAGTTGGTAGTGGTCGACTACGAACCCCTAACGCCGGTGATCGATCCGCGGCTCGCCGTCGACAGTTCGACGAAAGTGTTCGATCATCTCGAATCGAATGTCGTTGCCAGCGCCGCCCTCAACGACGAACCTATCGACTTCTCTGCTTGCGATGTGGTAGTGAGCGAGACGTTCCGCAATCAGCGGATTGCGCCCTGCCCGCTCGAAACCCGGGCCGCTGCTTCGGCGTGGACCGACGATGATCGGCTCGTCCACTACATCTCTTGCCAAGGTGTCCACCCGATCCAGAAGGCGCTCACTACCTTCTACGGGTTGGAGCCGGAACGGGTGCGGGTGATCACCCGCGACGTTGGCGGCAGCTTTGGAGCCAAGGCCGGATTCTCGGCCGAGGACATGGTGTTGCCCTTCCTGGCGAAAACGTTTGGCCGACCCGTGCGGTGGGTTCCCGACCGATCGGCCGACATGGTTGGCCTCGGCCACTCCCGAGCCCAATACCAGACCTTCACCATCGGCGGCGATCGAGACGGCACGATCACCGCCATGGAGATGCATGTGCTGGTGGAGGCTGGTGCCTACCCGGCGGTGGCGGCAGCCCAGGCCGCCAACGCTGGCCGGGTAATGCCCGGGCCGTTCCGGGTGACAAACTCGCGTTGGACCTACGACGTGGTCACCACCCACACCACGCCCACCGTTGCCTACCGAGGGGCAGGCCGACCCGAGGGCGGAGCGGCCGTAGACCGTGCCGTCGATCTCTTCGCCGCCGAAGTTGGCCTCGATCCGCTGACGGTGCGCCGTCAGAACATGCTGCGAGCCGATGAGCTGCCTTGGACGAATCCCACCGGCCTGCTGTACGACTCAGGCGACTACCACGACGCGTTGGAGCTGGCCATCGCCGAAGTCGGCTACGACGAACTGAAGGTTGAGCAGGGGCGACGCCGGGCCGAGGGCGCATCGCTCCAGCTTGGCGTCGGGCTTTCGACCTTTATCGATCGCACTGCCGGTTATCCCGGAGCGCTCTATGGAGCGGTTGAGGCTCGCAGCGACGGAAGCCTCCGGGTGCTCACCGGATCGACCCCCTTTGGTCAGGGCCACCACACCTCGTGGGCGATGCTCGTTTCGGAGCGGACCGGGGTGCCGGTCGATCGGATCGAGGTTGTCCATGGCGACACCGACGTCGTCCCCCGCACCGGTATCACCGGTGGCTCGAAATCTGTGCAGAAGGCAGGGAGCGCGGTGGCGATGGCCGCCGAGCAGCTGGTGGTCGAGGCGAAGGCGACGGCGGCAGGCTTGCTCGAAGCTGCTGTCGGTGACGTTGTGCTCGACCTTTCGATCGTCGATGGGCGGTTCCATGTGGCCGGTGCCCCGGCCGCAGCCTCCGTCGGTTGGAGCGATGTTGCCGAGGCGATGGCGTCGGACGGCAAGCCCTGCATGTGCGAGGTCGACTATGAACCGGAGGGGCCAACCGCGCCCTATGGGGCCTATGTGGCCGTCGTCGAGGTCGATGTTGAAACCGGCGCCGTCGAGCTACGTCGGATGGTCACCGTGGATGACGCTGGCACCATCCTCAACCCGATGCTGGCCCTCGGTCAGGTTCACGGTGGCGTTGTTCAAGCTATCGGCCAGGCCCTGTTCGAAGAGTTCGTCTACGACGAGGATGGGAATCCCCTTACCGCTTCCTTCCTCGACTACGGCATTCCTTCCGCAGCTGTGCTGCCCCAACTCGAATCACATCTAACCGAGCATCCCTCGCCGCAAAACCCGTTGGGCTTCAAAGGGATCGGCGAGTCGGGAACGATCGGTGGCGTGCCTGCTGTGCAGAACGCTGTGGTCGACGCCTTGTCTCACCTCGGCGTGCGCCACATCGACCTGCCGCTCAGCCCCGAAAGGGTGTGGACCTCGATCGCCGCTGTCACCCCTCGAACCGTGACTGAAGGGTGACCGAACGGTGACTGAACGGACCGGGCGATGAGTGTCTCGTCAGGGTCGCGCACTACAGTCGTTGAGCATGCCAGAGACGATGAAGGCTGCTCAGTTCGTCGAACTGGGGCGTATGGAGTTGGTCGATGCGCCCATCGTGGCGCCGGCCCAAGGCGAGCTGCTCGTGCGTTCGCATTCGGCATCGATCTGCGGAAGCGATCTGCATAAGTTCTTCGATGGGTGGGAGGTCAGCCGTGCTGACCTACCCTACCACCCTGGCTACCCGGGTCACGAAGGGGTCGGTTGGGTCGAAGAATCGAACGACCCGCGATTCGCGGTTGGCGATGCTGTGCTGTGTGCACCGCCAGCGCCGGTGGGCTCCACGTTCGCCGAGTACCAGACGATCGCGGCCCGCTCGTGTGTGCAACTTCCTGAGAGCGAGCTCGACCTGTCGGAGCTACTGATGGCTCAGCAGCTTGGCACCGTTATCTTCGCCCTGCGTCAATACCCGGCGGATGTGGTGGGGCGGACAGTCGTGATCATGGGCCAAGGTTCCGCCGGTCTATTCTTCACGTGGCAGCTCAGGCGGTTGGGAGCTGGCACGATCATCGTGGCCGACAAATCCGACGCCCGCCTCGCCCAATCGCGTGTCTACGGCGCTGATCACATCGTCAACGTCGACCGAGACGATCTGAAGAGCGTGGTCGACGACCTGACTGCAGGACGCGGCGCCGACTACCTCGTCGAGGCGGTCGGCAGGCGAGAGAGCCTGCTTCAATCCACCAGCCTTGTCGCCCCTGACACCCAAATGTTGTGGTTCGGCCTTCCCGACGGCGATGAGCCGGTCCAGTTCGACTTCTCGGCCTTCTTTCGGAAGCGTCTGAGGGTCGCCTCGGTCTATGGCGCACAGGAGGAAGCCGATCTCGCTTCGTTCTCGGCCGCGGTCGACTTCATCGCCCGCGGCGACATCGATGTCTCGAACCTCGTCTCGCACCTGCTTCCGATCGACCGCATCCAGGACGCGATGGAGATGGCCAACGAGCGAACCGATAACTGCTTGAAGGTCAGCGTCTCGTTTTAAGAGAAGCAAATCAGGCTGGCTACGGTATGACGATGGCTTCATCTGCAACGCCCACGCTTCTCGAGCTGTCGTCTCGTTTGATCGACACCGGCGACACGGAAACGCCCCCAAATCGGATCAGCTTTGAGCTCTCGGAGATCGCCGATGGGGTGGTGGTGGTCGAAGCCTTCAGCCATCTCGTCGCAGTTCGGACCGGCGACGGGCTCGTGGTCTTTGATTCATCGAGCCCGGCCCATGGCGGCAGGGTGACCGAATCGTTGCGGACGTGGACCACCGACCCGATCAACACCCTTGTCTACACCCACGGTCACATCGACCATGTAGGCGGCAGCCGCAGCCTTGCCGCCGATCAGGCCGAGCGAGGCCATGCCCCGATCCGAGTGGTCGGCCAGGTCAACCTTGCCGCCCGACTGGCCCGATACCGCAAAACGAATGGCTACAACCAGGGCATCAACCTGCGCCAGTTTGGCGGCCTGCCAGCCAGCATGCTGCGCAACGATGAGCGTCTCCAGCGGCCGTTCGTTCCCGAAGACACCCTCGACCCGACGGTGGAGTACGGGACCCAACTGATCGACGAGATCGGTGGACTGACCTTCGAGCACAACCATGCTCTCGGCGAAACCGACGATCACACCTGGACCTGGATTCCCGAGCACAAGATGATCACCGCTGGCGATCAGCTGACCTGGGTGTTTCCCAACTGTGGCAACCCGCAGAAGGTGCAGCGCTATCCCCTGGAATGGGCCGAGTGCTTGCGTCGAATGGCGGCGAAGAAGCCCGAGCTGCTGGTGCCTGCTCACGGCTTGCCCATCAGTGGCGAGACACGGATCGGTGGTGTGCTCGACACCGTCGCATCGGTGCTGGAACGTCTGGTGGGCGAGGTTCTCGACGCCATGAACACAGCGGCGACGCTCGACGAAATCCTGCATTCGATCGATCTCAACCCACCCGAGCTCGGCCTGCCGTTTTTGAAGCCGATCTACGACGAGCCCGAGTTTGTCGTGCACAACATCTGGCGCCTCTACGGCGGCTGGTGGGACGGCGACCCCGCCTCGCTGAAGCCGGCGTCGAATGCGGCGGTAGCCACCGAGGTAGCCGGATTGGCTGGCGGCCCCGACGTGGTGGCGGACAGGGCGGCGGCGCTAGCGGCCGCCGGAAACCTACGGCTGGCCTGCCACCTCATCGAGTTCGCCGTGGGAGCAGAACCGGCATCGGAACGCAACCATGAGATCCGGGCCGACATCTACCGCCAGCGCCGCATCGACGAACGTTCGCTGATGGCCAAAGGTGTGTATGGAGCGGCAACCGCTGAGTCCGAACTGGCCTACAAGGGCGAAGCAAACCTGAAGAAAATGCGGATCACCTTGGCTCCAGAGGAATGAGGAAGATGCTATTCGTATAGCCTTGTGGTATCAAGGTGGTTGGGCATCTAACTGCAGGCATGGCTTGTTGTGGTGGTCGTGAGTTGATTGCAATCGAGGCGATATGTTTGAATATCCCGCCATTATTGATCCGTATCGGCGAAGAGATTTCAAGGTTGCGTGGCAACAGACTCTGCAGTCTGAGAACAGTTCAAACAAGGGGACGCGAGCCTTCGGTCTGCTTACTCAGGGGCGAATTTGCTTCGAGTTCGGGCGTAATCGTGAGGCATTGACAAGGCTTCTAAGAGCGGCTCAACTGTGTCGCGAGTTTAGCCAAAACCTAGGAACGTTCGATGCTGAATATGTTCATAGTGTTGCCGACTATGCCACGATCTTGGCGTTCAAGTCAGATCTGGCTGAAGGGCACGTTCGAACCTCTCTGAAGAACGTAGCACTGCATACAGGGACAGCGAAGCAGTGTTATCAACTTTTGGTAACCGACTTTCTTGTCGATCAAGAGTATCGAGAGGTAGCCGGTGAGCTGGCATTCAGCTTGACCGATAGTCCCGAGCTCATGATCGAGAAGCTCAGAGCGCACCGGCGTGCGATTCGATCAGCGAGAACGCTCGGTGATCGCGGGATGTACCGTCGAACGGTCGACGATGCAGAGCGCCTTTATCGGGAGGTGAAGAATCGCCTGCCGCAGACAATGTACGACGCTTCACCTCAGAGCAGTGAACCTCTTGGTTCTCGATACTCGCGCTACCTCGGGATGGTTCCATTCCGTACGACCTTCCAGTACCTTCAGGCTGGTCTTGCGTACGATGTTGGGGATTTGCGGAAATCGTTGACGCTGTTCGAGGAGCTCATTGCATCTCCTGCTGGAGCGGGGCATGTGGCGGCTCGCATAGGTCATGTTCGAGTGGCGCGTGAGCTCGGCCATGACGTCATCGCGCTCTGCGAAGCTTATGGGGGTGAACTTCATAGCGAAGGATTCAGCGCCTCAGGTGGCCTGGAGCGAGGCGAGGGTCAACGCTTCATGCACATTGAACGCGCTCTGCTCATCTGGACCCAGGCTTCCAATGAGGCAACAGCTCGGCCACAAGCCGCAATTGAGCTTTGCAAACAGGCTGACGAACTCATCACAGTGTTCCAGGGCGGTCGGTTTGAGACCCGACCTGAGCCGTCGTCAACGAGCACCGATTCAGAGACGCCGGGAAGCGAGAATTCGCCGATTGGTGTCGATGAAGATCGTGAAGAGCCTGGCTGTGGCGTCGTTCCGACGTGTCAGAGCTACAGCGCCATTGGTTATCACCTGCGACGTGGCGACGAGCGTAGCGCGATGGATCTGGCCAAGATGTTGCTAGAGGGCTGGGATCTGAAGAGCTTGACCGAGTTTCTCCGTTTCGAGATCGCCGAGCATTCGGTCGGGCCACTCGCTTTGCGCCCACCGGCTGAGAGACTAAAAGAGGAGTTAACAGAAGCTATTCGCAGGCTGAGCCCGACTGCAGCATTTCCAAGACTGTCTCAACCTCGTTGCTGGGCTGCGCTTCTGGCGATAGCCGATCTATTGCGGGGGGTCGGTCGGATACCTGAAGCAGTCGGGTGGTACGAGGCTATTCTGCATTCGACGACGGTTGAGGTGAGCCGGAGGCGGTGTCCAGAGCAAGCTCAATCGGAAGCGGACTTTTCGAGCGTCTTGTTGGGCCCCAATCTGCATCATGCCGAAGGTGAGCAGGTTCTGGCTCGCTTGTTGTCCTTGCTCAACCTCTTTGGCCTTCATGAGGATGTCATCGAGATTGTCGAACTCGTGGATGAGGAAGGGCTCGGGGCCTACGGGGAGCCAAAATCCCTAGTCAGCCGACAAACCAAAGAATCACTGGATGCACATCGGCTGTGGTCTGATGAGGTTGCTCGTGAAGTTGGTCTAGCGAACATAGGCCGTTGGCAGTTCGATGAGGCTAGAAGACAGTTTTCTACCGCTAATGAATCGATAACTAGACACGGCCGCCCTACGGCTGAATCAGAGCAGGGTGGCTTGAACATGGCGCGGGAGGATGTCGCAATGTGGCGACTAAACGGCCTCGTCGACATAGCCCGTCGTGACCCCGAATCTGCGTTGGACACGACGAAGAATTTGGTCACGACGTTCAAACGATATCGCCAACGAATAGCGCCGTTAAGCCCGACCGCGGAAGCGACGGTAGCGATTGCTGAAGCGTGGGTGGAGCTGCAACATGGCGATTCCGGTCGAGGTCTTCGGGGTTTTGTCAAAGCGATTGGACTTGCTCCGCACGATGTTAGTGGCTGGATTGGCCTGGTTCGATGTCTTCGGGTCAAGGGGCGACACAACGAGGCTATAGCTCTGTTGGACTGGTTGAGAGAGCCGGACCGTCTAAGGTTGCCCGGTTCCCTCCAGCCAGCTGATTCGATGGGTTCACCCATGGATTTCAACGACATCGCTCGAGGCGTCCATTTACGGTACCGGTCGCTCTTGCACGTCGAGCGCGGATGGTGCTACTTCGATCTCGATGAGTTTGATCGAGCGCTTGAAGCCTTTGAGTCGGCAGAAAAAGGGGCTCCCTACATCATCTCAGGGCAGCGGGGCCGACTTGCAGCGATGATCAACCTGGAACCAGGCCAAGTCGATCAACGGATTGTTCGGATCGTGAATGATGTGGAGCAGTGGTTGGCTCGAATCAACAAACCTGACAACCACTACCTGAAGCGTCTTGAACGCGATCTTCAGATAGAGGGTGGCCGGTTGATGAGCCGCCTCGGCCACTACGCCAAGGCCGACGAACTCTTTGAACGGTATCTGCGAAGCGAGCGGCCAATTGGTGGGGGGCCTGCAGATCGTCGCCCACAGCTTCGGTTGCTCAGAATCGCCGAAGCTCACCTTGATGCCAATCGGAAGGCTGCAGCTCGGCGAATCCTTCAGCAGTTTGACACCAACCAGGTGATCAGTCTGGCAGCCAGATCAGACCGGGTACCCAGCCTGACGTTGAAACCGAACACCGGAAAGACGGACAGGATTGTACAGCTTTTCCGTATCCGTTGGTTGCTGATGTGTCGTGAGTCGAAGCAGGCTAAGGGTGAGATTGAGCGTCTCTTGAAATCTGAGAACGATAATGGCCATCCACGCAATGAGCACATCAGCGTGGCGCACCTCATAGTTCTGTTTGAGCATCGGTTGTATGAAGAAGCACTGGCGGAAGCGGCAAGGGGGCCGGCCGCTGCTGAGGATCCTTTGGGGAGCGACATACGTCGAATCGTCGCAGCCTGGTCGGCTCTTGCCTCCGCTGAGCTGAAGCCTCATGGTTCATCGGAGCGAAGGAGACGGATCGATTTAGCGGAGGATTCTCTTGAGAAAACAGACAGGTCGTCGGTCGACGAGATTCATCTCGACGCGATCCTGATGGCGTTGCGTTATGGGCCGCCTAACCGGCGGCTCGCGCCGGAAGGTAGTCAACACGATCGTGAAGCGTTGTCGAGGACCTCTGTCATTGTTGAGTCGATCGGTCATCTTGATCGCGCTCTGGCCCGTCGTCCCTACTCAGGTGCTTTACGCCGAGACAAGGCTGCGCTACTGATTGCTCTCAACCGACTCTCTGAGGCATCCGCCGAACTGAAAATGGCTCGCCGCACTGCGCTTCATGATGCCAGGATCGAGTTGTTGACTGGAGTTGTTGCTTATCGAGAGGCAGACTATGCCGAGTCGATTAGCCGATTTCAGTATGCCGTAGACCTCGACCCTCGAGATCAGGTGCATCATCGGGCGTTGGCTGTTGCCTACTTCGCTGACGGACAACCGGATGAAGCGATGGCAGCTGTCGCCTACGGACTTCGTTGCGTGCCGAAGCAGCCGGCTGACGCTCGCGTTCAACTCGAAGCGACCGCGATTGAATTGCTGGCCATGCGCTTGCGACAAGTAAAGCGGAGGCAACAGTTTGCCGAGTACCGCCGGCTCGTCTCCCCTAAGGTTCGAGACATACTTTCGTCTCCGCCGCTGAATAAGGCCGTCCGCTCTGAGAGAGAGGCAACTACAGCATTGGCCATAGCTGAGATCCAATCTGTGCGTGGTCTACGGCTATCGGCGATGAGGTATCGACGCAAAGTGCGTTCCTGGGGCGGGGCCAGCTCGGGGTTCGCCGGTGGCAAGAGCCCCAACGCTGAGTCTGATTTTGACGTGGCACTCTGGCGTCGAGTCTTCCTATCGTTGTGTCTCGCGACGCTGCTGGTCGCCTACGCCGCCGTGGTCGTGAATGCCTTGTTGCCAGCTATGTCGACATCGGGTTTCCCCGGAACGGCTTCCTCGGGTTGGTTGACGGTCTCGGTCAAAGGATTGAGGAATGACCTGTGGCCGCTAGTGATGCTCGGCCCAGCGTCGTTCGGCATCGCGCTCTTTGTCTTGTTGTTTTATCAACGGCTTACGGGGCTAAAGGTCGGCAACGTATTCGAGGCGACGTTAGAGGCTGGGGAACCTGTGCCAGAGATCGTTCATGTGGATCTGGATATGTCGGTCAGCCGACTTCTGATTATCAGTGGCTTTTCTCACTTCCGTCCCGAGGTTCGAAACTTCTTTCACGACGATCGGTCGCTGTTTGGCCACTAGCGCCAAGCACATTAGGAGGCTGCGTGGCGGCCAAACTAGGGTGGGCTTATGAAGACGGTTTTCTTTCATCTGATGCCGTATCCGGAGCTGCCCGACGACTTCGCCGTCGAGCACCGTTCGGTATGGGTCGACATCGATCCAGGGCTTTACGATCCCCAGGTCGGCCATCGGGCCTACAACGAGTACATCGATCAGCTCGAGTACGCGGCTACCTGTGGGTTCGACGCCGTGGGTATCAACGAGCATCACTCCAACGCCTACGGGCTCATGCCCAGTCCGAACATCATCGCCGCCTCGCTGGCCCGCACCTGTCCCGAATCGGTGATCGTTGTGCTGGGCGATTCAGTGGCCCTCTACAACCCCGCGCTCCGGGTGGCTGAAGAGATCGCCATGCTCGACAGCATCACCGGCGGCCGGATCGTTGCCGGGTTCCCGGTGGGCTCGCCGATGGACACGATCTTCGCCTACGGCCACAATCCGGCGACGCTCCGGGAGCGATACCACGAGGGTGTCGAGCTGATCACCAAGGCCTGGACCGCCGACGAGGTGTTCAGCTTCAACGGCACCTACAACAAGCATCGCTACGTCAACGTGTGGCCTCGCCCCGTCCAGAAGCCGCACCCACCGATCTGGATCCCGGGCGGAGGCTCGGTCGATACCTGGGACTGGTGCGCGGAGAACGACCTGGTCTACTGCTACCTGTCGTACTTTGGCTACAAGGCCGGGTTGAAGACGATGCAGGGCTTCTGGAACCGACTCGAATCGTTGGGCAAGCCGCGCAACCCGTTTCAGGGCGGGTTCGCCCAGTTCATTGCGTGTGCCGAGACCGAGGCTGAAGCCTGGGAGCTGTACCGCGAACCGGCCGAGTACTTCTTCAATCGATGTCTCCACGTCTACGCCGGTTTCGCCGATCCGCCCGGCTACAAAACGGCAAATACGGTGCGGGCTGGGGTTGAAGGCATGGTGGCCCGAGCCGCCCGCGAGGCAACCGCCCGCCAGGAAGCAGCCAAGGCTGCCGCCGGGCCCGGGAAAGCGAAGCCAGCGGGCGGCGCCCAACAACTCAGCTTCGAAGCCATGATTGAGAAGGGCTACATCATCCTCGGCAACCCGACCCAGGTCACCGAGAAGTTGCACGAGTTAGCGACCACGATGAACGTTGGTCACCTCATGGCCCTGGCCCACTTCGGCAATATGTCGACCGAGCTGGTGAAGTACAACACCAAGCTCATCGGTGAGAAGGTGCTGCCCGAATTGGCAGGCCTATTCGAGGATGAGTGGGAGGATCACTGGTGGCCTCAGGGAATGGACGCCACATCAACGGCCGCATCTTCAGGATCAACGGTGGAGGCGGGAGCGTGAGGATCAGTTACCTCCACGGTCTCATCGGAACCCCAACCGAAGCACCGATCCTGTCGGCGCTGGATGGAGCAGGCCTCGACGCTGCGGTGTTGCATCTGCCCGGCTTCAGCGGCACCGAACCCGACCCGTCCACCCGCACGATCGCCGACTGGACTTTTGCGTTGTCGGCCGCGATCGACGATGCCGGCGTAACCGGTGCTCCGATTCTCGCAACGTCGGTGGGGGCCATGGTCGCTCTTGAACTCGCGGCCATTCGGCCTGAGGCCTTCAGCCAGATCGTTGCTGTTGCCCCCCTTGGTCTTTGGGACGAAGCCGATCCAATCGCCGACCCCTTCGCCGTAACGCTCAGCGCTCAGCGGCGGCTGCTCACCACCGATCCAACCGTGACCGCCCCCTTCTTCGACGATCCGGATGATCTCAGCGGGGATGCCCTGATCGAACACGGCGTATCTCGCTACCAAACCCGCACCGCAGCGGCCAGCCTCGTGTGGCCGATCCCCGAATTCGGATTGGCGCAACGCATTCACCGCGTGTCGACACCGGTAACGATTTTGTGGGGAGCCGACGATCAGCTCGCGCCGCCCAGCTACCTAGACCGTTTCGCCCAGTCGTTGCCCAACATGGCTGGCACCCATATCGTCGAGGAGGCTGGGCATCTCGCCGACTGGGACCAGCCGGTGGCGGTTGCCGAGGCGACGGCCAAGGCCTTGGCTGGAAGGTGACGATCGAACGGATGAGCATCGAACCAACGGTTATCGAACAGGGTGTCAGCATGCCGTGGTCGTCGAGTCACGAGGTCATCCAGTGCGAGATGACGGGGCTCGACCATGTCCTGTCGGTTGATTTGCCTGCTCGCTATGACCAGCTTGAAGCGCCGCCTGTCATCGTCTGCCTCGACGGACCATGGCTGTTTGGCACGATGGCCGACGCGGTGCGGATCATGTCGACGAGCCGTGAGGCACCCGAAGCGATCGTGGTCGGTGTTTCCTTTGCCGAACCCAAGGTCAGCGAGTACATGCGCCAGCGGGCCCGCTGGTACACGCCTACCCCCTGGAATCCGCCACCGGAGGCGGGAGTAAAGGGTGTCGAGGCGAGCGAATGCGGTCGGGCCGACGAGTTCCGAGCGTTCGTCGAGAACCAACTTCTGCCCCTGCTGGCCGAGGGGTACCGCTTTGGTGAGCGATGGTTCGCTGGTCATAGCTTCAGCGCCTTGTTCGGCCTTCACACCATGCTGCAGACCCCCGATCTTTTCGACCGCTGGATGCTGTTCAGCCCGTCGATCTGGTGGGACGATCGCGTCATCCTCGATGCCGAAGAGGCCTTCGCCGCCGCCTCCGAGGACCTGTCGAGTGAGCTGTTCATCTCGGTCGGCTCAGCTGAAGACGACAACAGCACCGCCCACCTGTTCGCCATGCGGGCCAACGCCGAAGAACTCGTCCGGCGGTTGACCAGCCGGGGCTATGACTCGCTGCGTTTACACCAGACCCTCCTCGATGGTGGTACCCATTCGTCGTGTATTGGGCAAGCGGTGGCCAAGGGCCTGCGAGCCTTCCATAGAGGCGAGATCTGATCGGTCGATCGAGGTTCGCCGCCCGGCCGCTACTCGCCGCCTTGTTGGTAGCTGTCGTTGCGCCCGCTTGCGGGAGTGCGGCAGAGCCGACCCCAGGCACCCCCGAGGCTGGCGAAGGCTACACGGCTTCGGTGTACACACAAGGGCTTGGCGGCCCAACCCAGATGGTGTTCGCCCCGAATGGTGATCTTCTCGTCGCCGAACTCAACGGCAGCGAGAACGGTGGCACCGGTCGAGTGCTCCGGCTCGATGGCGACGACCCCAGCAACACCGAGGTGCTCCAGGAGGGTCTCGACAAGCCGACCGGCATAGCGATTGCGGGCGACCGCCTCTGGATCATGGAACGACGGCGGCTGTCGGTCACATCGCTCGATCCCGGCGCAGTCCGCCGAGTAGTGGCCGACGACTTACCCTTCAACGGTCGATCCGAGGGCACGCTGACCGTCGGCCCGGACGACACCCTCTACTACGGCACATCCGGTTCCAGAAAAGGACCGCTAGCAGACGCTGGATCGGGCACGATCTACACCATTGCCAAAGCTTCGAGCGCGGCGCCTGGCGAGCCGGTGGTGTACGCCACCGGGTTCAAGAATCCTTACGCTCACGCATTCGACGAACAGCGACGACTGTGGTCGGTGGAGATGACCGACGGCACCTACGACGGCCTTGGTGCTTCCGACGAGCTCGTGGTCGTCGCCCAGGGTGATGATGCAGGCTGGCCTCGTTGCGTTGACGACCGTCGACCGGTTGCCGAGTTCGGGACGGTGGACACCGATTGTGGCGCCACCCTCGCGTCGCATGCACTGTTTGGCGTTGGCGCCACGCCAACGTCACTTGTCAGCTCACCGTTCGATCCTGACGTGCTGCTGGTGGCGCTCTGGAATCGCGGCCAGGTGGTGGCCGTGTCTACCACAGGTGATGGCGAAGGCCCGGTGGAGGTGGGGGTGTTCCTCGACGACGTGGCGCAACCGCAACATCTCGTCGTCAGCGATGGTGGGCTGCTCGTGTCGGACCATGCAACAGGCCAGATCGTGCTCGTCGCCGAAGCAGGCGGGTGAGCCCACGAGGCTAGTCGTCACATCGGTTCGACGAGTTCACCAGGTTTGTAGCTCGGGTAAGACCTCGGCGGCAAAGAGTCGCATGCTGTTGGTTGCCTCCTCGAACGGGATGCCACCGAAGCGGAAGTTTGTAGCCAGCTCAAAGTCGCCCATCAGTTCGCGTCGAGCCCCAAACTGTTCGATGATCTGAGCGGGTGTGCCGTAGGCCGAGGCATCCATAAACCCGTCGAGGAAGCCGCTTTCGCCGACCTTGCGCAACACCTCGGCTGCCTTGGCGTAGGCGTCGTAGCCCTCGGTCTCGGCGAAGTGATCACCCATCACCTCATAGTGCTCCAGCACGCTGGCCAGATAGTGCCCAGATACTGCCTGGCCCGTTCTTCGGCGACACCTGGATCGCGGTGGCAATAGCAGAAGTCGGCGGTCAGTGGGGGAGGAGCTTCGACGCCATGGAACTCGGTAAACAGGTCTCGCCATCGTGTGATCGACGGCATCCGGCTCGTCCACGAACGGTCGGCGAACATGACCATGCGCGCCCCGAGTCGGGCCGCCGACTCAACCGAGTCGTCCGACGAGGCCACAGCGTAGATCCGGCCGGCCAGGTCGGAGGAGGGTTTGGGGCGAATCTGGATGCGGGGTTGCTGGTAGTACGGCCCGTCACCTTCGATGAAGCCGGTGCGCAGCGCTTCGACGACCATGGCTGAACCCTCGTCGAAACGGCCGCGGCTCTCATCCATCTCGACAGCAGTTGGAGATTGTCGGGGCACCAGGAGTAGTCGAAGAAGTGATGCTCGACCGCCCAGAGCACATCGAAGCCGAGGTCTTCGGCCAAATGCGCCATCGTCAGTTCTTGCTGAAATGTCTCGGTGTCGTCGTACTCAAAACCGGTGCTGGCAAAGATGAGCTGCATCCCGACGTCCATGTGTCCTCCCGTGGACTCATCGCTGGTAGGTCTGCAACCAAGTCTCCCATAGCGTCGGCGCTGGAACGAAGGCGAGGTGTGCTAGCCAGCGCCCAGATGGTGAGCGAGGCGGTCGAGCAACACATCGCCGCTGGCGGGGCCGACGTCGAGGTGGGTCACGACTCGGATACGCCGCTCGCTGAAGGCCCCGATCGAGACGCCATCACCGGCGAGCGAATCCACCAGGCTCGGAGCGCTCGGGGCATGTTCAGCGAGATCGAACAGGATGATGTTTGTTTCAACCGGAAGCACCATCTCGACCGCAGACAAGGCGCCGATCCGTTCGCCGAGCTCGGCTGCCAGCATGTGATCGTCGTTCAACCGGTCGACGTTGTGGTCCAGCGCGTAGAGGCACATCGAAGCGGCAATTCCCGATTGGCGCATTGCTCCGCCGAGCCGTTGCTTTACCCGCCAGGCCGCATGGATGAAGTCGGCGTCGCCGGCGAGGACTGCACCGATGGGCGCGCCGAGTCCCTTGGTGAAGTCGATCCAGACCGAGTCGTAACCGCTTGCATGAGCGGCTGCGTCGGTTCCGCTGGCGACAACGGCGTTCATGAGCCGGGCCCCGTCCATGTGGGTGCGCAGCCCGGCGTCCTTGGCGACTGCGGCAACGGCGCCGAGGGTCGCGACCGGCCACACGGCGCCTCCCCCCATGTTGGATGTTTGCTCGACCGACAACAGTGCGCTCTTCGGCGCGTAGCGAGAGTCGGGGCGGACCGCCTGAGCGACCTGGTGCGGATCAAAGAAGCCTCGTTCACCATCGAGCGCTCGGATCATGACCGAACTGATGGCGGCAGGCCCTCCCCCTTCGAAGGCCACGATGTGGGAGACCGAGCCACAGATCACCTCGTCACCCGGGCTGGTGTGCACGTTGATAGCGATCTCGTTGCACATCGTGCCCGACGGCAGGAAGACGGCGGCTTCTTTCCCCAGCAGACCAGCAACCCGATCGCAGAGCTCGATGGTCG
The DNA here is from genome assembly GCA_937922045.1 of uncultured Acidimicrobiales bacterium. GTDB lineage: Bacteria > Actinomycetota > Acidimicrobiia > Acidimicrobiales > SZUA-35 > JAHELU01. The sequence continues at coordinate 12,709 of CAKZXA010000009.1, read as the reverse complement.
TTGGATCCTCATTCTTCTGCTCATCGCCGACCGCACAGGTCAGGACGGCTTCACGCATGGCGGCGGTTGGCTTGGTTTTCGTATCGGAGTAGAAGTCGTGCATCCGCGGACCGTAGCAGGAGGTCTAGGCCACGACAGCGCCGAGCCAGGAGCCGATGCCCCAGGTCAGCACGCAAGCGCCGGTGGCCCACGACACCTGCCGGGCGACGGTGCGGAACACCGAGCGCTCGGTGAAACGGGCCAGAAGTGCGCCGACGGTGGCGGCGGCGATCAGCCCGATCACGATCGAAGCCAGTGTCGCAGCACCCCCCGATGAGAAGAACCATGGAAGCAGTGGCAACAGGGCGCCGACGGCGAAAGCGACAAACGACGCTGCCGCCGCCGCTACCGGATTGCCGACCGAATCGGGGTCGACTCCTAGCTCTTCGCGGGCGTGAACTTCGAGGGCGACGACGGGATCGGACATCACGGCCTCGGCGATGTCTCGCGCCTTGTCGACCTCGACACCACGCCTCACATAGATGGCCTGAAGCTCCTTCAGTTCCTTCGTCGGCTCGTTGGCAATCGAGAGACGTTCGATTTCCAACTCGCGCTCAACCAGTTCGGCCTGGGCTTTCATCGACACGTATTCACCAGCCGCCATCGACGCTGCACCGGCGAGCAAGCCCGAGGTGCCAGCGATAAGCACGGCGTTGGCATCAGCAATCGTGCTCGATCCGGTCGAGGCGGCGGCTACGCCCAAAATCAAGGCCACGTTGGACACGAGCCCATCGCTGACCCCAAAAATGGCGGCTCGAGCGCTACCGCCCTGCACATCACGGTGATTGTGCACCATGTGATGATGGTGGTCCTGTTCCTCCACGTGGCTTGTTCCCATAGCCCTAAGTCTATGAACAAACCGTCGCCCTGGCTTGTCGGTAGAGTGGCCTTCACATTAATGAGGCGAAAGGATCCAACATGAGTACACAACCGCTGCAACAAGCGATCGCAGCCACCCGCTCCGTGCTTGAGAACGTTCAGGCCGAGCAAATGGAGGCGTCGACCCCCTGCGCATCCTGGAACGTTAAAGAACTCGTCAATCACGTCATCGGTGGCCAAGCGTTTTTTGCTTCCGCCATGAACGGTGAAGCACCGTCGGCCGATGAGACCGATTGGTCCCAGGGCGACATCCTGGCCGCCTACGACAAGATGACCGCAGCTTCGGTCGCAGCCTTTGAGGCCGAAGGCGCCCTCGGCCGTATGGTCAGCCTCCCGTTCGGCGATATGCCGGGCGCAGCATGGATGGGTCTGGCGACGACCGACACCTTTACCCATGGTTGGGACCTGGCCAAGGCCACCGGTCAAAGCACCGATCTCGCCCCCGAGCTGGCATCAGCACTACTCGACTCGGCACGGGCCAACATCCAGGACTCGTTCCGCGGTGATGAAGGCGCCCCCTTCGGTGCCGAGCAGCAGTGCGCCGACGATGCTTGCGCCGCCGATCAACTGGCCGCCTTCCTCGGTCGCCAGGTCTAGAGCGGAGCGTTTGTTATGAAGGTTGTCCCCCTGACGGTCTGGTCAGACTTTCTCTGACCCTGGTGTTATGTCGCGGCCGTGCGCCTCGATGAGCTTGCCGACCGGATGGGGGACACCATCACGATTGAATGGAAGGCCTTTTTGCTCAGGCCGGAGCGGGCCGAGCGTAGCCTTGAAAAGTTCGTGACCTACACCGAGTCTTGGGCTCGACCGGCGAGCTTCGAGTCGTCGATCGAGTTCAATGTGTGGGCCTCGCAAGATCCGCCACCGGCCTCTTCGGTGGAGCCCCATGTGGCGGCCAAACTGATCCAAGCCCAGCAGCCCGATCACTGGCACGCCTTTCACCTGGGCTTGATGAAGGCCTATTTCACCGACAATCGAGATATCTCCAACCCGGAGGTGCAGATCGCGATTGCGAACACCATCGGTGCAGATGGCGATGCGCTGGCTAGCGCCCTGGTCGAACAAGGCGCCGAGATGGCCACCCAGGTTCGAGCCGAGCACACCGAAGCGATGGAAATGGGTGTTGGCGCCGCCCCCACCGTGATCCTTAACCAGGTGCTCCCCATTCCCGGGGCCCAGGACGTGGAAGCCTACGAGACCTGGATCAATCGGATTCTCGGTCGAAGCTGAGTTCGTACATCACCGGCCATTGTTTGCCGGTGACCCAAAACCGGTCGGTCGGTTCGTGGTAAGCGATTCCGTTGAGGACGAACTCCGTACTGTCGATGAAGGTTTCGGGCACAAGGCTGGACAGATCATAACGACGCGTGACCTCGCCGGTCGTTGTGTCGATCACGACGATCCAGTTGGTTTGGTAGACGTTGGCCCAAACCTCGCCGCCGACACATTCGAGTTCGTTGATCTTGGTGAGGAGCACGCCGCGATCGGTGACATCGATCGTCGACTGGACCGAGAAGTCGGCTGATGAGCGGAAGGTCAGGGTTGCCGATCCGTCGCTCATCACGAGGCGATCGGCCGTCCGACCACCCTGCGCGCACAAGCCCCACCCCTCACCGTCGTAGGAAACTTGTTCGGTGGCGGCGAGGGGTTCGAGCGACCAGCGGGTGGCGATGCCCTCCTGCCAGGTGAGTTGCCACACGCTGGTGGAGCCGCCGCTTTCGATGATCGTGGCCCCTTCGCCGAAATGGGATGAGGGGAGCGCGGCCACCTCCAACGCTTCGCCACTGGGTGCATCGACCACGCGTAGCGTGGAACTCCCTCGAAGACCGGTGCTCTCGACCAGTGTCGCTTCGTCGAGAAACTCAAGACCTTGGGTGTAGGCGGCGGGATCGTGAGGGTAGACGGCCTCGACGGTGAAGCCAGGCGACAAGTCGTCCCCCGAGCCTTCGAATAGAGCGGTCCCGATGATGGTTGTGGAAGGCGTCGCTTCGCTCGATATCGCCGCTGAACATGCCGTTAACCATGCTGCCAAACATGCTGTGCTGATCAGGGCGATGAGCAGCAAACCGAGGTGTCGCATTGCTCAAACGATAGCTGCGCTCTACGGTTTCATTCATGACGTTGATCGTGCCCTCGGATCCGAAAACTCTCGACACGGCCAGACTGCGTGCCGAAGCGCAGGATCTGATGCCGGCGGTGATCTCCCTGCGACGCGCCATTCATCGTGAACCAGAACTCGGACTCGACCTCCCGAAGACACAGGCCAAGGTGCTGGATGCGCTCGCTGGCCTCGACCTCACGATCGAGACCGGCAAGGCCTTAACCTCAGTGGTCGCCACCCTGGACGGCGGCGAGGACGGCCCGACGATTCTGTTGCGGGGTGATATGGATGCCCTGCCGATGCCCGAGAACAGTGGTGAGGCGTTTGCCAGCGAAACCGAAGGCCGGATGCACGCCTGCGGCCACGACACCCATGTGGCCATGCTGGCCGGTGCCGCTCGCCTACTCCACGCTCGCCGGAGCGAGCTGAAGGGCAGAATCAAGTTCTTTTTCCAGCCAGGAGAAGAGGGGTATCACGGGGCCAAGTACGCCATTGAAGAAGGGCTGCTCGACAACGTTGACGCCGGTTTCGCCATCCACATATCGCCGAACCTGGAATCGGGTGCCATGCAGACGAAGCCTGGGCCCCTATTGGCTGCAGCCGACACCGTCACCATCACGATCTCCGGCCAGGGCGGTCACGCCTCAGCCCCCCACCACGCAATCGACGTGATGCCTGCGGCCTGTGAAGTCGTCACAACGCTCCAAACTCGTCTCACGCGAACGGTCGACGTCTTCGATCCCGCCGTTCTCACCATCACCGCCATCAACGGTGGCACCACCAACAACGTGATCCCCGAGTCGGTGACGATGATGGGCACCTTGCGCACCTTCTCGGATAAGACCAGAGAACACATGCGCAGCGTGATCGTGCAGGTGGCCGAAGGCATTGCCGCCGTTCACGGTTGCACCGCTGCGGTGGAACTTTCGGCTGGCTACCCGGTGACGGTTAACGATGACGAGTTTGTTGCCTGGGCCACGCCGATTCTGCGGGATGTCGTCGGTGAGGAAAACGTCAGAGCGCTGAAGGCTCCCATCATGGCCGCCGAGGATTGGAGCTATGTCCTCAACGAAATTCCTGGGGCCATGGTATTTCTCGGCGTCTGTCCTCCCGGCGAGGACCCCCGTCACGCCCACGCCTGCCACTCGAATCACATGCGGGTGGATGAGGATGCAATGGTCAACGGGATAGCCGCCCACGCCGCCATCGCGATGTCGTTCCTGGGATAGGTCCCAGCGCGGCACGCATCGGTTGGCACGACAGCGGTTCACCATCTCTACACTGTGGACAAGATGACGTCTCCTCAACCATCAACGTCGTCGGTCAACGGCCGGGCGAACGGGACCAAAGCAGTTACGCGGGCGCTCGACGTGTTGTCGAGCTTTATCGATGCATCCGAACAGGGCATCACGCAGATTTCGGGACGCGTCGGCTTGAGTCCGAGCACCACGCACCGCATTGTCCGCGCCCTGGTCGACGCTTCCTACCTGGAGCAGGATCTGTCGACCGAGAGGTACCGACTTGGCCATGCTGCGATCGTTCTCGGTCAACGTGCGAACGAGTCGCTCAATCTCTCCGAGGTGCAGCCGGTGCTCGAACGTCTCGGCTCAGTCACCGGCGAATCGGTCAACCTCGGCATTCGCCACGGTGATGAGGTGGTCGTCGTTGTCCGCGTCGAGTCCAACCATACGTTGCGATTTGATCAGCCGGTTGGCAGCAGAATCCCACTGCACTGCACCTCGATGGGCAAGTCGCTTCTCGCCTTCAGCGGCGAGCCACTGCCACGGCTCGCTCTCGAGCGGGTAACGGCTACGACCATCACCGAGAGCGAAGCATTCGCGGCCGAGCTGGCCACGGTCAGAACCAATGGATTCAGTCTGGACAATGAGGAAAGCATCGAGGGTGTGCGCTGCGTGGCCTCACCGATCTTGAACGTCGACGGGGTAGCTGTGGCCGCCCTGGCGGTTCAGGCACCGACGGTTCGTATGTCGCTCGAACGTCAACGGGCGTTGGCCGCCCAGGTGATGGCGGCGGCCGATGAGATTCGCTCCCTCCTAAATCTCGACACGACTCGCCGCCAACTCGGGCGCCTCCCCTACCAGTAGCGGAGTGCCCCGGTATACATTGCCTCGAGTTCTTCTCGATCGATTGTCATCGGTGCGTTGTCCAACAAACGCCTCTGGTTGATCGAGCCGTCGACGAGAGCACCGACATCGTCGGCTGAGTAGCCGACGCCTTCGAGGCCGTTCGGCATATCGGTTGCCTGCATCAGGGCGACGAGATGGTCGGCCAGGATGTTGCCGGCGTCTTCCGGCCCGGCACCTGACACGTCGGCGCCTAGCCAGCGAGCGCCGTCGAGGTGACGTTCGGGGGCGCCGCTCGCCGTGTTTCGGAAAACCGAGGGTGAGTTGACGATGACCGACATGCCATGAGGCACCATCGGGGTGTGGTCGGGATAGCCGGCTGGTTGGAACGTTTCACAAAGACCTGAAACGGAATAGGACATGCCGTGAGGCGCATGGCAACCAGCGTTTCCGAAGGCGATGCCAGCCAGGGTCGAGGCCCACATCAGTTGATGGCGGGCTTCGACGTCGCTGGCGTCCGCTACCGCTCGCTCGAGGTAAAGGCCGAGAAGCCGGAGCGCCTCAGCGCAACCGAGGTCGCTCCAGGGGTTCGCCCCCTGGCTTGAGGGTCGCTGTGAAGGCGAGTCGGGGGCTGGGCGTCGGGTGTATTGTCGAGCGGTGTAGGACTCGACAGCGTGGCTAAGCACGTCGAACCCGCTCGAGGCGACGACCGACGAGGGCAGGGTCAAGGTGCAGTCTGGGTCGACGAGGGCACGGGTTGGTCGCAGCATCTTCGAGGCAATGCCTGTCTTGGCCCTCATGTCGAGCAGGTCGAAGACGGCGATTCCGGTGCACTCGCTTCCGGTCCCCGAGGTCGTTGGGCAGGCGATATGTGGACGCAAGGGGCCCGGCACTGGCTGGCCGAGACCGATCGGTGCGTTTACATACGCTAGAAACTCGGCCGGGTAGGTCGAGTAGAGGTTGGCGGCCTTTGCCGTGTCGATTACCGATCCGCCTCCCACCGAGATGTAGCCATCAACCTTGGCGTCGGCTGCGAATTTCGACGCAGCGCGGAACGACATGTCGGTTGGTTCCACCCTGACCTCGTCGTAGAGGGCGACATCCACGTTTGCTTCCTTCAGCGATGTCATAACCTTGGCCACATGTTCGGTGGTGGCCAAGACGGCATCGGTGAACAGAGCGATACGTGTAATGCCGAGGGAACGAGCGATGTCGCCTGCCTCAACCAAGCATCCGGCACCGAAGGTGACCGCTGAAGGATCAACGCTGAATGCTGTGTCGGCGCCCGCGAGCCCGAGTTCATAATGTTGGCATTGCATGAGTCAGTTGCCTCCGTGTAGCAAACTTCGTGCCGAGGATAGTGGAATCATTGGGTGAAGGTGGAAAGGTGATTCCATGAGACGAGAGAACGCAGAGACGACCGATGTGGCCTTGCGCCGCGATCCCGCCACCGTCGCTGTCTACGCTACCGACAACTCGGTGTACCAGGTCAGTCCCCATGCTGTGGCTGTCCCGACGTCGGTCGAACAGCTTCAGCGCCTCGTTCGTCAGAACTTTCGTTCATCGGAAAGAAAGCCGATCGTGGCCCGCGGTGGTGGAACCGGTACCAACGGTCAGAGCTTGACCGATGGCATCTCTGTCGATCTCAAGCGCGGACTCCATGATGTGATCGCCGTTGATCCTGCAGCCCAAACGGCGGTGGTGCAACCGGGGGTCGTGACCGATGCGTTGAATGCAGCGTTGAGCGAACACGGCTTGTTCTGGGCGCCCCACACCTCGACCACAAATCGGGCGACGGTCGGCGGCATGATCGCTACCGACGCTGCCGGCAAGGGATCTCTTCGTTACGGTCGAGCCCATCGCCACGTCGTGTCGCTCGATGTTCTTCTCGATGATGGTTCACGTTGGCGAGCCGAGCCGGTGACGACCGACGAAGCATTGAGGCGCGCCGCTGGCGAGGGGCGGGGCGCTGAGGTTTGGAAAGCCTTGGTCGAGTTGGCCGATCACATGGATCTGATCGGCTGGTCACCGGAGACCAACCGAGTGCCCGAGGTCGCCCGCGGGCTCAGTGGCTATGGCATCGATCGCTTTCGTACACCGGGAGGAATCGACCCGGTGCCCTTGCTCGTCGGTTCGGAAGGGACGCTGGCCATTACGGTCGAAGCAAAGGTTCGGCTGGAACAGGTTCCGGTGGCGACAAACCTTGTGGTCGTCGTCTACCCGAGCTTCATCGATGCTCTGGCCGATGCGGTGAGATTGCGCGATATGGGTCCGATCGCTATCGAGTCCTTTGATGAGCACACCCTGGCCGCCGCCCGGTCGTCGCCGGCATGGCCGGTCTTCGACGACATCGTCGAGGAGCACACAGGCGGCGTGCTATTGCTCGAGTTCGAAGCAGGCGAGGGTGACGAGATGCAACTCGCCGACCTCGTCGCGGCGCTCGATATCGGGCCTTCACAAGGCTTGTTGACGCTCACCGACCCGGCCGATTGTCGAGCGGCGTGGAAGGTTCGGGCCGACGCGGTTGGCCTGCTGGCAGCCATGGTCAGCGGCGGACCCGAGCTCAAGGCCCGCCCGACGGCCTTTGTCGAGGACTGTGCGGTGCCGGTAGACGCCATGTGCGACTTCATCGCCGACTTTCGCCAGCTGCTCGATTCCTATGGCTTGAGCTATGGGATGTTCGGCCACGCCGATGTTGGTTGTGTCCACGTGAGGCCGTCGCTCGACCTCGCCGACCCTGGTCATGAGGCGATGTTGCGAGAGGTGACCGAAGCGGTCATACAGCTGGTGGCGCGGTATGGCGGGGTGTTGTGGGGCGAGCACGGCAGAGGTTTCCGCGGCGAATCGGCGGAGACATTTTTCGACGCCCAGACAATCGACGTGATGCGGCGGGTCAAGTCGGTGTTCGATCCTGAAGACGTGTTTAACCCCGGCAAGTTGTACCGACCCCACAACAGCTCCTTGGCCTTGATCCCGCTAGACGGCGCCCCCCTCCGTGGGGTGAGCAACCGTTCGATTCCTGTCGCTGCCCGTGAGGAGTTTGACTCGGCGTTTGCATGCAACGGGAATGGGTTGTGCTTCAACTGGGATTCGGCCGCGGTGATGTGCCCGTCCTACAAGGTGACCCAGGACCCAGCGTTGTCGCCGAAGGGAAGAGCCGATCTCATCCGGGCATGGCTGGCTCGTGGTGATGGGAACGACCTCGAGCTTGAAGAGCTCATGGCAACTAACTTCGACTCGTGTCTATCGTGCTCAGCCTGTTCTGGAAAGTGCCCGGTTCAGGTCGACATCCCCGAACTCAAGTCGCGCTTCCTCGAACGCTTCTACGACCGGCGAAAGCGGCCGATCTCGCATCGTATGCTCTCGCGGTTTGAGGAAGTTGCGGTTGCCGGATCCCGCGTACCGATCCCTTCGGGTCTCGCGCCTGTCATTCGGCGAGTTGGGAGAACCTTGGGACTGGTCGACCTGCCCTTGCCAGCCAAGCGTACCGGCCACGGCTTGGCGACGTTTGGCGACGTGAGCGATCCCCATGTGGTGATCCTGCCCGACGTCTTCAGCGTCGCACTCGAATCGTCGACGCTGGCTCAGGCTGGTCGGGTGCTGAGCGCCCTCGGTCTGCGTGTGGCCGTGGCCGACTTCGTTCCATCCGGCAAGTTTGATCATGTGAAGGGCCTTCGCCGGCGGTTTGCTCGTGCGGCCGAGAAACAGCAGGCGCTGATCGACAGCATCGTTGCCGTTGGAGCGATTCCGGTCACGATCGAACCGGCGACGGGCCTGCTCCACCAACGCGAATACCCCGAGGTGCTCGCCGGCTACCCGTCCGATCAGGTGCGCAACATTGCGGAGATCTTGGTCGATCACCTCGACCGGTTGAAGACGTTGACCGGTGAGCATGATCCTGATCAGCAGCATGATCAGCAGCGTGATCGGCAGCGTGGTGAGCTTGTCTATTTGCCTCATTGTACCGAGGCCGCCACGTCGAACGGTTGGCCATTGATGTGGGAAGCGATCCTTGCCGCTGCGGGATATCGGGTAACCATGGGCGACGTCGGCTGTTGTGGAATGGCAGGGATCTTTGGTCATGAGGCAGCAAACCAGGAACTTTCCCGAGCCCTATGGGAAGCAAGTTGGGCGCCTCTTGTCGACGGCTCGATCCAAACCGTCGCCACCGGGTACTCGTGTCGATCACAAGGCGCTCGGTTCGCGGATGGGAGTTCACCATTGACGCATCCACTGGATGCCATCGGATCAGCGATTGGCGTCGATGGTTGACAGTCGTTGATGAATCGACAAGGATTCGTAGCTAAGAACGGGTAGAACGGCAATTCCACCATGTGGAATAGGTTCCGTTGCATCGTTCTTTGCACCGTCGGCACTGGCCGTCTAAAAACCACTTCCCCGGGGGAACTCATGAACTCGATACATCCACGGCCGAGGTCGCGCTTCAGCTCGATTCTTCGGTTTGTAGCGCTACTCTTTGCGTTTGCGCTCTTTGCCGCAAGCTGCTCAAACGACGCCATCAGCGGCCCTGACGATGCTGCAGGTGGCGACGATAGCTCGGCCGAATCGGACAGCTCCGATGATCAGAGCGAAAGCGACGACACCGACGACGAGGCAGAAGAAGTCGACCTGACCCAGGGTGGCGAGGTCATTGAGTTCACTGTTCAAACCGGCGTTCCGGCCACCTCCGTCTACCACGCCCTCATCGTTACGTGGGGCGAGCGGATCGGTGTGATGTCGCAAGGCCGCCTCAAGGCCACCGTGGTTCCATCCGGCGGTGTTGTTGGTGCTCTCGAGATCCTCGATGCTGTGAACGACGATGTGGTACCCGTCGGCTTCGCATGGTCGAACTACTGGAACGGCAAGAACAAGGCGGCTGCCCTGTTCTCGAACCCGCCTGTCGGTTCAACCGGCATGGACCAAGCAACTTCCCTGGCTTGGATGTACGACGGTGGCGGCCTTGAGCTCTACGAGCGGCTTTACCAAGAAGAGATCGGCGTCAACGTTATTCCGTTGCCCATCGCTCCCATGGGCCCAGACCCCTTCGGCTGGTTCGGCAAGAAGATCACCTCACTCGAAGACCTTCAGGGCATCAAGTTCCGTTCACCTCCAGGCCTTCCTGGTGACGCGTTCAACAAGGTAGGCATGGAAGCAATCGCCATGCCCGGTTCCGAGATCATCCCGGCCGCCAACAGTGGCCTGATCGAAGGCGCTGAGTGGATCAGCCCCTCCGACGACACCGCACTCGGTTTCCAGGACGTCTGGTCCGACTACTACCTCCAGGGTTTGCATCAGTCCACCGATATCGGTGAGCTACTGCTCAACAAGGATTGGTTCGAGGCTCTCTCGGCCGACCTTCAGATGATCATCAAGGTTGCGGCTCAGGCCACGATCGTCGATAGCCAGAACCTGTCGATCACCCAGAACGCTCAGGCCGTGAACGACCTCAAGGCTCAGGGAATCAACATCTGGAACACGCCGGAAGAGTTCTACGAGGCGTTTGCCAATGCGTGGAACGAAGTTGCCGACGAGCTCGAGGCCGAAGACCCCTTCTTCAAGGAGGTTCGTGATTCACAGCGGGCCTACGCCGAAGAGGTCATGCCTTACCGCTTGACCATCACCGAGCTTTACCAAACCATCGGCGAGACCTACTTCCCCGAGAAGGTTGGCTCAGACCCGTCGTGAGTGATCTCGAGACACAGATTGCCGCCGAGTACGGCGTAGCGATCGATGTCGAGAACACCGAAATAGACGAACCGTGGAATACCGACCGAGGGGGCATTGATGCCATCAATGCCCTCTCGGAGGGTACGGGTCAGGCCGTGGCCTGGCTCGGGCTTGGGCTCGTGTTCGTGTTCGTGGCCGATGTCATCAGCCGTCAGGTGTTCAACGATTCGATCTCGTGGGCGAACGACCTCGCCTACTTCCTCTATTCGATTCACTTCGTCATCGGTGCCGCCTTCACGCTGAAGCGCAACGGACATATCCGAACAGATTTCGTCTACCGCAACTGGTCGGCCAGGCGTCAGGCCATCACCGACGCCATCGTGTACGCCTTTCTCTTCATCCCTGCCCTGGTGCTGGCGTTGAAGATAGCTACTGAGAAGGGACTCAACTCATTCTCCATCCGTGAAGAAGTGATCACCAGTAACTCGGGCCTACCTCTCTGGGTCTTGAAGATAGCCCTTCCCATCGGGCTACTTCTGTGGTTGCTTCAATCGATCTCTGAGCTGGTCAAGTCGATCAGGGCAGCCCGATCTGGAGAATGGGAGCGCGCCTAACTAATGATCGGCCTTCTCCTTGCACAGATAGATGTTGGTATCCCAACAGAGTGGATCGGCATCATCATGCTGGCCTGCCTCTTCGGTGCCATCGTCGTTGGTTTCCCGATTGCCCAAACACTGCTCGTTATGAGCTTCGCTTTTGGCTACATCGGTTTCGGATCCACCGCCTTCAACCTGTTCAGCAGCAAGACCTACGAGGTCATGACCGATGTAACGCTGGCCGCCGTGCCACTGTTCTTGCTCATGGGCTATGTCTTGGAGCAGGCGGGGTTGATGGATCGACTTTTCAGAGCGCTTCAGCTCTCACTCGCCAACCTGCGGGGTTCGTTGTATCTCGCCGTTATCGCCGCGGCCACAATCTTTGCCGCGGCAACGGGAATCGTGGGGGCATCGGTCACCTTGATCGGGCTCATGGCGATCCCTTCGATGACGAAGAGCGGGTACGACACGCGTTTGTCGGCGGGGGCAATCACCGCTGGTGGCACGTTGGGTATCCTCATCCCGCCCAGCATCATGCTGGTGGTTATGGCCCCGGTGGTTGGGGTGAAGGTGCTCGACCTGTTCGCCGCGGCCATTCTCCCCGGCATCATGTTGAGCGCTTTGTACACCGGCTACGCAATGTTCCGGTCGTGGCGAGATCCGAGTCTGGGTCCGCCTCTGCCTCAGGATGAGCGTGCTGATAGTGTCGGCGAGATCGTACGCGAAGTGGCGGCCGGTATCGTTCCGCCGCTCGTGCTGATCTCAGCCACGCTCGGCTCGATCCTGTTGGGGTTTGCCACGCCTACCGAAGCCTCCGCCATGGGTGCGGCCGGCTCGATTCTGCTGGCCATCTTCGGCGGCAAGTTTGGTGTCAAGATGCTCAATCGGGCGCTGGTGGCCACGCTGGAGACGGGAACGATGATCATGATCTTGATCGTGGCTTCGAACTTCTTCGGCGCTGTGTTCTCCAAGCTCGGGAGCGCAAACTATGTTGCCGATGGCCTGGTGAGCTTGAGCCTGCCGCCGCTGGTGATGCTCGGCTTGATCCTGCTGTTCATCTTTGTCCTCGGATGGCCGCTTGAGTGGGTGCCGATCGTCTTGATCTTCGTCCCTATCCTTCTGCCGGTCGTCAATGGGCTCGGGATCGATCTGGTGTGGTTCAGCATTCTGGTTGCGGTCACGCTGCAGACGGCATGGCTTTCGCCGCCGGTTGCGCTGTCGGCCTACTTCCTCAAAGGGGTAGCCCCTCACTGGGACCTGAAAGATATCTACGCCGGGATGTTCCAGTTCATGGGCCTGCAGATCGTCGGCCTGATCCTCGTGATCGCCTTCCCGGTGTTGGC
>CAKZXA010000008.1 GCA_937922045.1 uncultured Acidimicrobiales bacterium | reverse complement strand
CGCCGAAAGCCAGGGCCGTCACATCGGACCTGTCGTGTCCGAGGTGCAGTACGACAAGATCCAGGCGCTGATCGCCACCGGTGAACCAGAAGGCGCCCGCCTGCTCGCCGGCGGTACGGGACGCCCCGAAGGTCTGGACAGCGGTTACTTCGTGAAGCCGACCGTCTTCGCCGATGTCACTCCCGACATGACGGTCGCCAAGGAAGAGATCTTCGGCCCGGTCCTCTCGATGATGCCCTTCGACACGGAAGAGGAAGCGATCGCCATCGCGAACGACACCGCCTACGGACTCACCAACTACGTGCAGACGACCGACAACGAAAAGGCACGCCGGGTGGCGCGTCAGCTTCGGTCCGGAATGGTGGAGATGAACGGACAGCCCCGCGGCGCCGGATCGCCATTCGGCGGCTACGGCCAGTCGGGCAACGGCCGCGAAGGTGGCGTGTGGGGCTTGGAAGAGTTCCTCGAGGTCAAGTCGGTTTCTGGCTGGACACAGGAATAAGCCTTGACTCTCCAGTAACTGGAGACGTGAGAATCGTCCTATGTTGCTCCAGATCGGCGAGTTTGCTCGTCTGACAAATCTTCCGGTGAGGACCGTTCGCTACTACGGCGATCTTGGTCTGCTGCCTCCGGCCGAGGTCGATGCTTCGACCGGGTATCGGCGATATCGCGTCGATCAGGTCGGGCGTGCGTCGAGGCTGATCGCTCTGAAGTCGATTGGACTCTCGCTCGACGAGATCGGACAAGCGTTAGACGATCAACTCACCGACGAGAGCTTTCGAGCACTGCTGGCCACCAAGGTCGATGAGCTCGAACGCCAGGCCGTGGAGGTCACCGAGCAGCTGCAGCGGGCACGCGCCCAGCTGCATCAACTTGACCAGAGATTGGATAGAGCCATGCCAGACGTAACGATCAAGACCACCGAACGAACAACGATTGCCTTTGTTCGAGAGCAGATTGGCGGTGTCGAGGAGATCGCACCGATGTTCCCCAAACTGTTCTCCGTCGTCGATCCGGCGGCAGGACAGGGACCAGGGGGGAACATCTATCATCACTTCGCTGACGATGGCACCTCGATCGACGTTGAAGCGGTCTTACCCGTGCCCGACGATCTGCAGGTTGGGGCGCCTGCCGCCATCCGGGTGATCGAACCGGCCCAAGTCGCCAGTTTGGTTCACAACGGAGCGTTCAACCGGCTGCACGAAGCCCACACCCAGCTTCTTGAATGGGTCGAAGCCAACGACTACGTCGTCTCCGGGCCAGCCTATGAATGGAATCTGGTGTGCACCCCGCCGGTCACCCAGGACAACGAAACCTATGTGACCGAAGTTCAGGTTGAAGTGGCGAAGGCTTAGATCCGGCGAACGCGCGCCGATCGGCCGGTACGCTCGGCAGAACGTCTGCAGGGGCCATCATCGAACCGGGAGTTGCCGTGCCTGACCCATCGTCCATCGAAGCCAAGGTCGCGGAGCGAGCCCTAGAGTATTTGCTCGCACCACCAAGCGGCGACGATGCGGTGATCAACCTGTCGTCGCCCGACGAGCTGGTTGCGGCCTTCGATGGCAATGCCGGTCTCGGGTTCGATGCCGTGGCCTCGGGTGAGACCGACGAACACGTTCTCGCTGCGGTCGACCAGGTGCTGCATTCGTCGGTTCGTACCGTCCACCCCCGGTTCATGAATCAGAACTTCGCGGGACCAGACCCGGTCTCGGTGGTTGGCGATTGGCTCGGTGCTGCCCTGAACACGACGGCCGCCACCTTTGAGGCGGCCCCGGTTTTTACCCTGATGGAAAGCGCTCTCCTGAGCAAGCTGGCTCGCGTCGCTGGCTACCTGCCAGCCGCTGCGTCGCCGCTGCCCGCCTTGCCCCCGGGGCTGTTCGCCCCGGGAGGCTCGTCGGCCACGCTCTACGCTTTACAGTTGGCCCGGCACCGCCGCAACCCTGAGGTTGTCCGCACAGGGATCGGGACTGAACGCCTCGTGTTGTTTGTGTCTGATGCTGGTCACTACGCAGCTACCAAGTCGGCAGCCATGCTCGGCCTCGGCACCGATGCGGTGATCAAGGTTGCCTCCGATTTTGAAGGCGCGATCATGCCCGAGGCGTTGGCCGATGCGGTCGTTGCGGCCAAGGGCCGCGGTGAGACACCGTTCGCTGTGATCGGCACGGCCGGTACCACCGTCACCTCGGCCTTTGATGATCTGAACGCGGTGGCCGATGTCTGCGTCGAGCACGATCTGTGGTTTCACGTCGATGGTTGCTACGGAGGGTCGGCCCTGTTTTCCCCCAAGCACCGCCATCTTCTTGATGGGGTGGAGCGATCAGACTCCTTCGTGTGGAATCTGCACAAGATGATGGGCATGACCCAGCAGTGTTCGGCGCTGCTCGTACGAGATCCGAGCCAGCTTGCGCCGTGTTTTGCCGGCCACGCCGACTACCTCTTCCAGCCCGATAAGCTCAACGCCGACTACGACAGCGGTGATCGCACATTTCAGTGTGCTCGCCGGGTCGACGCCCTCAAGCTTTGGCTGAGTTGGAAGGTGCGGGGCGACGAGGGTTTCGCGGCCAGGGTCGAGCATGCCTACGACATGGCTGCCTACACCCGATCTCGGATCACCGAGAGTGGTGGCGCCTTCGCTGTTGTCGTCCCCGGGTCATTCACCAACGTGGTGTTCGCCTGGGTTCCACCCGATCTGCGTCCACTCGAGTTAGCCAACGGAACGGCAGCCCAGCTCGATCAGGAGACGATGGATCGCCTCCACGCCTTACCGCCAACGATCAAGGCGCAGATGCAGGCCGAAGGCACCGGCATGATCGGCTACCAGCCGATCCATGGGCTGAACACCTTCCGTATGCTGTTCATGAACCCGGCGGTAAGCACCGACGATGTCGACGCCATTCTGGCCGCCATCGAACGCTATGGTGCAGCGACGCTCAGCCACTAATCGGTTGTACCACTCGACTGGTGGCGGGAAGCTCTTGCCACGGGTTGCCCGACATGTACTTCCAGCCTGCGTCGGGCAGCAACATCACGCCGGTACCGCCATTGGTTTCGAGTTCGGTTAGAGCAGCGTGGATCACCGCGCCTGACGAGGTGCCGACGAAATGGCCTTCGTTCTTCATGGTGGTGAGCACCATCTCTTCAGCCGTCTGCCGAGGGACTTCGTAGCGGCCGTCGACGAGCGACAGGTCGGCGACGGGAGGTTGGAAGGCGTCGTCTTGGGAGCGCATGCCCCCGATGGGGTCTTCGACGAAGGGCTCGACCGAGTGGACCTTGATGTCGCCGTAGGCTCGTTTCATGCCGCGGCTGTTGCCGGTGATTGTGCCGCCGGTGCCGTAGGCACAGAAGAGATGGTCGGGTGGAGCGTCGAGGGTCCAATCGCGCACGATCTCCAGCGATGTTCCAAACTCATGAGCCGCAGGGTTGTTGGGGTTGCCGTATTGGTAACACATGTACCCCTCGCCTTCCTCGACCAGGCGCCGAGCGTAGGCGATGGCGTCATTGGGTCCGCCTTCGACCTCGATAAGGTTCGCGCCGTAGGCCCGAAGGAGTTGCTTGCGTTCTTCGGTAGCCCGTGACGGCAGACAGATCGTCATCTCATGCCCGTTGAGGGATGCGAGCCGGGTGAGGCCGATACCAGTGTTGCCGGAGGTGGCTTCGATCAGCGGCATCCCGGGGCGCAGGTCGCCGGATTGAACGGCTGCTTCGAACATGGTCCATGCCGGGCGGTCCTTGATCGATCCGGTCGGGTTGTACCACTCAAGTTTGGCGAAGAGTCGGGTTCCGGCGGGGGCGAGGTTACGAAACTCGACGAGGGGTGTGTTTCCGGGTTTCATGGGGCGATCCAAAGCGATAGGCGGGCGGCTGGCGACCAAACAGGGGTGCTAGCGATCTTGTCTCGCCGGATTCATCGGCAACAAAATCACAATCACGACATATATGACCAACTTAGTCATCTATTTATTCCTCGGGCACGTTCATGGCGATGTGAACTTTGCCACCCGTGCCTCGTCGCCGAAGAAGTGTTTGCCTAGCGGGAACATTTACGGGGGCTCTGAGCGACATACCCACAAATCACCTATGAACGAAGAGCGGAGAGCGTCGTGTACGACCGAGAAGAACCCAAGACAGCTAGGCCAAAAGGGGTGACGAGGGCGCTGGCGATACTTCTTGCCCTCGCCACTATCTCGTTTGGCTTGGCCGCGCCGGCGTTGGCTGCTGGTCGCACCTCGCCACAAACAACGGTGTTGTCGCCCGAGCAAGACACGTTGGTCAAGGGAGGTGACCTGCTCGTGGCTGGTCGGGCCCAACACAAGCGAGGGGTTGCCGGCGTGAGGCTTGTGGTCAAAAACCTCGACGACTCGACGTACTGGAACGGAGCGTCATGGCAGGCCGAGTTCGTGAGAGTGTTGGCCGAGCTGGACAAGCCCGGAGCGAAGAGCGTGTCGTGGAGCTACCAGGTTCCAGAAGAGGTTCTGGTCAGCGCCCGATATCGGGCCCGTGGCTTCGCCTTCAGTGTGGATGGCAACGGTGATTCCTTTGGCGGCGATCTGAACGAGTTCTCCTACCGGTCGGTGATCGTTGTGCCTCCCGACCCGGAGCCGTGTGGCGATCGTGACAAGCTGATTCCGTGCGAGGGCATCCTCGTCGGCAGCAGCGGCGACTTTCGGGCCGACGATGGTTCCTGGCAATCTGCCAGAGCCGACTTCGTGCGCCAAGAGGAACGGCTCGGCGAACGGTTCGCCATCTTTCACGAATACAACCAGTGGAACGACCTGGTAACCAAGAGTTGGCCTCACCCCGAGACGCAGGCCATCGCCGATTCTGGTCACATCATTTTCGCCAACTGGAAATCGCCTTCGGGTACGCCCGCCGATTGGCGGCGTATCGCAGCGGGTGAGTTCGACGCTGATATTCAGATTGCGGCCGAACAGGTGAAGCGATTCGGCGATTCGGTGTTCCTCACCTTCTTCCACGAGCCCGAAGACAACATCAAACGTGCGGCCAATGGAGATATCACGGTCGAGGATCAGCTGGTGACCGATTACGCCGCCGCCTTCCGTCATCTTCACCGCAGGTTTGAGCAAGCCGGCGCCGACAACGTTGTGTGGGTGTGGAACGTGATGGGTTGGAGCGGCCACTATCGCCTCTACGAAGCCGGCCTCTACCCCGGCGATGACGTGATCGATTGGGTGTCCTACAACAACTACAACTGGCATGGCTGCGACAACCATGGAAACTCGCCGAAGTGGACGAGCTTCGCCGAGGTCTACAGCCCCTTCTACACCTGGCTCGAAGCCGATGGCCCTGGCCGTCCGGGCCTTGACAAGCCCTTCATGGTTGGCGAGTGGGGTAGTGAAGAGAACGACAATGCCATCAACTCCACGCAATCGAAGGCCGAGTGGTTCGACGATGCCCGTCGTGACATGCCCGTCAACTTCGATCGGATCAAGGCGGCTGTCTACTTCGATACCGAGGGTCGCCGTAGCGATGGGTCGGTTCAGTACTGTGAGTGGGCACTCGACAGTTCAACCGATTCATTAGAAGCCTTCCGGCGCCTGCTCCAAGACCCCAACTTCGTCGCCTCCTGGGAGTAACAAGACGGCGGCCCGGGTGCCCAGATCATGGCCGGTCGATCTGGGCACCCGCTTGGTGATGGAGGCATCACCCATTAGCGTGGTTCGAGTGAGCAGACGGCGGGCTCCTGAGGGTGGGCAAGAATCGATCGATGGCGGTGGGTCGGACGACTCTGTGCTCGGTGGTCTGCTCGATTGGCTGTCGACGGGAGCCGCCGTGGCCGAGGCTCGCCTGCTGACGCTCTATGAGTCGGCCGATGCCGATTTCCAGACCGAACTGATCGACGCAGTGGCCGAGCGAGCCAGCGCTGATTGCCCCTACGCCCTCTCTGTCTTGCTGAGCATCGTCGACGATTTTCACCTGAGCGCGGTCGCCATTGCCTCGGCTGGCGTAGAGCGTGCGAACCGCGAAGACGTGGAGCAATCGGTGTTGATCGCCGTCGCCCGTTCCATTCATCGTTTCCGTAGTGAATCGAAGTTTACGACCTGGCTCTATTCGGTAGCTCGCAACGTGGCCGTCTCTGAGACCCGCCGACTTCGACCGACCCTCGCCTTGCCGTCGGCGGGGGTCGATACGGGCTTTGACACCGCCGATCAATCGGTCGGCTCGGCTCGTTGGTGGCCCCGCCGAATGAGTTCTCTCGTGGCCGAACGTCAACTTATCGAGTCGGCGGTCGCCCAACTACCCGTCGCCTTTCGCGAGACGGTCTTTCTCCGCGATGTCGAGCGATTGTCTTACAGCGAGATCGCGGCACGACAAGATGTTTCGATCAACACGGTGAAGTCGCGTCTGTCTCGCGGGCGCCACTTGCTGACCGAGATCTGGGATGCGTCGAACGGGCGCCCAGGGATGCGACCGCTAGGTGGCACCGATGATTAATCCAGCCGGGTCGTCGCGCACGGCTCGGTTTATCGGCCAGTACCGAATTATTGCTCTCCTCGGGGTTGGTGCGTCTTCCACGGTTTATCGGGCTGTTCGGCCCGGCGATTCGTTCCATGTGGCGATCAAGCTCTTGGCCGACAATCACAGCATGGTGGCTGAGAGCCGCCGCCGGTTCAGTGAGGAATGGACACTGCTTGCCCAGATTCGGCACCCGTCGATCGCCACTATCTATGAGGTAGGCGAAACGGAAGGTGGCCAGCCGTTCATGGTGCTTGAGCTGGCTAATCGCGGTGATCTCAACGACCGGGTGAAGGATCTTTCTAGCCAGGGTTACCGCGTTGGCGAGCACGACATCTGGACGGTGGCCAAACATCTGCGCGATGCGCTGAGCGAACTTCATCGTCATGCGGTGGTGCACCGAGATATCTCCCCATCAAACATTTTGCTGTGCGGCGATCGAGCAGCCGCCCGCCCGACGTCACCGGGAAACGAGGATGGGGACGCGGCGCTTGTCGAGCCTGATGAACGACTGCTGCTCTCCGACCTCGGGTTTGCTAAACGGCTGGCGGATGCCTCAGGCCTCACCCGTGGAGGTGGCACCGAGGGCTTCGCTGCCCCTGAGCAACGAGATTCGGTTTCTATCGTCGATCGGCGCGCCGATCTTTACAGCGCCAGCGCCATCATCGGCTGGTTGACCGATGGTTCAGCGTTGAACGATCGTCTCAGCGGATTCGTTGCCGTGGGGACTGCGGTTGATCCCGACGATCGCTACCAGACCATCGATGAGTGGTACGAAGCCTTCCACCGGGCGATGCTGGAGGACCCCGAAGCGCGGCCTCGGCCTCCTCGCTTCTTCGGCCGGCGGCTTCTGGTCGCGGGGGCTGCTGCGGTCGGGGCGCTACTGGCCGGTCTGGCCGGTTGGGCGGTGCTGGCTGCAGAGCCCGATCGTCGGCTCGCCCTGGATCAGGACGCGCTCGATCCCGAGACGGAGCTGACATCGACGACGGTTACCGCTTCGGTTGCTCTAGCCATCACCACGCAATCGAGCCTTCAATCGAGTAGGGCGGAGGCAGATGGGGCGATGTCGGGCAGCACCTCAGTCTCCTCCACCGTCCCGATGACAACCGCCTCGACGTCGACGTCGACGACCACCGAAGCTCGTCCCACGACGAGCGACCCGTTCCCCTTCTCACCTCGTGCCTATATCGAGCGACCGGTGGAGGATGAACTCGTCGCGGGCGATCTTGAGGTTCGGGGTACGGCGCGCGCCGCCGACGGTGTTGCCTTGGTGCAGCTCGTGCTACGACAACTGAACACCAACGCCTATTGGGACCCGACGGTCGAACGTTTTCAACCGGCGTTCGTACGTTTCGAAGTGGCGGTGGCCGAAGTGGGCCAGACTGAAACCCCGTGGAGCTACGTCTTCCCCGCCGATCAACTCGCCCCGGGAAAGTATCGACTACGAGCTTGGGCCCGTGACGTCGCCGGGTCGGGCGACCCGGTTGGCGAGTTCGTCGTTATCGAGCGAGCCTCCTAGCGACTTGACGGGTGGTGCGTGTCAGTCGTCGAGGGTGAGTACCAGGGCGGTGTCGGTGCCGCTTCCTCGACCGATGAGCTTTGCCATCTGACCGACGACGTTGATCATCGTGTACTGGACTCCATATTTGCTCTTGATGGCTGCCTTGACGTGCTCGAAGTCGTTCCCGGTGCGGATCTCCGCTGTACCGGAGACGACGGCAGACCCCTCACGCACGTTGCCACGGCTGTCGCAGGGTTGCAGGGTGATCTTTGGGTTGTTCCGGATCCGTTTGACCTTGTAACTCGACGAAGCGGTGGTAAAGCCGACCTTCCCGTCTCCTACGTCGGTAATCCAAACAGGCACCGCAACCGGGGTGCCGTTTTTCCGGAAGGTGGTGAGGCTCACGTACTTTTCATCACTAAGAGCTGCCATGATGCGATGTTATCTGCTTGTCTCCATCTGTTGCTTGGCCAAGACCTGATGTATCGTCCTCCCCGAAATCATCGAATGTTGGCCGGCGCTTCGGTCGATCGCGAGATCAAGATGAGCGAGCACGGTTACCAGGGCATCCACCGCGAACACGATGTGGTCTCCTTCGTCGGCGTCGACGACTAGCTCGCCCGGTTTCTAGCGGCTCGGTTTCTAGCGGCCCGGTTTCGACCGTGGCACAGTTTCGACCGTGGCAGAGTCCAACGTCGTTGCGAAATCGTGGCGTGTTCGCCGTGCCCGGTTGCGAATGTAGTAGCGAGTCGACTTCGGCATTGATCCCGACCCGTACACGCCTCGTTTCGTTCTCACCACCCGCCCGCGAACAAGCTGGCGTCGGAGTGCATCGGACACGGTCTTGTTGGCTGGAGCGGCGACGGGGATGCCGAGTTGGTCTAGTGCCGCAGCAAGCTCGGCAATACTGAGCGGTTGACCGGCCCGATCGATCAGGTCGACGAGCAGGTACCGGAGTTCATGGGTAGGGATGGGCTGTTGCATCTTGCGACTCTGCCCACGAGGTGTGACAGGCGAGACCTGCGCCCACCGCTTTCGCAAAGACATTGGACCGAGTCGGGATAGGCCGGTTCGGGCTAGGTATTGGTCTAACTGTTGGTCTAGCTATTGGTCTAGCTATTGGTCTAACTGTCGTGCAAGACCGTATCGATGTCGATGGCGACGACGGCCAATGAGCGGAGGCCGTCTTCGCCGGACACGAGGGGTGCGGCCTCGCCTCGGATGACCTGGGCGAAGTGCTCGATCTGTTGCGCATAGGGATCGCGACGCTTCGTGTTCACCCGGTGGGATTGGAGCGGCGACCACCAGCCGGGATCGGGGTTGGCTGCGTCATAGCCCCACAGCGTGAGGCTGGGAAAGCTGAGCGATCCTTTGGTTCCTGCGAAGCGGGCAACCGCCGAGCTGGCTGAGGCCAACTCGGCGTGGATATGGCCGATGCCGCCTGTTCCGACGATGCCCAGCCTGATGGGATTAGACCGGGCCATCGTCAGCCACCAGGTCGATCAGGTCGCGGACGATGGCTTCAGGGCTTGCGCCGGTCGTGACGACCTGGGGGAAGTGGCTGTAGCCCTCGCTGCGTTCGTCCAGCAATTCAACGATGCGTTGGTAGGGGTCGGCCACGGCCAACAACGGACGCTCAACCCTGGCCGCATCCTTGCTCACCCGTTCCAGAATCTCGTCGGGGGTGGCCACCAGGCAGAACACCCGCCCGGTTCGGCCCAAGGCGGCGATGTTGGCCGGATCGAGCATCATGCGCCCGCCGGTGGAGATCACCAGCCCGTCTTGATCGGCTAGTTCGGTTGCCAGCTCGCGCTCGATGGCTCGGAAGGCGTCTTCACCCTGTAGGCGGAAGATGTCGCTGATCAGGCCGTGTCGCTCCTCGATGATGGCGTCGGTGTCGACGAACACCATGCCTAGCTTGTCGGCCAGGAGACGACCTGTGGTCGTCTTGCCCGTGCCCATGAACCCGGTGAGGATGATGTTGCTGACCACGGTCTTACTCGAGATGCCGGAGCAGGGCTTCAAGGGCGGCGAAGTAGCTGTGGCGGCCGAATCCCATCACCACGCCTACACAGACCGGCGCTAGCACCGAGGTATGCCTGAACTCTTCGCGAGCGTGGGTGTTCGAGAGGTGGGTTTCAACAACCGGCAGCTCGGTGCCGGCAATGGCATCCCGCAGAGCGATGCTGTAATGGGTGAAGGCGCCGGGATTGAACACAACCCCGTCGACATTGCCTCTGGCCTGGTGCAACCGATTGATCAGCTCGCCCTCGACGTTCGACTGAAAGTCGACGAGCTCGGCGCCACGTTCGGCCGCGAAAGGGCCGAGCTCAGCCAGGATGTCGGCCAGGGTGTCGTTCCCGTAAACCTCAGGTTCTCGAGTGCCAAGCAGATTCAGGTTGGGTCCGTTCAGGACCAGAATTGTGCGACCCATGAAGGCCTAAGTGTACGCCTAGCCGTTGGCTTCGACCGCGCCTTTGATGCCGTCGACTACCTTCTGCATATTGCCGCGATGTTCCTCCACCCGGCGAGCGATAATGCGGGGCTCTTTCTCCGGCATCGAAGCGATCACCCGGCTGATGCCGGATGGTCCGGGTCCGAGCTTCAGGGAGTAGCGAAGACGGGTCGCCCCAGCGATCGACGCCAGCTCGAAGCACCACCGAGCACCGGGATTCTCTGGATCGGAGGTGACCCAGCCAAACTCCTTGCCATGCTCGTAGCGGTGAACGAAGCACGGCACATCCCACTCGCCGATGGCGGGATGCACGTTGGAGCCAACAAACCGAGCGCCAAGCGCTGGGCCCTCGATCGGGTGCTCATCGTCGGCCTCCCAGCGAGCGCCCACGAACTCTTCGCTGAACGCGGCGCCGAAGCTGATGTCGGCCACCATCGGCCAGACAGCATCGGTTGGGGCCTTGATGTCGACCTCCACAACGGTGCCGGGGCCGTCGCTGAGCTGGGGTGGATCGCTCGGACCGGTCTCCCAAGTGTGGGCGTAACGGTCGATAAAGGTGATCTCCCGGGCCGGGTACCGGGGCGCCTTGCGGAACGTTTCGCCGGTGTACCAAGCGACGGGGATCATGGCGATCTGGGTGTTGCCGGCCGGCACGCCGAGTGTCTCGGCCAACTCGTCGTGCTTGCCGAGGATGGCCGTGGTCCAGGCCGTACCCAGGCCGCGCGCTCTGAGCGCCAAACAGAAGCTCCACACCGACTGGATGACGGAGTCGAAAAGGCCGGGCCGTCCACTGCCATCGTGAACACCGATGATGGTGGGCACCACGATGGCTGGGACTTCGGCCAGATGCTCGGCCAGGTAGGCGGCCGATGCCATCACCCGCTCTTGGGGATGGCCGGTTCCGGCCAGCTTGTCGCGAGCGCTCAGCATGAAGTCGCCGCTGGTCTCCATGTACAGCTCGGCCATCTGCGTCTTGACCTCGGGGTCACGAACCACCACCCATCGGCGGGAACCCTGGTTGCCACCCGACGGAGCCTGCTCGGCGATATCGATGCAGTCGTAGATGATCTGGTTATCGACCTGGCGTTCGAGGTCGAGCCGAAGCCGAACGGCTCGGGTGGTGTTGAGCACCTCGTCGACCGAGGCAACATCGATAGAGTTGGTGGGAATCAGGGGGTTGTCGATCGTCATTGGGCTACTCCTTCGGCGTGGGATCGGGCCGCTTTGGCCAGAACCCTCAACTCGGCTCGTTCATCCGATGTCAGTACCTCGAAATCCGGGGACTCGCGCTGCTCACGACCTTGTCGCATAGTTCGCCAAGTCTCTCACCCCCCGCCATCCCGCGAGATGCTCTGCCCATACTCCTGGCAGATTTGGGCGTAGACCGCGCTTGGTTCCATGCGTATCGAAACTAGATGGCGTGCCGGATGACGGTCCATTTCGGTGGTCAGCCGCGAAGCTTGTCCAGCATCTCGCCGAGGCGAGCGGCGTCATCTGGGTTGTGCACTGGAATGGAGAACTCGATGCGATCGACCCTGCCCCGGTACCGCTCGTTTAGCTGATCCGCTATGTGGTCGTAGGTGGCAATGGTGGCCACGGTATGCAGCATCTCGTCATGGACCAGGCGGGGTAGCTCCTCCCACCGTTGAGCCCGTGATGCCTCCGACGCCTGGCGGGCGATGTCGCCCCACCCGTGAAGCTCAAAAGTGCGCCGGTATGAAGGTGTCGACAGGTAGAAGCCAACGCGCTCCCGCACGGTAGCCATCACCGCTTCGAGCCGCTCTTCGTCGGGCGCCGTGCCGATCAGCGGCTTGATGCACACCTCGACTTCATCGACGTCGCGTCCGCTTCGAGCCGCGCCTCGGGCGAGGTTGGGCAGAACCTGGGCGTCGATGAAGGCCGTTGTGCAAACGGGGTGGAGGCGTACCCCGTCGGCCAGCTCGCCGGCCACCGCGCACATGTTAGGGCCGATGGCGGCCAGGTGAATGGGAATGGTCGGGTGTTCGATCGGGCCGGGGTTGAACAAGGGCACCATCAGGTTCAGGTTGTAGTGTTCGCTTTCGAAGTCGAGTACTGTGCCGTTTTGCCAGCAGTCCCACACAGCCCGCATGGCGCCAACATAGTCACGCATCCAGGGGGCAGGGGCCGACCAGTCCAGGCCATAACGGCGGTTGATGTGGGCGCGGACCTGAGTGCCGAGTCCGAGCAGAAACCGTCCGCCCGAGAGTTTCTGCAACGACCACGCCGACATAGCGGTGGCCGTCGGGGAGCGAGGAAAGGCCATGGCTACCGACGTGCCCAGTTGCAGACTCGACGTGGTGGTCGCGCCCAGGGCGAGAAGTTGGTAGGGGTCATCCTTTGTTTCCTCGACCAGAACGGCATCGAGTCCAACCTGTTCGGCTACCGCCGCCAGCTCGGCGAAGTGGCGAATATCGAGCGGGGTTTCGGGTTCTCGCATCCCCGGATCGAGCTTGCCCAACGGAAGTAGTGATTCGACCAGCACGATTCAGGAGCCTACCGGCCGCGCGCTGCAGGGTCTAGACAGGCAGGGTCTAAGCAGGCAGGGTTCTAAGAAGAAGTGTCGATTTCGTACCCGGTTGACGTTCTGCGACATGATGGACGACATGTCGAGCACTGAAGCACCCGCATCGGAATCCCCTGTCCTGATCGAACGCCACGACGGCTGGGCCACCGTGACCCTTAACCGGCCCGAGCGGCGCAATGCCATAACCGGCCCGATGATGGACGCGCTCGCCGATGCCATCGATGAACTCAGCGCCGACGGCGATGTTGCTGCCATCGTGCTGCGAGGGGCCGAAGGGGCGTTTAGCTCGGGCGTCGATCTCACCGAGCTGCAAGCTGGCCACCCGTGGGCGTCGACCTTTCACCTCAGCCTGCGTCGAGCCCACATCGCCCTCTACCTTTGTGCCTGCCCCATCGTGGTTGCGCTTGAACGCTACGGCATCAATGGCAGCGCGGCGCTAGCGCTCTCCGGCGACCTAGTCGTTGCTGGTGAGGGCGCATTCCTCCAGATCGGCGAGATCGTGATGGGAGCACGCATGCCGATGAATGCGGCCTGGGTACGCCTGAAGGCGGGCGAAACGGTCCTTGCTCGAATGGCCTTGATCGGTGATCGGGTAGTGGCGAGCGAGTTGCGAAGCCTGGGCCTGATCCACGACATCGTGGCCGACGACGCCGTTGCTCGCTCAGCTGAAGCCCACGCAGAACGGCTGGCCAGCTGCCCCGAGGGGAGTGCTCGGCAGATCAAGGCCGATATCCGCTCTCGACAAGATCTCGATCCTGAAGAGTGGTTTGCCGGTCCGGGGAGTCCGGCACTGCTCTCAGCCCCACAGATGCGCTAGCAGCTTCGCTTTGGACGGCCCTAACTGGGAGGGCTTGGGTGTTTCTACCTCAAGCGGTTGTGGCTTGCGCCCTATGTAGAAGCAGGGGTGTTGCGTCGTAGAAGTTGGTACAGGCCAGCCCGGCCCCACCCACTGGCTCACAAGAGTCTCCCGGGTCCAAACCAAATACCTTTTACGGAGTCAAACTAAAATGCTTCACTATGAATTTCTTTCTGCTTGGATGAAGGCCCAGACCAAGACTGAGCGTGGTGCTTCGCTCGTTGAGTACGCCCTGTTGGTTGCGTTGATCGCGGTTGTTTGTATCGGTGCAGTCACGTTCCTTGGCGGTTCGGCCAGCGACAAGCTGAGCGACGTCGGTAACTCGATCTCCAACTAATCCATACCCCACACATCATCACCCCACGTGAACGGGAGGAAGCGCTTCGGCGCTTTCTCCCTTCTCGCGTTTAGGCAGATCATTGCCCTCTGTCGACGGCTACCGTGAACGCTATGGACGCTTCACAACCAACCGTCGTTCGCACGATCGAACGAGCCGACGCTGCAACGATCGAGGCTTTGGCCCCCATCGGCACGGCAACCGTGCACGAAGCCATCGCAAAACGCGGCTATCTCGGCGCTGAGATAACCCCGATCCAACAGGGCGTACGTATCGCGGGCTCGGCGGTCACCGTCCTGATCCACCCTGGCGACAATCTCATGATCCACGCCGCCGTCGAGGTTTGCCAGCCCGGCGATATTCTCGTTGTCGCCACCACCGCACCATCATCGAACGGCATCTTCGGCGACCTGTTGGCAACCTCGCTGGCTACTCGTGGCGTGCGTGGGTTGGTGATCGACACCGGCGTTCGAGACACGCCCGATCTGCGAGAGATGGGCTTTGCAGTGTGGAGCCGATGGGTCTCGTGCCAGGGGCCGGTCAGGGCTGTGCCCGGTTCGGTGAACGTGCCGGTGTCGATCGGTGGGGTCATCATCGAGCCAGGCGATGTCATCACCGCTGACGACGATGGTGTCGTCGCCGTGCCCCGAGCCGAGGCGGCCACGGCGCTCAGCAAGGCCGAGGACCGGTTGGCCGAGGAGGCGGCCACCCGTGATCGGCTCGCCGCCGGCGAACTCGGCGTCGATATCTACGGGCTACGCCAGCAGCTGACCGACCTCGGGGTGGTTTACGTCGACTAGGCCCGAAGCGTCACCACTGTCGGCGTAGGAGGCGCGGCCGCTGCTGGTGTGGCACGCTCGTGGTATGTCTGACGCCCCGGTCGTCCATATCGACGTCGAATCGTTCCTCAACGATCCCTACCCGGCACTCGCCCAGATGCGGGCCGAGTCGCCGATCTGCACCGTGCCTGAACTGGGCGCCACCCTGCTGACCAAGCGAGACGACATCCACGCCTGCGAGAAGAACGTTGCCGTGTTCTCATCCCATCAGCCGGGAGGTTTGATGAACGTCTTGATGGGCCACAACATGATGCGGAAAGATGGTGACGATCATCGCAAGGAACGCTTTGTCTACTATCCGGCCATCTCCCCAAACAAGGTCAAGATGTACTGGGCCGAAGAGTTCGCCCGGCTGGCTCATGAAGTGCTCGATTCCCTGGGTTCTTCGAACGCCATCGATCTTGTGCCCGCCTATGCCACGGCGTTGAGCGGTGAGGCTTTGAAGGTGATGACCGGCCTGACCAACATCACCTTTGAACAGATGGACGCCTGGAGCCAGGCCATGATCGACGGCATAGCCAACTATGGCGGAGACCCGGAGGTCGAAGCGATATGTAGAGCAGCGACCAAGGCCATCGATGATGCCATCGATGAACGGTTAACCCAGCTCGATGGATCGACCGATGACCCCAGCCTGATGGTGGTCATGTTGTCCTCGGGTATGACATTGGAACAGGTGCGCGCCAACATCAAGCTCACCATCTCCGGCGGCCAGAACGAGCCTCGAGATGCCATCGCCGGAGCGGTCTGGGCCCTGCTCACCCACCCGGACCAGCTCGATCGGTTGCGTTCGGGCGAGGTGAGCTGGCTCCAGGCATTTGAAGAATACTGTCGCTGGATCTCTCCGATCGGCATGTCGCCGCGCCGCATCGCCGCTGACTTCGAGTACCGATCGGTGATGGCCGGAGCGGCGCCGGTTCGATTCGAATCGGAGGATCGGGTGTTCCTGATGTTTGGATCAGCGAATCGAGACGAAGCCCATTTCCCCAACGGCGATCGGTTCGACATCACCCGAGACACGTCGGCCGCTCTCGCCTTCGGGGCTGGTCCACACTTTTGTGCCGGAGCGGCGGCCTCGCGGAGCCTGGTCGGCGAGGTTGCCTTGCCCAAGCTGTGCGAACGATTCCCTGATCTTCGTCTTGAGGGCACCGAAGTTCCGAGGTTTGTGGGCTGGGCCTTTCGCGGCCTCGTGAACCTGCCGGTGGCCCTGGCGTAGCGGTCGGTCGGTCGGTCGGCCAAAGAAAACGTTCAACGCCCCCGGGTGCCAGCTTGCGCCGAACCCGGAGGCGTCGTCAGATTCGAGATAGATCCACCCCTATCGAGCTGTTCAGGTGTACTGTGCAATTCGATAGTTTTTCACTGCCCGTTAGGCCTTGCGGTCTGGCGGGCAGTTCTCATTTTGGCGAGCACACACTCTTCCATCGGTCGTTCCTCCACGTTGCCGTCTCGGTCCGTCGTCAGGTCGATTGTGTTTGCCGTATTCGATGTCGGTCCTCCAACGTTGCCGCTGGTTGAGCACGATTCCGAGTCCGACTGCTCCCTGTCGTCATTCCAGCTTTCCAAAAGGACGTGCGGGTCTGGCGTGGTTCCTGCGGTACGAAGTTCTCGGCCGAAGCCGTTTCGTTCGCCTCAGGTCCCAAGGGGAACCATCTCTGTCAATCGAACCACCGTGCAAGTGGATGGCCTTGGGCGTTGCCCTCGGTTGCCCGATTCTCCGCTTCGGTTTCCGCTCATTCGGTGTGGCGTTCGGTTGCCTACGAAGAATCATGCTCGGAGGGCAATCTCGAGGTCAAGGAGATTTCCCAAATCCCCAGGCTTGTCCCCAGAGTTTCGTAGATGTCCCCAAAAAGAGTCGGAAACCCCACCCCTTATCCACGGGTTTATCCACCGAATACACACAGGCCGATGTGCGAGGTCACAGGTCGAATCAGCGCAATCAAGCAGCGGAACCTTCGAGGTTTGGCGTGAAAATTGTGGCGACAATGTCGGGCAAGCGATAACGCACACCGGCCTCGATCTCACGCCGCGTGGCTTCTGCCAGTTGGGTGGCGAACTCTAGGTCACGCCCGCACAGATCGGCCAGTATCTGGCCAGCGGCTTCGGGCATCACATCTGGGTGGAGCGATGAGTCGACGGCGATCGTGTCGGTGAGGACCCGACCATGAGCGGTTGCGATCATGGAGATTTCGCAGTGTTGGAGGAGCCCGTAGTAGGGATTGAAGCCTTTCGGACCGAGAGCGGTCGACATCAGGTCGCGCAGCCGATTGAAGGCGGGCCCTCCCTCGGCGACCGACCAGTCGACGTTGACCAAAATCGAACGTTGAGCAGTCCGAAGGTGTTCCTTGATGGCGATGGCCCGAGCCTGATCGTCGGTGATCCAACCGAGCACGGCGATGGAGATCGCGAGGTGGTAGTCCTGATCATCGATGGAGGCGAGGCTGCCATCGGGCTCGATCATGATCGAATTGAAGTCGATGCCAGCGCTCTGAGCATGTTCATGGAGCTGGGGTACGGGCTGAGTGCTTATCTCAAGTACGGACTGGGGAGTGTCAGTCAACCGATCGAGGGCCGACTTGACGCCGGCGAGAACCCAGCGGTCTTGCGCTGAGGCAGGTCCGGACTTTGGTTCAGAATCGGCATGGAGCGACGATGACGATGACGAAGGAGATGATGAACGTGAAGAAGAAAGTGAGAGTGACATGAGTGCAGAGCACCTTTTCGATTGCTTGTTGCGGCGGGCTTGTTGCGCTTGAGGCGCGACGATGTTCTGAAACCTTGCCTGAGCGTCGGGTCGGAGACCCGACCCGACCGCTCAGGTTTGGGCGGCGGCTTTACAAAGCCTCGGCTGGCGGCCAAGGGCGACCGGCCGATGATGGCGGGCTGAATGCACCAGATCCTGATGGCGAGCTAGCTCTAGTAGCACTGGGTGGCAACAATTGCAGGAAGCGAGAAGTTCGCTCCGCCCTCCATCTCCCGTTGGGCCTCCAAGATGAGATCATCAGCTGTGTCGACATATCGGCTGCCGGTCGAGTTCAGAACACCCTTGGCCGAGGCCAACACCACGCCGCGAAAGCGGCGCGAGAAACTCTTGATTACCGTGGTCTGAATTTTGGAACCGGGCCGGGCGTGGGCTTTGACCTCAGCATGCTGAACGGCTCCGTAGAAGGGATCGAAGCCCATTGGTTCAAGCACGCCGGCCATGGCATCGCGGAGCTCGTTGAAGGCTTCGCCGCCAGCAGCGGTCGACCAATCGAAGTTCAAGATGAGCGACCGCCAGCCGACACGGATGTGTTCGGCGAGCGCCTGTCGCCTGGCGCCACCGTCTGGTATCCACCCAAGGGTGGCACGGGAAAAGGCCAGGTCGAAGTGGAAGTCGTTAAACATCGACAAATCGCTCATCTGAGCCACATGGTTGCGCTGGGGGTTTGCGCCAGCCCGAATTCGGGCCGCCACCATCTGGCCGTGGCTGTCGACTGCTGAGTAGGCACAGCCGGTCGACGACATGAATATTTCGAGAGCTCGAGATGGCCCAGCGCCCAGATCGACCATCGTGCCTGGGCCGGGCTTGATCTTGGCCAGTTCAGCGATCGTTGATTCGAAGACCCATTCGTCCTGCAGCGGCAGACGGCCTTGCCGAGCCACACGCGAGAGTGGGCGGGGAGCTTCAGCGACGGTGCCGTCACTATGGTGATGGACATTTCGCATACCAGGGTCGATGCGATTCCTGGCGGGGTCGGGTTTCAAACGAATCTGTCGCATCTTCCGAGAATCGACCCGGTTGAGAGTCGTGCTGGATCCCACAGGAGTTGGGATGATGCGGTGGGTTGTTGAAAACAACCCACCCGCGGAGGAAGGGACGGAACGTTGATTCCATGTCACGGCGGACTACTCCTACTTTGTTGCGGCGGGGAGCAAGCAGAGTTTGAACTGGTTGCTATGAATTCAAACGGCAGATCCGGAGGGCATTTCGATCAACCGCTTGATACTTTCAGGGGCTTGCATCCGATAGAACCAGATCCGTCGCCCCACCACCACCTCTTAGCGAGGTAACGGTTCCGCGTCCACGTCCAGAACCCTACAAGGTGAATTCCAGATGAGCAAGCAGAAAACTGGCCGAAGGTAGGGGTTTTAGGAGATTCTTGTGCGGAACCAGCCACATACAGTGATCAGGTTGACGCTGCCAGCACTTCTTACGGTGTTGCTTACCGATCTAGGTTGTCCTACGTAGTTACGGTCAGCTCAACGCCGTTAGCCGATGGATGCCATGAGACCGGTGAAGAACGCCTCGGTGAACCCGTCGCTGGCGGCGCTGCAGGGCCGAATGTCGTCGCTTAGGATGACCGGTGATCCCGATAACGACGAACGATTACCGTGGCGTCGCGTCGGTTGTCTCCCGCTGTTTGAGAATCAGCGAGATAGCTACCGGTGAGGTCGGCCAGAGGTGTTGGTGCACCAATGCTTCGAGCCTCGTCTCGCACCAGCCCGAGATCTTTAGCCATCCAATCAACGGCGAAACCAAAGTCGAACTCGTCTTTCACCATGGTCTCGCCGCGGTTCGAGAGATACCACGAGCCTGCCGCTCCTTGGGTCACGGCCTGAAGCACAAGATCCATGTCTAATCCGGCTTGTTCACCAAAGGAGATAGCCTCGGCTGCGCCCTGGATTGCGCCAGCGCACAGGATCTGATTCACCATCTTGGTGAGCTGGCCTGAGCCTGGGCCACCGACGAGTGTTGTGGCCTTGGCATAGCAGTCGATGATGGGTTGAGCCTTCGTGAAATCGTTGAGTTCGCCGCCACACATCACGCTCAGCTGGCCGTTCTCAGCACCCGCCTGACCACCGGAGATAGGCGCGTCGACGAAGCCGACTCCTTTGGCGCTACAGGCCTCGGACAGTTCACGGGCCAGAGCGGCCGAAGCCGTCGTATGGTCGACGAGGACAGAACCCTCGGCCATGGTGCTGAGAGCGCCAGCGTTGTCGTCGTTCCCGTAGACGACGGAGCGAACATCGTCGTCGGCCCCCACGCAAACGAAGGCGAAGTCGGCTCCGTCGGCGGCCTCGGCTGGGGTGGCACACGACGTTCCCGCATGTTTGGCGGTCCATCGCTGCGCCGTTTCTTCGGTGCGGTTGTATACCCGCACCTCGTGTCCCGCATCGACCAGGTGACCCGCCATCGGATACCCCATGTTGCCCAGTCCTATGAACGCACAGATAGCCATAGGCCGATTCTAGGGCAAGGCAACTATCGTGCAGCTCTCGTCAACCCGCTCGACTATGCGCTGCCCGGCACCGTCGTCGAACAGGAGGAGTTCGCTCGGCCTCTGGTCGACGTCGACCGGCAAGTAGCCGAGCAGGATGTAGCCGAGATCATCGGCTGTTACCTGGCACCGGGCCTGGGCTGGATCACCCCATGGAATCGACTCGTCATCGACCAGGTCGGTAGACGTCAAGCCGGTTGGATCGAACACCCCGCCTGGGCCGTACTCGGTATAGGCCGGAAGTAGTGGACGTTGAGACCCGGTATCTTCAGCCGCTGCGTCGCTCTCTTCAGCGTCATCTTCCATGGCCTCGGACATGGCGTCTTGATCGTCGGCGTCGTAGTCGACCGACTCTTCTTCGACCATCTCGGCGCTGCTCGCTCGCAGGGCGGCATCATCGCCATCCTCGGCGGACTCGTCCATCGAACCGGCCGTCTCACCTGCCTCTTCGACCGCATCGTCGGCCGTGTCATCGGTGATTTCGAGGGCTGCGGTCTCGGTGTCATTCGATGAGGTGCTGTTCGAAAGAAGCCACCCACCACCAGCGAGAAGAACCAGCAGCCCAGCGGCTGGGGCCAGCCAGGCTGGCATCGTACGTCGCTTTCGCAGCTCATCAGGGGATTGCTGGCGGTTGTGCTGCTGGCGGCTAGCCACTGTTGGGGCAGATTTGCGGCGTTCGGTCAGATCGATAACCGGTGCCGGCGACTCGGTGGGCGAAGAGGTCTCTCCGTCGCCTGAGGTTGAGAAGGCGGATAGGGCAGCGGCCAACTGCCGCTCCCGAAGCTGAGGATCCGGCAGAACCTCAGCGGCGGTAAGCAAGGCCAGCGAGCGAAACTCTTCGACCCGAGTCAGAAGCGCGGGATCACCCTCGACCAGCGCCACCTCTTCGGCGCTGGCCTCACCGTCTAGGTAGGTAGACGCTAGGTTGTCGAGTTCTTCTTCGGTCATGGGGATGTACGTGATTCCTATTGCTCAGTTCTATGACGATCTTCGGGGGCCTTCTGGTTCCCCAGAGCGGTTGAAAGTTGGCGCCGGCCTCGCGCTATTCGAGAGCGCACGGTTCCTGGCGGAATGCTCAGGGTTTCAGCGATCTCGGCATAGTCAAGACCACCAACATCGCGCAGCACGACGGGTAGGCGAAACTCCTCAGGCAGCTGACGCAGTGCGGTAGCGAGGCGGTCGTGTTCAACAATGCGCTCGGAAGCGTCCTCGGTTATCTGAGTGCCTAGAAGCCCCTGGGCCACCGACTCGCTCGGTTGAGGTCGGCGCTGACGACGGCGCATCTCATCGAGGCAGGCGTTGGTCGCCACCCGATAGCTCCACGTCTTGAAGCTGGATCGACCGTCGAACCGATCCACCCCCTTCACGATGGCCATCAAGGCTTCCTGGCATCCGTCTGCTGCGTCAGCATCGTTGCCTGCGAGTCGGCGACAGATGGCGTAGATGCGGTCGTAGTGGCGTCGGAGGAGCTCATCGCAGGCGCCTCGCTCCCCATCCTGGGCGCGGCAAACAAGCTCCTCATCCGCCTGGCGCGTGTGCTCACTGGGTGCGATGCCGGAAGTATAGATCGACGGTGCGCCCCGAGTCTGGCACCTTGTCTTTGGCTAGGAAACCGTTACCTCGAACAGTTCGAGACGGAAGGCGGTCCCGCCTGTACCTTCGTCATCCTCGGTGGTGCCGGTCTCGGTGATCCAGAGAAGGATCTTTTGACCAGCGCTGTCGACGGGGATGCGTTCCTCGATGCCGCCATCGCTTATCTCGCCGATTTTTTCGCCTTCAGCATCTGGATCGAAGGCGGCATCAACGCCGACAGCATCAGGATCGAAATCGTCGGCGAGCACGTAGAGGTCGGCCGTCCACCCCGTGTTGTCAGTAAGAAGAGCAATACGGTTCAGATCGTGAACGTCATCGAGGGTGAACACGATGCCGAGCCCATCTTTCAGACCGCCAAGCGCAGCACGCTTGTAGGTTTCGGATTGCCAGCGGGTGGTGACGTCGTCATCGATGGCATTTACGCCCAGATCCTGACGTTCTTTGCCGCCGCCGAGCGGGTCGATCGGGATCGCTGATTCGATCGGGAACCCGGCGTTGGGATTGAAGCCTTCGGCCTCATCTTCGACGGATGCTGTGCCTTGGAGCGAGTTTGAGAGCAGGGCGAAGGCTACGAAGAGCCCAGCGAGGAGAGCGGCGGCAACAACAAGGCGTGAAAACCAGCCGCGCCCTTTTCGTGTCTTCCTGTCTCTTTTGCCTCGACCGTTGGTGACCGGCTGCCCAGCGGCCGGAGGCGGTGGGGTGGCCTGAACCGTTTCCTGCATCGGCTGGGCCACCGACTCGGCGTCGCGACGTCCGCCCTTTCGGCCTCGACCGCGCCGATCTCGGCCGGTTCGTGTGACCGGTGTGTGGACCAGGTCGCTTGGCATGACGGCGGTGCCGTCAACTCCGCCTGCCGCCATGGGTGGTGGGGGAGGAGCGTGGGAAGGACCAGGGGCGTAGGGCGACTCGGCGGTCCAGTCGGTCGTGGTCTGGCCGGTTGGTCCTGGGCCCTCGTTCAAATCGACGGCACCCAATGCTGCCTTGAGGCCGATCGCTCGGTCATAGCGCAGATTGCGGTCACGAGCCATAGCCGTGTGGACGACATCATCGAGCGAGCGGGGGATGTCGCCTCGGAACTGTGAGCAACGGGGAGGGTCCTGGTTGAGACGGGCTAGAGCGGTGGCTGCATCGTTCTCAGCGTGAAACGGGGGCCGCCCGGTGAGGGCCTCAAACATCACGACCCCAAGGGAATAGATGTCCGAGCGCGGGTCGACCGGTTCGCCACTCACCTGTTCGGGGGAGAGATACTTGGCCGTGCCCAGCAGGGTGCCGACGCTGGTGAGGTCGGCATCTGCCGTCGCTTTGGCGATACCGAAGTCGGTGACGAGCACGCGATTGTCGGACGAGATCATGATGTTGGCTGGCTTGATGTCGCGGTGCACGATGCCAGCCCGATGGGCCTCACTGAGCGCTGATGCGATCTGTATGCCGAGATCGGCCACGGTGGCCGGGGGCAGTACCTGGGTCTCGTCGAGGATGGTACGCAGGGTGCGGCCGTCGATCAGCTCCATGACGATGGCCTCAAGGCCGGGCTGGCTGACGGTGTCGTAGATGGCCACGATCGATGCGTGGGAGAGGCGGGCCGCGGCCACTGCCTCTCGCCGGAACCGGGCGACGAAGGCCGCGTCGGTCGTCATGTGGGCATGCAGGATTTTCACAGCCACCGGACGATTGAGCACCATGTCTTGGGCCCGCCATACCTGGGCCATGCCACCTGAGGCGATGTGGGATCGCAGCTGGTAGCGGTCGCTAAGCGTCATCCCCATCACAGGTGCAACGACGGATGTCGATTGAGATCCCGCGCCGAGATCGTGCCCGACCGGCTGGGTCTCGTCAGATGAGGAGCCATAGGCCACGCCCCTACGCTAGCGCCCCTGGCCTCACCCTTCACGGCGGACAGCCGTAACGGGTGAGGTTGCGTTCAGCGGATGCTCGTTCGGTAGGCGTCGCAAAGAGCGAGGCTGGTGTCGTTGCCGAGCAGCCCGTCTTGCATCCGGTTCATCATGTAGGCCACGGAAATTCGGTTGTCGAGATCGTTGACGATGATCGAACCACCCCAACCGCCCCAGTAGCAGACACGGCCCTCGGTGAAGCCGGCCGGATCGTTGGGGCCGGGAAGGGCGTAACCAAGACCGAATCGGAACGGCAAGCCGAGCACGAGATCGGGTCCATCCGACTGGGCTTCGAAGATGCGTTCGAGGGTGTCGGCCGAGGCCAGACGAACACCTTTGGCTTCGCCTCCGTTTGAAACGGCGGCCTGCACCGTGGCCACCGAACGAGCGTTGCCGTGGCCGTTGGCAGCACCGATGGTTGCGGCCTTCCAGGCATCGCTATAGGACATCGAAGCCTCGGCTGGGGGCGCAGCGAATGTCTTGAACATGACGCCGTCCATATCGAGGTCTGGCGGCAGCTGAAGAGGAGGCGGGGCGATGACGGGCGAGATCCGATCGTGGTTCTCGGGCGGCGAGCCGATGGTGAAATCGGCGCCCAAAGGCCCAGCGACCTCTTCGGCGAAGAACTGCTTGAGGCCTCGCCCATCGGCTCGGCGGATCACTTCGCCCACCAGGTGGCCCTGGTTGAGAGCGTGGTAGCCCGATGCGCTGCCCGGTTCCCACCAGGGTGCCTGAGCGGCCAGGCGGCTGGTGGCGTCCTCATCGTCGAGCACGTTGTCGAGGGTTACCGGCATCGCCCATCCGGACACGCCCGAGGTGTGCGACATGATGTGGCGCACCTCGATGTCTTGCTTGCCTTCGGCCGCGAATTCAGGCCAGTAGGTTGCGACCTTCTCGTTGGGGTCGACGATGCCGCGGTCGATGGCGATGAGGGCTGAGAGCGCTGTCATCGTCTTGGTTGTCGACCACACGTTTGTGATGGTGTCAGCTTCCCAAGGGGTGGTCTTGGCCTCGTCCGCCCAGCCGCCCCACACATCGCAGACGACTTCGCCGTCTACCGCTACCGCCAGCGAGGCGCCACAGTCATAGCCGTTCGCCAGCTGCTGCTCGACGATGTCGACGAGCGCTTGAAATCTTGCGTCGCTTTTCCCGGACAGTTGTGTGTTCTGGTCGGTCATGAGAATCTCCCTGCTCATGGTTGGCTTCGTGCTCATCAAGGTTTAACGAGCCAGCGTTCAACTCTAGATCGTGAAGCTGATCTGGCTCTAGTTCGTCTTGGTCTGGAACGCTGGTTGGAGCGAGCTTCCGGCGCCTGCTGTCCAGCCACCACCACACCCCCATCAGGGTGAAAGCACTCAAGGTGATGAACAAGCTGAGACCTGGGATGGCGGTGGAACGCACCTGAAAGCTGCTTTCAGCCAGCTGTACCGAACCGTCGGGTGTCCACAGCGACACGTCTAATGTCGACACGCCGAGGGAGCGCGCTTCAACGTTGAGATCGATCGACGAAACACCAGGCTCGATGAGCACGACCTCGCCGTGCTGGGCGACGACGAGCTTGTCGCTGGTAAACCGCAGCATCAGACGCCTCGGCCCTTCAGCATTATTCTCAACGATCAGAGGTATCGCCGCGGACTGAGCGGCCATGGTTAGAGGCTGGCTGTCGGGCAGCTCGACCTTGGTGAACTCTCCGCCGAGCTGCCGGGCCACCGACCCTAGCGCCCGCTCTCGATCGGCCGGGTTGCGGGCTAGCGAAAGGCTAGACAACATCTCGCGCCGGAAGTAGTCGGGGTTGGTGCCGTCGCCCTGGTGGAACCCGGCGTAGGCCTCGGTGCGGGCTTGCGTGAGCGTTAGCAGATCACCGATCGGCTCCAAGTCTTGTAAGGGGCGCTCAGCGGGACGAACCGCCACGCCGTCGCCTCCAGCGTCGGTCAGGGCTATTGGCTGTGGCGAGCCAGGGTGGGTGAGCCCTGCGAACAGTGGGTCGAAAAGGTGGGTAAGCGCTCGACCATACATGGGCCCGCCGAAGATCACCGGTGTGGTGTCGGTCGAGCCGCGGAGGGCGAGTTGGGCCAGGATTCGGTTGGCCCGGGCATCGCCTGAGCCGTCTTCGGTGGCGAAGGCTGTTAGCGCACCATCGACGCTGACAACGTCGAGCGACCGGCCGTCCACCACCAGCGAGCTGTTGGATGCGGTGACGATGTCGGGACTCAAGACGACCTTGATGCCAGCGTCGAGCAGTGTTCTTGCCCCACCTTCGGTCAGCCTGGCCTCCACCACCGCGGCTTCGGTGGCTGGCACCAACCCGAGTTGGCGAACCTGACCATGGGTTTCGGTGAGCACGTCTTGGTAGAGGGATCCTTGACCAATCTCGGCTAGGGCGGAGGGGTCGAGCCGAAGGTTCGGCTCGGCGAGAACCGGTCGGTTGGCAACCGAACGGGCGAATCGGTCGAGCAGCGTGGGATCCGATGAGAGCTGCGACATCACCCCTTCCTGGAGGTAGACGGTGAGCGGCAGGTTCGGGTAGCGGGACAGGAGCGGTGTCACCTCCTCGACTGTGAGCCCTTCGGCTGGCGACACGGCCAGCACGACCGCCAGTAGCAACGGGGTGGCTTTCGAACCGTCGTCGTCGGGGTCGCTCGACAGGCGAATCATGTTGGTGCGCGTCGATGCCCAGAGTCCAGAATCGGACCTCAGGTCGATCGACACCGGGTAGACGCCGGCCTCGGGAACCCTGATGCGAGTCTGGTCGTCGAACTGAGCACCGGAACGAATCGGTATCTCCAACCGGTATCGCCCATCGTTGCGCGGTGGCAGATCGCTCAGCCGAACCGGCTCCATCCGAGTGAGGGGCCGAGTGAGTGCCCGGTCCAGGGAGTCCTGGTCGTTCAGTTGCTCAAAGACAGTGACCGCCAGCTCGAAACTCTCGTTTTGCTGGACGAGGTTGGCTGGCCGAATCCTAATCTCGACTGCGAAACTACCGTCGGCCGGCACATAGGACGTGACGTCGATGATTTCGATCGACGTCCTTTGCGCCCCTGCCGCGTGCGGCGACACGGGGCCCGAAGGCGAACAAAGAGCGAACGTTGCCGCCACCAAAAAGACCCTAAGTAAGAGTCGTCGGGTGATCTGGGTTCTGGTTTCGCCGTGGAGTGGAGGTGCGGTCCGCCGGGACCGCCCGGTCACGTCATACCGCTGGCCGGTGCGGCGGAGCGAAGATGATGTCGGCGGCTCATGGGGCTAGATCCCAACGCAACACGACGAGGCCCTCGTTCTGTCGTTCGAAGCCGAGATGTTCATAGAGGGCGAGTGCTCGCTTGTTGGATTCCTGCGTGTTGACCAGGCAGGTATCGGCACCGCGTCGTCGGAGCCATCGGAAGGCGTCATGCACCAGGAGGGTGCCGAGGCCTTGCCCCTGGTGGTCTGGATCGACAGCGAGGCGTTGGAGGTAGCCCCGGTTGCCGGCCCTTCCGGTGACGGCATAGCCGACGGGCCGCCTCGCTACACCTTGTGCCAACCCTCGCCTGACCGGGTAGGCAAAGCGGGTGAGTTGTGAAGGGGTCGCGGTTCTGGCCTCCTTCAGGGCGAGGTGGTCGAACCGCCAGAACCCGTGGAACGCTTTGGCGTCGACGTCGAGCATGCCGTCGAGATGCCACCGTCTGCCGGTGGCGAGACCTATCGAGTCGGCCTTTACCGAGAGATCGGAAAGGTCGACTCGGTTGAGACGACAAAGCAGAAGGTGAAGGGCTTCGAGATGGGCGAACCCGGCCTGATAGAAGGCCTCGGCCTCAAAGCGGTTCATGGCGGGGGTTACGAGACGCCGGACCCCTGCTTTCTCCAGTTCAAGGGCGGCGCGGCGGATGTCGGCGGCGGTCGGTCGCCTGCCGCCACGAGCTGGGCCAAGCAGCATGCACGATGGATCTCCACGCCACGGGACAATACGAAGCCGCCGACGGGTCCGCCAAGACCCCTGCGGCATTCGACCCTTCCCGAGGATGGGTCCCTCGTTTGCGCGCTGTAACGCGGCGGCGTTTTCCACCGTCATCAAGCCTACTTGATTGCTGGAGCCAGCGGCAGCGGACCGGCCACAGACCTTGACGAGCGCCGATGGGGCCCTACGGGGTAGCGTGAAGATATGGCTGTATCTACCGGGTCGCACACCGGCTCTTCTGGGTTGATCATCGCCACCCATGAGGTGTGTGAGCTTCACAATCCTGGAGCCGGCCACCCCGAGAGCGCCCAGCGGCTGGTGGCGGTGCGTCGCGGTCTTGAGGCGGCCAAGCTAGGCGAGGCCCTGCGGTGGGTGGAGGCTCCGCTGGTGGACCGAACCAAGATCGACCGGGTGCACAACCCCTATCTTTACGACCGGCTGCAAGAGTTAGCGAGTGCCGGCGGCGGCGCTATCGACGCCGATACCACGGTGAGTTCCGAGTCGGCCGAGGCCGCCTCTCGGGCCGCGGGAGCGGGGCTCGATCTGATCGACCGCCTGCGAGCCGGTGAGGCCGACGTTGGTTGGTCGGTGGTTCGCCCGCCGGGTCATCACGCTACCGCCGAACGGCAGATGGGTTTCTGCCTGTTCAACAACATTGCGGTGGCTGCTCAGTCGTTGGCCGATGAAGGAGAGCGGGTCGTCATCGTCGATGTCGACGCTCATCATGGCAACGGCACGCAAGACATCTTCTATCAGAACCCCGATGTGCTGTTCGTTAGCTTTCACCAGTTCCCGTGGTACCCCTACACGGGGCGACCCGACGAGACCGGTGATGGTGAAGGCAGCGGCTCGACGGTGAACATTGCGGTGCCGGCCAGCACCGGAGGTGTTACCTACCGGGCTGCATTCGACACGGTCGTGCTCCCGATCATTGAAGCCTTCGCCCCGACCTGGGTGCTCGTGTCGGCCGGTTTCGATGGGCACCGAGCCGACCCGCTGACGAACCTCGGGCTCACGTCGGCCGACTATGCCGATCTGGTCTCGCAGATCGTGGAGATCGTGCCGCCCGGCCACCGCCTCGTCTTCCTCGAAGGTGGCTATGACCTGCAGGCACTGGCCGACAGCGCAGGGGCCGTGGCCGCTGCCCTGGTCGGGGAGGAGTTCCGGCCTGAAGCGGCCTCGGAGCGGGCTCACGTCGACGACACCCAGGCCGCCGAGTACGTCGACCTCGCGAGGCGAGCCCACCTTGATCAGCTCAGCTGAGATAACCCAGCGTCTCCAACCCCTCGTTCAGGTGGTCAATCCCTTGGCCGAGCGTTTCGTTGCCGCTGGCTTCCGCCTTTACCTGGTGGGTGGCATCGTGCGCGACCTTCTGCTCGGTCAGCCCGGCTACGACGTCGACCTCACCACCGATGCCCGTCCTGCCGACATCAAGCGCTGTATCGGACGCGAGGTTGAAGCCTTGTGGACGCAGGGCGAACGCTTCGGCACGATCGGGGTGCGTTTAGCCTCGTGGGACCTGGAGATCACGACCCATCGGGCAGAGGCCTACGATCCCGAGTCGCGCAAGCCGAGCGTGAGCTTCGGGGATGACCTCGATGAGGACTTATCGCGCCGCGACTTCACGATCAACGCCATCGCCATCGAGCTACCGGTGCCTGTGACGGCCAATGATGCCGTCGCGGTCATCCTCGACCCCTACGGTGGGGTCGCCGATCTCACCGCCTCGATCTTGCGGACCCCACTGTCTCCCGACGTGTCGTTCAACGACGACCCATTGCGCCTGATGCGGGCCGCTCGGTTCGCAGCCCGATTCAAACTGGCGCCGGAGCCAGGGCTTGAACAGGCGGCGTTCGACCACGCATCGCGTCTATCGATCGTGTCGCCTGAGCGGGTCGCCGGCGAGCTGGAGCGGCTCCTCGCCTTGCCTGACCCGTCGACGGGCCTGGCTTTGCTCGATCGCACCGGTGTTCTAGACCAGGCGATTCTCGGCCGCCGCGATCTCGCCGACGACGTGGGTCGCAGCACACTCGAGCTGGCGGCCAGCGAGGGTGGCCCGCTGGTTCGCCGAGCGGGTCTCCTGAGCGGTCTCGGTTCCGAGGGCGCTGATGAGGCTCTGCGCAGCCTGCGCTACTCGAACCAGCACCGTCGTGACACGGTGCGGCTACTCACAGCGATTGAGATGATCCAATCGGCTGGACCAACCGACGCTTCGGTACGGCGGGCGGCTGCTCTGGTGGGCAAAGACCTGGTCGATGATCTGCGGAAGCTGGCCATCAACCAGGGTGACGCAGAGGCGGTGGCGACGCTCGATCGATTGTCGACGAGTGAAAATCTTTCCGATCTGGACTCACCGCTCTCTGGAGCCGAAATTCTTACCATTGGCGGTTTGGAGCCGGGGCCAAGGGTCGGAGAGGCCCAAAAGTACCTGCAAAACCACCGGTTAGAGCATGGGCCGATGAGCCACTCGGAGGCGGTCGAATTGCTGAGCCGATGGCTTCGACAAGACTCTTAGGTTGATCGTCGCTACCCTGGGTGAGGTGAGTGGTGCCTCGTGACCTCTACAAATCAGTCGCCGCCCGGCGCCACCTTCCAACGCAGCCAGGCTTCGACTGGTTCGGCGGAAGGAGTGGTCAGCTATCGGCTAGCCCGCCAGCGGGCGGTTGAGGCCTACAAACGCGGCGATCGCAGCACTCACGAAATGTGCGATGCACAACCCGAGCTGCGCCGAGTAGCGCACAACTGGGGTCAGCCGCTGGATGATTGTTGCCCGATTTGTGAAGGTGATGACCTCGTTTCTGTCACGTTCGCCTTCGGCGCCAGCTTGCCCAAGTCCGGCCGCGTGGTCGCTACGCTGTCCGATGCCCAGAAGCTTCGGAAACGTGGTAAACCTTCAACTTGCTACACGATTGAGGTATGTCGTCAGTGCTGGTGGAATCATTTGCGGGAGTCCTACGCGGTCTCAGGTTGATTTCGACCGAGATATGGCACGACAGCTAAGGCGCTAGATATTTATGGCTACGAACTTTTCCTATGGGCCCCTGTCTGGGCCAGCCCCCATGAAAAACAGGCGCCGGAACCCTCTTTGGCGTTTCCGGCGGTTCTTCTTCGTTCTGGCCATTCTCGCCGGAGTGGCGCTCGCCATCGTCTGGAACTTCGCCAGCCAGGTCGAGCTGACGGAGGACGACTTCGAGGACCTCATTGCCACCAGCTATATCTGCACCGCAGAGGTCGAGACCAACTGTGATGTGGATAGTGCGACCAACGAGCTATCGCTCGGCGGTGAGGATCGGGTCTTTATCGCTTACGAGGAAATCCCCGATGTCTTGATCCAGGCCGTAATCGCCACCGAAGACAAGAGC
The DNA here is from genome assembly GCA_937922045.1 of uncultured Acidimicrobiales bacterium. Lineage (GTDB taxonomy): Bacteria > Actinomycetota > Acidimicrobiia > Acidimicrobiales > SZUA-35 > JAHELU01. Next base: position 13,940 of record CAKZXA010000008.1, on the reverse strand, counting down.
TACTTTGAGCACAGCGGTATCGATCCGGTCGGTCTAGGCCGCGCTGGGTATCAGGGGGTCAAGAACAAGATCTTTGGTTCGGGGGGCGCGATCCAGGGTGGTTCGACCATCACCCAGCAGTACATCAAGCTTTCCTCAAGAGACACCGCTCGTGGCCTCGACTCGGCCGGTTTCGCTCGCAAGGGTCGAGAGATCGTGCGTGCCATCAAGTTCGAACAAGAGCTGACCGAACAGTTCGACGAGGAGTTGGAAGCCACCTATGGCGGCGCTGTCCCCGAAGGGATCGACGCCAAGCTCATGGCCAAACAAGATGTTCTTGAGCGCTACCTGAACCGGGTTTGGTTTGGTCGTCGGGCCTATGGCGTGCAGGCCGCGGCCCGAAACTACTTCGACAAGGACGCCGTCGATCTCACCTTGCCCGAAGCTGCCTACCTGGCTGGTCTCATTCGTAACCCACCGGTCGCCGACTACAACAGTGACCCCGTGGAGGCCGATCGTCGCCGAGCGATCACCCTCGAACTGATGACCCAGGTGGGCTACATCACCGAGGTGCAGCAGGACCAAGCCAATAGTGATCCCTGGCTCACCGTCTCCGCCGGGGTCGAGTCGAAAGGGCTCGGCAACGTGAAGGGCAGCGACTTCGGCACCGACTACTTCGTGGAAACCGTGCGCAAGCGGCTGAAGGAGATCTTCCCCGACGAGTCGTACTACCGCACCGGCATCCGGGTTTACACCACGCTCGACCCCGATCTTCAACGCCTCGCTCATCAAACGGTGAACGATCGTCTAGACCCCTCGAATGTTTTCATGCCGCTCGGTTCTCTCGTCACCCTCGACGATCAGGGCCGCGTCGTGGCCATGATGGGCGGTTCCGATTGGAACGGTGCCGCCAACAATCCTTCACCCCAGGTCAACCTGGCCACGGGACGAGACGGTGGCGGCTCGGGCTTCCAGCCGGGCTCAACCATGAAACCGATTGTGCTGGCCGAGTTTATCGAGCAGGGTTTCTCGCCTCTGTCGTACTACGACCGGGGCACGATCAGGCTTAGTGACGAGACCTACCGAGGTTTCGACAACAGCTGGCCTAACCATCGAACCGTCCTCGAGGCCACCACCTTTTCGTCGAACATCATCTACTTGAAGATGGGCCAAGAGGTCGGCAACGAGCAGGTGGCCGATATGGCTCGTCGACTTGGCATCACGGCACCGATAAAGGCAGTCGATTCATTGCCGCTCGGCCCTGAGGTGGTCGGGCCGTTGGAGATGGCCACGGTGTATTCCACATTCGCCAATGAGGGTGTGCGGCTCGATCCGGTGGTCATCGACCGTATCGAGGACGCTGACGGCAACGTGTTGTGCTGGTATCCAACCGCAGGCACCGATTGCTCTGGTAGCAACCCGACGGGCAACGCCCAGCGTCAGGGTGAGGAAGTTCTCAACCCCACGGTCGCTCGACAGGTCAACTACGCGCTGAGCGGTGTTGTACAGAGCGGAACCGGCAAGAACGCCCGGCTGATCGCCGAAGACGGCACCGAGCGGGCCGTGATGGGCAAGACCGGAACCACCGACGACTACAAGGACGCCTGGTTCACCGGCTTTACCTGTGGTTACACGACCTCGGTGTGGATGGGCTACCCCGATCCACCCGAGCCGGACAAGAACTACCCGGTACGCGATGGTGTCGAGATGACGGCAGAGGAGTACGAAGCGCTGGTGTTGACGCTGACCGAGAAAGAGCTCAAACAAGACAAGAACCGGCCCGTGTGGTTGATGAGCGACTTCGCTGAGCCGCGTTCGAGCGATCTTTTCGGCGAAGACTATGAAGAGGTTGCGGGTGGCTCCATCCCGGCCGAAATGTGGCATGACTTCATGACCGCTGTCACCGCCAACGACGAGCCCTGCGAGTCTTTGCCTTCGGAGCAACCGTCGTCGGACTTGAGGGTCATCGGCCAGGAGCTGCTGACCACGCAGGTGCCCTGCGCCGAGCCCGACCCTGCGCTGGTTGCGCAGGCGCAAGCCGAAGCCGCGCAAAACGGTGAGGGTGCTGAAGGCTCGGATGAGGAAGCGCTGATCTGGCTTGGCGGAGCTGGTGATCTTGGCTCCGGCTCAGGTTCGGGTGGCTTTGGTGGCGCCCTCGGCGAGTCGGCGATTCTGGGCTACCGGGTCGGCTTCCAAGGCAACAGTGACGGCAACAACGGCAATGGAAACGGCAATGGCAACGGCAACGGCAATGGCAATGGTGACAATGGCGGAGGCAACGACAATGGCGGCGGCGGCTTTGCGCCGGTAACGACGGTGCCGTGTATTCCTATCGACATGGAGGGAAGCACCATTCCCGAGGATGAGCGTGTCTCGACCACCACCATCGATCCTGCGTCACCGACCACACTCGATCCCAACGATCCGAATAACACCAGCAGCACCGACACGCTCGATCCCAACGATCCGAACAACACCAGCAGCACCGACACGCTCGATCCCAACGATCCGAACAACACCAGCAGCACCGAAACGACCGACACCACACAGCCGGGTGATGGCGTTGATGAAGATGTGGGTCAGTCGACGACGACCGAAGAGAAGCGCCGACGTCGCGGCAACGGTCGAGATGGTGCAGACGCAAACCCTGTGGACGGTGACGGGCTCGTCGCTGACGACGATGTTGACGTCGACGTCGACGCAGGCGGCGGTTAGCGGCTAGCGGCTTGGGTTTTACCGCTGGCGGCTATCGCTTTACCGCTGGCGGCTAGCGCCCTCGACCGGCTCCTGAGATGTTAGCGATTCGGTGGGTAAAGCTATCGCGGCGGAAGCTGTAGAGGGCATCGGGGTCGACGGCTACGTCGACAACAGCGGGCGCATCGCAGGCGAGAGCTGCTTCGACCGCCCCGGCCACATCGGCCACCGATTCGGCCCGGAAACCTTTGGCACCGTAAAGCTCGGCCAGCTTGTCAAACGGTGGGCTTGAAACGTCGGCGCCGATGTAGCGTCCGTCAAAGAAGTCTCGCTGGTAGGCCTTCTCCGCTCCCCAACATTTGTTGTTTAGCACCACCGTCACCGTCTTGATGTCGTTGTCGACAGCTGTCGACAGCTCGGAGGTGGTCATACCGCAACCGCCGTCGCCCATCAGGCTCACCACCGGGCGATCAGGGCGGGCGAGTTTGGCCCCGAGCCCGCAGGCATACGAGAAGCCGACGAGTCCGAAGTCGAGTGGGGTGAACAGGCTGCCGGGGGTGTGGTAGTCGAGGGCGTCATGGGCTTGTAGGCAGAGCGTGCCCGCGTCCATGGTGATGATGGTGTCGGCGGGAAGCACCGAGCGCAGTGCCTTGAACACGCCTGAGGGCTGGGCCGGATCGGTGGTTACCGCATTTGCGTCGCGGTTGGTGAGGTGGCTCGCTCGATCGGCCTCGAACGATGCTGTCCACGCCATTCTCTGAGCGTCGGCTTGAGCGCTGATGGCAAGCCGGTCCCGAGCCTTGGGCAGAGCGCTCGTTAGAGCTTGCGCTGTTTGCACTGCGTCGGCCCAGATGCCGAGCGCCACGGGAAAGAAGCGGCCGATCGCCGTCGGTTCCAACTCGACGTGGATGATCTTGGCTTCGGCGTTCACGTTGTCGTAGGAATAGAAAGTGCTGTTGAAGCCGAGCCTGGTGCCCAAAGCCAAGATCACATCGGCTTCCTGCACCTGGCGTGATGCCACCACGTTGCCTCGCGGCCCCATCTGCCCGCCGTTCAATCGGTGGCTGTGAGGTACGGCGTCGCCATGGCCTGGTGAGGTCACGATCGGGCAATCGAGAGCTTCGGCCAACCCGAGCGCAGCTTCGGCCGCCTCCAAACCTAGCTCGAGAACGCTGTTCTTGATGCCGCCGCCAGCCACGATCACGGGCCGCTCGGCCTGCACGAGCATCTCGGCTGCTGCTCGCACCGACGCCGCGTCCGGACCGGGTGCGCTGTGGTTTCGGTACTGGGTCGGGGCCTGCATCGGTGCGAACTCGGCCTGGGCCGAGAGAACATCTCGCGGCAGGTTCAGCTGTACGGGTCCTCGGCGGGGCGACATTGCCACCCGAAACGCCTCTCGCACAAGTTCGGGAACCCGGTCGACCGAGGGCGCGGTCCACACCTTCTTGGTGACTGGAGCGAAGAGGGCTTGCTGGTCGACCTCCTGGAAGGCATCGCGGTAGACATGGCCCGAAGCGAGAGCGCCCGCCAAGGCGATCACCGGCGAGTAGGCGGCCTTGGCCTGGGCTAGGCCGGTGACCAGGTTGGCCGCGCCAGGACCGTTTTGGCCGGCCACGATCACCCCGGCCTTGCCCGAGGCCCGGGCATACCCGTCGGCCATGTGGGTTCCGGTTCGTTCATCGTGCACGCCGATGAATCGCATCCCGTCGTCGGCAACGTCGTAGAGCGCATCGAATAGCTCCATCGTGGCTGAACCGATGAGACCGAAGACATGGCCAACCCCCTCAGCTCGCAGCGCTTCGACCGCAGCCTGGCCTCCCGATTGCAGTCTCATACCCGGTGACATGCTTGGTGGCGGTGTCATGATTGAATCCTTTTGAGAAAGCCGAGGACGGGTTCGGTGAAGGCGTTCGGCTCTTCCATCAGACCCAGATGTTGATAGCGGGGCACGATCACGGTTTCGGCACCCTGGATCTCAGCTGCGATTGCGTGGCTCATGGCCGGGGTGCTGCCGGTGTCGTTCTCGCCGGTGAGCACGAGAGCCTGGTGGGTGATGGGTGGATCAGGGTTGATCAGTTCTCGTACCCCGTTGGCCAAAACCCAGGTGGCCTGGGCGTAGCTCTCGGCATCGGCGCCAACTCGCCAGGTCCGCACGAGCTCCTCATGGCTGGGATGAGCGGTCACGTGACCGGGGGTGAACCAGCGGATCAAGGCCGCGTCCATGGTGGCCAAGGCGCCCTTGTCTCGAACCGCGGCGGCTCGGGCCTCGACCGCGGCCTGACCTTCTGCTCCCCGGTCGTGTGGCGAGGACATGATCACGAGTGAGGCCGCTCTGTCTGGTTGATCGAGAGCGAAGCGGCGATTGATCATGCCGCCGATGGAGAAGCCAACCAGATGGGCTTGGGCCACCGCCAGCTCGTCGAGGAGCCCGACGAGCTGGGTGGCGTAGGTGGTGAGTGACGCTGGCTGGAGTTCAGTTGGCACGGGGGCGCTTTCGCCGTGGCCATACAGATCGTAGGTGATGGTGCGGTAGCGATCGGCGTAGAGCCTGAGATGGTCGCTCCACAGGCGGCGGCACAACCCGAGCCCATGGATCAGCGCGACCGTCGGGCCCTCAGCCGGCCCAGTAACCTCGTAGGCCGTACCATCAGACGTTCGTCCCGACTCCGTCACTACCCCCGAGCCCATGTCAGATACCGGCTGGGTTGTCGACGTCGCCGCCCATCTCTTCCAAGTCGAGGTAACGGTTGCCGATCCGGTGATGGGGATGCCCACCGACCGAAGCGCCCAAGGCGATGATGATCTCGTCCTCGGCCGGGGCGTCGGGAACGTTCATGTGGATGGTTTGGTAGTGGGATCGGCGGCCGCCGTCGTCCTTGTCCATGAGCGGGATCATGAGTGGCGTGCCCGCCGCACCACGAGTGTTGGTGAAGGCGAGGTAGCTCTTAGCCTGCACCGCGTCTCGGTATTGGTTGCCGAAGAAAAGGGTATGGGTCATGGCCTGGGCGTGTTCGATCTCGCCTCCCATGCCCACCACCGATGCCTTGCCGTAGCCTTCGAGCTCATCGCCGGTTACCTCCAGGATCATCTCGGTGAGTACCTTGCCCAGCCCGGGAGCGTGGTCGCGGATCTGTGGGCGTAGGTCGTCGACAAAGCCTTGACCAAACCAGGGGTTGACGATGATGGCGAGGGCGGCCACCAGCAAGGTCGGATCGTCGACCGGCTTGCCGCCCTCCTCATAGGTTCGCTGGACGTGGACAAGCGTGCGTCGGATCGTTGCAGGCATGAGGATCTCCTAGCCGAATTCAGGCATGACACGGTCGATGAAGAGCTGGAGCGACCGTAGCTGGACCGCCGGGTCGAGGCCCATCGACGCATAATAGATAAAGGCATCAATGCCGAGCGCTTCGTAGGCCTTGAGTTTGGTCACGACCTCGTCGGGTGAACCGAAGATAAGGTTCTCCTCCAGCATGGTGGGGTCGTAGCGGAAGTTGCCTTCGAGTTCTTCGGGTGGGATGTGCTCGGGGAAACCATTGACCACGTCACCCTTCTTCAACATCAGATTGCCGAAGAGGCCGAGAATATGGCGTACCGATTCGATGGTGGCCTGCCGGTCGGCGTCGTTGTCGTACACGGCGGCGTGACGCATCACGGCCCAGCGGCCGTCGAATCGACCCCCGTTGGCGGCGATGGCGTTGTCGAGCCGATGACGGTACTCCTGCACTTCGGAGAAAGGCATGGTGAGCGGCCAACTCAAGACGTTGCAGTCGTTGGCTACGCCATACTCAAAGGTGATGGGGGACCGGGCCGCCACCCACATGGGCACATCATCTTGAACCGGTTTCGGGCAGGAGGTGGCGGTTGGAAACTGCCAGAACTCCCCGTCGTGTTCAACGTCGCCCTGCCAGAGCTCGCGGAGCAGGGGGAGCATCTCGTTCATGTAGCGGTAGCTGTCGGGTTGTTGGAGCCCGGGCTTCATGCGATCGAATTCGCGTTGATAGGCCCCCGACCCCACGCCCATCTCCAAACGACCGTCGGAGAGGAGGTCGGTCATGGCGGCTTCGCCAGCCAGGTTGATCGGATGCCAGTAGGCCGTGTTAGCCACCCCACAGCCGAGCCGGATGTTGCTGGTGTGATCGGCCCACCAGGTGAGGATCTGAAACGGGTTGGGGGCGATCGTCATCTCGATGGCATGGTGTTCGGCCGCCCACACCACGTCGAAGCCAGCCTCGTCGGCCGTCTTCACCATGGCCAGCGTGTGATCTCGCACCGCGACCATGTCGGTGTCGGGCGAGATTCGCTCCATATTGACAGCGAGGTGCATCTTCATCGTTGGGATCTCCGGTGTTGACAAACCTAGGCGCTAGCGCGGGACGAAAGCTTCTGGAACCAGCGCCCACGCTCTGCCAGTGGCCAGGTCAACGCTCGGGAACGTGGCGCCGTTGCTAGCACCAACCCAGTCACCGTCGATCAGCATCGAAAGATTGGTGGACATAGTCGGAGTGTACGACAAGGGCGTTCATCGGTAAATCGAAACTATCTGCACTCCTGGCTCCGGGAGGTGGCGGCTCGCCAACCTTTCGCCGTGATGTGTGCCTTGCGGCCCGTCGCGAGGCGCTTGTTCGGTGGCCGTGCGGTGGACCGACCATGAACCCGGAAGCGTTGACAGGGCAGAAACTCTTAACAGTTTCAACGTCGAACCGATTGAGTTCAGATACGGGGGTCATCGCAATGGGTCGAGGAGAACGTTTGATGCTAGGCGCGTGGAGAATTGACCGGGTATGGAGATCAGGCCGGAGGATCGGCGTTGTCGTTGTCGTGCTGGCATCGTTGCTAACGTTCTCCGAGCCAGCCTCGGCCGCCGTGCCCGTCACGGATGTATCGATTGAGCTGAATAAGACAGGCTCCGAGCCCTTTGACACAAGCGGCGGCGACGACGATTGTCTCGACGGCACAACCTTTGATTCCAATCGAAGTTTCAGTGACGGGTCCCCCGTGGACGATGGCAATAGCGGCCCCAGTTTCGATGGCAAGGACACTTGTTCTGACAACGATGTGGTCCGCCTGGGTGACTCGGTCACCTACAAGATCGAGGTGTCGAACAACGACTCCGACGTCGACCACCTGACAGCGACGGTCACGATCGATCCATACAACGCGACAACCCAGCTACCTGATCCGACCGGAACAGTTCATCAGGAGTGGATCGAGGTCCCGTCGGGCTGTGAGACCGATCCGATCCTCGTGACCCCCATCTCGATTCTTCAGGATCTCGATGGCGACGGCTTCAACGAGACGCTGTTCTGCAATATGGGTTTCGCGCGGGAAGGAACCAACAAGGTGTTCTTCCCCGCGGCCAAGGTCTTGGGCTCGTCGACCGACGGAACAACGGCAACGCTCAACGACTCGATCGTGGGCGCGAGCGTCACCGCTACCGGCATCTCTGATTCGGCTGCCACCGGCAATAATGGCGCCTCGGCGCCAAGCGCCGACGGGCCGGCCGAAGCGCTTGTGACTGCCGACTTCCGGGTGAACCTTGTGAAGGAGATGGTCGGCTTTGCGTTGGACGCCGACGGAAATCCGATCTGGCCAGAACTCGACGAGAAGCCCGGCCCGTCGGGAGAGATCGGCTATCTCGCCGAGTTCGACATCATCGCCACGTATGAGCACGGTTCGATGATCGCCGACTCGCCGGATGAGGCGGCTGACACCGACGGTGACGGCTTCCTGTTCGACGCCGACTTCGACCTCATCGACATCTTCACCGATGACAGCACGGCCAACGATGCACCCTTGTCATCGGGAGCGAAACTCTACGACTGGGATCCGACCTACAGCGCGTGCTCGCTGAATGGAGATAACGGGGACGGTGCCGTCGTTGCCTGCAGCCAGACCGACTATCCGATCGACTGGACCGGGCCAACGCTCATCCCAGACACCTTCGACGACCCGAACGTCGTCATCGATCTCGACAACATCGACACGCGAGACCCCGATGGAGATGCGAACCTGTTCAGCGTTCGCGTCGGTGTTTGGATTCCGCAGACCGACGTCAACACCCACCAGACGTGTAGCTCTGGAGCCTGCCAGTTTTTCTACATCAACGAGGCGGAAGCCTTTGATCCGTCGACGAACACACCGACGGTCTTCTCACCTCAGTCGACCGAAGATGCCTCTGGCAACAACCTCGATAACTACGGAGTCGGAGCCGAGCCGGGAGGGATCGGCAGCACGGCCCAATCGACCTTGAACAGCGACAACATCACCAACGGACTCCTGGTGGCTTCATCACCCGGGATCTGGTCGTACCGCAAGACGTTCCAACGGACTACCGATGGCTCGCCGAATACACCGAAGATCGCCGAACAGCTCCGCGCCGCAGGTGAGACGCTACCCGTTGTGTTGGTGGTCTACGACTACCGACGAATCGATGGCGCACGATCGCAGGTTTGCGACAAGATCGACACCACCCAGTATGAGTTTGCTGGCGTGCCAGCATGGGACAAGTACCCGACCTACGCAAAGCCGACCGGACCGTATACTGTCGCCTTCTACGATGTAGGAGTAAGCGCGACCTGGGTCAATGGTGGAACCAAGAACAACCCATCCGGCAGGATCTGGGGTGGTGGTGCAGGCGAATCATACATGTTTGATGTCGAACCCTTCACCACAAGTCTTTACTCCGATACGCCGAACGGCACGGGCAGCCTGGCCGACCTCGACACCACGGTTTGTGAAGACGATGTGTCCGGCGATGGTCTTGTGGCCATCCAGCTCGCCGACGGTTCGGTCGTTGATGAAACCGGCGCCGCCACTGGCGCCCCCGTCGATTGGTACGAGGATCCGGATGCGGTGCCAGCGGCCGCTGACGGAACCAGCGGCGTCACGAAAATCCGGTTCGAGTACCTCCACGAAGATCTTGTTCTGGCCGAGCTCAGCGGCGCTGCCGACTACGGCAACGTGATGGCCGCCCAAATGTATGATCTGAAGGTCAGGTCCGATGCCACCGGCTACGGTCCGCTGAACTATCTCCCGAACTACGCTGACGCTCGCCGTACCGCTTCGTCCGGTGATGATTGGTCTGACTGGCAGGACAACACGGGTACTGAAGTCCAAGACCCGAACAACGTGGCGTTCAGCTACAACCTCTTCTCGGCCGACCGCAACATCCTGGTTCCCTCGGGTATCACGGTGACCAAGGCGACCTCACCGACAGGCATCAAGGTGGTTCGGGGTGGCGACATCGTGACCTTCGATCTGCAGCCCAGTGTGTTTGGTCTCTGGGTCGGATCCGAGACAGCTCGCCTCGTCGATAACCTCCCGGCCGGCACTACCTACATCGCCGGTTCGGAACAGTTCAGCGTCGACGGCGGCACCACGTGGATGGATCACGCCACCTACCTGGCTTCGGGTCCGGCGGTCACGCTCACGTCCAGTCCGACGCCGGGAGCACAGGACCCGATCGTTTGGACCTTCGCTTCGATCGACGCTGGTGAGCAGATGCCATTGGTCCGCTACAAGGTTCTGGTCGATCCTGAGCTGACGAGTGGCAACTTCAAGAACACCGTCACCTTCCAGGCCAGTGGCATCGCGGCCGATCTCCTGATCACTGATACCGACGATGACGGCGTGAACGATGCGGGCGATGGAGTCGGCGATGACGTTGTTGCCACCTACAAACTTACGATTCTTCCCAAGTTCGGCTTCGACGTGCTCAAGCAGACGGCGCAAGAGGTCTACAACGTCGACGAACCGTTTGTGTTCGACCTCACCTACAAGAATCTGGGTGGCGAAAGCTACTCTGGCGGCGAGTTCATCGACGTGTTGCCCTTCAACGGCGACGCCTCGACCACCATCGGGGGGCAGCAATCCCAACGCGACCCCGAGACCGACTTCAACGGTTACTACGAGCTCACCGAAATCGCCTTCTCCAACGGTGAAACCTTTTGGGTAACCGACGTTGACCCCTCCACCCTCAACATCGATCCGTGCGCCAGCTCGAACAAGCCAATCGGCTACGTGCCGGTTCCCGGTGATCTCTGCCACCAGGACTACATCAACAACGGCAATGTGTTGCCCGACGGTGTGGCTGTTGGCACCTACGAAGCGAACTGGCAGCCTTGTGCCGCCTCGGGTTCGCCGCTCGTCGTCGACGCTTCCTGCCCGATCGCAACGACAGACATCACCGCCATCCGTTTCGAAGCGCCGACGATACCGAACGACGGAGGCAAGACGGTTTCGATCACTCTCGACCCTACAGGCAACGTTGGCGGCGAGCCCGTCTACACCACCGATGCCAACGGGATCCAAATCGTCGACTGGGCCACGTCGCCGGCGATCGGCGACGTGTACACCAACTCGTTTGGAGGACGCATCTCCGAGATCTCGTTGAACGTCATCTCCAACGACGTTACGGTTACCCCGGTAGCCGGAACCATCGGCGACCTGGTGTGGTGGGACTACGACGACGACGGTCTGGTGAACGGTGCTGACGTTCCCATCGTCGGCCAAATACTGCAGATCTTCGACGCCTCCGGTGATCCGCTCTATCTCGATCCCGCAACCGGAGCGGTCGTCAGCCAAGCTGACCTCGCGACGTATGAGGCCTTGATGGGTGTCACCTTGAATCCTTACACCACGACGACTGACGCCAACGGCAACTATGCGTTCGCCAATCTCGGCGCGGGAACGTATCGGGTGGATGTGATCGACCCGGTCGGTATTCAAACCTACGATTCCGACGACGGATTGGCTGCCATCAATAGTTCGTCGATCGTCACGATTGGCCAGGAAGCTGATCCGTTGACAGGAAACATCACGGGTGTCGAAGACGTCGACGATGCCGACTTCGGCTACCGACTGTCCGTGTTCGATGTGGAACTCGACAAGGAGCTACTCACCGCTGGGCCATACATCCTCGGCCAGGAGGTGGACTTCCGTCTCACCGTGGTCAACAACGGACCTGACCCCGCTCCCGATGTTGAGGTGACCGACACGCCGACCGGGCTGACCCTGGTCAACGCAAGCGCGGTAGCCTCAGCTGGCACCTATGCCGATCCGGTCTGGACGGTAGGGCCGCTCGCTAGTGGGCAGAGCGAAACCCTAACCCTTAGCTACACGATCACGGCCGCTTCGGTGCTCGATCCGGCCTTCAACTTCGCCGAGGTCACCGACGACGGCTCCGCTACCAACGGCTCCGACATCGACTCACAACCCGACGACAACACGTCGGGCGACGATGCCGACGACCCAGAACCAGACCCGAGCCTCGATTCGGGCACCGATACCCACGATGATGAAGTTGGGGTACCGGTGCCTCTCGTGCCCGACCCGTCGATCGAGATCACAAAGACGGCAGGAACAGCAGCCGACGGTGAGCTCTACATCAACGACCCGGCTGGCACGGTCACTTTTTCCTTCGCCGTCAAAAACGACGGTGGCACCGACCTGTCCGACATCACCATCACCGATGATGCCGGCACACCCATCGACCTTGGTGACGACGTGACGCTGACCGCCGTCGAATGCCCGGGCCTGGCTGGCCCCGTTGCGCCAACCGATTCGGTTGTATGCACCCTCGACCTTCCCGTCGAGAACGAGGACAGTCCCTACCTGAACGTCGCCTCTACGCAGGGCACGCCGATCGATGTGAACGGCGATCCGTACCCGGGCCTAACCAACCCGACCGATGCCGATGATGCTCAGGTGATGGTGCCGCCCGCCATCGACATCATCAAGACAGCGGCGACGGCGGCTGATGGTGACGTCTATGTGATGAACAGTGACGGCACAGTCACCTTCACCTTCGCCATCATCAACACCGGTGGAACCCACCTCAGCGACATCACGATCGTCGACAATGCGGGCACCGTCACCGATCCTGCTGATGACGTGACGTTGACGGCAACCGAGTGCCCCGACCTTGCCGGTCCTCTCGCCCCTGACGCCGCCCTCACCTGCACGCTCGATATCTACGTCGACACACCGAGCTACACGAACACAGCGTCGACGACGGGAGCGCCGACCGACGAGAACGGCGATCCGTACGTCGATAGCGATGGTGTCGCGTTGTTCGACGATGTCACCGATGATGACGACGCTCTGACGCTCTACCCCAGCATCGCTCTCGTGAAGACTGCCGGTACTGCGACCGATGACACGGTTCTTGTCGGCGCTGCCGGAACGACGACCTTCACCTATGTTGTGACCAATATCGGTGGCACCTACCTCACCGATGCGCTGATCATCGACGATGCTGGCACACCAACCGATGCGGTCGATGACGCGGCGCTGAGCGCAGCTGAATGCCCAGATCTGGCTGGGCCGATAGCGCCCGGCGCATCGGTGACCTGCACGTTGGACTTGCCGGTGGATCTAACAAACAGCCCCTATACCAACACGGCCGCCGTGACCGCCACCCCAGCCGATGCGGTTGGGAGCGCCTTTGCCGGTATTGATCCCCCTGTCGATGATGATTCGTCGATGGTGGTGTTGCCGCCGGCGGTTGCGTTGGTGAAGACGGCGGGTTCTGCTGGTGATGGTGATGCCTTTGTTGTGGCCGGGCCGGGCCTGGTGCTGTTCACCTACACGGTTGTGAATACTGGTGGCACGTACCTGATGGATGCGGTGATCACCGATGATGCTGGCACGCCAGCCGATTTGGCTGATGATGTGACGTTGACATCGGTTGAGTGTGTGGCGTTGGCGGGTCCGATTGGGCCTGGTGATTCTGTGACGTGTTCGACTGACATCGAGGTTGGCGACAGCACACATTTGAACAGTGCCGGTGTTGTCGGTTCGCCGACGGATGCCGACGGCGCTGCCTATGTTGATGCTGGTGGTGTGGCCTTGTTTGATGATGTCACCGATGATGATGATGCGGTCACTCTGTATCCGGGGATCGCTCTGGTGAAGACTGCGGGCGACGCGACGGATGGCGACATCTTCGTCGGCGCCGAGGGCATGACCTCCTTTACCTACCTTGTGACCAATACCGGTGGCACGTATCTCTCTGGTGCGGTGATCACCGATGATGCCGGTACGCCTTCTGATGCGGCTGATGATGTGGTGATCGACGCGTCGCTTTGTGCGGCGTTGGCTGATCCGATTGCGCCGGGAGCGTCGGTTGTGTGTGAGGTTGCGTTGCCGGTTGATTTGGTGACGAGTCCCTACACCAACAACGCCAGCGTTACCGCAGCGCCAACCGATAGCAACGGTGACGATTACCTTGACGCCTCCGGGGCGCCGTTCTCCGGTATTGATCCCCC
>CAKZXA010000007.1 GCA_937922045.1 uncultured Acidimicrobiales bacterium | reverse complement strand
GAGCATCGAGATGGCGAGCGAAGCGTTGATGCCTTCGTAGACCCCAAAGCCAATAGGGTTGCCGATCGAGGCTGCCCCTCGTCCGTCATCAGCCTGGGGGCCAGCATTGGGGAAGAAGCGATTGAGTCGCTCGGCCATGTCCAACAGGTTGAGCGAGTCAAACACACCGACGATGCCGAGAACCGACGCTACGAGAAGCGAGAACCCAATAGCGGTCCGGACATGGCCAGGGGTGCGAATCGTGTACCGGATGATGCCGTAGAGCAAGCCAAGTCTTACGAAGACAAGCGCATAGAGAATGTCATCGAGTCCTACGGGGCGAAGCCGAGCAAACTGGGTCAACAAGGAAAAAGCAAAGCCAGCGGTTACCAACGCCATGACGGCGAAGTCCATCCGGTTGAGTTGTAGACGAACGTTGCGAGAGTAGATCAGCCAGTGGAGGGCCAGGACGCCGACAAGCACAAAGAGGAGTGCCTCATTTGGCCGGAGGAGCGGAAGAACCTGATCACGCTCCAAACCTACGATTGCGGGAGCGGCAGCCATCATCGCATAGCCGGCAAGAGGTGGGTGATTCCACGTCATCACGACCACGACGAAGAGTGCGACGAGAGCAAAGCCGATCTTGACGTCGACAACAGCAACCATGAAGCCGGCAAGCAAGGCAGCGGGCGGGGCAAATCGCACAGCCAAACTGCCGCGCCCCGATGGGGTCACGTACCCAACGATCTGGTGGAGCAACTCCATTGGTGTTTCAGCGTCTAACCGAACTGCACTCATGACGCCGACCTGCGTTGACGATGCCTGATGTCGGCCAGAAGGCCAGGTACTTGGGGGTCGGACCACTGGACCATCAAAGCGAACACCGCCGACGTTGCTAGGAACACGATTGCGGCTGCCAGAAAAGAAGCCGGCTGACTAAGCGGCGCCAGCTCTGATCGAAGCAGCAGCTCGACGGCGACCGCCGCAGCTCCGTAGACAACCGCAGTGCTAACCAGAACGGGGCCGATCGGTGTCACCGTCGACAGGCGAGTCCTCAACCGTCCCGCAATCCGTCGATGTAGGAGCAAGGCACTGATCACGTCGCCGGCGCTCATGGCCAACAAGAAGCCGAACAGGAGCAGTGGGCCTTCCAACGTCAGGGCGGCGCCAGCCATACCCATCAGGGTCAGGCAGAGACGTACAGCGAGTCCACGTAGCGGGCCGATCGGATCATCAAATGCGTAGCTGGCGGAGGTCGTAATCTGAAAGAGACCCTCTCCGAGCACGGCTCCGCCAACACCAAGAAGGCACAAGGCGACAAGGCGACGGCCGTCGTCGGTAGCCATCTCGCCGAGAGCTAGGCCACCTGCGACCAGACGGCCGATGGCGGCAACTGCCGCCGCCGCCGGGATGAGAAACAAGCCAGCGAAGGCGATACTCTCACCGTACGATCTGCTGGCCTCGGCCCGTTGGCCCCGCTTGTGGAGCAGACTCAGGCGAGGCAGCGAGGCGTAGGCCACCGGTTTCGCGCCAAGGGCGACAGGAAGATTCAGGACATTGAGGGCGAGCTGGAACGCTACGACGCCGCCGGGCACCACGTTGGCCGACACCATGAGGACCAGCAATCGGACGCTGTTCAACACAGCGGTACCCGATGATGGAACCGCCGTTCGGAGAATCCGGGCTACGGCGGGGTCGGACCAACCCGGTCTCAACCGAAGCCGAATCCCCAAACGACGCACACCCCAAAATTGCACAACAGCATGCAGGAAAACACCGAGGCTTGCGCCGCCGCCGAGGAGAACCAGATGTTCAGCTCGAATCTCGTTCAAAGGTACCCCGGTCCCGTAGCGGAGGGCGAAGACCCCGAGGGCGGCGATGAGCACCGTGTTCTCAACGATGGCAGCAGCTGCCGGCAGAGCGAAGCGCCCCATAGCCTGTTGTACGGCCTGTCCGGTCATTGCCATGCCGTAGCCCACAAGCTGTGGTGTGGTCAGCACAACCAAAGGCAGAGCGGCCCGTAGAAAGTCCGCCTCCGACGCTGTGCTCGACAAGGGCAGAGCAAACAAGCGGGCAATGAGGGGCGCGGCGACGGCAACAACCACAGCCAGAGCAGAGAATCCCATCATCACGACCCCGAGGAATCCGCTCGCTATGCGCTCAACCGACTC
Organism: uncultured Acidimicrobiales bacterium; assembly: GCA_937922045.1. Classification (GTDB taxonomy): domain Bacteria; phylum Actinomycetota; class Acidimicrobiia; order Acidimicrobiales; family SZUA-35; genus JAHELU01. The sequence continues at coordinate 28,247 of CAKZXA010000007.1, read as the reverse complement.
CAGGTCACCGTCGGCCACTGCGGTGACGAGTTCGGGAATGAGCAAGGCATAGAGGAGTGACCCAATCGCCAACTCAAACACGACCCACGGGAGCTGGTTCGCCAGCTGGAAAAGGTTGCCGAAGTAGGTCGGGCCAAGGACGGCGCCGATGAGCACCACCCGAGCAAATCCCGTCAGCCGGGACGCGAGTGTCCACACCGCCGACGCTGCGGTATCGCTGACCAGAGTCGACGTCGGCGGCGCCTTCGTGGCGGCGTCACAAGCATCGATCACCGCTGACCCGTCACCGCTCGGCGAGTCGACTCGCGAGCCACTCGCCACGCATTTCGATTCCAGATCAGCCCGGCGATCGCCAGGCCGAGAAGGAGTCCGCCTGCGGCACCAACGGCCCCGAAGATCTTGGGCCTCGGAAACACCTGCTCTTCAAAGACAAACGGCTCGGTCACGAGAACTGGTAGACCGTTGGTCTCCTCGCCGAGGACCATCAATTCATTCTCCAAGAGCCTGGTCTCAAGATCGTTCTTTCGGGCCCGTAGCGAATTGATGAGAGCCTGATTCGAGGACTGCTCTACCCGGGCTGCCTCAGTGTCTCGACGGGCGAGAACTACGAGTTTTTGCTCGGCGGCGGCCAGTTGCACCTCTACCTCATCGAGTTCAGCGGCAACGATCTCACGAATCGACTGAGGTGTGCGCTCGGCCGCTTGTCGCAGATATCGACTGGAAAGTTCCGAAACCACCGACAGCGCCAAGGCCTCATCGTCGTCGACGTAATCGACGCGCAAGATCTGAGTCCCGGGAACGAGCCCTGCGTCTAGATGCTCACCGAACTCCTTAATCGGTACCCCCAGGTCTGCCGCCACGGGAGCGACTAATGACCGGCTCTGAATGGCAACATCTTGGGTCTCCGTCCATGCCGTACCTCGATATTGGACTTCAGCTCGGGCAAGCCACTGTGCGTCGAAAAGGAATGCCCCGAAGAAGCCGGCCTGGCCCCCGACGAGCGTCAGAACGATCGGGATCAGAAGGAAGGCGGTCAGATGCTGACGGGTCGGTCTATAAACTGGCCGCGTCGCCAGGGAGGTGAACCCGGTCGCTACCCCCTGGTTTCCTACCGCGGCCTCGGAGCCAGCGTTCTGAGCCTGCTGTTGCGAACCGAGTCGTCCTGATTCCATGGTTCTCATCGCTCTAACCTCGTGCCGTTCATTGGCTGGGTCGGAACCCGGTTGGAAATCGGATCGAGATCTGCCACCGCCTTCGTCGGCACCGCAGGAGAGCCATAGGCGACCATTCCCGCAGGTATGTTCCTCGTGACCACCGAACCGGAACCGATCAACGACCCTTGTCCTATCTCGACATAGGGAAGGATTGTGACTCCAGCACCTATCTGAACACCTGCCCTCAGGATGGGACCGGCCATGACAGCAGCCGATTCCTGATCACCGGGGTAGAGATCGTTGGCGATAGAAACTCCGGGACCGAGGAAGACGTCTTCCTCGAGGACCGTGAACTGGGCCACGTAACAATTGCTATGAATCTTCACCCTGTCGCCGATACGACAGCCGTAGTCGACGATGCTGTTGCTCCATATCGAGACGTCGTCTCCAATCTCGCATTCCTCGCGGATGACGACATGATGCCCCAGGTCGAGGCGCACGCCGATAGTGCTGGAGCGATAGAGCACCGAGCCGCTACGGATCCGAGCGTCAGGGCCGATCCGAAGTCGCCGATCAGCCCCGCGTTCAACAGGGTGACTGAGGATGGCGGTCGGATCGACCCGGATCGTGTCCTCACCGGATTCGTTACTGATGTTGGTTTCGATCATCGGCACATGGGCCTTTCGTGTCTTCATCGCGCCCCGTCTCCCCTCAACAGAACCAGCGGTGTTCGCGCCAGAATCATGAGGTCTCGGCCGAAGGACCAGTTACGTACGTAGTCGAGGTCCAATTCGAGCATCTCGACCGTTGGCAGATTGCTACGGCCCGAGACTTGCCAGAGCCCGCTACAACCAGGAACGGCCAGAATCCGATCGCTGTAGGCGGCACCGAAAAGCTGGTGTTCCCAAACCAGAGCGGGCCGGGGACCGACCAGCGACATGTCGCCCCTGGCCACATTCCAAAGCTGGGGAAGCTCATCGAGTGAGAAGCGGCGTAGCACCCGCCCAACGCTGGTTACCCGCCGGTCGTCCAGCTTGAAGCTCTCGCCACCGGAAGCAGCATGGGCGAGGTCCGAGTTCAGCTGACGCTCGATGTGGGCTCGATGGCCCCGGTCGTCGTTGTCGACGTACATTGTTCGAAACTTCACCATCGTGAAGGTTCTGCCCATGCGGCCCACGCGCTCTTGTCGAAACAAAACCGGACCTGGCGATGTCGCCGCTACGGCCAACCCGACCATCAGCATCAGCGGCCAGGCCACCACCAAGACAGCAAAGACGACACCGAGATCAACCGATCGCTTCAAGGCCAGAAGGGAGGTGGGACCGACCGTCGATTGTCGGCCACCCGCTCCGTCGGCGGTCGGCCGCGATCGAGGAACCCACGGGTCTTGGCCACTGGCTGGCAATGCGGTCCGGTGGAATGCCAGATACGTCACCAGGAGGCCGATCATTCCGCCAGCGCCGCCACCGAACACAAGTGCTTTGAACGGAGCCGGCGTGACCGGCTCCTCGACGACAAAACCAGAGGTAACCATTCGAGGGTCAGTGCTTGCCCGCTCCAACTCGGCGTCTTCTTGCTGAACGATTCTGAGGGTGACGTCGTTGATTCGCTGCCTAGAACGCACCAGCTGATCTTGGAGGTCGACCTGAACCGCCGTCGTCAACAGACCACGATTCTCCAAGCTGGCCTCGATCGACGCCTCAAGCTCGCGGAGCGAGTTGACATAGGCGGTGAGCACCTCGGTTTGGTCCTCGATCGGACTGGCGCTGAACTGCTCGATGTATCGGTCTACGACCGCCTCGGTTATACGACGGGCCCGTTCCGGGTCGGGATCGACGAAGCTGACGTCGATGATCTGCGTTCCACCGGCCACCGAAGAGTCATAGTGTTTCTGAAACTCCTCATCGCTGATCCCTTCAGCCACCGCCACCGGATGCCAGATGCTTGGGCTTTTGAGCGTCACCGCCACCGTCTCTGGCAGAAGGAGCGGATCGCGAAACTCCACCTGACTGATCGCCTCCCATTCCTCTTCCTTGAGGTACTCAGCGATCACCGCACCTTCGGCACCGAGAAGGGTCGTCGCAACGCACAGCACGAAGGCGCCGATCAGAATTCGCCACGGTGGGCGAGCTTCGAACGTTGTGTAGCCATCGAGGGGCACGCCGCGGCCCGTCGGCAAAGAGCCCGGGGACACCAGGATCGGTTCTTCGATCCTCGACGACAACTGAGGTCTCAAACTCGACGTCATCGAACGATCCAATGCACAACAGCCGCGCCCATCTCAACCACCTTCGAGGGAGCTGAGTGTCAGACATACACGTTCGATCTCGCCCAACGAAAGGTGAGGGTGCATCGGTAGCGACAGGATGGTGTCCGCCAACTCTTCGCTCGCAGGCAAGGGCTTGGTAGCGCCATCCTGATAGCCAACCTGCAGGTGACAGGCAACGGGGTAGTGCAGGCCCCAGCCGATGCCAGCATCGGTCAAGGCCTGACCCACCTGTTCCCGGTCGATCGCGCAGCGCACCACGAACAGGTGGTAAACCGACGTGGCGGCTTCAGCCACACCCAACGGCTTAACAATGTCGGGTAGCAGGCGACGATACTGTTCGGCCGCAACCTGCCTGGCATGGTTGGCTTCATCTAGGCGTTTGAGTTTGGCCGAGAGCACGCTGGCCTGGAGGCCATCGAGCCTCGAGTTTCGACCGACCACCTCATGCTCATAGCGCGAGCCAGATGAACGGCCGTGGTTCGCCAGCACGCGCAGACGGCCAGCAAGTTCGGAATCTTGCGTTGTTATCGCACCACCGTCGCCAAGTGCGCCGAGATTTTTGGCCGGATAGAAACTAAAGCCAGCCGCGATACCAAGCGATCCAACGCGTCGGTTTCGCAGCTCTGCGCCGTGTGCTTGAGCCGCGTCCTCGATAAGCGCCACTCCGGCGCGTTCGGTTACAAGAGACACATCGTCGACGTCGACAGGCTGGCCGTAGAGATGCACGGCCATGACCGCGGCTGTTCTCTCCGTCAGTGCAGCGCGCACGATATCACCCGTAATCAAGGCCGTGTCGGGGTCGACATCGACGAAAACGGGCACTGCTCCAACGCGCACAACCGCCTCAGCCGTGGCGACAAACGTATTGGCCGGCACGATCACTTCGTCGCCATGTCCAATGTCCAACCCGGCCAGAATCAGCTCCAACGCATCCGTGCCGTTGGCCACGCCGATGCAGTGTTCGGCCTGGCAATAGTGAGCGAACTCCTGCTCAAAGGCCTCAACCGCTTGGCCACCGACGAAGCCGCCGGTGCGCAGGGTTTCGCTCCATGCTTCGTCGAGAGCAGCACGCACCTGGTCGTTGATTGCAGCCAGGTCGACAAAGGGAATCGGCGTCTCGGCCATCAGGCAGCTCCCTTGAGCGCTTGTTCATCGGCTATCAAGCTCGCCGAATGGGGTACGTCGATCCAAACGCCTCCCTGGTTGAGCGACTCCTCAGCCGCAGACAACACAGCAACAACATCGAGACCTCGCCTACCATCGACCTCAGGGTCGCGCCCAGTACGGATCGCCTCTACGAAGGCCGACAGTTCTAACTGAAGCGGCTCCTTGAAGTCGATGTAAGGCGAAACGATAGAACCGATCCGGTAACTCAGAGGGTGGCCAGCATCGGGCGATGAGGAGGGTGTCACCGCCTTGTCGTAGACCCGGAGCCTTTCCTCGGTAGCAACGTCGTCATAGACAACCATTGCGTGCTCCCCCACCACGGTGGTGCGGCGAACCTTCATTGGGTCAAGCCAACTCACGTGAATGCAAGCGCTTACATCGATTTGTTCGTAGCGAAGTGAGAGGTAGGCCACGTCCGCACGAGAGCTCATCAGGTTGAGACCCCACGCCGAAACCGAGGTTGGTCGGGCGTCGAGAATGTAGTTGAGGATCGACACGTCGTGAGGTGCTAGGTCCCAGATCACATCGGTATCGGACTGGTAGAGGCCGAGGTTCAAACGCGAGGAGTTGACATACCTAACCTTTCCGAACTCGGGCGATCTGATCGTCGTTGCCAGTTCCCAAACCGCTGGGTTGAACTCAAAGGTGTGCCCAACCATCAACCGAAGGTTCTTGGCCGCCGCAACTTCAACCAGATCAATGGCGTGCTCGACGGTGGTCGTCATCGGCTTCTCAACCAATGTGTGGAGCCCAGCATCCAAAGCTTGGCGGGCCAGTTGATAATGGGTTGTGGGTGGCGAGGCTACGACTACTCCATCGAGACTGCCTGCGACGTCTTCCAAGGCTCGGGCTGTCTGAACGGCTGGGTAGGTGGCGGCCAGAGCCGAAATGGTCCGACTGTCTCGGTCGATCAAAACTAGATCTATATTTGGCAATGAAGCCAAAACACGTACATGCTTCGACCCCCAATACCCACAGCCGAGCACTCCTATTCGGAGTGTTTTCTGCATATTTGTATCCTTTTTGATTAAATCGCTCTCGACTCAGCATTCCACAAGCATCGACAATGCTTAGTCTCAGCTGCTTCTAACGACCGGCTTACGACGCCGAGATACGGTCTTCGTTCGATTGGGCTAAATCGCCCAATCAACGCCGACTCCGTATCGCTGAACGATGATCGGCTCGTTAGTTACCTCTGTCGGGCTGTCCATCTACCAAAACGGCGGCTTCCCGAACCAGTGAGCCATTCGTTCGATGCCCAAGCATCAGATGATGATCAGCTCACTGAATGAGCGATGAAGCGATAACGACTTGTGACCGAGGATGGAATTGTGCTGCCCAGTGTCGCGCCTGAAGACGACTAAGACCGTCGCCTCTAGTGCGGTGAAGCGCCAAAACTTATCTTTTGGTTTCCAATAGATAACAGAATTGGAGATGTTGTGGATAAGACCACTGCACTAATTGCGGCGGCAATTGTTGTCAATATTGTTCTAGTTGGGCTCCTGGCGCTAGCCAGGCGACTGCTAACCTCGGTCGACGCCAGTCAACCAGTCGCCTACCACGACGAGCAGTTCACACACCTCGACGGCGCTGACGATCACGAGCCACCCACAGGCTCCCTCTCAGGACTGTTCCAATTCGACTCGTGGACCCCAGCAGGCACCAACGGCTCGGTTGCCAGACACCCTTCCTCACCGACCGGGCGCTGACGATGTGCGGGATCACCGGCGAACATCGCCGAGATCGACGTTCAGTCCACCCCCAGCTTCTCCAGAAGATGGCCGACACGATGGCCCACCGCGGGCCAGACGACGTTGGCATCAAGCACCGGGGGCCCATCGGCTTCGGCTTTCGCCGGCTCTCTATCATCGATCTAGCCGGTGGAGGTCAACCGCTCTACGACCGCGATGAGACCGTCTGGGTCGTGGGCAACGGCGAAATCTACAATCACCGCCAGCTCAGATCCCAGCTCGAGGCCAAAGGCCACCGCTTCACAACGGGTTCAGACATTGAAACTATTCTCCACGGCTACAAGCAATGGGGTTTGGGGGTATTCGATCGGCTCAACGGCATGTTCGGTGTTGCCATTTGGGACGACCGCAACAATCGGCTACTGCTGGCAAGGGACCACCTTGGAGTGAAGCCCCTGTACTACCACGACGATGGCACCCGGATCCGCTTCGGGTCCGAACTTCGTTCTATTGACGCCGACTCATCGATCCCCCGCCGTCTCGACAATGACGGGGCCAGGCTCTTTCTGCATTTCGGCTACCTCCCAGCCCCTCACACCCTGCTCGCCGGGTTCCGCAAGCTGCCGGCAGGCCATCTTCTCATCTCCGATGAGAATGGCTCTGAGGTTCAACGCTTCTACCACCCAACCCAACAGGTCAACAGCGGCCGCAGTGTCGACGAGGTGACCGAGGAGTACGACGCTCTCGTCCAACGGTCTGTCGAGCGTCAACTCATCAGCGATGTACCCGTCGGATTGCTGTTGTCGGGCGGTGTCGATTCGGCCATGGTTCTAGCGTCAGCACAGCGAGCCTCAGCCTCTCCAATCGATACCTTCACCGTGGGCTTCGGGTCCGACTTCGCCTATGACGAAGCTCAACATGCCGCGGAGACGGCCGCTCTGTTCGGCGGTCAACATCATGAGGTCAGGCTCGGGCTGAACGACTTTGTCAGCACCTTCGAGCGTTCGATGTGGTCGCTAGAAGAACCGGTGTTGTCTCAAAGCACCTTTGCCTTCCAACTGCTAACAGCAGAGGTGAGCAAGCACGTCAAGGTCGTCCTTACCGGCCAGGGAGCAGACGAGCTTTGGGCTGGCTACGACCGCTACCTGGGCGAGCGCTATGGGGCGAAGGCTCGATGGTTGATCCGCTCCGGGGCAGCCCGGGCGCTGAGCAACGGACTTCCTGCCATGGCTCGGTTCGACCGAGCCATTCATGCCCTAGGCGAAGGCGACCCAGTTCGCCGCTTCGCCGCAATCCATCAGGTCTTCAGCCCAGAACAGATCGCCGATGCAGCCCGGGGCCCGCTCGCCGAAAGTAGCGCTCTAGCCGAAGATGTAATCGAATACTGGCAACGGCCCGTGTCCCATCTCGACGAATTCTCCCAGCTCCTCCACATCGACGTGAGAATGTCGCTCGCCGACGACCTGTTGTTCTACGGCGACAAGCTCTCCATGAGCAACTCGGTCGAGGCCCGAGTCCCGCTCTTGGATCGGGAGCTCGTCGACTTCGTCGAAGGCCTACCCCCCTCGTTCAAGCTACGAGGTCGTACCGGCAAGTTCGTTCATCGACGCGCCGCCGCTCGCTCACTGCCTGAGCATGTCATGAAACGACCAAAGTACGGCTTCGCTACGCCCGTGGACACCTGGTTCGCGCAAGACCTCCCCGATGCCATCCGTCGCATCGTGCTCGCCGAAGACTCATGGTGCCAACGCAACCTCGACCACGGTTTTCTCAACGGCTTGATCGAGGAGCACCTCAGCGGTAGGCGCAACCATCGGCGCCCCCTAACCGCACTGCTCTCTTTTGAAATTGTGTGCCGTCAACAACTCGACGGTTGCGAACCGGGCGACATCGCTCAATCGATCCCAGAGCCAGCACGGCACAAGCGCGTGCCAAAGGCTCGCCAACATCCCAACAATCCCGGCTTGTATGCGGAGGCTGACCAATGAACCAACTCGACCGTGAAACCCTCGACCGTGAAACCCTCGACCATGAAACCCTCGACCATCAATCTCTAGAACAAACCGATCGCGTTCGCGGCATCGCCGTCTTCGGGTTGGGCTACGTCGGAACCGTTACCGCCGCCTGCTTCTCAGGAATCGGTCACCGCATCGTCGGTGTAGATGTGGCCGAAGGCAAGGTGCGGTCGTTCAACGAAGGCACCAGTCCCGTGCTCGAGGACGGCGTCGACGAGCTCCTCGCCGATGGCCTGGCCAATGGTCGCCTCGAAGCCACGACGGCTGTCGAACGGGCTGTGGCCACCACCGACGTTGCCCTCATATGCGTCGGCACACCGAGCAGGCCGAACGGAGACATCGATCTAAGCCACGTCGAAGCGGTGGCAAGCCAGATCGGGTCCGCCCTCGCTCGAAGCGATCAGGCTGGTGGCTCGCAGCGTCGCCCATACACCGTCGTCGTACGAAGCACCGTTATGCCCGGCACCGCTCAGCGGGTGGCCCAGCTGCTGGAGCAGGCAAGCGGCCGTGAGCTAGGGGCCGGGCTTGGCGTCGCCGTTAACCCCGAGTTCCTGCGTGAAGGCCAAGGGGTTGCCGACTTCATGGATCCACCGCTGATTCTGATCGGGGCTGATGATGACGCGACCGCCGAGGTTGTGCTCGGCCTTTATGAACCGCTCAAGATCAGCAATGAAGGCGAACCGATCGAACGCAAAGTTGTGCCCTGCCGCGTCGCCGAATTGATCAAATACGCCAACAACAGTTGGCACGCGACCAAGATCACCTTCGCCAACGAGATCGGGCTGCTAGCACAATCGTTGGGCGTCGACGGGCGAGACGTGATGGAAATCGTCTGTAGCGACAAGAAGCTCAATATTTCTGCGGCCTACCTGCGGCCTGGTTTCGCCTTCGGTGGATCATGCCTTCCGAAGGACGTTCGGGCCCTCAACTTTGCAGCCAAGGAGCGTGACGTACCAACACCTCTGCTGTCGAGCCTGTTGGCCAGTAACTCGATTCAAGTTCAGCGCCTGATCGACCAACTCATCGAGTGGGACGGTCGACGCATCGGTTTCGTCGGCCTCGCCTTCAAGCCCGGCACCGACGATCTGCGCGAAAGTCCGATGGTCGAGGTTGTCGAACGAATGCTCGGCAAGGGATTCGATTGCCAAATCTTCGATCCTGATCTCTCGGCCGCGAATCTCGTTGGAAGCAACCAGGCCTACATCGACCAAGAGATCCCACACCTCTCACAGCACATTGTCGACGGCGTGGATGGACTCGTTCGAAAGGCCGACATCGTGGTTGTCTCGAAAACCACACCAGACCTGCACAACACCCTCGCTAGCGCCCGGGAAGGCGACAACGAAACAACCGACCTATCAGGCGATCAGATCGTCGTAGATCTCATTGGCTTACCTGTCGAAATTGGGCAGGGAAGACAGTATTTCGGGGTTGCGTGGTGAGGGCCGAAACGACCACCCCTCTGCACGCCTTGCTCGTTGTAGAGAACGCTCCCGTCCCCCACGATCGACGGGTCTGGAATCAAGCGAGATCACTCGCTGAACGCGGGTATGAGGTGAGCATCATCTCGCCGAGCGACAAGCGTTCGGCTGATCGACCGAGCTTCGAACGACTTGAAGGTATCGACATCTACCGGTTCAAGATGCCGTTCGGAGGATCCCGCAAGCGTGACTTCGTAATGGAGTACGGCTGGGCGGCACTGGCCATCCACTCGCGGGCCATGCGCATCTGGCGCAAGAAACGCTTCGACGTGATCCACGTGGCCAATCCACCCGACATCTTCTTTGGGCTCAAATGGATGTTTGGGTGGCATGGTGTGAAGTTCGTTTTCGACCAGCACGACCTCGGCCCCGAGACCTACCAAAGTAAGTTCGAGGACGAGAAAAGTGGTGTCCTCCACAAGATCTTGACCTGGCTAGAACGGCGGTCCTACCGAGCCTCCGACGCAGTAATCGTTACGAATGAGTCGTACCGAAGCCGCGCCCTGAGCCGCGGTCGTGTTCCAGACGACAACGTCTTTGTGGTCCGAAACAGCCCCGACCTTCAGCTCTTCGCCACGAGACCTCCGACCCCAGAGCTCAAGGATGGTTACGACCACATGGTCGTCTTTGTCGGCACGATGGGATTTCAAGACGGGGTGCAGGTACTCCTCGACGCAGCCCACCATGTGCGTCTCGTCCGAGGTCGTCGAGATGTGCTGTTCGTAGTGATTGGCACCGGGGATGTCTGGGACGAACTCCAGGCGCAGCACGAGCGGATGGGGCTTGGCGAAGGGGTTCGGTTCACCGGCTTCATCTCCGACGAAGACATGCTCGACTATCTCGCCACGGCTGACGTGGGAGCGGCACCCGACATCGACAATCCGCTCAACGACATCTCCACCATGATCAAGACAATGGACTACATGGCGATGGGATTGCCGGTGGTCAGCTTCGACCTCACCGAATCCAGACGTTCGGCCGGCGAGGCGGCCGTCTACGTCGACGAGCACACCGGCCAAGCGTTCGGCGATGCACTCGTTGACCTCCTCGACGACCCGGAGCGACGGGCGAAAATGAGCAGCGTAGGCAGGGAGCGAATCGACGGACCATTGTCCTGGAATCGCAGCGCCGACCAACTCGACGCCGCATACAGACGAGCCCTCGGCCTCGACGTGTCAACCTAGAAGGCGTTCGTGACTCGCTACCAAACTTTTCTCTGGCGACTTGTCGCCGCGGTTTCAGTGCTTGCAGCCTGCAGCCCCGGCTCCACAGGTCCTGAGACCATGAGCCCTGAGGATTCGCGACTCGGAGATCTGCCTGCCGTGCAAGGCTTTGGGAGCCCATGGGTGGCGGGGGCGTGGGGCGCCGCTGGCGCCGACAAGCCAGCGTTGACACCCCCGGTTGTAACGGTCCAGGAGTTCGGCGCTACACCGGATGACGGTCGGTCTGATTCAGGCGCTTTAGCCCAAGCCGTGGCCGCGGCAGCCTCTCTCGACGGGCCAGCGATGATCGAGCTTCCCCCAGGTCGCTTCCTGTTGACCGAACGGCTTGTGTTGGCTTCGGGTGTGATACTGAGCGGTGCCGGTCCGGGCACTGAGCTCGCCATCGACTTCGCCGGTCGCCCAGGTCCAGGGATCGTAGCGGAGGGTCATCCAAGCGATACCTGGCTCGCGGTTCGCGACGACCTTGATCCTGGTTCGGAAAGCATCGAGCTGGTCGACGCAGCCACTCTCAACGTCGGCGACGTGATCGAGATAGAGCAACGGACAAACCCCGAGTACATGTTTACCCGGGATGCCTGGCGGGTCGATTGGGGGGTGGGGGCGGTCGGCGAACTCAATCGTGTCGCCGCAATCGACGACACCACCATCACCCTGGCCTCCCCGCTCAACGGCTCCTATCAACAGTCGATGGGTACAGCGGTCCGACTGATCGAACCGATCACCCAGGTCGGCATAGAGAACCTTTCGGTTGTCCGACTCGACGAGGGCTACGGCGACACTATCGTCTTTGAGTTCGCAGCCGACGTCTGGCTGGACTCCGTCGACAGTCGACGAACCTCGCGAGCCCATGTCGCGATGAATCAGGTCTATCGGTGCCAGATCAGCGGTTCGGCCTTTCACCTCGCAACCGACTACGGCGATGGTGGTCGAGCGTATGGGATAAGCCTCGCCCGTCACACCACTGGATGTTTGGTCGCCGACAACGCCTTGTGGGACTTACGGCACGCCATCATCATCCAGCTCGGCGCGAGCGGGAATGTCATCGTGGCCAACGACGCGCGGGGCTCAGCGGGCTACGCGGATCGCCAACCTCGAGCCGATCTCTCGCTTCATGGCCATCTTCCTCGAGCCAACCTGTTCGAAGCGAATGTGTTCGATCGAGTTTCCTTTGCCGACTGGTGGGGGCCGTCCGGAGCGGGCAACACACTGTTCCGGAACTGCGTTCTGGACTCTGTGCTTGTGGCTGACCGGTCAAATAGACAGGTGCTGATCGGCAACCGGATCGGGCCGGGTGGATTGACGGTCGAACCCGGGGTCGATGGCACTATCGCGCAGTGGAACCGTTTCGGCGACGATGCGGGGCACCTCGACGCACCAATGCCCCGTCCGGGAGACAACACGTTCCCAATCTCGCTTGCTATCGAAGCCGGGGGGATCTCGACGGGCGCCAGCACGCCAGTCGAGACTGCTAGCCACGCGGCCGAGAGCTGTTGGGTCCCAGCCTCGGATCGATCCGACTACGCCCGATGAAAGATTCACTGATGTCTCCAGGTAAGAGCCGCATCGCCGCCCTCGCTCTCTTCTGTACGTTGGGGGTGGCATGCACCGCTTCTGAACCCACCGCCAGCCAGATCACGGATCGCAGCGAGAACACACCGACCAGCGCTGATCGACGCTCTCCATCAACCGAAGGCTCCGTTGGGGGCGACGTTGCCGAGGTTTCGCCTGCCAAAGTCGCTGTTCTCGATGAAACCGTCGCCTGGATACGGGCCGACACGATGACCAGCGACGCCATCGGACTGAGCTGGGCTCCGACCGCCGGCATCGAACGCTTCAAGGTCTATCGATTCGAACCACAACCCAACGTTGACCCGGCGACCGCTCCACCCGGGTCTGGCACGCTGATCTACGACGGCATCGGCGTGTCTGCACTCGACACAGAACCATTGGAAGCTGTAGCCGTGACCTATATTCTCGAAGCCGAGAGCGCTACCGGCGCATCCGTGCAACGCGTTTGGACCACGGCCCTCGCTGTCGATGACACGACGCCGCCAGCGCCGATCACCGGCCTGCAAGCAATCGTCACCGAAGGCGACCGCCAACGTCTCAGAGTCGAACTTCAGTGGGATGAGTCGTCTGACGATGTTGAATTCGCTTCGTACTCGGTATCGATCGTCGACCCAGCTGGTGAGCCACGACCAGGCGACGGAGACAAGGCAGAGCGACTTCGCTACCTCGGCGGCGGTGGCGACCTCGAACAGAACACCTACCTCGATCTGAACCCGCCGCGAGGGGTGGCTCAGTACATCGTGTGGGCGACCGACTTCCACGGCAACCGAGGAGAAGAGGCACGGGTCGAAGTCACCATCTCTCCGCCGTAGATGACTACCGGCTAGGGCCTCGACCAGCACCGACGACAGCGTCGATCGGGCAATCGTTGATCCAGTCTGTGCCGGTTGCATCTTCCAGAATGGACTGGCGATCGCTAAAGGCCGTGGAGGGCAATGATGTTCCCAGGCGGGGCCCATCGGCCGCGCCTCGCCATTGATTGTCACCCTCCAAGGGATCTGGAAGAGCCCCGGCCTGCTCCGACGAACCGACGCGAACAACCGCTCGGTCTGCGAACACCGTCGGCCCGGAGTGCAGGTAAGGCAGGCTCGATTCGCCCTCTGGCCAGTTGCCTGCCATCGAGCGCTCGGCCAAGGCTTGGTCTGTGCCGTACATCGAATTGCCGAACATGATCTGGGTACCGGAGCCGTATTGGTAGCTCAGGGGGCCAGCGGTGAGGCAGTTCCGAAGGAACACGTTGTGGGGGCCGGCCGGATTGTCTCCAACATAGATCCGTTCGACAACGTTGCCCTCGAACAGATTCGCGTACGCCGGACCGTGTACGAGAATGTCGGGCGGGCCGCCGTGAGGAAAGTTGATGTGGCGCGGCTCCCATGAATGGTTGAAGACGAAGGCGTTGCCACCAGCACCATCGTTGACCACCATCGAGTGTCGCAGTCGTCGGAACTCATTGTCTTCGACGAGGCAATTGGTGGTTCCGTTGGCCAGGCTCACGCCATAGCCTCTGCCACCGTCGCCATGGTCCGAAGCGTCGTCAAAGAAGCTGCCTCGAATCTCACAGCCGTGTGAGTGGGAGGCGTAGAGATGGGCACGGCGAACGTTGCGAAAGTGAACATTGGCAACCCAGCTACCAATCGTTCCCCGGAAGAAGACGAGGTTGTCAACCGGCCCGACGGCCTCCAACGTAAGATTGTCGACCCCGACACCGACGAGGGGCGCCTTCGACAGAGCGGTCAACGGCTCCCCAGCTTCGACGGCACGAGGAAGCAGCGAGGTGAGTTTGAGGGTCGAGGCATCAGGGCGGGAGGCGATCTGAAGGGCCAATGGTTGGCTGCCGCCGGAGGCGCTCAGCACCACCAGGTCACCGGGAGCGTAGCGCCCACCATCCTCTTGCTGGAGCTTGAGTTGATCCCCTCCAAATGCCGCCGCATCGACCGGGATCGAGGACCCAGCGATTCCACCGAGATCGGCCTTGATACCAGATCTGGGCCCCGAAAAACGCAGCAGCGTCTGTTCCGGTCCTTCGCCCCGGATGACCTGACCGGAGCCAAGATTGAGAGGTCGATCGAGGTCGAACGTGCCGACGAGCCGGATCTCGTCGTGCTGGTTGAGGGCAGCCCTCACGGCATCATCGTGATCACCAGCGATATCGCCAGCCCGGATCGTCGGCAGGTCAGCGGCCGCTGGCCGGAAGCTTGAGCGCAAGCTCGTCCATCCGAGCCACGCTCCGCCAGCCAGGTTTGGATACGGGCGGTTCGGTGCTGAGATCAGCTGATCCGCCGTCGGGGGGCTCGTCGTCGGTGTGAGCGGTGGCATCGAGGTCTGTGAAGCTGGCGGCTGCTCTGTGCCATCGCCAATGCTGTCCTGTCCACGAGTCTCCTCGTTTCCACCGACGATGATCACATCGTTCGCGAGTGACGTCGACGGCCCCTCCCTAGTTGATGGACCTGGAGACGTCGCTACGCGATCGGTGTCGTCTGGATTCTGGAGTACCTGCCAGGCAAGCGTCGCTGTGACACCGGCTGCTACAAGCACAACCGCAGCCATTCGGGTCAGGCGTCGTCGATCATTGTTCGTCGTAGTCTTCACGCGTGCAGTACCACCGCTATCGACCTCTCTCACCGCACCGTTACGACCAGGTTTCTTACCGACCGGACCCAAACCACGATTCTCGTCGTTGGTAAAGAGTAACAAGCGGGGCAATGCTCGCTAGGCCAAACAATAGGCAATAGTGAACAATTTTTTGACGGCCAAGCCTTCAATTTTGAGTTTTCTTTGTTCGCCATATCTTTACCGCCGCCCAGTTCGTTAGAACTGCTGGTGAGGGCGCGACAGTTGATTGTTTCGGTTGCGGGAGAAGTACTAGATGTCAAATGGTGTTGTAGAGGTCAGTCCTCGTTCAACCGCGGTTCTCGTCCTAGCCGCGCGCTCAGCTGAGGATGATGTAGCTGCGGTAACCGACTTGGTCAACCATTGCCTGCCCCAGATCTCTGACTATGTTGGTCGGCGGGGCGCGGCACAACCCGAAGCGTTGGCCAACCTTATTCTGGCCGAGTTCGTCCGAGCTCTGCCACGACTGACCTTTACGTCAAGTCAGCAGTTCTGGAGCTACCTCTACCACCTGTCCCGAAGCCGGCTCAGCGACGAAAGGCGAAAGGCATTACGGGACCTTTCGGCCCACCAGCTCGACGAGACAAACCCTAATTCCGGGCGCGAGATCGGATTCGAAGATCGCATCGTCGATCAGGCGTGGATAACCGAACTGCTCTCGTCGTTAACCATCGAACAGCGCGAGGTCGTCAAACTCAGATTTCAAGACGACCTAACCCTCGAGGAAACCGCTCGACGTACCGGTCGAAGCCTTTCTGCCGTCAAGGGTTTGCAGCGTCGCGCTTTGGCCGCATTGGCCGCAACCGCTTCGTTTGCAGCGGCGGTCATCGTAGGCCTTCTCATCATCAGAGCCCTGGGCAATGACATACAGAGCGTTCGATCTGTCGAGCCAGCCGATTTCTCGACCCCGTTCGACCCTGATCGCTCTGCTTCGAGGAGATCTGGTTCGTTCGTAGACGAACCAACACCTCCCCCCACGAGACAGTCATTCACAACCAACGAATCTGTCCCCGTGCCGTTGGCCGCAGACGACAGGGCGCCCGTTCAAGCAACCGGCGACACTACGTCCCAGACCTCCGCAGTTAACACCACCCAGCTCGTGACAACGCCAACCGACGCGGAATCACCTACGACGCAAACAGGCCTAGTCCCGGCTCCGCTCGGAATGTCAACAACGCAACCCGCAACCTCAACAACCCAACCCGCAACCTCAACAACGCAACCCGCAACCTCAAGACCCACGATGGTTCGGCCGTCGACGTCGCCAGCAGAAGGAGATACCGGTCTACGTGGATTCGACCCATCCGAATCGGCCGATCTAGAAACATTTTACGCTAGCTACGCCACCCGGGAACCGATCGCAGCCGATCTGGGAAGCTTTCTGCTCGCTACTCTCGTTGCTCCTGGTCGTGACTTCTCGGGAGCGAACCTTCAGGATTCAAACCTGCGGAGAGCAAACGTCAGGGGAGCGACCCTCGACGGAGCGAACCTTACACGTGCAAATATGGAGGGCGCTAGTCTGGAATCGGCCACTCTGATCAGCACCAATCTTCTCAACGCCTCGCTTAGCGGAGCTTTTCTCAACGGGGCGCAGCTCTCAGGAGCTAACTTGAACAACGCCGACCTTACTGAAGCGACGCTGGGTCACACCAAAATGGGAGCGGCTGATCTCAGAGGGGCCAACTTGACGGGTGCTGATCTCACAAACGCAGACCTAAGAGCGGTTTCGAACCTTGCGCTTGCAGACCTCAGTGCTGTCACATGGGATGTGGCATACCCGCCGCTCTGGCCCGCTGGCTACATTCCGCCAGTTAACGCTGGGTCCTGAGACGACAATGGCTAGCCGAAGGCGCTCGCCGCTACCCAACCCTAGTCGTCGGCCGCAGCGTGATAGGTATAGAGCCAACCATTGCGCTCGGCGTGCACCGTCACGGTCGTTCCAGCTGCGAGGGTGACGCCCCGCCTACACGCCGCGTCCTCGCTTTCAGCTGGCGTGTACCAACGGGAGCAATCAATCTCAGGAGCCGTGGTCGTCGGTCGAGTCGTCGTGGTCCTGCGGCTGGTCGTGACGCTGTTCGTCGTGGTCGAGCGACTGGTTGTGGTCGGCGTCGAGCTGGTGGAAGTGCTACTGGCGGCCAGCTGCGAGCAGCTCAGCGGTTCTTGCTTGGTAGCGGTTCGTGGTGACTGCGTCGGTGCCTCGGGATGCGAGATCTCCTAGATCCTCGACCACCTGAGCGTGACAAGAAAGGGGCGGCCGTCGTCGGTGAAGCCGCTCTCGCTAGCCGACCTCGGCGATTCGTCGACCGAACAGACTATGCAGGGGGCGCGAAGCTGCGATTAGAATCGCTGCAGGGTGGGTTGCCACGTCGGCAATGGGGCGACGGCCTCTTTTGACGTTCCAGCGCGCGGCTAAACAACTACACAAGGAGTTCAATCGAATGAGACTCAGGCGTTTAACCGTGGCCTTCTGTGCCTTCGCCCTTGGGTTGGTGTCGCTCGTCGCACCATCCGGACCGGTGTCAGCACAAGCCGAAGCGGAAGCCCCACCAGCAGATTCTCTCTCGGTGTGGCGTGTCTACATCGACAGCCCCGAAGAGGCCCAACGCCTCGCCAACAGCGACGTCGACCTCTTGGAAGGAAAAGGCGACGGCTATCTCTTCGTCCTGGGCGAAAACGACGTAGCCACCGAACTTCGCCAGGCAGGTTACCGCGTCCAACGAGACCGGGAACTGCCAGCGCTACCGGGTGTTGCTCGTCGGGCCGACGGCCACAATCATGGTGAACTCACAGCTTCCGAAGCAGAGGCCGTCGCGGCCGCCACCTACTATGGCGGCTATCGCACCGTCGTCGAGCACTACGCCCACCTCGATTCGGTGGCCTCAACCTACCCCGGGCTCGCCACCGTCTACGACTACGGCGATTCCTGGCTGAAGACCCAGAACCGGGCCGGGGCCAACGACCTCAAGGTGATCTGTCTCACCAACAAGCAGGCCGGTGACTGTGCCCTCAGCCCGAACTCGGCCAAGCCACGAGCAGTTATCCAGGCCGCCATCCACGCCCGCGAGTTACAGACCTCCGAGATCGCCTGGCGTCTCATCGATGATCTGACCCAGAACTACGGTGTCGACGCCGACATCACCCACATGATGGACACCACCGAGATCTGGATCATCCCGGTCGTCAACCCCGACGGACGCGAGATCGCCGAGTCGGGCGGCAACAGTCCGTATATGCAGCGCAAGAACGCCAACGACACCCTTGGCAGCTGTTCGATTCCTCCCACCTCATCCAACCACCACGGTGTGGACCTGAACCGCAACGCATCAACCGCCAACTGGGGCGGCATCGGCACAACAACCAATCCTTGCGCCCAGACCTACCGCGGTACCGGGCCGGCCTCCGAGCCTGAGCAGCAGGCGCTCGAAGCACTCTTCCGTCAGCTGTGGCCCGATCAGAAGAGCGCCGTCAACAGCGCCGCCCCCGACGACGCCACCGGAACCTTCATCACCATGCACAGCTCCAGCGAGCTGATCCTGCTGCCGCCCGGCGAGGGTGGCATAGCGCCAAACGATGCCCAACTGCGAGCCTACGCCTTCCGTATGAGCCACTACAACGGCTACGAAACAGGCACCGGCCCGGAGATTCTCTATGGTGTCACCGGCTCGACCGATGACTGGGTGTACTACGACCTGGGTGTAGCCAGCGTCACCTACGAGCTCAGCCCTTCGAGCGGCACCTGCGGCGGGTTCGCCCCCGCCTATTCCTGCATCGATTCATCGCTGTGGCCGCTAAACCGAGATGCCTTGCTCTATTCGATCAAGGTGGCCGATACTCCTTATATAACGTCACGCGGGCCGACCACGACCAGCGCCTCGGCCACCGGTTCGGTTGAACAAGGCACCTCGGTCAGCCTGAGTGCCGTCGTCAACGACAACGCCTATGGCACCAGCGGCTTCTCTCGACCTACCGCCCAAACGGTGACCCAGGCCGAGTACTACCTCGACGTCGCCCCCTCCAATGGAGGCACGCCTATCGCCATGTCATCAGCCGACGGCTCGTTCAACGAGAACAATGAAACCGTTTCGGCGTCGATCGACACCAGCGGGCTCGCACTCGGTGATCACACACTCTTCGTGCGCGGCCGAAACGCCGCCGGGTTCTGGGGTCCGATCACCGCTGTTTCGTTCACGGTCACCAGCGTCGTCGATGATCCGCCCACCGCCGACGATCAGGTCGTCTCAACTCCTGAGAACACAGCGCTAGCGGTCACGTTGACGGCCACCGATCCCGAGGGTCAGACCATGACCTATGCGGTGACGAGCGGCCCGAGCAATGGCTCACTCAGCGGCAGCGCCCCCAATCTCACCTACACGCCAAACGCTGGCTTCAGCGGTTCCGATAGCTTCACCTTCACCGCCAGCGATGGCACAAACACCTCGACGGCGGCCACGGTCACGATCGGTGTCGGTGTGCCCATCGGGCCGATTTTCAGCGACGACTTCGAGTCGAGCCAGGGCTGGACAACCAACCCGTCGGGAACCGACACGGCAACAACTGGCGCCTGGGGGGTCTCCAATCCGGAGCAGACCTCAAGCGGCATCACGCTCCAGCTTGGTACAACGGTGAGCGGCTCACAGGCTCTCGTTACCGACGGCCGAGCCGGTTCATCGGCTGGCACCTACGACATCGACAACGGCACCACCAGTGTGCGTTCCCCCGATGTTGCATTACCGGCTGGAGCCAACCTCGAACTCTCGTTCAGTTCCTACTTCGCTCATCTCACCAACGGAACAACCGAAGACTTCTTCCGGGTGACCCTGGTTGGGTCGGGCGGTAGCCAGGTCATCGTCGAGGAGCGAGGCGATGGCACCGAGGTCGCTGCGGTCTGGGCCGGTTCGACCACCGACATCAGTTCATTCGGCGGCCAGACCGTCTACCTGCTGATTGAGGCCGCCGACGCTGGCGGCGGAAGTTTGATTGAGGCCGGGGTCGACGATGTGCTGATCGAGTCGCTGGGTGGCGGCGGAGGCAACAACGCTCCGTCGGCCGATTCCCAGTCGGTAACCGTCGATGAGGGTTCCTCGGTGACGATTACCCTGACCGGTTCGGACCCCGACCAGGACCCACTCAGCTATTCCGTCGTGTCCGACCCAAGCAACGGCACCATCACCGGAACAGCACCCAACCTTACCTACGCACCGAACGCCGACTACAGCGGGACCGACTCGTTCACCTTCGTGACCAACGACGGCACCGTCAACTCGGCAACGGCGACGGTCTCGATCACGGTCAACGGGGTCAACGGCTCGCCGACGGCCTTGGACTCGGCGGTCTCAACCGATGAAGACACGCCGGTGCAGATTACGTTGACCGGTTCCGATCCCGACCAGGATCCGCTCACTTACACCGTCTTGTCCCAACCCAGCAACGGCACGGTCACCGGAACCGCACCAAACGTTACCTATACGCCGACGAGCGGTTTCGTCGGTACCGACACCTTCCAATTCAACGTCGACGATGGAACGAACACTTCTGCTCCGGCCACGGTGACCGTTACGGTCAATGCGGTTGGGGGCGGAACGTTGCCCTTCAACGACGACTTCGAATCGGGAACCAGCAACTGGTCGAGTCTCGGTGGCTCGGCCGCCTGGACAACGACCGTCTCCGGTTCCGACACCAGCTTCCGGGGGACGGTGTCGGGTCGCAACGACAGCGGCCGTCAGGCCGCAGGCGATGTGGCCTGGACCGACTACACCTTCGAGGCTGATGTCGTCACCACCTCCATCGTCCGCCGAGGCGACGGCCCGGCCTTGCTGGCTCGGGTTGTCGACAGCAACAACTACTACGTGTTCCGCTTCGATAACCGTCGTTGGGTCATTGAAGCCGTTGTCGGTGGCTCGGTGACAAAGCTGGCCCAGTCGAACCGTACAACGCTGAGCACTGGCACTGTGTATACCTTGCGGGTCGACGTCGAAGGCTCGTCGCTGCGGTTCTACGTCAACGGCTCGCTGGTTACGTCAGCAACCGATACCAGCTTCTCGTCCGGGCAGGTCGGTGTTGGCGTCTACGGCGCAACCGCCGAGTTCGACGACGTTGCGGTGACATCACTCCCCTAGTCACCACCTCATCACTACTGCAGTCAAGGACTTTGGCCTGCCGGCGCCGGGGAAACTCGAGCGTCGGCGGGCCTTTATCACCGAAGCCCTCACCACCGAAGACATCTTCTTTGGAACCAACCAAGTCACGGTGGCGTTGAGTTCATATGAAAGCCACCACACCACCATCGCCCGCTCGCTTTCGAGTCCGTTTCGCCCCGTCAGCCATCGCCTTACTGGCGGCGACGCTGCTGTCCATGTTCGTGCTCTCCATCATCGGTGGTGGACAAGTGTCCGCTGCGCCAAAGGGCCGGAAGGTAACGTTGGCCGGAACGGTCACCGACAGCGCCATTCCCGTCTCCAACGTACGCGTCGAACTTCGAGCAGTTCTCGCCGACGGCGCAAGCGGCAAGCTCATGAAGACAGACAACACCGACGGCAGCGGCGGCTTCTCGTTCCGGCAGAACGCAGGATGCTACGTTGTCGCCTTCGCCGCGCCAACCGAACGGTCATTCACCGACGGCAGTTCTCGCTACGAGATTCCTGTTTGTGCCGAGCGCGGCAGCAACATCACCGACCTCGACGCCGAGCTTCAACCCAAGAACGAGCCCCCCTCGACGACGACAACGGTCGTTCAACCGACCACCACCGCCCAACCAACCACTACCCAACCAACCACCACCCAACCAACCACTACCACCGCCCAACCGACCACCACCGCCCAACCAACCACGACGACGACGGCGCAAACGACCACCACCACCGACGGCGCCAATCCCCCAACGCCCACCGGATGCCTCGGTGCGCCCTCGCTTCCAGATCCGAGCGGCACCATCGTTCGAGTTGCCAACGTGACCGACCTTCAGACCATGGTCTTCGACGCCCCAGCGGGGACGACGGTGCTGATCGCACCCGGAACCTACAACCTGACACGCACTCTGCATGTCCGGCAGCCCAACGTGACCATCCGAGGCGACAGTGATGACTGTGCCGATGTGGTGCTACGGGGTCTCGGCATGGACAACGCCGGCGGCAGGAACGACGTTCCCCACGGCATCTATACCACCGCCACCGGCCTCGCCGTGCAGAACCTTACGCTCTCGGACTTCTACTATCACGGCGTAGCGCTCAACGCGGGAGCCGAATCGCCGAGCTTTTACAATCTGCAGATACTCAACATCGGCGAACAATTCATCAAGGCCAGCTCTGGCGCTCAGTGGGGTGACGGTGTCGACGGCGGCCTCGTCGAGTACGTCACCTTCGCCTATACCGATGGTCCGTCGACGTTCGACCATGGCAGCGGCATCGGCTACGCCCAAGGGGTCGATGTGCACGGCGGGGCAGATTGGGTGGTCCGCAACAACCTCTTCCGCGATTTCGCCGTCCCCGACACCGCCGAGCTTCTCTACAGTCCTGTCGTGCTCATGTGGCGTGGCTCCCGCAACTCGATCATCGAAAGCAACATCTTCGTGAACGTTGACCGGGCCATCGCCTTGGGGTTGTCGGATGATCCCAACGGCAATGATCACACCGGTGGGCGGATTGCGAACAACATGGTCTACTCCGAACCGGGCCTCTACGGCGCAGAGAGGCGAGCGAGCAACGATGCTCCCATCATCGCCTGGGATTCCCCCGGAACCGTGATCGATCACAACACGTGCCTGTCGAACGACAACTACACCCACTGCATCGAGTTCCGCTTCGACACCGCCGGTTCAGTGGCCAGGAACAATCTGGTGGACAACTCGATAGCGGGCCGAAATGGCGCATCGTTCAGCCAGCAAGGAAACGTGCAACTTCCAGCTGGCACGACGTTCGTCGATGCCCCAAAGGGGGATCTTCACCTGCTGGGTGATGCCTCCTCCATCGATGCGCTCCGTGTCAGTCGTGTGGCCGAAACCATCGTCGATGCTGACGACGAAGCTCGCCCCTCACTCACTGTTGCCGGAGCCGACGAACCAAGCTGACCCGGCTGAGCTGTTGGCTGTGGTCGTGGCTGAGCTGTTGGCCGTGGTCGTGGCGTCATAGTATGGGTAGGTGAGCCACGACCACGACCACTCGCATGAGCACGACGACGAACACAGTCACGAGCACGGGCACAGCCATGAGCACGGGCACGGGCACGATAATCACTTCGAGCCGATCGAAGCTCGGGTTCGAGCCATGGAGACGATCCTCGTCGACAAGGGCTTGGTCGACCCGACAGCCATCGACGTGATCGTCGACACGTACCAGAACAAGGTCGGGCCTCGCAATGGAGCGAGGGTGGTGGCCAAGTCATGGGTTGATCCCGACTATGCGCAATGGCTGAACGACGACGCCACCGCCGCCATCGAATCGCTCGACTACACCGGCCGCCAAGGTGAACATATGCTGGCGGTGTTCAACACCGCTGGGACACACAATGTGGTGGTGTGCACGCTGTGCTCCTGCTACCCCTGGCCCGTGCTCGGGCTACCCCCGGTCTGGTACAAGTCGCCGCCCTATCGATCGCGGGTCGTGATCGAACCACGGACCGTTCTGGCCGAGTTTGGGTTGGAACTACCCGAGTCCACCCAGGTTCGGGTGTGGGACTCAACCGCCGAGCTGCGCTACCTTGTCATCCCGGAACGCCCCGACGGCACCGACGGCTGGAGCGAGGAACAGTTGGCTGAGCTGGTGACCCGCGACTCCATGATCGGCACCGGAGTCGCCCTCGACCCGCTGGCGGTTTCGGCGTGAACGGGCCACACGACGTTGGCGGCATGATGGGGTTTGGCCCGGTGGCGCCCGAGCTCGACGAGCCGGTGTTCCACGCCGAGTGGGAGAAACGAATGCTCGGCCTTGCCCTGTGCGCCGGGGCTGTTGGGGGCTGGAACCTTGACGAGTCTCGCCATGCCCGAGAGAACCGACATCCGGCCGACTACTACTCGTCCTCCTACTACGAGATCTGGTTGAAGGGACTCGAGCGGCTGCTGGTTGACCATCAGGTGATCACCGCCGAGGAGCTCGCTGAAGGTCGCTCGATGGGGCCAGGTCCTGCCGATGCGCGGGTGCTCACCGCCGAGCGCGTTCCTCGCACCTTGGCCAGCGGAGGTCCGGTCGATCGCCCTGCGCATCGTGCCGCTCGTTTCGCTGTTGGCGACGAGGTGACGACGCGACAGATGAATCCGACTGGACACACCCGGCTGCCGCGCTATGTGCGAGGCAAGCGCGGCATTGTCGAAGCGGCGCACGGCTGTCACATCTACCCCGATGCTCACGCTCACGGCCAAGGCGAGCGACCCCAATGGCTCTACACCGTGTGCTTCGATGGCCAAGAGTTGTGGGGCGATGGGGCCGAGCCTGGGCTGAGCGTGTCGGTCGATGCTTGGGAGCCGTACCTGATTGCCGCAACGGCCGAGACGGCGGTTTAGGTATGCAGCCCGAACGACCCTTTACCGAGCCATGGCAGGCTCAGGTGTTCGCCATGACCGTGCACCTTCACGATCAAAAGGTGTTCACCTGGCCCGAGTGGGCAGCGTGCCTATCGGCGGAATTACACCGGCCCGACGCCGCTGAGGACGGGTCCGACTACTACGACCACTGGGCTGTCGCGCTGGAACGGTTGTTGGCCACCAAGTCGATCGCTGCATCCGAGACCATCGACGACGTAGCGGATGCCTGGACCCGAGCCGCCAACGCCACCCCGCACGGTCAACCCATCGAGTTGATCAACGACCCGGGCCGGTCGGCGTAGGTTTCCCGTCGTTGCAAGGAATCCTGGCATACGCGTTGCATGGCGAACGTTTGTTCGCTATGTTGGAGAACATCTTCTGAGCTTCGGCTCACATCGAACCCTTTGTCGTAGCCACCATTTCATGGTGTTCCCATAGGTCTTGATGTGAGTGTCGTTGCCCCCGAAGTCTCCAGAACCGAGTTCGTCTCGCTACTGACGCGGCTCCCTAAGCAGGCGACGAGCGTCGTGGTCGCCGATTGTGGCGATGCTGAACTCCGGTCGTTAGTGTCTGCGCTACGTTCAGCCCAACGCTGTCTCGAAGGCATGTTGACCAAGGTCGGCATGGAGGCCGCTCGCCTGGCCGAGCAAGGAAACTCAGGAGGTGCGGCTTCGGTGCTCGGTGCCGAGGGGTCGGTAAAGGCATCAACCGCACGACGCGATGCTGAGCGCGCCAACTTCGCGGCGACGGTCCCGGGCCTGGTCGAAGCGATGTCCGTCGGTTCGGTCTCCGGCGAACACACCGATGCGCTCGCTCGCCGAACGTCATCCCTTACAGACGAGCAGCGAGCCGCGGTCGACATTGATCGCCTGGCCGAGAGAGCCGCCCACCTCCCCGCCGACACCTTCGACGCCCTCGTGAAGCGAGCGGTCGAGGCGGCGAAAGCCGATCATGGGCTAAGCGACACCGTGGCGAAGCAAGCCGCCTCAGAGTTCCGTCATTGGTTCGACCACCGACAAGGCATGGGAAAGTTCAGTGGATCGTTCGACACGGAGCGTTATGAAGCGTTCGTCGGAGCGGTCGAGGCTCACGCCACTCACCTGGCCACCACACCCTCAGGAGAAGATGGCACGACGCGTCGCGATGCCAACCTCTCGGCCCGCGCCCTGTTTGCGCTGACCGCTGGGGGCGCTCGCGGCAGAGCCGGTGCAGCCGTCGGGTTTGTCGTCGATGCACAAACACTTACCTCCGGCCCTCACGATCAGACGGTTGCTCAAACAACGCTCGGGCATGATCTCCCACCCGAATCGGTGGCCAGGCTGTGTTGCGATGCTGTGCTGAGGCGAGTCACGCTCGATGAGCGTGGCGTGCCTTTGTCGGTTGGGCGCCGCCATCGAACCGCTACCGATGCACAGTGGGCAGCGATCAAGGCGCTCCACAACACGTGTGCCTGGCATCAATGTGAGCGCCCGATCACCTGGTGTCAACTCCACCACATTCTGGAGTGGCAGGCCGGAGGCCAGACCGACCTCACCAATCTTGTGCCGCTCTGCTCAGCACATCATCATCACGTTCATGAGGGTCGCTGGCGGATTCGGCTCCTCGCCAACCGGTCGCTAGAGATCCACCGACCAGATGGCGAGCTGCATGCGGTCACCCCTCAACCCACCCGCAACCGGCCTCAGCTGGAGTAGGGCGATTGCTCGCACGTACACGAGGATTCGCGAACCACTACCGTAGATTCATGGCTCACAACCCATTGGCGCCCAACCGCCTATCGCCATCCAAGAGTCCATCGGCGACCACTCGCCCACCTAGCAATGCCTACTCCCAGCTCTCGATCGGTTTGCATTGGCTTAGCGCATTGCTCGTACTCAGTCTCTGGCCGATGGGCAAAATCATGGATCAAGACGACGTCGGGTTTCGTGGCGCCGGGCTTTACTCCATCCACATCTGGGTTGGGCTTGTTGTCTGTTCGCTCACTATCCTGCGCGCCGTCCACCACCTCAGCAGCGCAAAGCCAGAGAGGCTCGCCATGCCAAGATGGCAACGAATCCTCTTCGTCCTGAATCACTACGGCCTCTATCTCGTGTTGCTCGCCGCCTCACTCACGGGGATCGGCATGTTGCTACGGGCCGGGTTTCTCCCTCGGCCCTTCAGCTCGTTCAAACCAATCATCTTCGAGAGGTCTAACGGCCCCACGGAGCTTCACGAGACGATCTCAACCGTTTTCATGCTGTTGTTTGTGCTACACATCGTCGGCGTCGTCTCGCACCAGGCAACCCATGGACGAACCCTGCGACGCATGGGAGTGCCGATCGGCGACTAGCTGTGCAACTCGTGGTCGCCGGTTTGGCTGCCCGCTGTGGCCTCACGGCAGGCGGCGAGGATCTCGACGACAAGGTCGGCGTCATCCTCCGACATCGACAGTGGAATCCGCATGTCGCAGACGGCGGCCAGTACTGCTGATGTTGCCGGCAAAGACTGCTCCGCCGCGTAGCGCCAATGGTCGTACCGGCTGGTGAAACCGACGGGCTGGTCACGGCCAAACCACTTGACCGCCACCCCGTGCGCAGCGGCCAGAGCGACAAAGGCCTCAACCTCGACTGGCGATAAACCCGGATTGAACTGGATCGACGAGGCGACGTATCGCTCAGCCTCTGGCCGGACAGGCAAGACGAAACCTCGGTGGTTCAACCCTGCTTCAAGCTGTCGATATCGTGCGTTCCACAGTTCAGCCCGCTCAACCAACAAGGGCAGCTGAGGTCGGACCAGGGCCGCCACAAGAGCCGACATTCGAGACGAGCAATTCGGCACCATCGACGCCTGGCGTCGCATCACATCATCCGGCGGCACAACGCCGTGCTGCGCATACAACATATACGACCCCGAAAACAGGATGGCCCGAGCCGCCACCTCGTCGTCGTCGGTAACCAAAAGACCGCCCTCCCCCGAGTTCACGTGCTTGAAGGTTTGCGTGGAGAAACAGCCAACGGTTCCGAATGCACCCGACGGCGTGCCAGCCCAGCCAGCACCCATGGTGTGGGCGCAGTCCTCAACCAACGTCACCTCGTTGCGAGCACAGATCTCGACCACAGCGTCCATGTCGCTGATATGGCCGCGCATATGCGACAGCATCAACACCTTGCCTTCAGGGCCCGCGGCCTTGCGTTCGAGATCGACCAGGTCGATCGTGAGATCAGCAGTGGTCTCAACAAACACCGGTTCAGCGCCAAGACGGGCGATCGAGCCCGGCACCGGAGCGAGGGTAAAAGCGTTCATCAGAACCTGATCGCCCGGGGCTACGCCAACCGCGTAGAGGGCGGCGGTCAGAGCGGCCCCACAACTGTTGAAGGCCACCGCGTACCGAGTACCCACTAGCTCGGCGAACTCCCGTTCCAACATGGCCGCGTCCTGCTCCGAGGCATTGAACTCGCCGTAGCGAAACAACATGCCCGAACTCATCAACTCATTGGCTCGGGCCACAGCCTCCGGAGGGATCGGCGGAGGGAAGGTGAAGTCGAGATCGATCGAAGGAATAAGCGGCTCGCTCATCA
>CAKZXA010000006.1 GCA_937922045.1 uncultured Acidimicrobiales bacterium | reverse complement strand
ACTTCCGGCTCGCAGCCCAAGGGTGACCAAGGCGCCGCGAGCTCGCCCATAGTGCTCTCCTGCGCAACGAATGCACTTTGCGAGACCAGGCCCGCTACATGTCGTGCCCTGGCGCCACAGCGTCTTTTTGGCGCAGGTTCGCGTGTAATAGTGCAGGCTGGTCACCACGGGAATGTCGCCGGAGACCGAAGTAGGCTGCGCCGACCGTGCCAACCAGTCGTGCCCATGGATCACGTCCGGCTTGAATTCTTCGATCGCCTTACGCATCCATCGCATCGCCATCGGATCTGGAAGCGGTGGCGCCCACGGCCGGTCTGCATGATTGAAGCGAGCGCCGAAACGCTGGGCTAGGTGGCGGATGGGATAGACGGCGATAGGGCCATCATGGCTGATCCCGAGCGATTGCTTGTCTGCGACGAGCGAGGCCACAGCCACATCGTGTCCGCGGCGGGCCAGCTCATGAGCCACCGTGCGCACATGAATCTCGACCCCACCGGAGTAGGGCTCGTAAAAGTCGGTAACGAGAAGGATCCGCACCTAGACCGAACCGTCCCGTTCGATCAGTCGGCGATACTCGGCCTCAACACGGTCGGCGACCGTAGTCCAGTCGTAGGTCTCGAAGGTGTCGAGATCGGAGACAGCGGCCATGTCCGGCGGGTTGTCGAGGGTCTCGACAACAACCGCCGCAATCTGCTCGGCCGTCGCATCGGCCTGCACCGATCGAGCCGCGCCGGCCTCGACCAACTCGCTCAAGGCTGACTCATCGGTCACAACCAAGGGCAACCCGGCAGCCACAGCCTCATGGGCCGCCATGCCATGCGACTCGTAGTCGCTCAGCAGTACGGCCAGCGACGTATCGCGAAGCACAGCGTGAAGCCGAGGGCGTTCCTCGGATGGTATGTAGGAGAAGGTAACTCGGTCTTCGAGGCCTAGGCGTTTGGTCTGCTTGCGCAGCGTGTCCTCGTAGGGTCCCTTGCCGAGGATCAGAAGCCGAGCATTCGGAACCTTCTCGATGATTTGGCTCATCGCTCCGATGATCAGGTGATGGCCTTTGTAGCGTTCGAGCCGTCCCATCGAGAGCAAGACAACATCATCGGAATCTGGATCTGTGAGCCCCGAATCGATGGTTCCAGCCGTCGACGGCTCGTCTGTCGTTTCTGGGGCCGAACCGTTCGGAATAACCCGAAAGCGATCGGCGTCAAGCCCCAGGCGCTCTCTGAACAGTTCGGTTTCAAACCGGGAGACTCCGATAAGGAGATCGACCCGCTGCAGAAGAGGGTTCAGCAGGCGAGCCTGGATCGGGCGAATCAGGTTGCGGAGCCGTGATGAGTGGCCACCGCTGTGGAAGGTCATGACGACGACGGCAGAGGTGTCTAAGGCCGCCGAAAGAGCCAGCGGAGCGACGGCTGTGTGGTAGCCCTGGAGGTGGATTACGTCCCAAGGTTGCGAGGCGATGAAGGCCTTCAGCTTGGGCGTGAAATACAGATCGCTGAACGACGGGTACGCCTTGAGGCGGATGACCTCAACGCCATCCATGGTCTCGTGTTCAGAGAGTTCACCTGTGGTGTCGGTGGTGACAACCGTGACTTCGTGGCCACGTCGGACCAGGGCACTCGCCACCTCAGCGGTGTGGATCTCTGTCCCACCGACATAGGGCGCGAACCGAGCGGCCACCATCAGCACACGCAATGATCGGTCGCTCTCCATGGCCGAGGCCGCCTGATCATGTCGTCGATCATCGTCATTTTGCCCTCTACTTGCCGAGTTGCCCACCGACATCGGTCCCATCATGGCGTCGCTACGAGTTCTGGCTTGAACACGTCTGAACTGTCGGCGATGGTGAAGATAGCATTGCATCCAGCCGGTTCGAGATCGATCTCGTCGACAAGCTTCCAACTCGACCGGTCATAGACAGCAAGCCTCGTCGGTTCCGAAGCGCTTAGGCCGTTGCGGACCCAGCTGAGCGCTCCCCTAACCTTCGTGTGTCGAATCCGGCTGAACCCGACAAGAGCATGATCGCCGATGAAGGTTAATCCTCGGCACCAGCCGAGCAGGGTGTCATCACGCTTTCCGGCCAACTTGTGGCGACCCACAACGTCGAGGCTGTCCACGTCGGCTGCAACCACATGGCCATCGACGGTCGTGAAGTAGACCCGATCACCGTCGACGACACCGTCGTGACAGCGCTCCTGGGCAACATCGATGCGTCGTGTCAAGTCGCCGACCTGTACGGCGTCGCGCTTTTCAAAACGCGTGACCCACAGCGCCCCGTCGGGCATGTAGAACAAGTAGTTCGGGTGAAAGCGGTGAGGTTTCAGGCGCGTATTCAGTCGATAGTCTCTCGAAGGTTCGATACGACTGAGCGGGTCGGAGCCATCAACGCCCCAGCAGGAACGAATCTCACCATCGAACCCCAGCTCCATCACCATGTCTTGACCAGACACGGCGAGGAAAACGGTGTCCTCATCGTCGGAGGGAACGATGTGATGCAAATCATTCAATACCGGATGGCTGACATGTTTCAGCAAGGCAAAGTCCGGTAGCGAAAAGACCATGGCTTCGGTCTGGGTGCAGGCGTAGAGACGATCTCCAACAAGCGTCGACGACTTCAGCAGCTCCGGGTCACCAGGACCACAGGTTCCTGGCGCTGAGCGATAGGTGTGGGCCAGTGAGGGAACACCGTCGGCAACGTTGATTACAACGCCCTGTCCGTAGCCATACCACTGTTGATCCAGCTCTCGCATCCCGGCCGGATTGCGCTGCTGGCCGCCTACAACGAGAAGCTGAGATCGATCAGAACCCGACCCGCCCGTCGATGCCGCGACAGAGGTCGTCTGTCGTCGTTTCTGTTGGTCGTCCACGTTCATTGCCGCCTGTTCCGACGTTTGCTGATCTGGTATGGCCGCTTGCGGCCTTCCACCCGCCATGTAGGTGGATTCGCTTGACTACCATTCTGACCGCAGGATCAAGAAGCTCAACCTCGCTGGGACGTATCGCCTAGCATTTGTCGCCCACAAGAAACAATATCTCACGCTGAGTCGGGCGAAAGCTCGAGCAGAAGGTGCTGAAGCAGAAGCGATTCGTTGGGATTGAACGTGAGGCGCTCTGCCACGGTCTGGATGGCGGCGATAGCCGTCTCA
The DNA here is from genome assembly GCA_937922045.1 of uncultured Acidimicrobiales bacterium. Taxonomy (GTDB): domain Bacteria; phylum Actinomycetota; class Acidimicrobiia; order Acidimicrobiales; family SZUA-35; genus JAHELU01. The sequence continues at coordinate 67,569 of CAKZXA010000006.1, read as the reverse complement.
GCCTGTGGGTCTCGACCGAGAAGAAGGCTATCTCGATACAGACGAGACAGTACGGCCAGACCGAAGGTGAGCTCATCGCGACGCAGCCGTCGGATCTCACGTTTGTGGCGAGCGACCAGGTCGGCGCGGCCTGAACCTCGCTCACCCAGCTGCTCAACCCGGGCTTCAAGCTGTTCGAGTTCCTCACCATGGCGTCGCTCGAGAGGGCCTTGGGCTCCATCCATCGATGCCTGCACCTCCTCGACGACGAGGCAGACTTCCGAACCGGAGCCATCCAGACGCGTCGGGATAGCAGCCCAAAGCTCAGCCCGCTTTGCCAGCTCATCGTCGGTTGCCAGCAGACGGGCGCGGTCCATGTCGCCAGCCGCCGCGGAGGCCGCCACCTCAGACCGGTCACGGCTCGCGCCCTCAGCGATCAGAGCATCGATCATCACCTGCTCCGACAGCGGACCGAACTCGACGGGCACGCACCGACTGGCGATGGTCACGATTTCGGGTGGAACCTCGTCGGCCAAGAGGATGAAGACCGCTGATGGCGGCGGCTCCTCAATCACCTTCAGTAGCTTGCCGATCGCAGCTTCTTCGATAGCTTGCACGCCGACCACGATGATGACCTTGCGATCGCTTTCGACCGGGGTCCGAAGCCCAGCCCTGATGATCTCTTCGGCCTCAGTAACCCGAAGCGCTGCACCTTCAGCTTCGAAAACCATGAGGTCCGGGTGCTTCCCGGCGAGAGCCAGTCGCAACGCCCGTTCGCGAGCCGTCGCTTGGTCGTTGCCATCAGCTGTTGCCTGCACCGCATGGTGGAGCAGAAGGCCAGCGAATCCATACGCCGCTTGTAGCGCGCCAGTGCCGGTGCGGCCCAGAAACAGGTAGGCGTGGACCGGGTTCTCTGCCGCCAGCTCGAGCCGGCGCCGGGCCTCGTGATGGCCGACCATGCCGGCCCAGGCAGCGCTCTCGCTACCCGGCTCCGCCCCTGGCTGAGCGTCGGTCGGTTGGGTATTCGTTGGCTGGGTATTCGTTGGCTGGGTATTCGCTGCCTCGAGATTCGTTGGCTGGAGGTTCATTGGGCGCCGCCTCGGGACAGGGCCAACGAATCGAGGCGGGGTTCGAGCCCTGCCCAAAGTCGGCGCTCTACCTCCTCGATCGTGCCGCTACCGTCGACGACAAGCCATCGATCGGGTTCTCTTGCGGCCAAAGATGTGAAGGCCTCGGCCACCAGCCGATGGAACGCATCGCCCGCTCGCTCGATCCGGTCAAGACCGCGCTCTAAACGACTCGATGCTGCGCTGAAACTGACGTCGAGCAGCACGACCAGATCGGGCCAGCGATCGTCGGTCGCCCAATCGTTGAGGGCCCTAATCTCGTCAACGCCGAGGCCGCGGCCGACCCCTTGATAGGCCAACGAAGAGTAGGCGGATCGGTCGGAAACAACATGACGTCCGGCGGCCAGAGCAGGCCCGATCACCTCGTCGAGATGTTGGGCACGGTCGGCCGCCATCATGAGGGCCTCGGCTCGAGATCCGAGCGAAAAGCCGTCGGCGTCGAGCAGGATCGATCGGAGACGACCACCAAGTTCGGTTCCACCCGGTTCGCGAGTCAAGACCGCATCGAGTCGTTCGGCCAGGCGAGCCGCTTGGGTGCTCTTACCGCTACCCTCACCGCCCTCGAACGCTATGTAGGCCACCATCGACTAGCGGGCGGCCTTCTTGGCCACAGGCTTCTTAGCCGCCTTCTTCTTGGTGGCCTTCTTCTTCGTCGCCTTCTTCTTCGTCGCCTTCTTCTTGGTGGCCTTCTTCTTAGCCAACTTGGCCTGAGCCTCAGGATCATTGGCGATCCTCTGACGACGAATCGCCAGCAGCTCAGATGCCCGACCGATATCGATGCGTTCCACCGAGTCGTTGGCGGTCAGGCTGGCGTTGACTTCACCATCGGTGACGTACTCGCCGAAGCGGCCGTTCTTGACCACGACCGGCATGTCGGTTGTGGGATCGACGCCGAGTTCCTTGAGCGGGCCGGACGCAGCCGATTGGCCTCGTCGACGCTTTGGCTCAGCAAACATGGCGACCGCCTGGTCGAGGCTGATGGTGAGGAGCTCGGCCTCGTTCTCAAAGCTTCGGGTATCTGCCCGCTTGCCTTCCTCTTCCGGCTCCTTACGAATGTAGGGACCGTAGGGGCCGTTATGGGCCACGATCTCTCTACCATCGGTCGGGTCGATACCGATCACACGAGGAATGGTGAGCAGCTCGACTGCCTGCTCCAACGTCACCTCGGTCATCTCCATCTCCTGGAAGAGCGAGCTCGTGCGTGGCTTATTGTCTTCGGTCACCTTTTCGGGCATATCGCCGAGCTGTACGTAGGGGCCGAACTTTCCGTCACGCAGGTAGACGGGAAGCTTGCTCTCCGGGTGTGGGCCGAGTTCGATCACGTCGGGCACGCTCATGATTTCGAGCGCTCGCTCTACGGTGAGCTCATCGGGTGCGATGTCATCGGGGATCGACTTGGTGTCTTCGCCGCGCTCCAGGTAGGGCCCGTACTGGCCCACACGAGCCACGATCGGTACACCGTCTTCGTCGGCGCCGATGGGAATTGAGTTTATGGCTCGGGCGTCGATATCGCCGAGACGTTCGCTTACCTTTTCCTTCAGGCCCGGGGCCTCGTCGAGCCCGAAGTAGAACTGGTTCAGCCAGGGCACCACTTCCTCAAGCCCGTTGGCGATGTTGTCCAGATCGTCTTCGAGGCGAGCGGTGAAGGCGTAATCCACGAGGTCGGGGAAGTGCTCTTCCAACAGGGTGACGACGGCGAAGGCGAGGAAGCTCGGAACCAGCGCCGAACCCTTCTTCCAGGCATAGCCGCGAGCCTGGATCGTACCCATGATCGACGCATAGGTCGAGGGGCGTCCGACCTCGAGCTCTTCGAGCTTCTTCACCAACGATGCTTCGGTGAACCGGGCGGGAGGCTGGGTGTCGTGGCCAGCGGTCTCCAGCTCGGTAATCTTGGCCCCGTCGCCTTCCTGCAGAGCGGGGAGGCGTTTGTTTTGGCCCTTCTCATCAGCGGCCGCTTCGTCGTCTTCATCACTGGACTCGACGTAGGCCTTGAGGAAGCCCTGGTGCTCGATCACGGTTCCCGATGTGGAGAACACGGCGTTGTTCGAGGCGGCGGGCCCGGTCTGGGCTGCGTCGGCGGGGAGAGCATCGACCGACAGCTTGAGGGTGACGGTTTCGCCGGTGACGTCGGTCATCTGGGAAGCGACGGTGCGCTGCCAGATCAGTTCATAGACCCTGAGCTCGGGGGCGCTCAGCTCGTTGGCTACCTGGTCCGGGGTGCGGAAGGTGTCGCCAGCGGGGCGGATGGCCTCGTGAGCTTCCTGGGCCGTCTTGGACTTCTTGCGGTAGGTGCGAGCCTCAGGAGGCAGATATTCTGCTCCAAACTTCTCGGTTATCTGAGAGCGGGCCGCGTTGAGCGCCGTCTCCGACAGGGTCGTGGAGTCGGTTCGCATGTAGGTGATGAAGCCACGCTCGTAGAGACCCTGGGCCACCCGCATAGCCTGGGCCGACGAGAGCCGCAGCTTGCGCCCAGCGTCCTGCTGGTAGGTCGAGGTGATGAACGGGGCCGATGGCGAACGCCGGTACGGCTTGGCTTCACGGCTCTTGACCTCGGCGGGGCGGGCATCGAGGCGAGCAGCGAGCACAACGGCCGCAGTCTCGTCGAGATGCACAACATCGTCTCGCTTCAAGGAGGAGTCCTGGGCGAAATCGCGGCCGGTGGCCACGCGTCGCCCGTCCAACTCTTGGAGCACCGCGTTGAACGGTTTCTCAGCAGCGTGCTTGTCGTCGGTGGCGGCAAAGGTGGCGGTCAGGTCCCAGTAGTTCGCCGAACGGAACGCCATACGCTCACGTTCGCGCTCCACCACGATCCGAGTCGCTACCGACTGAACCCGGCCAGCCGACAGGCGAGGCCGTACCTTCTTCCACAGAACGGGCGATACCTCATATCCGTAGAGGCGGTCGAGGAGGCGCCGAGCTTCCTGAGCATCAACCTTCTTACGGTCGACATCACGAGGGTTATCGATCGCCCGGCGGATGGCCTCAGGCGTTACCTCGTGGAAAACCATGCGCTTGACGGGAACTTTGGGGTTCAGGACCTCAAGGAGATGCCAGGCAATCGCTTCCCCTTCGCGATCCTCATCGGTTGCGAGCAGCAGCTCGCTCGCCTCCTTCATCAGCTTGCGGAGCTTGCGGACGTGGTCCTTCTTGCGGTCCGAAACGACGTAGAGCGGCTTGAAATCATTGTCGACATCGATCCCCATCGATGCCCACTTCTCCTTCTTATAGGCGGCAGGAACTTCGGCCGCCCGGGCAGGGAGATCGCGCACGTGCCCAATCGATGACTCGACGACGTAATCATCACCGAGATAGCCGGCGATGGTCTTGGCTTTGGCGGGAGATTCGACGATTACGAGGGGTTGTGGCACGGTGCGAAGGTTACGAAGGGTTTAGCAGTTTTCCCAAAAAGAGGGCGAAAAAGTTTGTTGGAGCATGTGGCTCCCTTGACGGCGAGGAGGTTGATTCGCCGCTCATGGCAGCACGGTTTCTACACGGTTTCTTGAACCGGCAGCTCACCCGATCTGTCGTCGAGGGATGAGGCCGACCGTAGCAGGAACCAGCCAAGAAGCGCCGACAATAGTGAGGCTATGAGCACACCGAGGATCGCTTCTTCCAAGAAAGCCGATGGGCTCCCATCGGCTTCGCGGAAGGCCAACTTGGAGATAAAGAGGGCGACGGTGAACCCGATACCAGCCACCGCACCCCCGCCGAGAATATGTCGATGGTTGATGCCTTCAGGCAAACTGGCGACGTCGGCGGCCAGAGCGAGCCGGCTGAAAAGATAGACGCCCAATGGCTTTCCGATAACGAGACCGACCACGATTCCGAGGGTGGCCCGAGACGACACCGCTGCCGAAATCGATTCTCCCGTGAGCTTGATGCCAGCGTTAGCCAAGGCGAAGACCGGGATGATCAGGAAGCTGGACCAGGGGCTCACCATGCCGGTCAGGCGGTTGGTGACCGCCACTGATTCCTTGATGCGCCAGTTCGTATCGCGGGCCGCGGCTGGGTCGACCGCAGTGTCTCCTGAAAGAATGTCTTCGACAGATTCAAAGGTGCGGGCTCGGAGCAACGGTCGAGCTGGGGTGAGCAGGCCGAGGGCGACACCGGCGATCGTCGCATGGACACCCGACTCGAGGGTGGCGTACCAGATCACAATGCCGATGACGACATAAACCGGTAGGTACCAAACCGTAAATCGCTTGAGCAACATGACCAGAATGAGGCCAGCGAGCGCCAACGCCAGCCAGTCGAAGCGAAGATTTTGGGTATAGAAAACGGCGATGACAAGAATGGCGCCGATGTCATCGACAATGGCCAGAGTGAGAAGAAAGAGTTTCAGGCGGTGGGGCACGATCGGGCCAAGGATCGCAAGCACGCCAACCGCGAAAGCGATGTCGGTCGCCATCGGTACACCCCAACCGCCGACAGCGTCGGTGCCGAAGGTGACGGCGACGTAGAGGAGGGCGGGAACGACCATGCCGCCAAGGGCGGCAATAGCGGGCAGGGCGGCCACGCGCCGGTCGCTCAGGTCTCCAACGACGAGTTCGGACTTTATCTCCAACCCGACGACAAAGAAGAAGATCACCATCAGCGCATCGTTGACGACCGATTCGAGGCTGTGATCGAAAAAGTCCCAGCCGCCGATCTGGATATGGAGGTGAGTCTCCCAGAAGTGGTGGTAGCTCTCGCCGAGTTCTCCCGGCAGATTGGCCCAGATGAGGGCGACAGCCGTGGCCAAGAGAAGCAGCAGACCGGACGCCGCCTCCTGGGCCAGGAAGCGGACCATGGGGCGAGCGACGACTTTCGCTAGCGCTGTGTCGCCTCCGCTCCACGCTTCTGGTCGGACCTGGATCGATGACTCGCTCAAACTAAAACCCTGTGTCGTGCGGCGTGTTCAAGATGGTGTGCAACTCGAACACGGGAAACTCGAATATTTGAACTCAAAGGATCGAAAGGCTTCGCATCCCTCCGCCGGGTGCAACTCTACAGGGCAGCCTGCCCTACTGGTAAAGCTTCATCTCGACGGTGGTGCCGGTGTCGGCGGCTACGAAGTTCACCGCTGAGCTTAGGCGTTGCATGAGAGGAATTCCGAAGCCTCCCTCAATATGCAATCGTTCCGGGTGGGTGATATCAGGCACATCCTGTTTCTGTGGCATGCCTGGACCCTGGTCGCTCACGATCAGCTGGACCAGACCTTCGTCCACCAGGCAGCGCACGAGCACCCGGCCGGATGGGTCGTTGGCCAGGTTGGCTTCGATGGCATTGGTCGTGGCTTCGGATGTGACCCAGCGAAGATCGTCGAGGCGATCTCCATGGAGCGCCTCGACGGCGTTGGTTGCGGCCGCGACCACCATGCGAACCACGGCAACGAAGTCGACGCGCGAAGGAATGTTGATCTCTACCGTTCCACCGATGTCGTATTCGTCGCGTTGGCTCACCACTTACCCCTAGATTAGCTCACACTGTTCGCTTTCAGCAGATCGCAGGTAGCTCATTCCATGAAATGTTCTCATAGCAAGGATGCACCTCGATCAACGCCAACCGGCATAGGCGGAGGCGAAGAACCAAATCTTTGACTCGACTCAACGTCGTTCAACCATTCGTCGAAGCTCGCAATCGAACCGCGGCCGGGTCGAAAGATCCACGGCCACGGATGGACGTCGACCACATCGAGCGAGGTGTTCAGGCTCCGCCATCCAGGCACCGGCGCAAAGGTAGCGGCAAGCGACATGCCACCGAGAACGTCGAGCGGGTCGGCGAGGAACACCGAGAGCGACCGGGAGAGGGCGATCTCGGCCAAGGTCTCGACGAGAAAGACCAGACGTTTCGACGAGAGCTGGAGACGTTCGAGCAAGGGCCGATCGAACACAAACACGACGGGAAGCTCGGGGTGAGCGCTCAGGGCTGGGTCGGCCATGCCGAGCGATTCGGCGGTAAGCCAGACGGCGTCGGGAACATGGAGCGCCGTCGGCTCGGTGGGGCCACCGGTCCGATCTGGGTTGTCATCGTGGTGTAGTTCGGTAGGTGGCGTCACCGGAAGACGTTCGGCCTCGGATGGCCAGTGCATGACCGGGCAAGCGGCGGCCATGTCGCAACTGGCACAAAGACCTGGCGCTCGCCGTTCAACCTGCCAACGGCTGAACCCGTAGGAACGATCGGCGCCGACACCGGAGGTTCTCTGCCATCCAAGCCGGTTGGCGGCACGAGATCCATCCAACAAGTGGCGGAACATATAGTCTTCACCGACACGCCACGACAGGCCTTGACGAACCGCCCATTCACTGGCCAACCACAGGCGGGTCTGACCGACGAGATAGCCGTCTTCTTCGAGTTCATCGAGCGGCAATTCAACGCATCCCATGGCCCGGGGCCATGCGGCTGCGGCCTCGTCGCTCGACCGTTGAACCGCGTCAACCTGTCGATAGCGAAGCGGACGCCTCGTCTTCGTGCCAAGCCGGGCATACCAGTGACGGGCGTACTCCTGGTGATAGATCTCGGTCTGGAAACGGTCGCGCTCAGCCTGCTCAGCGTCGGTGGCACCGATTCGATCGAGCAGGTGGGGAAGCTGGATCAGCCCGTGGCGCACGTAGGGCGAGAGCGTACTGGCCGAACGGAGCTTCTCGGGGTACGCATTGTTGCGATTGCGGCTGTAGCCAACGAGGCCTAGCGCCTTGAGGCGTCGGTCGGCTTCACGTTGCCCGCCTCGAAATCGGGCGGAGCCAACGGCGTCCGATCCCGATTCAGCGTAGAGACCTCCCATGTGCTCGGTGACATAGCGCTCCGCCGAGGCTCGTCCCGGATCGGGAATCGGCAGCGTCATCGAGGCCATATGCTCTACGTCGACATTTCTAGGCCGCCTGTGAGTGCTCGCTGCCGGTCTTCGAGCGCGAGCGATCGTCGAGTCGCGGCCAGAGGTGGAGGCCGGGTGGAGGTGCGAGGAGGTCAGAGGATGTCACGGTCTGCGACTAGTCTTGAGCATGTGGTAGTCCTCGGCGGCATGGAAGCGGTGATCGACACAGCGCCTGACCCGCTGGCCGCCTCCGCCTGCCTCGACCTTCGCGACGGGCTGGGTTTCTCGGGCAACCCGGTCCACCTTGAGGTTCTCGAAGCACGGCAAGCCAGCTATACACCACTGGCTCGCCCCCTCCCAGCATCGATCGATCTCGCCGTTCCCCGCGATGGCCTGTTCTCTCACCAAAGCCAGGCCATCGACCTCATTCGCGACGGCGAGTCGGTGGTCATAGCAACCGGTACCGCATCGGGAAAGTCGCTGTGTTACCAGCTGCCCATAGCCGAATCGGTGGTGAGCGGGCTGCGATCCGGAACCTCCCTGCTGCTCTATCCAACCAAGGCCCTCGCCCACGATCAGCTACGCAGCTTCGGCGATCTCGATGTGCCCGGCATGAAGGCCGTGACCTACGACGGCGATGCTTCTCGCAATGAGCGCACCTGGGCTCGAAACAACGCCAATGTTCTGCTGACCAATCCCGAGATGCTGCACTACGGCATCTTGCCGAACCACGCCAAATGGGCCACCTTCCTCAAGCGTCTCGACTTCGTGGTCATCGACGAACTCCACGTGCTACGAGGCATCTTCGGCAGCCATGTCTCGCATGTGCTCCGCCGCCTCCGGCGTCTCTGCGCCCTCTACGGCGCCGACCCGACCTTCGTCTTCTGCTCGGCCACTATCGGCAGCCCCGACAAGCTGGCCGCCGAGCTCTGCGGCAAACCGGTCACGGCAATTACCGCCGACGGCTCGCCTCGAGGTCGTCGCCGAATCGCTCTCCTGCAACCAGCAACGATCGATGCCGAGCGCGGGCTGCGCCAGTCACCGGCCACCGAGACCATCAGGGTTGTCACCGATCTGGTGCTTTCCGGCCGCCGAACCATTGCCTTCTGTGGTTCACGAATTCTGACCGAACGAGTTGCGGCAGGCGTCCAACGAGCATTGCCTCCCGAGCTAACCGACACGGTGCGGTCGTATCGAAGCGGCTATCTCAGCGCAGAGCGGCGAGAGATCGAGGACGAGCTGGCCTCTGGCGCATTACGAGCGGTGGTAACAACGAGCGCACTTGAGCTTGGCGTCGACATCGGGGGGCTCGATGCCACCGTCCTGTGCGGCTTCCCTGGCACGGTCGCATCGATGTGGCAGCAGATCGGCCGGGCAGGCCGTGGTACCCAGGAGTCTGTTGCCGTACTCGTCGCCGGCGACGATCAGCTCGACCAGTGGTACGTGTCGCACCCACGAGATCTGTTCGAACGACCGCCTGAGCCAGCGGTTATCAACGTCGACAATCCAAATATTCTCGATCCCCACCTGGCCTGCGCCGCCTACGAACAGCCGCTGCGCCACAGCGACGATAGCTGGTGGCCCGAACTGGATGAAGCTGTTCATCGCTGTGTGCTTGCCGACGAGATGAGGATCCGCCCCGACCGGCAACGCATGCCACGAGCGGTTTGGGATGGCAGAGGAACACCGTTTCACGGCATCAGTTTGCGGTCGGCATCGGGCGGGGAAGTTCGAATCGTCGACGAAGAGGATGAGCTCATCGGAACGGTGGAGATGGCCCGCGCCGCCAGCATGATCCATCCGGGCGCCATCTATCTCCATCGAGGTCAGCCGTGGAAGGTACTCGATCTCGATTTCGATCTACGCACTGCCATCGTGGGCCGAGATGATGGTTCCACCTGGACACAGGCTCGCTCGGAAATAGATATAGAGGTGCTCGGCAGTGAGCGCCATAAAACGGTGGGCGACTCCACCCTTCATCTTGGGCGGGTGGCCGTCACCACCACCGTCGTCGGGTATCAGGTCTCCGATGTTGGCTCACGCGGTGTTCGTGAACGATTCGATCTCGACCTGCCGCCTCAGCAGCTGCAGACCCGGGCGATCTGGTACGAGTGGGAGCCGTCGACAATCCGTCGCTGCGGCATTCAGGATTTCGTCCTTCCCGGCGCCTTGCACGCGGCCGAACATGGCGCTATCGGTATCCTTCCCCTCTTCACTATTTGCGACCGCTGGGACGTTGGCGGGGTGTCGACCGCGGCTGCTCCCGAGAGCGGGCTGCCCTCCATTTTCATCTACGACGGCTATCCGGGCGGCGCCGGAATCGCCGAGCTGGCTTATGAGGCCGCCGATCGTCATCTGGCTGCCACCGCCGAGGTACTCGATCACTGTGCCTGCATCACCGGCTGCCCCTCGTGCGTGCAATCACCGAAATGTGGCAACGGCAACGAGCCCCTCGACAAAATGGCGGCCCTGGCCCTACTCCGCAACACGTTGGGTGAAGCCGAACCGTTCTAGTCCAGCGCCTTACTCGGCTCGGCCCCCAATTCACTCTGAGCGGAAGGTAGCGGTGGCATCGTGAACGAGGACATCATCAAGCGGCGCTAGCGGTACGACCTGCGCCGACCGGTAGCGAATCTCAACCGTGACCAGCTCACCGGTCTGGCCACCGCCCCGTAGCATCACCTCCAATCGGTCGGGAGCGAGACCCGGGGCTGCACGGCGCGCCGCAGCAACGACTTCGGTCTCGTCGTTGGCGATCGCGGCCTGTCGCCCTGCCTCGCGGGCGGCGTTCCAAACCAGCACCTGGTCTCGCGCTAACACACCAACCTGAACGAGACCGAGCAGTACGGTGACGATCACCGGCAACACCAAGGCAAACTCGGCCGTGCTGTGACCTCCATCAGCTTCGTTCGTGCTCATGGTGTCGTGCTCACGTTGTTGATGAAATCAACGAATCGAGCACAGCATTCATGAGCCGATCGATCCCGTCGGTACCTACTGCCCAAGCGATCAGGAGGCCAGCCAAGGCAGCTGCCGCCAACATCACAAGCGCATATTCGGCCGTGGCCTGACCATCATCACGGCGTATCCGCAATCGTTGTCGTTCAAGCATCGTTCCTTCAGGCATCGTTCCTTCAAGCATCGTTCCTTCACCGTTCCTTTGAGGTGCCCCATCGTGAGGCAGTCTGTATGACCTAGATAATCTGTATGACCTAGATAAATGGTCTTTGGAGCGGAGCCGATGGCCCTAGCGCCTCGATGGAGCTACCCGAGGCCGAGATCGCCGAACGAAACGACGACGAGCGGCACGAGGGTTCCAACGACAATGGCGGGCAGCATGCAAACCGTAAGTGGCGGCAGCAAGGCGATAGGAAGACGTCGGGCGAGCAGTTCGTGGTGGAATCGTCGGGCCGATTCGGCGTCGTCGGCCAAGCGTCCCAGCAGCAGCCCAAGCGATGCCCCTCCCTGTTCGTTCACAACGAGCGCGCCAGCCAAGGGCTGGTAGGCCGGTCCGAGTTGATCGACCAAAACAGGTAGGGCGTCGGCCAAGGTCGAACCCTCCCGGCAACGGGCGAGCACCGAAGCAAAGCCGTCTCGGACGACGGCGGGTCCCCTGCTCGCCACGAGCTCAAGGGCCGCCGGCAGCGTCTTGCCCGACCCGAGGCAGACCGCGAGCAGATCGACGGTTTGAGCCAGGCATCGTCGAGCTTCCTCGTGGAGAGCGAGCCGCCTCGACGCTGGCGTCAACAGCAGGCGGCGGCCGGGGGCGCCCAGGCTTGCGATCAGCCGCTGCATCCACCACCAGCCGCCGTACACAAGCCCGATCGAGATCAACAAGCAGACCAGCCCGGCTCCGCGGTGCAGGTAGAACGCTCGCAGTTCCGGATGAACGCTGGCGACCACAACGGCGAAGACCCCGGGCGCAGCGCACAGCAGAGCGGCCGACGCCAGCGCTTGGGCCGCTGCGCTGCGAGCCAGCCGTTCGGCCTGCACCGAACCGGCCAGTGTGTAGCGCAGCCGTTGCAACCCGTCGGTGGCTGGCCCACCGGCCTCGAGCGACGATTCGACGGAGGCGCGGATCAACCCGGCGGCCAACGCCACCGCCGTGTCGGCCGCCCTATCGCACAGGCCCTCTACCTCGTCGGCCAACGGAGCCCAGACGGATCTCAGCGTGGCCCCGGATCGAAGTCGTTGGAGTAGCTCATCGACAACGCCGGGAAGACGCTCGAGGTCGCTGCGAGCGGCATGAAGCCGGCCAAGGCGTTGACGTTCCCGCTCAACCATCATGATCAGCACGGGCCCGAGCACAAGGACCGTCAGGCTTCGAGTAGCCAGAAGGGTGGCCCCGAACAGCAAGGCGGTGGTGGCGACCACGACCGATGCTCGTCGCTCCCAGCCGAGCCATACCCCGCAGCCCCCGACGAACACCACACCTGCGATCAGCATGGCGGCCAGAGGGAAAGAAGGGGTTTGGTCGTATCGGTGGGCACCTGGGCGATCTGCTCTACTCGGCGACCGCTGGCTCCAACTCGGCCAACCACGACAACAACGTCGAGCGACTGGCGGACGAAACGAGCGGCGACATCCGATGACAGGGGCACTCCAGCCAGAGCGGCCAAGGCTTCCAACCGGTCGAGCGCACCAAGCGCTCCCACGGCATGGCAGGTGGCGAAGGACCCTGTGTGACCACTGCTGAGCGCAAGGATCAAGTCGAAGGCTTCCGCCCCTCTCACCTCGCCGATCACCAGCCGGTCAGGGCGCATGCGCAGGGCGGCAAGGACGAGCTGACGAAGGGTTACCTCACCTACACCTTCACTATTCGCAGGCCTCGCTTCGAGCCGCACGCGGTTCGGCCCTTCGATGGCCAGTTCGGCTGTGTCCTCGATGCAGAGAATCCGCTCTGAAGATGCACAACGGGCGATCATCGCAGCCAGCAAGCTGGTCTTGCCCGACGACGTGGGCCCGACCACGAGTACCGTGGCTCGCTCGTCCACCAGCTGTGTGAGTAGGGAGACAACCGGGGGAGGGCCGAAGTCGGCCAGCGTCAGGCATCGCGAGGAGAACTTGCGAACCGTGAGGGTTGGGCCGCCCAACGACAACGGAGGCAAGACGATCGAGACTCGCGATCCGTCGTCAAGGCGAGCGTCGACGATAGGGGCGGTGCGGTCGGCCCGCAGGCCGAGCGGGGTCAGAATCCGTTCTATGAGCACCTCGATGTGGTGCTGGTCGAGGTCGACCTCGCTCGGGCTCAGCCGGCCTGAGCGCTCGACCCAGACCGGGCCGGGGCCGTTGATCATGATCTCGCCGATCGCCGGGTCGGCGAGAAGGTCATCGAGCCGACCAAGCCCGCCCTGAGCCAACGATGTTGTCGCCAACGCGGCATCGGACACAGCGGCCGGATCGTCGATCGGGCGCAGACAACGCAACCGTTCAACGGCTCGCAGATGTGCAATATCTTCAAAAAGGGCAGTGCTTTCAGAAGGAGCGGTCATGTCGATCGGCCGCTTCTGCTCAGCTGGTCTGCAACCGCTCCGAGCGAGCGGGGCAGGCGGACCTGGCCTAGGCCCGCGTCGACCGCGCGGGCCACAGCCGGGTCCCATCGCAGCTCAACAACAGGAGCCTCGACCGCTCGCTGCACGTCGGTGGCGCTCAAAGACCGGCCGGACTCGGTCACCATCGCGATCGAATCGGGACGGGGCCAGCGCTCGATGTGACGCAGTCCAAGGAAACAAGACCGGGTGACCAGCGTTGAACGCCCTGCCAGCCGCAAGACGCGATCGGCCAGCGCTGGGTCAGCCCGGTTCGACGGTGGCGGCCGGCGCCCCAAGTCGACGATCACCCTGCGTTCGTCGCGGGCCAGGAGTTGAGCCAGAAGCCCACCACGGGCAGCGTCGAACCGCTCGTGCTGGCCCCAGGCCGCGTCCGGTTCGAGAGCGTTCCAGGTCACCAGCGAAAGGCGATCGTCGATGCCCAGCTCTAATCGGGCGAGAGCGTCGGGTGGAACCGCGGCGGCGTCGAGCCAATCGACAAGGGTTTGATCGGGCTCATCCCAGCCGAGCAAGGCGGCGAGATCGCCAGCCAGATCGACCAGAAGGACCGGGGTCGTTCTAGCTAGGCGTAGGGCGACCGATGCGGCGACAACCGAACAGCCGACGCCCCCTTTAACACTCCAAAAGCACCACATGGGTTTCTCCTTTGCGGAGTCCTCATTTGTGGTGGCTCAAGAACGGCCACGAACAGCTCAGCGTCGACGGTAGCGCAGATCTGGTCTGCTGCCACCGTCGACGCCTCGTCCGCCCAACCAGCCGTTGGTCTTGCCCTGGACCTGGCGTGTGCAGCCAATGGGTAATGCACCTTGGGCACTTACCTAGGGGAATCGTCTGCAGATAATCGTCTAGGACGAAGACTGGTCAAGAGAACGCTGTGAGATACCCTCGGTGAAAAGTTGAGGCACGGCCAATTCTTCGACAGGGCGCGAGTAAAAGTAGCCCTGAGCCAACCGGCAGCCGAGGTCGACCAAAATCGACTCGGTCTCCGCGTCTTCAACCCCTTCGGCCACGACGTCGAGTTCGAGAGACCTGGCCATACTGATTGTGGCTGAGACGAGCTGGCGGTCCTTCTCCGACTCTCGTATGCGAGCGATGAATGAACGGTCGACCTTGAGCCCATCGAGGGGTAGAGCCTGAAGGTGGCTCATCGACGAGAAGCCCGTACCGAAGTCATCCAGGTGCAGGCCGAATCCAGCCGCGGCCAACTCGCCGACCAAGGCCAGCTGATTACGTGTGATGCTTCGGCTCTCGGTGATCTCTAGGACCAAGGCATCGGGAGGGATCGCCAGATAGTCGAGGAGTGTGGAGATACGGCTGGGTAAGTCTTCGCTAATCGAGAGGCCGGAGAGGTTGGCGTGCATCTGTAGCCGCGGCTTCTCCCGACGCCACTCCGCCAACTTGGTCATCGCCTGGGCGAGGACCGCGAAGTCGAGATCAGCGATGAGATCAGCCCGTTCGGCCAACTCGACGAACGTGTCCGGGCCTATGGCTCCCAGGTAGGGGTGCTTCCAACGAGCCAAGGCCTCAAACGCGGAGACCTCCCCTGAATCCATCAGAACGATTGGCTGGTAGGCGACGTCGAGTTGGCCGAGCGAGAGGGCAACCCGAAGATCGTTGGTGAGCAATCGTCGCCGTTCACGATCGACCCCCATCTCGTCGTCGAACCAGGTGATCCGGCCGGTTCCTCGAGCTCTGCCCTGGTACATCGCCGTGTCGGCATCGCGAAGGAGCTGATCTAGGGCGCGATCTTTCTGGGCCCAAGCGATGCCGGCGCTTAGCGAGATTTCAATTCGACCATCGGCGGTGTCAACGGGTTGGGCCAACCGCTCGATCAGCTCCTCCACCCGAGCCGGCGCCTTCTCGTGCTCGACCTCGGTGAGCACAACCGCAAATTCATCGCCACCGAGGCGGGCCGCGAGATCATCGCCGCGCACCATTGCCGCCAGCCGCGAGCTCAAGGCTCGCAGCACATCGTCGCCTACGAGATGGCCGTAGTCATCGTTGATGGCCTTGAAGTTGTCCATGTCGAGATAGACCAGGAGAGGTGCCGCACTGTCTCGTCCGGAAAGTTCCGCCCACCCCTCCCAGAAGCCGCGCCGATTGACCAGGCCGCTCAAAGGGTCGGTGAGAGCCCGCTGGCTAAAGATGTCACGAGCCGCGATCGCATCACCAAGCTCCTTGTTCTTGCGCTCCATATCACGAACCTGCATGGAGCTGAACTGGGTAAGAACCACGATGTCGGCCGTGGCGTCGTGAGGCGAGAAATCGCTGAACGACAGGCCAAGATCGGCGAAGCTGTCTAGGGCCCCCACAACCGGCGAACCAACGTACAACAGCTGATCGTTGGCGAGAGGTGTGAACTGTCCCCGCAACTGCTTGCCGTCGGCGACGCTTGTCAGAAAGACAACATCATGTTGATGAAGAAGAATCTGTTCCTTCACCCATTCCACACCGGTCGGGCGTGTGATCTGAAAGTGATCGGACGCGTTCGTTCCAACAAGCTCGCAGCCAAGCCAGCGAGTGAGCGCAGCCCCTGCATTGACGACCTTCTGGTCGCATCTGACGTCGAGTACTAGATGAAACGGGAAGAGGTGGCCGATGAGACCGCGGGCTGAGGCGTCGAGCCTAAACGGCTCCAACCCATTCACCTTCTGAAGCCACAACCGTCGACGGCGTCAACACGAACACCTCGGCTGTTCTATCCGGTCGAGGACCGAGGTGCTCAACATGCCAGGTTTCACCGAAGCGTTCGGCCAGCCCTTCGAAAAGGCCCTGAACCATCGGAATCAAACCTTCGCGGTCGGATCGGTACTCAACTTCGAGAGCACCGTCACCCCGATCGATGCTGGTGAACGAGGGCATACGAGAACCTGGCATCGAAGCCTGGACTCGGCTATGTAGAGCGTCGAGACCGGCCACCGTCGACCGGAGGTCATCACCAGCCATGTCGAGCAACGGACCCCAACCGTCCTTGCCGGTGTAGAGGATCCAATGCCGCCCGAAGCGGATCAGGATCTCTTCGGAAGTAAGGCCAAGAACCGCAGATGCGGCTGCAACAAGCTCGAAGCTCAGCTCGTCGTCGTAGCGGGCCGTGTCGCTGAAGTCGGTTTCAATAAGGCCAGCCTGGTCACAGATCTGCGACCAGTGTTCCGGCCCGGCCTGAGAAAGGACAAGATCTCTGATGGCTCGATTCACGATTCCGTACATGAGATACTCCTGGCCTGCGCCGTCGCTCGTAGTCCAATCGGCACGAACCTGGAGATCATTGAGTCTTCGGCAGTACTGACCGATCCTTACTGCCGGTAGCCCCCGAGGAAGCGCTCAAGACCTTCGATGGCCTCGATCAAGTCGTCCTGCTCCGGTAGGAACACGATGCGGAAGTGGTCAGGCTCGGACCAGTTGAATGCCGTGCCCTGCACCACCAGAATCCGTTCCTGTTTGAGCAGGTCGAGCACAAACTGCTCATCGTTGCTGATGCTGTACTTTGCGATGTCGAGCCGCGGGAAGAAGTAGAGGGCGCCGTCGGGCTTGACACAGTCAACGCCGTCGATAGCGGTTAGGGCGGCGTGGGCTGCCTCTCGTTGATCGTAGAGTCTGCCACCGGGCACGAGGTACTCATTGATACTTTGATAGCCGCTTAGCGCGGTGGGGATGGCGTGTTGAGACGGCACGTTGGCACACAGCCGCATCGAAGCCAAGATGTTTAGTCCTTCGATGTAGTCGGCGGCGCGGTGCTTGGCCCCGCTGATCACCATCCACCCCGACCTCAGGCCAGCGGCGCGATAGGTCTTCGAAAGGCCGTTGAAGGTAACGAAGAGCAAGTCGTCGGCCATCGATGCAACCGCGTGATGGCGGGCGTCACCGTAGAGAATCTTGTCGTAGATCTCGTCGGCGAAGACCACCAGCTGATGACGGCGTGCCACCTTGACGACCTCCTGCAGGAGTTCGCGGCTATACACCGCCCCGGTCGGGTTGTTGGGGTTGATGAGCACGATGGCGACGGTCCGAGACGTGATCTTGGCCTTGATGTCGTCTATGTCAGGAAACCAATCGGCGCCCTCGTCGCATCGGTAGTGCACGGGCTTGCCGCCAGCCAGGTTCGCCGCCGCGGTCCACAGGGGATAGTCGGGAGCGGGTATGAGCACCTCGTCACCATTGTTGAGGAGCCCTTGCAGCGCCATCACGATCAGCTCCGAGACGCCGTTGCCGATGATGACGTCGTCAACCCCGACATCATCGATCCCCAACTGGTCGCAGTAGTCGACCACGGCGGTGCGAGCCGGGAGCAGCCCCCGTGATTCGCAGTACCCCTGGGAGTGAACCAGGTTGGTACGCACATCTTCGAGCACCTTGGCCGGCGCTTCAAAACCGAACGGTGCAGGATTGCCGATGTTCAGTTTCAGGATCTTGTGGCCATCGGTTTCTAACCGAACCGCCTCTTCCAACACGGGGCCCCTGATGTCGTAGCAAACCTCTTCGAGCTTGCGGGACTTGGTGATGCGTTCCAGTTCCATCGGCTCATCATCGATGGGCGGCGGGGGCGAGGTGTCGAGGTTTGCAGGCATCGTGGGCTCGATCGGTCGAAGATTGTTGCGGACGTCGCGACCGCCGCCAATGTAATCGACATGACCGTGCTCTGTCGTTCTTATCCTCACCTATCTCACCGCGGAAACACCTGCGTTCGGGCGGCCGAGCACGTAGGGACCGGCATCGTTTGGCCAGACCCTGCCCGTTGTGTCGATCAGGCCGCGACCGGTCTCCCGTTCGACGAGGTCGACCGGTGTTGCCGGGTACTCGTTGACCCCGTAGGCCCGGTGGCAAGGGTTGTCGTAGGGATCCGCCATCAGCAACGGGCCCCACCGTTCGAGCATCTGCTCGATCTCCCACTCCTGCACCGACGGGTCTCGGCTCTGCGACTCATGGTGTATCAACGTGGTGGCGCAGTCGACGACGTTGCGGTAGCCAGCGTGTACCAGCTTGAGGCACAGGTCGACGTCGTTGAAGCACAGCGGTAGATGCATCGGGAAGGCGCCGACGTGATCGAACTTGCTGCGTTCGACGGCGAGACAAGCGCCGGTCACGGCCAGACAGTTTTGAGGGAGATAAAGGGCCGCGTTGCGTCCCGGATGGTTGCCGTCAAAGCCGGCGTACCGGTGCCCGGGAGTCGGGCGACTCCAAACCCCCGCGTGTTGCACCCGTCCGTCGCCATAGAAGAGTTTGGCTCCAACGGCGCCGATTTCCGGCTGGGTGGCGTACATAACCAGACGCTCGATCCAATCGGGCTGAACCGCCTCGGTGTCGTCGTTAAGAAAGATAAAGATCTCGCCTTCAGCTCGCATTGCGCCGATATTGCAGGCTTCAGCGAAGTTGAACGACCGGGGGTTCTGCACCAGTGTGGCTTCGTGATCGCCTAGAGCTTCAGCGACCTCCGACATGAGTTTGGCCTCGGATGCTGCATCGAACACGACGACGAATTCATAGTTTGGATAGGTCGACGTCGAGAGCGTGGAACGAATGGCCTGGGTCACCAGCTGGGTTTGCACGCCGCCAACGATTCCCTTCGCGCCGCCTGTGGGGATAACGATGCTTACCTTCGGGTAGCTCGTGAGTTGGGGGACCAGGTTCGTCACACCGAGGTATGAACTGTTGGCCACCGCGGTGGCTGGAAAACCGGTTCGCTCCAGATGATCAGCGACCGCTCGGGTGCCGGCTTCAAAGGCCCACGGTTTGGCATCTGCCGTCATCGCTGTCGAGGTTGGCGACTCGCGCCAGTGGTAGAGCAGGCGAGGGATGTGCAGCACGCGGCGGGCCTGCTCGGCGACCCTCAAGGCCAGGTCGTGATCCTGAGCTCCATCGAATGCGCTGCGGAAACCGCCAACGTCCAGAGCCACAGATCGGCGGACCACGAGCAGATGGCAGACATAATTTTGCGCCCGCAAACGCTCCATCGAGAAGGCGGGCTTGTAGAAGCCTTCCTTGCGATGACCATCTGCGGCATCGAGCCGGTCTTCGTCGCTGTAGCCGAGGTCGATGTCGGGATTACGAAGGATCTCAGCGGCAAAGGCACCGAGGGCCCCAGGAGCGTAGCGATCGTCGTTGTCGAGCATGGCGATAAAGCCACCGCGTGCTGCTTCCAAACCGGCCTGGCTGGCTGCGCTAATACCGCCGTTCTCTGCCAGCCGGAGTACACGAATCCGAGGATCACCACTGCGCTCGTAGTCATCGAGGCGGCGATCGACAGGGCCTACCTGTGGACCGTCGGCGATGAGGAGCAGTTCCCAATCGTCGAAGGTCTGTTCCATGACCGAATCCACGCACTCTTGGAAATGATCAACCGATGGGTTCCATACCGGCACGATTACCGAGAAAAAGGGTGCATCGTTTTCGGTTGCAGCCGAGTCGGGTTGGCTGGTGGCAACCATCAGCTACTTCCCGCCCAATGACCGCTTCAAGGTTTCGCGGGCACGGCGAGCGGCCAGGAGTCGAAGCGAGGAGGCTTCAGTTCGGGCCGCGTCGAGTTCCTCTCGCAGAGATGCCACTTCGACTTCTCGGAGATGCAGGTGATATTCAACCTCAGCGATCCGTCCTAGGGCAGCGGCTCGCTCGGCTTCTGCCCCCCGAATTTGGTCGGTGGCGGCATACAGCTGTAGCAGGGCTAGGTCGAGTTCGTGGCGTCGTTGGTCAGAGCCGGGTGCATCCTGCGGACCAGCCGAAAGGCCGGGACCGCTATCGACGAGAAGCCGATCGTTCGAGCCGTACCGGTCGGCGTCGGCCGAGTCGAAGGCGGCGGTTTCGAGGTGCGAAAGCTGCTCGACCGAGCCAGGCAAACCCTTTCGCCGTTCGACACTAGGGTCTGCGACTTGACTCCCTGAAGACAGCTCATCCATTGCCAAATACTAGCCGCTCAATTTCTTCTGTTTAACGCAATGGACCGGATCTTTTAGGTTTCAATTCCCTGAAAAACAACGACATTGATTGACATGTGTGGCCAAGCGTGTCGCGGTCGATCGATCACTGCCGACCCGGAGGCTACAACTCGCAGAACTCTCGCCCGACGACGACTCCCTACTGCGATAGGAGTCGTCGCCTTGCCCGGCATCCTGCTTCAACGCCTGAGGATTCCCCCGATCTGGGCGGGGCTTGCGGTCGGGGCCGTCGGGGTGGCATCGCTTCCGTCCGTCATCGCTCTGGCCGAGTTTCGTCTCGCCGAGGGAACCCCCTGGCCGTTCGATTCGACGAACCGACCGATTCGAGCCGGCCCCGATCCCCAACGCCGCTGGATCCCAAGCTGGCGGCCTAGCCCCAATGGCGAAGGAGGTCGACCGCTAGGAGCCCGACGCAGGTTGATCGGTCGAGCGTTGACGCACGAACGCCGCCTGGGCCTCGGTTTCGATGGCATCAGGACAGTAGACCGAACGAACCCAGTCGACAGGATCATCGGCAAGCCCGAGACGCAACGCCATGCAACCGAGAAAGGTTCCGGTCCTCCCGTGGCCGCCGAGGCAGCCGATCGCGACGCGATCACCGGCTCGGGCCCGGGCGATAAGGTCGTCGAGAGCTGCGTCGAACGCTTCTTCGTCGACGGGGAGACCGAAATCGGGCCAGTCGACGAGGGCAGAGGGCCACGGCGGATCCCACCGCTCATCGAAGTACAGCCCGAAGGCAGGCGGCTGGCCCCGGCCGTATTCGGGATCGGTGTGCGAGCAGGCCCACACGACCAGATCGCCCGGAAGCGTGACCGGATCGTTGTGCGTATGCCTACCGTCTTCGGCGGTCATCTCGACTGCTTCGCCGTATGCGTCCAGCACGTTGTCATTGCTCCCTTACCTCCCTTTACCTCCTTCTAAGGTACCCGTTGTCGGGCGTGTCCTCGGCCGTACCGGAACGGCAACCATGCAACGAACCCCTCGCACCGACATGGAGGCCGATCGTCGCCTTGACCGGCGGGCAGGACGCAATCCTCGATCCCGCGTTCTAGCTGGCATGGCTGGCACTCCACAACGTAGACATCGGAGGTTCCTCCTGGGGATGTTGGTGGATTATTTGAGGCTCCTAAGGCCACGGATCTCAGCATGACCTATGGGCGTAAACAAGCTGTTAACAGGCGTTCTAGGTGCTGTCTCGACGGTTTCGGTAGAGGAGGCGGTGCCAGCGGGTCGGGAGGAGTTTGTACCCAGAAGGAGGATTGTGGCCGTGGAGAGCCTAGGTTGGGCGTAACTCGCAAGAAGGCGAGACGTATGGAGAAGAGAATTCAATGCAAGGCACAGTAAAATTTTTTAACAGTGAAAAAGGCTTCGGCTTCATCTCGCGCGAGCAGGGTGAGGACGTCTTTGTTCATTATTCCAACATCGACGGCGATGGCTACAAGTCGTTGGATGAGGGTCAGGTCGTAGAATTCGACGTGGCTCCAGGTCGCAAGGGAGACGAAGCAAAGAACGTTCGAGCGATCTAACCAAGATCTCATAAGTAGGGAAATGCCGTCGACCTTCGGGTTGGCGGCATTTTCCGTTTTGAGGGCACCCTTTCCACGAGGCCACGTAGTTCTTCCGACCTAGCCTCTCTCAATCTTGAGGTGGTAGGACCTCTCTAGAAGCGAGGGCCACGAGGCCGCCGCGGCTTCAGGTCGTTTGCCGGGTTGTGGTGGCGCCATCATCGAACCTGCGCTCGATCCAGACAAGCCGGAACGGTGGCATCGGTTTCAGATCGCTCGTCTCTACCGCGCCTACTATGACCGGGCGCTAGACGCTGAGGGTTGGGACTACTGGAACAAGGTCTACGCCAAGGGAGCAACGTTGGCCCAGATCAGCCAATGGTTCGCCGACGGTTCGGAGTTCTCTCGTCTGGGCGACAAGACAAACCGGGAGTTCCTCGATTTCGTGTACCGCAACGTGTTGTTCGCCGGACGGCGTCAGCGATGACGGGAACGTCTTTCAACGGTGAGGTTCGAGCCTCATACCGATGCTGGGCCGAAACCCTACCGTCGCCCCAGCGCTGGTGACGCGTCGGCGAGTAGGTCTCGGCTCTAGTCTCGGTCGCGGGCCTCGGTCGGGCCGTGAATGTTCGCCCTAGGACTTGTCGACGTAGCGGCGGGCCTTGGCCCGCTTACCCCGGATGCTCGATCCATTGATGGCGCTAATGACCTCATTGACCGTTGAGCTGGGAACGCCAACAACCGAGTAGTGCTCGGCAATCTTGATCGGGCCAATGTCTCGGCCTGAAAGCCGGGTTTCGTTGGCGATGGCACCAACAAAGTCGCCCGGTCGAACCTGGCCACGACGCCCAACCCCGATGTAGACAAACGAGGTATCACCGTCGATGCCGTCGGAGCTTCGACCCTTTGAGCCTTGGCCCGAGTGCGACTTGGAGCCTCGATGGTCGGAGCGGCCCTTTCGGTCGCCCCGCTTGGAGCGGTCGCGATCAAACTTGTTCTTGGATTCCGCCACCTCGGGGATGAAGGTTTCGTTGAACACCGGGTTCCGGCCTTCGTGCACAAGTTTGATAGCGGCGAGAGCGAGGTCGCGGAGCTCGGCCACATCGGTGAGCTGATGCATCACATCGGCGTAGACCTCTAGGTCTTCGGCGCCGACTTCGGCCCGGATCACTTCGAGAGTGCTTTCGAGTTGACGAGCGCGAAGGGCTTCGACGCTCGGCACTTTTGCCATCTCTAGCTTGCGGCCTACGAGACGTTCGATGCGCTTGAGCTGGTGGCGATTCTTCGGTTCGGCCAGGGTGATAGCAACGCCTTCTCGGCCAGCGCGCCCCACGCGACCGATGCGGTGCACATAGCTTTCAGGCTGGGCCGGCACGTCGTAGTTGACGACGTGGGTCAGCGTGTCGACGTCGAGTCCTCGGGCCGCAACGTCGGTGGCAACCAGCAGGTTGGCGGTGCCGTCGCGTAGACGGCCCATCACCCGGTCGCGCTGTTGCTGATCCATGCCACCGTGTAGGGCTTCGGCTCGATAGCCGCGGGCGTTCATCGCCGACGTTAGGTCGTCGACGTCGCGACGGGTGCGGCAGAACACAAGGGCTGATTCGGGGGACTCGATATCGATGATGCGACCGAGTGCGGCTGCCCTGTGCTTGGGAAGGACCGTATAGACCGTCTGGCGAACGAGGTCGTTGGTCGGGGCATCCTTGCCAAGACCAACACTGATCTGCACTGGATCGCGCTGATGGCGAGAGGCGATCGACTTGATACGCGGCGGCATCGTGGCCGAGAACAACACGGTTTGACGGTTGGGCGGCGTTGCCTCAAGGATCGTTTCGATGTCTTCGGCGAAGCCCATGTCGAGGATCTCGTCGGCCTCGTCGAGCACCACGGTGGCGATGTCGGTGAGGTTGAGCGACTTGCGCTTGATCAGGTCGATGGTGCGGCCTGGGGTCCCGACGACAACGTGTACGCCTCGGCGAAGCCCGCCGATTTGATCGCGTATAGATGCGCCACCGTAAACGGCGATCGCCTTCACCCGTTGACGCTTGCCGTAGCCATTGACGGCCTCACAAACCTGCACGGCTAGTTCTCTCGTCGGCACGATGACGAGAGCTACCGGTGCACTGGGATGGCCGGGCTCGATCATGTTCACGATGGGGAGGGTGAAGGCTGCGGTCTTTCCTGTGCCGGTTGCGGCCTGGCCGAGCACGTCGACCCCTTGGAGGAGGTGCGGGATGGTTTCGGCCTGGATCGGGGTCGGCGTTGTATAGCCAACATCGGCCAGGGATCCCAATAGCTCGGACCGAAGCCCTAGGTCGGCGAAACCATTCGATTCTTCAGCCGTGACTTCAGGCTCTTCAGCCGTGACTTCAGGCTCGTGCGCGTCGGCGCGTTCATCCGGTTGGACAGCGTCGTTCATCATTCGGTTTGGCTCCTCAATGCGCCGCATCTTTACTGCAGCAGGCCTTTACGGCCCAGCATTTGCCAAACCTTCAACATCTAACCGTATCGGATCGAGGCTCTATTACTCTCAGCCGGTGGTATACGGCTCGACGTTGCTCGCCGTGATCTCGTGCAATGGGTGCGGCATACCAAAAAGAAATCCTTGCACGTATCGGATACCGAGGCTCGTGACGAAGTCGAGGGTTTGGCGATCCTCAACCCATTCGGCGACCACGTCGACGCCGAGGATTCTTGCGGCCTCCACCGTCGAGTTGACCACCGAACACGCCAGGAGGTCAGTGCTTGCCTTCTTGATCCACGACCCGTCGATCTTGAGGATGTCAACGCCAAGATCTTGGACGAGGGGCAGACTCGTCCATCCACTTCCAAAGTCGTCAATCGCAACCTTGCATCCCCATCGCTGGATGGTGCGGACAAAGCTAACGGTTCGGTCAAGGTCTTCGATTCCCATCGTCTCGGTGATCTCGAAACACAGCTGGCTGGGATCGGCACCGGTTCGCACCATCATCTTCTCAAGGTTTGCCAATGCCCTTACCGAGCCGACGAAGGGGGCGCCGACATTGATCGCAATGTTGGGCTTCGACTCCTGGTTGACCAGCCACGACAGAGTACTTTGCAGAACCCAGGTGTCCAGACGCTCGCTCAGTCCAAAACGTTCGGCAGCTCCTAGGAGTCGGCTGGGGCTGGCTGGCTGTCCGTTGGGCATTCGGCGCCGAAGCAGTACCTCGTAGTAGGCGGGCGATGGCTCGCCTACTTTGGCGAGGTCGATGATCGGTTGCGCAAAAAGGAGGAAAGCATCAGAGGAGATAGCGCGGTGAACTTCATCCGCCCAATACCGGTCGAGCCGATTGGCTTGCACCCTTGGGTCGTCGTCGGCGTACACGATGAGCTGGTCACGGCCTTCGGCTTTGGCCAGGTAGAGGGCCTCGTCGGCTAGGGCCCACGTCTGGTCCCTCGCGCTCTCCGCCATGCCGATGCTAACGGTCACGTCCAGCACCGTGAGGCCGTAGACCCAACGTTCGGATCTCACCTTCTGGAGGATGGCGAGCATGGCATCGTGAACATCGTCGACGTGTTCGCCAATCACCATGAATTCATCACCGCCAAGTCTTGATGCGGTGAGATTGCGACTCATCGACTCGGCGGAAACGATCTGCGCCAGCTTTCGAAGGATCGTGTCACCACACGGGTGTCCGTGAGTGTCGTTCAGAATTTTGAATCGATCGATGTCGAGGATGGCACCAACCAGCTTCTTGCGCTTGCCGAAGCGGCCAACCGCCTCCTCGAAGCCTCGTCTGTTCAGCAGCCCGGTTAGGCCATCGGTGCGGGCTAGATCATCCAGCTCCGCTCGCGTTTGTTCTAGCTCGTCGACGTTGCGTTCAAGTTGTTCGATCGTCATCGCCGTGCGAAGGCGCGCCGCGGCCAAGCTGGCAATATCGTTCACCGCCTGCTCATCGAGCGGCGTGTAGAAAGCCTTCAACGAGTGTTCGGAGTCGATCACGCCGATCACTTCGCCGTTGTCGATGATGGGAACAGCGAGTTCGCTCCCGCGAGCGGCATCGTCGACGACGTAGCGAGGGTCGATCGATGTGTCGTCCACTCTGAGCGGAAGAGCGTTGGCGGCGCAGGTGCCCACGATGCCGGCACCAAAATCGAGTTCGATCGGGTCCACAACCGTCAATCCGTTGGGGCTTTTCGGACCATGGGCAGCCCGTTGAACGAGCACCCTCTCAGGTCTCGACTCCACGAGATAGATCACGCAGTCTTCGTAGCCGAGAGCTGTCATGGTCGACCGGGCGATCACCTGGAGCACCGACCGAATATCGCCAGCTTGAGCGAGTTCGATCACCATCTGGCGAAGCGTTTCAAGTTGGCGTTCGGCCGACATCTCGGCGCGGGAGCCGGGCCGTGATCCGTCACTGGTTGAACTGTCGCCCACGGCTGTCTATCGACGGAAACGGCTTATGACTGAATAGGCAGCGTGCCGAAGTCTAGACGCAAGCTTTTCCCAAGACCTGAAGTGATCTAGAGGCTGATCAACACGCGAATTCCAAGGGCCAGAAGAATCCCGATGCTGAGAACCTCAAGCCAGATCCCGAACCTTGGGTTCTCCTGAATGCGATGAGCAAACGCTGAGGCTGTTACAGCCACCGTCAGGTCTGAGGGGACGGCTGTCAGCGGGATCAATAATCCCAGAATCAGCA
This sequence comes from uncultured Acidimicrobiales bacterium, assembly GCA_937922045.1. Taxonomy (GTDB): domain Bacteria; phylum Actinomycetota; class Acidimicrobiia; order Acidimicrobiales; family SZUA-35; genus JAHELU01. Next base: position 41,023 of record CAKZXA010000006.1, on the reverse strand, counting down.
TCTGCACCCCAACCGAACCAGCGTTCTCGTCGACAAACCCTGGGAGGAATGCAGCAAAGAAGAGCACCGTCTTCGGGTTTAGAGCTTCAACCCAGAAGCCCTGATGAGCGATGCGTGTGAGTGACGAGGGCTCAAGAGCCGGCCGTTCGAGCCGGTTTTCGAAACTACGTAGATCGTAAAGCGAGCGGGCGGCGAGGTAGAGGAGGTAGATGCCTCCCAACAGTTTGATGGCGGTAAAGAGCGAGTTCGTGCCGGCCAATACCACCCCAGCGCCGAGCGCCGTAAGCGCGGCCAGCGCCATGCCTCCCAACGCCAGCCCCACCGCAGAGGCAAACCCGGCTGCCCTTCCCTGCGTAAGACTGCGAGACAAGACATAGAGCATCGAAGGACCGGGGCTCAGACCGAACCCGAATCCAGCGGTGGCTACGAGCGCCATCACTCCCCACGTAGGCATCGGTTAGCGATCTCGACCGGTTTTAGGCGTCATCGAAGTGTCGGCGTTCAAAACTGCTACGCCAAACGTTGGCTGGATCGATGATCGCATTCGGGCTAGCTGCGGTCTTGTGATCTGTGTTCTGGTGATGTTCGTCGTGGAGGATTTCGACAGGATATCTGGCGCGGAGGTAGGGGAAGTCGCGCCGCAGTTGGCTTAGCAGATGAGGGCCAGCTGCGACCGATTCTCTGACCAGACCCGCTGTCGACTCCGCCTGTTCTGGTTGCCGGTCTTCACGGAGATCGATCACCGTTTCGGTGGCGGGGTGCAGCATCGGCCTGATCACCGAGTGGTAGTCAGCGCCGGCGAAGAACACCGTCGAGAAGCGGGAAGCGGTCGCCGCCCCGATCCGATGGAGCGATGATCGGACCTGGCCGCCGGTAGCAACTTCCAGCAAGTCGCCGGCGAGGAGGATCAGGCTGCCGTTTGGGGCCTCGACCGGCATCCAAGCCCCGGCCCGGTTCTTAACCTCGAGTCCGCCACCCCACTGATAGATCAAGGTCAGGAACTCGTAGTCGGTGTGAGCGCCCATGGCCGCGTCGTTGGTTGGCGTCGCGGCCTCGTGATACTTCAGGAATCGCATCTGGGATAAGGGTTGCTGTCGGAGTTTTGCCAAGGCAGCCACGTCTATACCAACCGACGACGCCACCATTTCCAGCAAGCCGTCCGCCGCCATTTGCAGACTGTCGAAACAGCGCTGGGCGACGATGCGAAGGCTTCCATCAACCGGCCAAACGTTCGGACCCATAAGCGGTGTGCGGCTGGCGACAGCCGGGTGGTCGGGCGCCAGATCGAGGCCGATGTCGTAGGCCTCATAACGTCGTATGCCTTCATCGGCGTAGGATCCCGCTTCGTCGACCGGCACGTAGCCACGATGACTGACCGAACGCCGAATGTCGCACGCCAACTTCTCCGACATTGGCAGGGCAAAGAACTTTTCGGCTTCCTGATGCGCCGCCTCCACTATCGACGTGTCGACGCCATGGTCGGCCAAGACGGCAAACCCGTCGACCGAGAGTGCTTGGATCAGAGCGCTCCCGGATGCCGCTGGGACGCCCAATGAGACCGCGGCGTCCCGCGCTACATCGTCGAAGATATTGACCATTGCCGCCCGATCATGAAGTCCTCATTCTAGGTGAGCGGCTCCATTTTCAACATGCCTTAGCTAGCTGTTATGGCGATCCGGATTGTCGTCGAGGCTAACAAGCTTCGCGAGACTGCCTTAGCGAAACTTCATCTAGGATCGAAGGATGACATGGCGGCATATCTTGGCGGGTGTCACTTGCCTTTCCCTCATCGCCCTAGCGGTGGTCGGCACTCGTTTCGTGATCGGCGAATCCGAGCCGGCAAGCGTCCACTTCTTCGAAGAACTCGGCGACACACAAGTAGTCGGTTTGACGTCCACCGGGCTGGCAGAACGCTGCCGCTCTAGCAATCTGCCGGATTGTGGGGCCCTGATGACAGCCTCTTGTTGGGTAGACGTGACACTGCATGTGTGCCTACGAACCCCCAGCAATGAGCATTGGACGAGCCTCTCCGACGAATACACGCCGCCTCAGAACTCGGTCAGAGCGTCAGACACGGGCAGCTATCTGAAGGTCGGCGATGCCATACTCGCGCGTGATGCCACAAAGGTTGGGACATCAGAAGGGTTCTGGTTTGGTGCCGAAGACCTTCTAGCGACGCGTACACCCGATGGTTCGGTAGAACTTCGAACGGTCGAGGCCAAACTGGTCGAATCGATTCCTCCTCCGCCAGGGCACGACTCGGAAGCGAACGAACGCTTCTGGGCAAGCTGGACTTTGAGCAACGATGGGTCGAAGCTCGCCGTGATCTTCGAGAACCTGTCTCCTGAGCTGTGGCTCTATGACCGACAAGAGGAGCGCTGGGTTCTCCTGACCGACGACCCAGATTTCGTCTACCTCCCTCACATCACCAGCATGGGATTCTCCGAGGACGACTCAACGATCATCGTTGCCCGGATGCATAAAGATGACGACGGCAGCAAGCCGGTTCGGAGGACGTTCATAGTCGAAGTCGATGTTGCGTCGGGCTCTGCTCTCACCCTGGCCGAGGCCGATACGCGACAAGACGACGGCGTGAAAGCAGCTGTGTCTCCCGACGGAACAATGGTCGCATTAGCAAATCTCTCCGGCCATGTACGCGTGCTCGACGTGGCCACACGTGAGGTGTCCGATCTGGTGAATATGTGTTGCGCCATTGTCCACGAACCACCGATGTGGTCGCCGGACGGCAGGTTCCTCGCTACCGATACCGGCATGGTCGCTGACGTTACACCGGGTTCTCCGCCCACTCTTATCGGGCCCTATGACCTTCGCCCCCCGGACCCGACCGAGGCGAACCTGCCGGACGTGCGCTTCACCACAAGCCGCTAGCCCGCGAAATACACCACCATCTTCGACGTGCAACAGACCGCTGAGCAGCGAGCCGGCGGTAGCGGGCCGATGCCGGTGAGGGTTCGCTCTCAGCTCCGACCTCACCGGCATCCTCTTTCGGTTGCTACTGACTAGCCTGCGTCGTTCGTTTGCGCCTCATCGACAGGACTGGAGAGCTTGAAGTAGGTGGTGTTGAGCCTGTCGATCGGATAGCGGGTGCAGCCGTTGTCCGCCCACCAGTCGCTGTCTTCGGTTGAGGGCTTGCTGATGCCTTCGCGGGTGAACACAGCCACTCGGTCCTGGCATCGGTAGACCAGCACATCACCGGCGATTGACAGCGGGTTTTCCCACAGCGGATCATGCCGTGCATCGGCTGGCAGGTGGCCGGTTTCGATCAACGCGTTGGCGATCGAGGCCGGGTAGTTGCTGCCTGCTTTTTCATAGAAGGCCCATCCGGAGCCTCGGCCGCGGAATCCGCTGCCGTCAACAAGGTATGTGCCGTTGGCGTCGCCATAGGATTCGAGCGCCTCGAGCATCTCCCACACCGCCATGATTCGAAGGTCTTCAGGGTCTCGAGGCAACGGCGGATCGGGAAGCCTAGGGATTGGGTAGGAGAGCTTGAAATAGCCGAGGTCGAGCTTGTCGGCGGGGTACTGGGTGCAGTTGTTGTCTACCCACCACGCTCGGTCCTCGGCCGCTGCCTTACCGTCACCGTGCACCGTGAATACCCCAACTCGATCTTCGCACCGATACGCCTGCATGTCCCCGAACGTCCAGGTCTTGCTCCGCCATAGCGGGTCATAAAACACACCGTCGGTGAAATGGCCCTCATCGATCAGCACGCTGGCGATCGAGGTCGGGTAGGGACTGGGATAGCGGCTTGGCCCTGTTTCGTAGAAGACCCAGCCGTCGCCGCCAGTGCCACCCCATCGGCCAGCGCCCTCGACGAGGTAGGTGCCGTTGGTTTTGCCGTAAGACTCGAACGCCTTGACCACATGGTCTACGGCTTTTTGACGAAGAATCTCATCTTCTTCGAGGTCGCCTCCACCGGAGTCAGCCAACGCTGCTGTGTCTGATGGCAACGACGGTTCGAGCGCCGCCGCCTCAGTGGCTGAGGCGTATGTAAAGGTGGTCGCAGCAAATGCGAGACAGGTGACGATGGCGGTCGATCGGAGTCGATTCCAAAGTCTCGGCGGGCGGTCCCGTGAGGCATCGCCTCCTGGCTTGTCCGCCACTTCGGTAGAGACTCGTTTCATCAGATTGCCTTTCGTCAGTGCCTCCGACCGATGCCAGAGTGCGCTTGTCGTTGAGTTCAGTAGCCGTTTCATCACTTCTCAGGCCCTTAGATATCTCGGCAGTGCCAGCCGTTGCTGTCGTAGTCGCATTTGTGGCGTTGGTCGTTCCATGCGGTGCCACACTTGTCTGGGAACATCGCCCGAGTATCGGCCAGGTTGTGTGTGCCTGACGAGAACTCACACTTCCTGGTCGTCGGTGGGGGCGGCGTCGAAGTTGGCGTTGACGTTGGAGCTGTGCGAAAGACACGATCGAGTTCGCTCAGGAGCTCGTTGCGCATCTGGGGGGACACCGTTAGATGCTGCTTGTTCTCGCTATCGCCGATTACGACGTCGAAGGGCGAAGAGTCGAGCTGATTGCGGAAGCCGGCAATAGCGCTAAACGTTGGTACGAAACATGCCCTATTCTCAAGCGCGGCAGCTCTGTAGTTTCTCCATATCTTTGGGAGCTCGACGTTGGCCTTTGCAATGGGACCATCGACAAGAGTTGTCATGTGAGCGCATGACCCAGTTTCGATGTCAACCCAAGCTGCTGGCGCGTTCTGCGGTCCCCATTCGCTCTTCGGTCTGTCAAAGAGGCCGGCGTGGCTCAGGTGGCCCCAGAAGGTAGCTCGGTTCGCAAGGGTCGGCACCTTCGCTTCGAGATGTAGGCGGGCCTGAGCTCTTTGTGGCACCGCACGACCAGTGTCGAGATCGAAGTAGAATTCTCCCAGCTGAGGTCTGGTGCCATCGATAGCACCGCTGGCGATCGCAACATTGCGTTTCGTCGCCTTGGGCAACCGGCTCTTACGGTTTCGGATGTAGTCGGCGTTCGGGGCTTTCCAGCCTTCGTAGGCGACGTTGAGCATCAAAACATCCTGGGCGACTGGATTGCGGACAGTCAGGTTGGCGGCCCGCATCGCCCCGTCCCGGGCCTGATCGATCTGGCCTGAACCTATTCTCTCGGCCCAGCTCAAGTTCCGTTCGATCCACCGGAAGGAGCTAGCTAGGTACAACGGCGTCGTCTGAAGCCCTATGGGCGTGTAAGCCCCCCAGTGCGGTGCGTCGAACGAGACGTAGGTCTCGACCCCATGATCGAAACCTTCGCTTTCGAGCTCGGTGAGCGCTATCTTGCCGACAACTCCACCGAGACTTAGCCCGGTCAACGCCGTCGCATGTCCTCTGTGGCCAAGAGCAACTCGGCGCTGTTTTTCGAACTCTCGAATGGCTCTTTTGGTGGCTACGACTCGCTGCGCTACCGGCTGCTGGGAGTCATCAACGTGACCAAAGCCGATGTAGACAATCGACACATCGAGATCGCGGAGGCGAACGCGCACGTCATTCATCGCTGGCACTAGGTCGTCTGGATCCCAGTTGGCCAAGAGCTCCCGCTCGTCGACGATGGTTTCCGAATCGGTTCCCGCATCCTCGGCGGGGAGGTACGGACCGATGATGTACATCACTTCTTCGAGCGGCCGGTTTCCTTGAGGGAAGAATTGGACGCGTGCTCCAACCCTCGTGTTGGGCGCGATCCCGTTCGCCTCGGCGTATTCGATGAAAGCAGACGACCAACGCCCGCCCGAACTTTCGCAGCCAACAAGGAAGGACCCAAGGTCTCGACAGTCCGTCGAAAAAGAGGTTTGGGCGCTCGCCGAAGATGGCGTAAAGAGTGCGGTCGCCCAAAGAGTCACACTCAACAAGATGATCAAATACTTCTTCATGCCTATTCCTTACGTCTAGTTCGAATGGAAAGCGCCGGGAGCGCCCGCATACGTAGGTGACTAGCTAGAACGGTTCGGCACCGGAGTGCGCTGCCTACTAAGCCGACCAGTGCACACAGAAGATGCGGGTCGCTCCCAGGGAAGTGGATCTAGCTAACCAACCTTTCGGTAGGTGAAGGGCCCCCATTCCCGGCCATCCGGGGAAGAGGGGTCGAGGCGAACCGCTTGGACCTTGTAAACGGTCTGGCTACTCGCGACTCCATCGGTATCTACAAACTTCGCTGTCCGGAAAACGCTGTTCGGATTGGGATGCCCATTCGGACCTGGAGTGGCGGTTCCGATGTATTTGCTTCCTCGGTAGATGTTGAATCGATAGACATCTCTGTTGTTCCAATCGTGGATGTGGATCGAAACATCACCGCCAGTAACGCCGGCCTTCTCGGCACTAACGAGCGGAATCGATACCTTGATGAGGGGATTGTCGGCGGCATCGGCTGGTGCCAATAATCCTGGCCCAGTCACCAATGTCATGGTCAAGGCCACAGCAACTAGTAGGAACTTTCTGAGCTTATTCATTTTCATATCCTTCGTTGTATGTGTTAGAGCACTACAGGGGTCGAACACTATTCCGCTGGCCGCACGAGGGTCGCACGGCAGTCGCACGGACATGGCTGAGCGAGGCGGTCCTCGGCGACACGACCGGACCCTCAGAGAGCAGAGCCATTCGCGAACGGGCTCGGAAGACCCCCGGCCAAAGCGCTCAGCAGCTCAAACTCGGACGCTCGGTCAGCCGAGGGTGGATCTGTTCGAGGGCTGGAGGTGCTCACAATGTGGACGAGACCGGCGTTGCGGTTGGCCATCAACGTCGTCGGGTCGGTCGACCGGGTATCGATTGCGGCGTTGGACGCATCCCTCAGATGTGCGTCCGACGCCGCGTAGGGCCAGTGTTGTGCGCCCTTCCTCCAGGGCGCCCCGTTGATAGAGACTCAGGGCGGCTGCAGACTATTTGGTGGTGGAGAAACCACCGGAATGCTTGAAGAGGTCATGGGCTTTCTCGTCGACCAACTCCATGAGGCCGCCGCCATCGGTCATCGGTGTGCCCTCGATATGTTTTGCCTCAACGTGATGCCAGGTGAATCCCTGCGGTGCTTCGTTACCGAAGTCTTTTCGCTCGATCTTCCCGTTGGCGGCTTTGAAGTCTCCTTTCCTCGAGCCGGTGAACGGTCCGATGTCAACAGAAGCGATGGCATACGGCGTGAAGTCCGGGTAGCCGTCCAGGTTGTAGAGCACGACGTAGCCGTTGATTTCGTAGGCGTATCCTTTGCCCTCAATTATGTAGATCTCGCCAACCCAGTTCTCGGGGTTTGGCGCTTCCCGCCAGCCACCAACCCAGTTTCCGTTGCTGTCTTTGGACTCGGGTGGTTTGTCTTTCCCGAGGAACTTGGGAGCGTTAGAGACGTCGACAACCCCAACCCTCGCCGGCGGGAAGTTTTCCGTGATGACGTCGATCTCTTCCTGGGTAATCGGACACTTCGCATTGTGCACGAGTACGTCGCTGGTGCCGGTGTAGACGGCGAAGGTGTCGTCGGTGGCCACATCGAGTTCCCAAACGAGAGTTTCTTGGTTGTCGCTTAGATCGACCGAGGCAACTTCAGTGATCCCGTCTGGGGTGAGCAGATAGTCGCCAGGTTGAACGTCTTCGAGTTCGACCCAGGCTCCATCGTTGGTCACCCAGAACAGATGATGGTCGGTTGCCGAAACGTGGCTTCCGTCAGTTAAGGTAACCGTCGCCATCCGACCGGTGTCGTTGTGAGACCACTGATCAATGACAGCCCGTGGCGACCACTTCCCGGTTACCTCGTTTGCGGCGAGCACCCGATCACCGGGACGAATAGCATCGATTGGGCGGAGCGAACCGTCGGCCATACGAACCAACGTTCCCGTGGGAAAGCTGTTGCAGCCGACGCGTGGCGTCTTGTACTGGTCGAACTCACCGTTCTCAGCCTTCCGAACAAAGTCTTCGTGAGTGCCGGGTTTGAACACCCGGGGGGTACGACCAGTAGCAGCGAGGGAGATAGCTACCTCGCATCGAAGTCTTCCTTGCCAGACTGCTTCGGCTGCGGGACTGTCAGCTGCACGTGCCGCTGCCAGTTCGTCCACATTGAGGAAGTTCACGAGGACCTCTTCGATGAACCCATCAGGGTTGGCCGCAAAGACGGCTAAGAGTTCAGGAACCACAATCTTGAGTCGCTCAATGGCTCCAGGAATATCCTTAAAGACGTCTCTGAGAAGGTTCCAAAGCCCGGCGATCGTGTCACCGAACGCTGAAGCGCAACCCTTGAACTGTTGAGTTACTAAGAAAAGTTCCTCGCTACTCGTCGGAACAGTCAAGAGCGACGCAGCGAGTTTGAAAAGGGCGTCGATCATGAGATCTGCCCGGCCATCATCAACCGCTTTGAAATTGACAATGGTGTTGCCGCTACGTTCTACCTCTACGAAGCCGTTGGCCGAAAGCCAACGATTCGGCATGCTACGGCTCCGTGTCTCCAACACACCGAGGTCGTCAGTGATACGAACTCGAATGTCGGGCTGGCCTGCAAGGGAATAGCTCTCGAACACCACACCATTAACATTGTCGGGGGTCTTGACGAGGGCATCGATCTCAGACGGCTCCATACCTATGAGGAGCTCTGCATCCAGCTTGCCGGTAGCGGATTCTTTGAAGTCCACGAGCTGGTTGTTCTCGGCAAAGACCACCACCGGAGGCGCCTGCCGCACGTTGTTCCAGTTGCCGCTGCTGAACTCAATCGTCTGAATCTTTCCCTGAATCTCGCCAGTGTTCTGGTAGGGCGCAATCAGCCGGAACCGTTGGTGTCCTTGTTTCGTTGTCACAATCCAGTGCTTTGCACCGGAGGCAAGATTGCCTATCTCTACGTTGAGCTCGCTCGCAATATCCAACCTCTGTGTATTGATAAGCAGGTCTCGGAACCCCTTGGCGGTGTCGGGGTAGAGCGGGCACTCGTTGATTTGCAACAGCGGAGCCGAAGCGAGCGTGGGGGTAGGGAGCAGCAAACCGACGCCGCTGCCACCAAAGACGTTGCCAGACCTGCCGGCAGTAGATGCTCCGGACGAGGCCGTGACCTGAGCCGAAGTCTCGGGTTGAGGGCAGACGGAGTCTGGCAAGAAATCGACCACGGTGTCGTCAGTACTGCTCCCATATTTCGCAACCACCGTGGCGGCCACGTTGCCCCACGCTTCACCGCTGGTCTCTCGGCTGAAGATCTCAGCGATGGCTGTTTCACTATTGATGACGCTTCGTTCCGAGCTGAGCGTGAGGCGATTGTTCGAGTACTCCGCTGGCACGACCAAGACGCGATCTTCACCGACGTTGGTGAAACTGATCTCGCCTGGGGCGAGGTCGAGGACCCACTGAGTAAATTTCGACGCGTCACCCGGGACGTCGTCGTCTGATCCTCCGCAGTTCTCGGCGATTTCCTTGCCCGCCCATACCCCGGACTCGGCCAACGAAACCAGATCTTCGTCTTCGATACCGCCGCCGGTGGTGGCCGCGGCTACCAGCTCGCCTGTGATTGTCTGTACTGCCGGGCTGTCGGCGACGCAGTTAGGCATCACGCCGAGTAGAACTTCGACGATCGTGTCGGTCCCAAATTCGAGCACCTTTTCGTCGCGGAGGCTCGAGTCGTAGGAGTAGGTGATGTAGACACCGGCCAGTTCGGCGGCCTTATCGATCACTACGTTGATGTTCTGGTTACCGCTCGTGTTGAGTCCGCGCAAGCCGAACTTCAACTCGTCCTCCACGTACTTGCCAACGATGCCGTGGATGACCTCTTCGAACATCCTCGTGGCCTCGGCGTTGCTGAATTCAGGGTTGGCGTAGTTGAGGCCCAACTCGACCAGGGGGCCGGTGATCTGGCCCAGCAACTTGTCCTTACCGATCCTGTCGGTGATGTTGGATCCGATCAGGTTGGCCATCGCCGGCAGCGTCTTTTGGTCGAAGTGTTGGCGGATCTTCGCTTTGTCGCCGCCTGTCACAACTGCGGTCTGGGCAAGGTCGGCAATAGGGCCGCGGAATCCTCCCCAACTCTGCGGGAGGCTGTCGGCCACGAACTCGCCGAATTCCTGGCCCATCAGGCTAAACAGCCCGTTCAGGTACTGATCCTGGGCTTGATCCCAATCGACACCACCGGTGAGGATCGCCTGCCAGAGGATGTCCATACTGATCTCGACAAACGGCTGGATCTTGGTCCACAGATCGGCGTCGAAGTAGTTTTGGCCGTATTTTTCTAGTACGGCGTCAGTAAAGGCTATTGCTGCATCCTCCCATTTGCCGGTTTTCAGGTATTTGTCGATTGCTCTGAGACTGCTATAGGCAACGACATCCCATCCGCCCAACTTCTCTGTCAGCGCAGTACCTTCCCCAAACGACGCGAGGCCGCTGGTAACCAGTGACTGAACGAAGGCTTTCCCTGCCTCCCTTAGGTCGCTAGTGAGCGCAAGCGTGGAGGCAAAGCCGGCGAACGCCGTGAAGAATGCTGACTTCAGCGTGATTGCCTTGCCAAACGTGGCGACCGTTGCGATAAGGGTTATGGCGCCAGCGACATACTTCCTGAGTGCTTGCCGCCTCTTGTCGTCGAGAGTGTCCTGAGCCATCAACTGAATGTCGATGTACGGCTGTACGAACTGCCAGGCGAACTGATCTACCTCATAGAACTCGACCCGCTCTTGCTCTGTGGCTTGGTAGAAAAGTCCCGCAGCGACCGAGCCAGTTTCGTATATGGGGTGGTTCGGCATGAGCCCGCTACGGACCCCTCGATACCAGGCATCATGGGTGTGATCTTGGTAGGCGTTCGTGAAGTTCAGCGTGTGCCAGACAACTTCGGTCGCTTCGAACCGAACATGTTTCCATTGCAACTTGCTGTCTACGCCGTCGTCGACCTCGTCCAACCGCTTCCGGAGCAACTCGAGGTGCTTTTCAATTCCTTCCTTCTGTTCTTTAGGCTCTAGACCTCGGTCTCCGGCCCAATTGCCCAAGTATTGGAGGCCGTCGTATCCGGGGGGGCTGTACAGTTCTGGAATGATGCCCAACAGGTGGCCGTTTGGCCCGCCGGACTGGGTTGCAATCCTGGTAAGCAGATCTTCCCCGTCACTTATTCTGGCGAGTGCTGCCTCCCCGGGGGTAAGGCCCGTGTCATAGCCGGACCCGATCGCCGAGAAATTGAACGATTGCAGCAGTCTTGAGTAGTCGAGGGTTGAGACGCCCCGGTCGACGTACTGGTGCAGGGTGTAGAACTCTGCTCCAAGACGGCTGGCTTCGGAGCCCGAAACACCAAAGACAATCTCTACGGCTCGTACGTACCGACCAGGAATTTCCTCTGTGCTGGGTTCGCTACCAGGGTCCTCTTCATCGGAGAGCCTCGTTGGGGTGATAATCACCGGCTCCGACCTGGCTCCCTCGGAATCGGAACCTTCGGTGCTGTACGCGACCACCGAATAGCTGGTCGTCACACCCGCCGACGCTTGCGAGTCGGTGAATGTCCTGTAGGCGGTCGTCTCGAAGTCGTCGAACGTGTTCTCGGGCAGCTGAGCGACCACGAAGCCGTTTCGCGTGACCGTGTAATACTTGATGAGGCCTTGCTCCCAGCCTTCGGGCGCGATCCAGGTCAGCTCGACGCTGCGTCCAGCGCGATCAACCTGGATTGCAGTGAGATCGGTTGGCGCATCGGGATCGATGACGGTCGGTGTCTCTTTGACCAGCAACGGTGACGTCGAGTTCGACGGGCCCGCAAGCGCATCACCTGAGCTCTGGTTGAAGTACGGGGTGACCTTGTACCAGTACTCCTCACCAGGAACGACGTCAGGGTCATAGAGCGGTGAGCCGACGACCGACTTGTAGAACGTGCCGTTGCGTTCGACGTTGTAGCCAGAAGGTTCGGTAATGTCGCCAGCGGCATAGCCCGCAAACTCCTGCGGGCGCCACTTCAACACAATCTCAGGCTTGAAGCGAGTCTGCGTCGCCACGAGATCTTCTACCGGCGCCAACAGCGGTTTCTCGAAGGTCTGGACGAACCCGTTGTCAGCGACGAAATACGAAATCGTGCGTCCGGCACTAAGCACATCATTGCCGTTTTCGTCCCGGTTGAAGGAGTAGATCGTGACGTCGTGTTCGCCTGGATCCGGTATTGGGCCGGAGTTTGACCAATAGAACTCGATCGATCGATCGGCGTCGGGGTCGCTTTCGGGCTCTCCGGCCCCGGTTTCCTTCCAACGCTTGCCATCTACTCTGAGCTTGTAGCCGGTTACCCTAGCGCCGAACTGTGGTACGAATTCGAAGACCAGCCGACCGGTCTCAACGGCCTCAAGGCCTCTCGTCAGTAGTGAGAACGAGTCGACGGGCGGGGGCCCATCGCCGTAGCCGCCATCGTTGTCCGGGGATGTGTAGATGGACGCCTCTTCACCCAGAATAATCTCGCCGCCCGGTAGCTCGGTATAGGCATAGATGGTGTAGACGTGTTGTCGAGTCGCACCATTAGGTGAGTGGTCGGTCCACTCCTTGTAACCGTCGGGATGGCCGGTGAAAGCTTCGTTCGCCTTTCGGTCGTGGAACTCTCCATCTCGATAGATTTCGTAGCCGTCAACGACTCCGTCCGGCTCAGCCGGTGGAGCCCAGACCAATGCCAAGACATTGATCAAGCCACGGGCCCGTTTGAGATCCCTCACCGCCGATGGGCCTCGTGGATCGGTACCGGGGTCGTCGGTACCAGGATCATCGGTTCCCGGGTCGTCGGAACCGTCGCAGAGCTCGGGGTCGAGTGACTTCTTTTTCTGGACCTCGACCCAGTCGATGATGCCTTCAGCCGGGTTTGAGGCCAGGTTCTCGGCAAAGTCGCCAACGTCCCAGGTGTCCCATTGGGTTCCGGTTTGGGCTTCCATCGACAGCATGAGGCTGTGCTTCTTGGCCGCCGAAATATCGGAGTTCTTACTCGACACCTTGGTGCCGTCGATGAAGAACGCCACACAGTTCTTGTTCCACTCAACACCAAACGTGTGGAACTCGTCTGCGGTCAGATCGATACCCAGACTCTGGGGATCAACCCACTTCTCCATCTTGATCGCATCACTGTCGTGGACCGCGGTCTGGAACTCGCCCGGACGGGTCGGCATGTATTCGAACACGTCGTACTCGCTGCCGGTGGTTACCACACCGTCAGCGGCGTTCGGCTGGCCAGAGGTGTCGCCGAGCGGGTAAACCCAACCGGCGAACCAGGCACCCATCGCCTTGACGTTCGACACATTGGCCCGGTACTCAATCTTCACGGTCGAATCGATGCCCGGGCCGTAGTTGCCGGCGTTGGAGATCAGGTAGCAGGCGAGCTGTTCGTCGCCGACCTGTTTGATGGCGAGGTGAAGCTTGCCGTCTTTCTGTGAGCAACCGGCGGCCGAGTTTTTCGTCACCCGGCTTGGGGCGGTCCAGCTCGGTACGGCGAAGTTCGACGAAATGTCGGCGCCTTCGAAATCATCACGGAAGATCCGGCGGTAGTTCGGCCCGGCATTCGGATCGGGATCATGCGGCGGTTCGAGGTCAGGAATCGGACCCGAACCACCCGTGGCCGACGTTTCAGCCGATGCCGCACCATAGAGCCGGTTCGCAGGGTCACCATCGGTCTCAACCCACGGCGTGACGATGTAGGTGTACACCTGACCATCAGTGATCGCCGTGTCAAGGAAACGATTCTCGCCAACAACGCTCCAAGGGATATCACTATTGCGTTTGACGTCGTAACCATCGGGAGGCGTGCCCTCACCGGCTGTCCAGTTGACCCAGATCGCCCCACCATCACGGGTAGCTACCGCCGAAGTCGGTGCCCCCATGCCATTGACGAGTGAGCCCTCTTCAGCGGTGGCCGAGACAACATCTGACTTGGGGCCATAGGTACGAAGCGCTATGGCGCCGTTCGCGCCCGCGGTCCACGGAACAATCTGGTAGTCATAGGTCTGCCCGGCGTCGACAATCTCGTCGGGGAATTCAGTCTCACCGTCGGTGAGGCTCCAGTAGCCATGGTCCTCTCCAACCAGCTCCTCCGCCTGCTCACCAACCTGCTCATCTCGCAGAATGTCATAGCCACTGGGGGCGAGACCCTCGCCTGCCTCCCAATTGAGTTGAATCGTGCCACCCTCAGGGACGGCTACGACGTTTACCGGTGCTTCCAATTCGGGATCCGGTTCCGGCTCCGGCTCGGGGGCCGGGTCGGCGCCACCGGAGCACAGCCCGTTGGCAGCTTCCTTCTTCTCCCACACGTTCACATAGTCAATGAACACGGTCGGGTCGCGCTCGAGCGCCGTGTTGGAGAAGTCGCCGCCCCGCGACGTCCACGGATTCTTGATGACATCGCCGTTGGCAGTTGTCCGCTGGTTCTGAATCTCCCACGTGAGTCGGATCGACTCCTTGGCCCGTTTGGTGATCCAACCGGGATGGGATTCCTCGGTGACCTTCCACATCAACTCGTCGTCCATGTAGACGACGTAACAGTCCTGTGCGTAGTAGAGGCCGAGACGGTGATAGTCGCCGTCCATGTAGTCGGGCATGTCGACATCGAGGGGTGGGTTGACCCCTTCGTAGGTGAAGTTCCGGCCCTCAGGGGCCAGCTTTACCCCATCGGGTTTCACACAGTTATCGCCCTGGCCGCCTTCGTAGCGGAACAAGGCCTGGTTGTAGCCGTTGTTCAGGTCGGGCACGAACTCGAACAGGTCGAGCTCAACACCGGTTTCGGCGTGGCCGTCGTAAGCATTCGACCCACCTGGGATCGGGTTCCCGTTGGCGTCGCAGTTGCTCGACCCTGGCGCCATCAACCAGAACGCCCACCAGGCGTTGTCGGCCGGTGACATGTGATCGAGTCGGACCGAAGCTTCGACAAAAACACCGTTGGTTGGATCGACGAGATAGCCGTCGCCGCTGTCGTTGGCCGAGCCGAAGTATGAGTAGCTTCCGTCGGAGATCTTGGCCGACATCTCAAGCTTGCCGTCTTTGAGAATCGCGTTCTTGTCGGTCTGAGTCTGGTCTCGGCTCCACGACGGCGTTAGTTCTCGCTCCCCGTCATTGCGAGCGAAGAACCACTTGTCGTTGGCATCGGCGAGCTTGCCCGATCCATCGAACTGGTCGTCGAACTGTGGAACCGGGTTCCAGTCGCCCTTCGAGCCGATCCATGAGCCTTCAGGCTTGAGGTTGGTATCGGGGTCAGCATCGAACGAGTCGTAGAAGTTCGGGATCTCCTTGCCTTTACCGGGCTTGACGATGGTGGCGAAACGCGACTGCTTGGAGAACCTAGCATCGGGGCCAAGCTCGTCTTCTTCGATGCTCCACGGGTGAGAGGCTTGGATCACAAAGTTGTCGCCGGGCGAGAACTTGCCAACGGGGATCGACATACGGGCACCGCCATCACCGCGGTTGCTGAACGTCATGTCCTGATGGCCGGGTGTGATTTGGAACTGGCCCCAAAGCTCCTCGCTCTCGGCCTCTCGCAAAGCGTTGCGAGTGATCTGGAACACCATTCGGGCGCTCGGTGGCATCTCCCACTGCAGGCGCGCCGATGAGCCAGAACCGGTGATCTTCACCTGTTCTGGTGTGGCCGGCCTTTTGTTGAGGTTGCGGGTGTTCGAGGTGAACAGCGGGTCGGTTGACGGTTCGTTCTCGCCAGATGGTCCCGGTGGCGTCAGCGGCCTGCATTTCCCAGGGGTAACCGTTGCTTTCGCCTCGACGGGCAGGGTCGTGAAGCTATACACCGATCCCTCGGACCAGGCCGAGACGGTGTACTGATATGTCGTGTCCTTCACCACGTTGCAGTCGACGAACCACGACCGGCCGACGATCGAGATCAGATGCTCACGGGGAGCACCGTCAACTTCAGCCCGGCTGATATTGAAGCCAAGAGATTCAGGTCCGCCGCCGGGGGTCCAGCTCAGTCGAATACCGGCTGGGTTGACTGCCTCGGTGTCGTTGGTGACGGCGACGGCTCGCACGTCACGGGGCACAAGGGGGCCGTTGCCGGTCGGACCTCCGACATTTGGATCCGGCGGCAGCGGATCATCAGTGCCCGGATCATCGGTGCCCGGGTCGTTCGGAGGTGGCGTAACGCCGCCACCGTCGCCGGTGGGGCCGGAGCATTCGTAACCGAGATTCGGGGGGATCCACTCGCAGCGGTGCACGCCGCTTGAGGGGTTGTAGGTGTCGTTGCAGTCAGTGTTGTAGGCGGTCTGGGCTAGTTCTGCGGTGTTTCGCCGGCCTCCGATGCAGCGACCATCAACAACCCGACCCGGTGTTGAATCGGCTTGGGCTACAAGGGCTGGTGGGCCGACAAGAGTACGGGCGGCCACCGCTACAGGCTCGGTGGCGGCGCCGTAACGGCGCTGGTTTCGTGGCCCGCTGAAGGCCCGCACCTCGTATTCGTACGTCTTGCCCGCCGTGAGATCACTGGAGTCGGAGAAGAAGGGATAGCCGAAAGAGGTACCGACGGGCTCTCCGT
Organism: uncultured Acidimicrobiales bacterium; assembly: GCA_937922045.1. Lineage (GTDB taxonomy): Bacteria > Actinomycetota > Acidimicrobiia > Acidimicrobiales > SZUA-35 > JAHELU01. The sequence continues at coordinate 24,604 of CAKZXA010000006.1, read as the reverse complement.
CGCGAATCACCTCGTAGCCGGCGATGGGGCCTGCCGCCGTCGGCTGTGGGCCCGTCCACAGCAGGGTGAAGCTGGCCGTCTTCTCGTTGTAGACGGCTTCAACACCTGTTGGCGTGCCAGGAACTATCCGAGCACTGGCTGGTGATACGAGTGTTGCGAGCACAGCGACCGCAACGACGACGATGACGCTGAGCTTGGCCAACCGGCCGCATTTGCGGACCTTGTCCCCACTGCTCGACGACGAAAGTGACTCCATTGTTCTACCCACGATTCGTGTTCCTCAATCCCTGACCGATGCCAGGGGTGCAATGCACACTGAAGGTAGAACTGGCCCCGCACCGAACCCGCACGAAGCGTTCCCAAACTCGCACGAACGCCTGATCTCAGGCTTTGGCTGTGGAGATTTGGGGGAGAATCTCCCTCGGCTGTCAGCGTTTGAGGCGTCGGGCGAGAGTGGTGGCGATCACGTCAACAGGTCCGCCGGGCGGTGGGCTGACACTGTTGACGTTGATCTCGCACAGGGCGTAGCGGCCTTGCCCGGCGGCGATGAAGTCGATGTCCCAAAGCGCGGGTAGCTCCGCCTTGTCGAGCTTCACGGCTTCGCAGAGCTCGTCGATCCACGAGACGTCGAGCTGCTCGACCAAGGCGGGGTGCGGGGTCGACTCGGCGGGGTAATAGTAGGAATCGCCGGTGAGCCCGTCGGTGCGTTTCAATCCTGATCGCGAGACGTTGAGCCCACCGGCTTTCGGGAGCTGGTGGATAAGGCCGAGCACCTGCGCTCCACTCATATAACAGCGGATCATGCCCTCGCTGACGAGAGGGAGGAACGGTTGGTCGACCACAACTCCTTCGGCCGTGAAGTGCTCGGTCCACTCGTCGAGGAAGGACCGGAGCGATCGCTCGTCGACCTCATCGGTGCCAGCGTTGGTTACCCGAACCAGCGACGGCTCGATTGCCTCGACCTTCCACACGCCGTTGCCGGAGTGGCCGCGCTCCTGCTTGAGGACGCGGGGGCCAGAGCTGCGGAGCCTGCTTGGGAACGCCTCGGTGAGTTCGTTGCGGTTTCGGTAGAGGTAGGAGTCGGTGCCCCACGACATGTGGCGGGTTGTATGGATAACCGCCTTGGTGCCGATTCGAAGCCGGGCCGCGTGGCTAGCGCTCACCACGATGCCCGTGCGCTCGAGATCGTGGAGGAGCGAGTCGAGTCGGCGCCGGTCGCGGCCTTCCTCGACTGGGTTGACCCAAACCATCACCGCCGAACAGTCCTCAAGTAACTGTGCCACGGCCTCGTGATGGTCGTGACGATAGGGAATCGGCGCGGGATCAAGCCCTTGTCTTGCTATGGCAGCGCTGAGCGGAGCGAGCCGATCGCCGCGCCCGATCTCGGCGGGTTCGTTCTCGCCCTCACCCGATGCATACCAGAGCAGCCCAACCCGGTTTCCCATACCCGGCCGATAGTAGCAGTTGGCGCTTCATCCCTTGACAGAGCATCGGTACCGAGGCGTCGAGTTCCGGACCCTGCCACTCTTGATCGTCAAAGAGCATGACTTGATGAGTGCTCCGAGGACGGGCGATACTACGGCATCCGTCGACGCAAAGTGAGGCGTGAAGATGAAGGGAATCACCTTTACCGGCAATCGCGTGTTGGAGGTCGCCGAGTTTCCCGACCCGACACCGGGTCCACGCGACGTGGTCCTTAAGATCGAGGCGTCAGGCATGTGCGGCACCGACCTGGGCGCGTATCGCAGTCCGACCGGGCGGGTGCCGGTTGGCGAGTTCCGCATCGACGGTCCGATCATTGCCGGGCATGAGCCCTGCGGCATTGTTGTGGCCGTCGGCTCGGCCGTCGGCGACGACGAGGTAGCTATCGGCGATCGGGTGATGAACCACCACTACGACGGTTGCGGTGCCTGTCGCCACTGCCGCACCGGTTGGACGCAGATGTGTCTTGAAGGCGCCGTCGCTTACGGTTACGGGGGCCACGGCGCCCACGCTAAGTACATGGCGGTGCCAGCTCACTCGCTGGTTCACCTGCCCGAGCAGCTTTCGTTCCAGGCCGGTGCTGCGGTGGCGTGCGGCACCGGGACCGCGTTCGGGGCATTGAAACGCATCGGACTAGCCGGTGACGACACCGTTGCCATTTTCGGCCAGGGTCCTGTCGGCCTGTCGGCCACCCTGCTTGCGGCCGAGATGGGCTCGCGGGTCATTGCCGTCGAAATCTCCCCCGAACGGCGTCAGGAGGCCCTCGACTGGGGAGCCGAAGTGGCGATTGATCCGAGCACCACCGATCCGGTCGAAGCAATTATGGCGCTGACAAAAGGCGAGGGCGCCGACAAGACAGTCGACTGTACGTCCTCAGAAGAAGCGCGTCGAGCCGCGGTGCAATCCACTCGCATTTGGGGCACGTCGTGCATGGTCGGGGTCGGGGGTGAGCTTCGCCTGGAAGTGATGCCGGACGTGATCTTTCGACAACTGAGCATCATCGGCCACTGGACGTTTTCCAAGACGGTGCAGGCCGACTGTGCCAACTTCATCGCCGAACGCGAGATCGACCTCGACCAGATCTTCTCCCACCACTGGAATATTGATCAGGCGGCCGAGGCCTATTCGCTCTTTGATGAGGGCAAGACGGGCAAAGGTGTCTTCACCTCGTTCGACTGATTCGCCGACCTTTACGAGCTGCCGGGTAGTGCGCCGCGGCTTTCGAGGGTGTCGATCACGTCCTGAAGGTGGCTGACAAAGTGGCCAACGATCAGCGGCGTCCATTCGGCCACCGTCTGGGTGCCAAGGTCTGGGATCTCGACGGTTCGATCGAGCACGGCCGATTCGGTAGCCGTCAGACAGGTGGCCAACGTGCGGCGGGTGCTGGCCAGCTGGGCCCGCGCTCGTTCCACGGTTGGCGGTGGATAGCCGAGCACATCGTGGCCGATCTCCTCACGGTGGAAGAACGCCAGGTCGGGATCCTGACGTAGACGCTCCAGGTCGCCCAACCACAAGATGGCGGCGAGGTTGGCGTGGCTGAGGTATTGAGCCGCGGTCCAACCGCCTCCGGGGTTGGCAAGATGTAGATCACCATCGCTTATGCCCGAGAGCACCGCATCCAGATTGGCTATCGCCGCTTCGGCATCGGCGGCCGCCGTCCGTAGCATTTCGTCGTGACTACTCATGTTCGATTCCTCTTCATGTGTTTAACATCGGCGTTGCCGTCGAAGCCGCGTGATCGCTTGACGGCTGCGCCCGATTCGTGGCCACGAGCGTAGGTCACCGGTTGTCGTTGGTGCCACTACACAGGCGTGCTCGAGTACATAGGCGTGTTCGAGTGATGATCAACTTGCCAACGTCGGCTGCTCTGTGATAGTTCAACCATGACGATTCGTTTCTGCACCGGCAGCGCTACCTCCTATTCCACAGTGCTTCCGTCTACCCACACGAGGAGCAACCATGCAGTATGAAGAAGCCAAGGCAGCCTTCTTTGGCGCACCGCCAGAGGGCGCCTCCAGTCCCAACGCTGTCGCCGCCGGGGGACCGGCCCGCCGATTGCGCGATGCGTTCGAACCCGTATCGATGCACGCCGTTTGGGGTCCATTGGTTCATGAACGGTTGGGCGAACACGGCATGGACTTCTTCGACGCCTACGTATGGGGTCGGGCGTTCCCGATGGGTGAGCCAAGTGGCGCCGTCGTGGCTTCGGCGTTTGCAGCGTTCGAACCAGGCCTGATTGCCGGTATCTACGATCGAGCCCGTGGTTTGATGAGCCGTGACGACGTGCATCGAATCACCTTCGATGCCACAGCCGAAAGCCTGCGTTCCACACTGGGAGCTGACTCTGCCGATGCGGTCGCGTCGGTCGGCGCCCGATTGGCCGAGGTGGTCGGCGGGCTTGACCCCACCGGCCGCCCGCTATTCACCGGGGTGGCATCCCTCGACTGGCCGGAGGATCCGTACGGCAAGCTTTACCAGGCCTGCCTGGCGCTGCGCGAGCACCGCGGCGACGCTCATGTGGCCGCCTACATCGGTGCCGGTTTCGACCCGATCCAGATGAACGTGTTGACCGAACTCTGGCTCGGCTATCCGATGGGTGAGTACAGCGGAACCAGAGCCTGGCCGGAGGAGACAACAGCAGCGGCGCTGGATGATTTGCGGAACCGTGGCCTACTCGACGGCGACACGCTCACCGCCGAGGGCCACTCGGCCCGTGAGGCCATCGAGGCCACAACCGACGCTATGGAGCAAGGTGTGGTCGACGCCCTCGGCGCCGACCTCGATGCCGTCGCCGATCAGCTAGCGGCGTGGGGACAAACCTGCGTCGACGCCGAAACATTTCCTCCTGACCCGCGCAAGCGCGCAGCGGGCTAGGATCCTCCAATTTGAGGTGAGCTTTGGCGCGCCTAGAGGCGCGTGGCGCATCGTCGTGTCAGTACGCACTGTTCTTGTTCCGTTGGTTGGATCGGCCGCCGGAGGACTTCATTCCAAGATCGAGAGTCGACCCCGGACGCACTGCCCTGCCACGTTGCGACGCCGACCACAGGTTGCGTTGGAGGTCACGCAATGGTTGGGATGCCCTGCAACCGAGTTCATCCATCCTGCCGACTGGTGACCAAAAACGCTTCAGGGCTTCGGCGTCGTAGGTCGGTAGTGAGCTATCGGGGCCGAGGCCATCGAGTGCCCGCTCGGACCGTTCGGCCAGTGCGTCGTCCCCGATTTCGTTCCTGATAGCGAATCCCTCCTCCAAGTCGGTCGCGGTGGCGCCCTGATATGACCAGAGCTCCGAGCACCGTCTACGTCGGCGACTTCCAAATCAAGCCCGGGATGCTTCCGATCCGAAGCGTCCCGGGCCCGGTTGTCCCGGGCCCGGTTTGTTTGATCAGATGGTTGTGCGGTGCACCATCCTCATGTCTTCAGGCATGCCGTTGTTGTTGAAGCACTTGTGATATTGCGCTGACGGGCTTTGCCATGCCAAGTTGAGGCAACGACCGAGCGCCTGCTGACCGAAGGCGTTGGGGTGTATGCTCTCCAACTTTCGCACCTCTCCGTCGAAGACCTCAACGTTGACCACCCATTCGTAGCGAGCTGGGTCTGAGGTGTTCTGGTTGGCCGTCACCTGCTTGCCGCATACCTCCTTGCCGTGAAAGGCGCTGTCCATTGAGACGAACTCGATATCGAGCTCCTTGGCCAGCTGTTCGTACTCGGAGTCGATTCTTGGCACGAGGTCGCCGTTCACCCAGCGCAGATCCTTGCTATGGAACGGACAGCCGTGGGAATTCTTCGTGAAGGGGTCGCTCCACCGGGTTTCATACGGAACCGACGAAGGATAGGAAACCAGCACGACCCGAGCTTCGAGCTGTCGAAGCCGGTGGAGCTCCGCCTTGACGCTCTTGATCGCCTTGCGCGCTTCGGGAATCATCTTCGAGTCGAGGTTCCCCTCGAACTCGGCTTGTCGATGCTCCTTGCATTCGTCTCGGAACGGGTTCTCGTAGTCTTTGATGCACTTCTCGACCAAGCGGTTGAAGCCCATGTCGTTACCTCCGATGGAAACCACCACCATGTCGAGATGATGGGTTTCGCCGTGCTCGCGCAGCTGAAGGATCTGGGGGCCTTCTCCCTTGAAATCGGGCAACTCACCCTCGTCGTTCAGTTCCACGTCGTATATCGCTTCGGCGACGGCTCCCGAGCAGGCGATGTTGAAGGTCTTGACTCCAGGAATCGCTGCGCTTCGAATTGGGGCCACGTCGCTTCGACGACACTTGTTGGTCCACGTGTCCGGCTCGTAGGCGTTGGGACGGAGAAAGGCGTCCTTGTTGCCAATCCATCGTCCACCGTCGCCGGAAATAAACGAGTCACCGACCGAGATCACCGCGCTCGGGAGGGATTTGCCGGTACTGCGGCGCCGAGTTTTTGACTCGACAAGGCCGCCGGGTCCGAACGACGCGACCTCGTAGGTGTAGTCGCCGGGGACGACGAGGTCGCGATACTCGGTCTCACCCGTGACGGTGGCGACGTAGTCGCCATTTCGGTAGACGTTGTACCCGGCGGCGTTGTGGATGCCGGTCCAACGTACGAGCACGCCACCCTTTACCGTCAGGCCAACGACGGTTGCCGGAGGTTGAGGTGGCGGGGCGACACAGGTTCGTCCGTTCTCCCAGCCCCAGCCGTCACCGTCGGGGTCCGCTGACTGCGAGCTGCAAACCGGGCGGCCATCGACGCTGCCGGTGCTGCCCGTTGTCGTTGTTGTAGTCGTGGCGATGTTTGTTGCTGAGTTGGTGCCGAGTCGACGTTCTAGCTCGGTGCAGTCGGGTGTGGATTCCTGGGCGAGGGTTTTGATGTCGTTCCAGGTGACGCTGGTCGGCGTGGCGCCGAGTTGTTGGTCAGTGCAGTGCCCGGCCCACGCCTTGGCGTTGTTGGTGTGGTCGACCACGTATCGGTACTGGCCGTCTTGTACGACGAGTTCATACCGATTGTCAGTGACCGCCGATGCGGGTCCGGGCACGAGTAGGGCTGCCAGCCCGGCCAGAACTAAGGCGACGCCAGCCGTCCTCCTCTTTCGCCTAGTGAGTGTGCGCTTCCTCTTTCTCTTCTTGTTCTGAATGATGTTGATCATATGATTCGTCGTCCTTGTGCCGTGAGTGGAAAGTGCGAGCAGGTTGGGGCTTCGGTCCTGCGTGGGGAATGCCGTCAGACCATCCGACATGATCGACCGTCCTCCCATCCCCAGCCGTCGCCGTCGGGATCGACCGCTGTGGGGCCGCAAATACCGTTTGCGAGGGTGCCGTCCTTGTTGATGACGAGGTTCACCTTCGGGCTGGATAGTTCGCGGCCATGGTCGTCACCGATCAGCTGGATGGTGGCCGACTGTTGACTCACGCCGTCGAAGGGCACGAAGATGCGGTGCCGGTTACGCGCTATCTGCGTGGACCCGTCGCCGAAGGTGATCTCGTACATTGGATTCGAATCGAACGGCCAGCATCCCTTGGCCTGGGCGACCACCCACGGCCGTTCGAGGTGGGTGCCAACATTGATTTTGGGGATCAAGGCACCGTCGGTGTTGTTCAGAAGTCGTGTGCTTATCGACTTGACCTTCTTATCCAACTCTCTGGTGTCGTTGCCGCGCGGCCCTCGGGTGTACCAGCCGTCGGCCTCAGCGTTGCTGGTTACGTCGACCCACTCGCTTCGTTTGGCGAGTGACATCGTTTGGATGTCGTACTCATTGAGAACCGGGACGTCGTAGAACCAGTAGGCGTAGTATTCGGCGCTGATGTCGAAGGCGGAGATCGAGTCGAACTCGCCGTCGTGGCTGCAGACGGCGGCAACTGCTGAGATGGGGGCGGCAACTACGGCTCCAACGCCGGTCTCGAGCAATCGTTCGCCGTAGAGCTTTAGCTTCAACCGGCCTTCGATCCCGGCGTAGGGGGTGAGGGTCACCGCCATACGGGATGAGTAGTCAGTGGACCCTTGGGGGGTAAGGTTGAAACCCGACCGGTTGGCCCGCTCCTCGCACGTTCTCGAATCGCAAACCGAGCTGTAGAAAACACTTCCGGTAAGCGAGAGATTCGAATCAAGATAGTGACTGGTTGAGGCCTTGAGTTCGGCACCCAGCTCGACGTCGATATCGGCTTCAACCTTGAAGTAGAAGATCTTGACCGTGAATGACTTCTCCCAGTGGTAAACGTTGAGTCGCTTTTCGAACAGCTTGATCGGGTCGGTTGCCACGCTGAGTTGTCCGGCAACATCTATCGAACCGGTCGCCCTAAGGAAGAGCTCAAACTCGGCGCTGTCGAATCGGGCCTTGTAGGGGATCTTCAGGCATTTACGCTGCTTGTAGGAGTAGTTGATGCGGTAGTCGAGGTTGCCGCTAAGTGACAGGTTGGCGCTGGCATAGCCTGAAGCGCTGTTCTCGCCGAAGCTGAGGCCTCCGTAGGTTTTGTCGATCGACTTGCTAATGACCCGGCTGTCCTCGAAGCCCTTGGCTACCCACTCTTTGTCGCACCAGCCTCTCACCGTGCGGCGACCGGTGGTGTCTGGCGCGTTGCGGAGGGCGTATGCGTCCATGTTGACCGAGATCGAATCGACAACTGCTGTCAGTTGGCTGGCGGGGACTGCCGACCATCCTGAGTAGCCAAAGTCTTCGTCGAGGATTTCGGATACGAGCGCTAAGGGTAGTCCGGCGTCACGAAGGCCTTTGAGGCTCGTGATGGCTACGACTTGGCCGGTCTGTTCGATCTTGTCGACGCTGTCGCCGACGTAGGCTCGCATCGCTTCCCGCATCTCCGCGAACTCGGCGTCGTACTCGGGGCCCGACAGCGTGTGCCATTCGAAGCCGTCGCCCGATTCCACCGCGGGCGTTGCCGGGGTTGCTGGCGTTGTCGGGGTCGTTGTGGTCGTGGTGCCAGGCCCCGACGAACCGGGGCCAACGGTGTTGGTGCCGAGTCGGCGTTTGAGTTCGGGGCATTCAGGTGTGGATTCCTGGGTGAGATCTTTGATGTCGTTCCAGGTGACTGCGTTTGGTGTGCTGCCTAGCACTTCGTCGGAGCAGTGACCGGCCCAGGTCTTGCTGTTCTCGGTGCGATCGATAACATATCGATATTGCCCGTCCTGAACAACGAGCTCATAGCGCTCCCCCGCAGCCGCCGATGCTGGAACCGCGGACAATAAGGTTCCGAGCAGTGTGACGATAGCAAGCAAAACCATGGGTCTTGCGACTCTCTTTTGTGGTCGTAGTTCTATAGACATCTTCCCTCTTTCTCTCTTTGTTCACGACTAGATAGGCACCGCAGATACCGGTCTTTGTGGTCAGCGATATCACCCCAACGCCACGACACAGGTGCAGGTTCCAAGAAATCTGAAACTTCTTCCCCGAGTTGGTTTCTTGTTGCGTTACTCTCCGGGCGCTCCAAGAGGCGTGGGTCATCTCGAGACATCGGGTGACCCACGCCTTGGCTTCGCCGGGCTACGTACTCGCTAGCTCATCGGGCCCATGCGGCAGTCGGAAGTGCCACCGATCATGCACGGAGCGTTGTTGAGCGCTGTCATGACCTTGTCGATCGCGTGTTTACCACCGTTGTCAGCGAGGGTGGTTCCGGTTGCGTTGTTCCGCTTGATGAACTTGAGTCGCTCGAACTCATTGTGGAACGTCCATGAGTGAGGCTTCTGGTTGGCCTTCACGAGTTGGCTCATCGCGTCGGTTCCCGGCGTCCAGCTCGCGTCGAAGGTGTCGTTGTTGCCGGCCCAGGCTGCGATGTAGTCGCCATGGATTCGAGGCGATTCGGGCGCAAGCTCGAAACCCCACGCCTCGTTGGTCTCCAGCGACGCCTCGGGACCGATCCTATTTTGCTCACGGGCCACCGTTTCCAGATCGTTCCAAGTAATGCCGTTGGAGAACTTCCACCCGCCGGCGGCCAGATCGTTTGACGATTCGCCTCTCCCATCGTCGGGTCCGACAAGCCATTGGATATTGAACTCCAAGGTTGGGATACGGGCGTAGTTCTGCGAGGCTCGGCAGCTTTTCTGCCCCGTCACCGCTGTGTGCTTGTTCATCTCGAAGTTAGCTTTGTGTTGCGCCTGACCTGAGACACCGAACGTCTGCTCAATGGGCGACCCGTTACTGAGCTTGAGGCAGTTGAGGAACTCAACCCGCATCACGAGGTATCGGTTGGTAACGCCCCCCTCGTCACGCTTAACGATCGACACCTTGCCGTCACTGGAAATCATCTCTAGTCCATTGGGAATCGGTCGCATGTCGACGAGTTCGTCGGCGTAGTCGTCGTTGTTGGCATCGGTGTATGCGCTCCCATCTTTCAACGTTTTGTAGTAGACGCTGATCTGGTCTGGAATCACCACTTGGTCGTGTATGTTCAGCAGTGCGGGAGTCCAGTAGGCGGATCGGTTGTGTTGACCCAGGTCGCCACAGGTCGAGCGCGAGTTCGCGTCTAGCAACAGACTTTCAGCCGTTGAGTTGGCGTCGGTTGACGTGTTCCCGAAGTACATGTGCAGGTGAGCGTTGTTGGCCATGGCGGTTACAGGATTGCGGTAGACGAGGGGATCCGAGTAGGAGAAGTGAGAAACCATGCAGCGAGTGCGAAATCCTCCTCGGTCTCGCATGCCTTCTTCGAACGTCTCCTTCGGCTTCACCTTCAACATGTTGTCGTTTGGGTAGACCACGTTCGTGTCTGGATTGATGACGGATCGGGTATCGGGTCGTTCCGTCATCGCTTCGCGGGTACAGGTGCTCGAGTTCGCCTCGTTCTCGCAGGTGATGGCCGTATTCGGGTCTGAGCTTTCGAACGAGCCTTCCTCGTCGCCGTCATAAGCAAGCCGGTAGGTGCAGGTTCCGGTTGTGTCCTCCGGCCATCCAGGCGGACAGACGCCGATTCCGTAGTCGCCTCCACCAACTCCAGTGGTGCCGGTACTGCCGGTGACGGTGTCGCCGGTGTCGGCACTGCCGCTTCCCGTGTCAGTGTCGGTGTCGGTACCGCCGTTTAGCGGTTCGCAGCTTTCATTTGTGACTGGGTTCCAGCCCCAGCCTTCGTTGAGGTGGGCCTGGCTGTAGTCACAGTTTGGGTCCACCGAGTTAGCTGAGGCAGTTCCGGTCGACAACGCGGTGAATACCACCAGTGTCAGCAGCCACAGGAAGACAATAATTCGCTGATAACCAACTGAGCATAGGTTTTGAGGTGGTCTAAGTAGTTTTGACATGACTTCGCCTTATGTGTTTAAGGGCCTTAAAACAGGCACGCTGAAAGCAACCTATTGATGAGATCCCTGCTGTCTCATCGTTGGTTACTAACCCAACGCCACGAAGCCCGAAGGGGTTCCGGATTGTTTGAACATTTCGGGCTTGGTCGGGCGTGACGAGATGCCAGTTGCGGATCGGAAACAGCACAGTCTGAGGGTTCGGTCGTCCAGACGGACAACGGTCGCTAAGGCCACTGTGATCGAATTGCCTCGCAGCCCAGGTGGTCGACGTCAGTTCGGCTCTCTTTAAGCTTGCTACCCGAAGGCCAAAGGGATCGTTACCGAGAAGAGTGGGCGCCGATGTTCTCGTTCGCTCTTGGCCGTTCAACCGACTTCGGCCAAGCTGGCCCTCGGACTGAGGCTCAGACTGACGTTCCGGCTGATGGTTTGATCTGCACGGGCACTCCATGCGTGACCGTTCAGGGCGGTTCGCCCGCTATCAAAGCTACGCGCGATGCCGAGGAGCGCTAGCCAACGCCGACAGCTACTTTGACCGTGTGGCAATCAATCTGGCAATCACCACCGATATTTCCGAGCGCTCGAGCCGCTCTACAACGCCGGAAGTCGTGGTGCCTTCGGTCAGTGCCAGAAAGAGCGGAGGCGATCGGTGAAGCGGTCCGGGTCGACGAGATGCGGGTAGTGACCGTGGTCGGACCAGATCTCCAACTGCACGTCTGGGATGAAGCCAGAGAGCCACGACTGATAGTCGGCGCCCGGATCGACGCCGAACAATGAGAGATAAGGAACCGACTTGTCGCCGTAACCTCTCAGGGCGGCCTCTACCACCTGATTGATGTCATCTTCGGACATCGTGAACATCAGATCCCAGACGCCTAGCACGACCTCTTGCTCAGGCTGGCGGAGACCATTGACCCGATCCATGGCCTCGATGCTGATCTTTGGCCCAGCTAACTCGGCGAACAGCCCATCGATCACCGTTCCAAACGTGTCGCGATCCCGAAGCATCGGCTCGACCTCGGCGAGCTGGGCCTTCAGCGCCCCGAGCCGTAGACTCTGGTCGACGTTGACGACCGACGCTACCGGTACCGCTGCCCCCACGGCGCTGACCACTGCGCCACCAAGTGAGTGCCCGACGAGGTGGACCTGGCCGAGTAGATCCAACTCCTCGACGACGGCAACGACATCTCCCGCCATGGCCTCCAGGTCATACCGGGCTGCTTTTTCTGAGGCACCATGACCCCTCAGGTCCATCGTGACGACACGGTGGTCGCCGAGACGCTCGATCACTGGGTCCCACGACCTGCTGTTCTCCGTAATGCCGTGGACGAAGAGGACGGGAGGGCCATGGCCCTCGCCATCGGCAAAGCTGATAGTCGTCTGATCTGCTGCCTTCACGGTTGCCATGGCTGCCAAGTGTGACACGAACTCCACCATCCCGCAACGGCATCGATGTTGCGCTCGACAACGACGGGCCGAACGGCTCGGTCTCGCGGTTGACCCGGCAGCTAGCGAGCCCCGATCGCACGGGCCGACGCCGACGCCGCTCCTGCGTCGGCAAACTCGTCGGACACGCCCGGTACTCTCGCTCTCGAAACGCAATCGGCCCCACCCCACCGCCCACGAAACCGGCTACATTACTGGGCGGAGGTGTCTGAGCGCCTAGTGCTCGCACACGTGGGCCTCCCCCGCCTTCAAAGGCTGCAAAGCCTGTTCGGAATCGGTTGTGCGAGGCCATCGCAGGCCTTGGGCAGGCCGTTGCGGTTTCGACCTCAGCCATTCTGGTTCGCAGCCAATGGCTCCCACCGTGTAGCCCTCCAGCACCCGAGTTAACGCCTACTCAGTGGGACCTTCGGATCGAATTGGAAGTCGTCGGATTCTGATCCGTCGCTGATCCAGAACGACGATTGCGCCTGTTGCGAGATCTTCCGCCACGCTGTCTAGGTTCAGGAGGATCATTGCAGCAACCTCGGCGGCTCGACGTCGATCTTGCCTCCTTAGCAACAACACCGAAGGCCGAGATGCGTTACTTGACGCCAACAAATCGCCAAAGTCCGTGTCAGCCGAGACAATGATTCTGTCCTCAGCAACGGCGAGGGTAACGAGCTCGGAATCATCGGCCTTGTGTAAACCGAGATCTCGAACGTGGACGACGTCGTGACCTCGATGGCCAAGCAGATCAACGAGCAGCGGCGACAGATTCTGATCGAGCAGAAACCTCACGCTGGGATTCGGAGAGGCAACTCACGCTCTTGGACAGCCAACGCAGCGTACCGAAGGGCCTCAGCGACATCCTCCGGCTCTAGATCAGGATGCTCATTTAGGATCTCTTCAGTCGACATACCGTCAGCGACCATCGCAACAACAGACGCAACCGGAAACCTCAGATCACGAATACACGGCACACCAGCCATCTTCGCAGGATCCACGGAAATGCGTTCGAACGTCACAACTCCATCGTAGTAGATCATCCCCTTAAGCGACCGGTCAAACCTCTGAGAGAACCGCTCCCCCGCCCACGTGGCGGGAGTGGGAGCCATCTGGGAGCCTTTGCCGTCCGTTCCAGTTCACAGCAATCCTCTTTCGTCCGCCTGTTCGAACAGTCAGAAACACAATGGCTCCCAGATGGGCTCCCATCCAACACTCCTGAAACCTTCGAAACCCGCTACATTCAAGCACGGAGATGTCTGAGCGGCTAGGCCGTCCCGGCCCGTGGACCTCCCCCGCCTTCAAAGGCTGGGAAAGCGGTTCGTTGCCGACTATCGCAGGCCGATTCAAGCCTTTGTTGGGCCGTTCCGGTTCGGCCGTGACCGTCGTGGTTCACAGCGGATGGCTCCCAGCTTGGCACCCACCAGGGGAGGGCAAAGTCGTTATCCGTCGACCACCCCCAGACCCTCGATTACAATACTCGCATGAGTCTTGAGCGGATCACCGTCGACCCAAACCGAATGGTCGGCCTGCCCTGCATTCGTGACCTAAGGGTGACGGTTGGTATGGTCCTTGGCCAACTGGCTACCGGCCAAACCCGCCAGCAGATCCTCTCCGATTATCCGTATCTTGAAAACGAAGACATCTCTGCCGCCCTGGCTTTCGGGGCGGCACGAGTCAACGAACGAGATCTTCCGCTCGCGCAGACCGCGTGAACTACCTTCTTGACGCCAACCCGTCACCCCAGGTTGTCGATGCACTCGGAGCTGCAGGTTACAGCGCGAGCCATGTCGGTGATCATGGGCTGCTGACAGCATCAGATGACGAGATCTTCGATTGGGCAGCCGAGAGTGGTGCGGTCGTCATCACCGCAGACTCTGACTTCGCAATGCTTTTAGCCACACGCCGTGCGTCGACACCTTCGGTTATGTTGCTACGAGACGTCGCCGATCAGCCGCCGGCCGTCCACGCCAAGCTTCTCGTAGCCAACCTCGGCGCCATCGAACCGGAACTGGCCTCCGGCGCGATCGTGTCACTCAGCCCAGCTCGGTTGCGCATCCGAGCGCTTCCCATTGGCGAAACCGAGACCTAGGCCTGTTGGGACCCTCATAATGCAGGCTGAGACAACCAAACTCGATTCCAGTGAGGTCGTCGCGCTCGAAGTGATCGGTCGCGAGATGGGGTTCGAAGCCCGAACGATCGACGACAACTCCCAGAACGGCATGGTCGACGCCCTCGGTTTCGATCGATGTGGGCGCACCACCGCCGTCGAGGTAACGAGGCTCGCCAATAAACACCGCATCGAAGCCGAACGTCACATCTACGACAAGTCCAGCATTACGGTTCCAGATGGTCAATGGGGATGGATGGCGATCGTAGGCGACGGATTCCGCAATCAGTCGTTCGAGAAACGGCTCATCAGGATTGCCAAGATTTGCGAAGAGGCCGACATCGAACCCTTTCCTATGTGGCCGCCGGGTGGGCCGGCGTTCGTTGAGCAACATCAGGAGGACATCCATTGGTACTTCAAACAGCGCGGACTTCGGCTTCGCCGCTGGGGCTGGAGTCAGCCTGGTGAGATCAAGCTCCTAGGTGCCGGGTTCGGCGGAGCAAGTCCAGATGATGTTGAAGGCCTGCCCACCTGGTTCAACAGCGAAACCACACTCGACCGGGTCGCCCGCAAGTTATCCAAGCTCGAGCGCAGCGGCTGCGAGAGGCAACACCTGTTCCTACACGTCCACGTTCACGGCGTCCCGTTCGAAGTGTTCTACCCCTTGGCGTTTGGCGGCACCACGCCCTCACACACTCTTCGGCTTCCCGCGAACGTCAGCGACGTTTGGTTCGCTCCAACGACCCATGCAGATCCTGACAGCGCAATCCTGTGGTGGTCAAGCGAGCTGGGCTGGCGACGAACTCAGGGGACCAATGCCCTGGTCCCCGCAGGGTGAGATCCCCCGCCGATGAAGCGAGCGGCCGTCGAACATAGACGTTCACCCCGGTTCGACAACGGCCAGGCCAGACCTCGACGGAGCCATTCTGGGAGCCACTTTTGGGCCCAGTTTGGCTCCCAGTAGCCAATTCGGGGCACCCGACCACCGGAGAAACCCGCTACATTACTGGGCGGAGGTGTCTGAGCGCCTGGTGGGCTCCCCCGCCTTCAAAGGGCTGCGCAGGTGGTTCGGTGCGAACCATTGCAGGCCGTGTCGCAGCCTCCGCTGGCCGCCGAAGTTCGGCTCCGACCACTCCAGTTCGTGCCCGATGGCTCCCAGAATGGCTTCCCAGTGAACTAGCGCCGCGTAACCGTGGGCACGATTTCGAACGCCTCACAATGCTTGGGCCGAACGACACTGAAGTGCCGCTGGTCAAGTGTCGCAATCACGCTTTGCTGAGCCCGCTCGGCCAATGCGACAAGACTGGCATCGGTACCGCCAAGAGGCAGGTCGTCATACTCGTCTATAAGGACCGCAATCCGACCAAGCAATCCTGCAATCGGAGCAAGCGAAATGGCGCCAGCCTCAATATGGCGAAAGAACTCCGCCTCCGCCTTCGGTCCGAGCTGACGGTCGACAAGATACGAGGTCTCGGCGACAACTAGGGGTGTGGTCACCAATGGCCCCGAAGCACTTCTCAACACAGCCGCTGACACCTCATGATGAGGGTCGGCCGTATCCATCGAAGCTAGCAATACACCAGTGTCGACAATAAGCATCCGTGATCAAGTACCAAAACCTTCGGCAAGCATCTCGTCGATGTCGTCCGAGGTCTTTCCCGATGTTGACGTTCCCATTCCGATGAAGCCGAGCTCAGTCTCACGAGCACCGTTGCCGGCAGGGAAGTCCTCGCTCAACTCAGCGATCAGCTCCTCGACAGTCATCCCGCGACGGCGCGCCTCAGCCCGAAGCCGCTCAGCGACTCTTTCAGGCAGATCCAACGCAACGTTCATAGCGTCCAGTGTACTCGCTTCCATCCAGCCCTGATAGGGCGCGCCGCCTCCAGGCAGCCAAGACGAGATCCCCCGCTTGATCTGCACGGGCACTCGATGCGTGACCGGTCAGGGCGGTACGCCATTGTTCGCCGGAGACAAACTGGGTGCCTTTCTGGGAGCCCATTTGGCGTCCAGAAAGGCTCCCAGCAGCCGAATCAGAGCACCCGACCGCACTCGAAACCCGCTACATTCAAGCACGGAGGTGTCTGAGCGCCTGGTGGGCTCCCCCGCCTTCAAAGGCTGGGAAAGGGGTCCGACGCCGAACGCTGCGGGCCATTTCAGAGCTTCGAAAGATCGTCCAGGTTCGGCTTCGACCATAGCGGTTCGTAGCCGATGGCTCCCAGAATGGCTCCCAGCGAGCGAGGTCGGTTGAAGTTGTAGCGGGTCGGACGACACTCTAGCTGGTCGGCGATTCCCACGTTACACCAACTTCGTTCCTATGTAAGCCACACGCAGTTTGCCGATCTCTCGATCCACGACAAAGTGGATGCGCCCAGCGGTCGGCGTATACCGCGCATGCATGTCAAAGCACCGTTGGACTCCATCCGAATCGACAAAGATGCACAATGGCTTCCGTCGGTCGGACTCAGGTGTTACCTTCGATCGCCAGACTAGGGGGCCCGTAGCCCCCGAGCGGCGCCACTCCGCACACGTCTCGCTTAGCTCCAGGAGACGGCTGTCAATTGCACTCAACAATCGCCAATCACGGCCGAATCCGACAAGCTGGTCGCCGACCTGCTCCAAGAAGTCCAGTCCGGGGTAACGATGGACACGATCGGCCCAGAGGTCCAGGCCGGAGTAGGGGTACGGAAGCGAGAGATTTGCTATGACTTCCGAATGGAGACGGACATGGTCATGGTGCGAGGCATGAGGAATCCGTTCGACAGCATCCACAATGCGCAATTCATCATCGGGGCTTTCGACCATCTGCCTCACGACCAACTCCAGTTCAGCAACCGACCATTGTTCATCGAAGGCAAACGAAACAGCGAGTTGCCGTGAAGCGAGCGCCACCGCCAACCCAATTGCCACTACCTCGCGATGTAGACACTCTTCATGCAATCCGGGCAGGTTCAGGTCCGGGGCAGAGGAAAACGGCGCGATGTTTCGCCGCTGTTGCACGTATCGCCATTGTTCTTTAGCCCTGCCTCCACTTTTCGCTGCTAACGCTGCAATCGAAAGATTCGAATCGGTGATGACAATCCCACCGAGGTTAGCCTCAGACGCCAAGGCTACGTCAGAGCGAAGTGAAACGATAGAGCGCACAAGGCTCACAAACTGGTCGAGAATAGCCAAACCTGTAACATCATCCACCGTAGTTTCATACGGAGGCATGGATCGTTCGTTTACAATGATAAAAGGAGTCCTAGTTGCCATGGCACCTCAACCAAGAAGGTTGTCCAAGTCTTGGTCCCATTGGTCAAAGAATCCTGTCGGCCAATGCGGCAACATTCCGTCGACACTGACCGAAATGGTCTCGACATCCGGCTGGATAACGCCTTCCCGTCTCGAAAAGAAATGAATCACAGCGGACTCAGGCGGCAACTGTTGGCGTTTGATCGCGAGCCTTATCGCATTGAGAACATGGTCGCTATGCGTCTCGACGACGACCTGCACCCCACTTGCGGCGGCCGCAGCACAAAGGTTGCCCATGATCGCCTGACCTGACGGGTGCAGATGAGCCTCGGGATTCTCGACGAGTAGCAGAGATCCAGGCGGCGCAGACAGGCAGGCGACCAGCACAGGTAAGGCATAGGTCAACCCGAATCCGACGTTTGTCGACCTATGCGCTTCAGTCGAGATGGTGGGCCCCGACCGCGTAAAGGATAGGCGCACATAGTCGGTTCCAGGTACATCATCGACGCCCAAAGAGGTACCAGGTGAGAGCTGTCTCAACCAAGCATTGGTTTGGTCCAACAATCCGTCGGATGCAGCCGAGTCATGTCTCGCAGTGATACACGACGAAGGTGCACCTCCGTGAACTCTCAAATAGTTGGGAGTGTGTTCTCCATGGCGGCCCAACCAACGTTTAACAGCAGTAGCTGTGTGAGACTTCGGAAACGTTACTGCTGGCACTATCCGATCGGCTGCCAAATACTGAAACCCGGGAGAAAATAGACTCAAATCATCCAGAGAGGAGTGCCCGGAATGGTCATGGAGGTCGAGAACATCAGCCTCAGGCACGTAGTTTGAGATCCACTTAGAACGCCTGCCACGACTAGTGATTTCTATCCCAATTACGACCTTGTCATACTGATCAAAGAGCGCAGGTTCGGCGTGCAAAAGATCTCTGCCAGTTCCGACCTCGACAAGTTCACCGTTGAGCAAAAGCGCATCGGGAAGCGTCTTACTGTCAGATGATTGACGAAGAATCGCAACCGAATGAAGAAGAGAAGATTTGCCGGATGAGTTTGTACCAGTTAACACAGTCAACGGTTCGAGCGATAGTGAAATATCTCGAAACGAAAGAAAGTTCGTCAACCGAATACTAGAGATCATTTGCTATTCCGCTAAGCTGTCAAGTAGCTGCCGAAACTTAGTAAACCGCACCCGTATTCTCCTCGGATCGCCAGTTCCCTGCGATATGGAGCGATCGAACTCACGATCCCTCATAAGCTCCAAAAACTCTTGCCTTATCTGCCCGGACTGGCGGGTCAGTGAGCGCAATGCCGAGATTCCACCATCACGGTAAATTCCCGAGACTCCGACTGCGACCGCTTCAAACAGTGCCTTACTTACCGGGCGTCTCGGATCCTCTATTCGATATCGCTTTCGGAACGCATCGTCGCCGAAGATCTCCTCACATGCCTCCATCGAGATGCTAAAGCGACGACGCACATCCGCGATCATGCCTTCGTCCCAGCTGTTGATTGAGACCATACTATCCCGCAAGAACTCGTCAAAGTTCGAGTTCGAGTATTCTGAGGCGTCCACGAGATCGAATGCAATAAACCGCAAGGCCATCTCACGGTCCACCATCCGGCTAGGGCTAACACTGTACGCAACTGCCTTTTGGAAGGAGTCCGAGTCAGCCATCTCCTTGAGGAGCTTACGTGCTCGTCCTGGTATCAAAGCATGACGCAGTTCTTGGCGACTTAAAGGCACACCTCCAGTGTTGATTCGAGCGAATATGTTGAGTTTTACCGGTTCGGGTGTAGTCCTGCGTATCACCTGGATAGTGAATTGTGATTCGAGTATTCTTAGTTGCAATGAAGGCGGTAAAGACTCGAAGTTATTTCCTTCCTCAGACTTAAGGTACTCGAGACCCTTGAGGTGCAATGGCGACAAGCCAAGCAGCTCAGGTTTGACAAACTCTGCAATCGTCGACAGACGCTGGATGCCGTCGACCACCGCCCACGACGTTCCTCCGAGCTCGTCGGAACCATCGGTTTCGGCGACGTAGAATGTTGGTAGCGGAATCCGGAGCAATAACGACTCGATGAGCAGGCTCTTCTTCTGATCGCTCCATATACCGCGCGATCTCTGGAAATCGGGATCGAGGTCTATCTGCCCAACTGCGAGTCGCTTCAACAACGAGTCAAGTGTCCGGACCTCGGTCGTCACATCGATAAGTCTGGGATCAAACGGCTCCTTGATTTCCGAGCCGTCTCCGATCTCCTCCGCTTCCACACCAGCGGCGCGACCTTCCGCGTCAATCTCGTGCCGTACCTCTGGGCTTTCGGTGCCGCTAGTCATGCAAAGTAGATAGTACTACCAATTCCAACCCTCTTTGCCACAGGCACCGAGAGGGGATTGGTAAGTCCGGTACATAGCCATAGCCGGGCAGTTCGATCATGTCGATCCTGACGCCGACGACTGGATCCAACCAACGTAGTCGTAGCTTCCGGCGACAATCGCCTTCGCCAGTATGTGCGAGACGGCGTACGGGTGCCGCTCCTTCGTCAGCTCAGCAATTCTCTCGAAACACGACATACTTGTATGGATTGTCGCGTATGCCTCGGTCGCGTACTGGATCTCACCCTCCCAGCGGTATATGGAATCGACAGAGGGGACGATGTTGGCGCTGGCGGCTAGGCGTTTTTCGATGAGCATGGCGCAATGTTCACGCAGCCAGTCGGCGTCGGGGGCGGTGATGGTGACGTCGATGATCTGGGGCTCGTCGTCGGCCTGGGCGTCGTCTTTGCTCATGATGCCGAGCCGGTGAGTTTGTTGAGGATGGCCGCGGCTTCGTCTTCGGTGCGGGCGAGGGATGAGTTGCCGGTGATGACGTCGCCGTCGTAGCTCATGCCGACCCATCGGCCTCTCCCGGTGACGTCGCCGTTGCGGTCGAGGGCGAAGTACATGGTGCCTTTGGATTGGACGGTGCCGTCTACGCCTCGGTACCAGCCCATGAGTGCTTGGCCGTCCCAGAGGCTGAGTTCACCGATCCAGTTGTAGCCGCCTTCTTCAACAGCGACCGTTCGCTCGGCCGACAGGTTGACGTGGCGGCCGTGGTGGTTGGCTTCTACTTTCTGGATGGCGTGGCGGACTTGGCCGTCTTTGAACGTTTCCCACCCGGCCCACCATTCGCCTGCGAGGTCTAGGTCGTTGTCGAGTTGGCCGGCTAGTTCCTCGAGGGAGATCGATAGCGCCTCAGCGATACGCACGGCCACGTTCAGAACGGGTTGTTGTTCGCCGCTTTCGTAGCGGGCGACTTGGCGGGAGGTGATGCCCGTCCGGTCGGCTAGTTCGGCTTGTGAGATTCCTAGTTCACCGCGCCGCCTGCGGATGATTGCTGGCATGTCCATGTAGTCATTCTATGGACTATCTAGACCTACAGAAAGAGACTCTTCAGGCATGCAGGTTGACGTTTTAGTCTGATCTGACTAGTTTGTCCTGTATCAGACTAATCAGTCTTATTGCGGACGTGGAGGTCAGACGATGAAGATGAACCCTTTCTACGAATGGTGGTGGCGGGCGTTGATGGATCTCCGCCCGATCGTGCGCTACATGGCCGAACGTCTCCCCCGACTGGCCAGCAAAGCCGTCCGCTTCCGGTCGCTCCTGCATCTACTCGCTGGCAACCCGGTCCAGGTGCTCATCGCGTGGTCGAGCATCGTCGCACTCGTCGTCGGCGCTGAGTTCCGATTTGCTGCCGGCGGCTGTGTTCTTGCTTGGCTCATCGTTGAAGCAGTTCACCAGGTCGCTCTTGTTCGTGGGGGGCCGGCGTGGCTGATGGCTCTGGTTGGATGGCGAGAGGCGTGGCGGTTCCGTCGCCGGTTCCCTTCTCAGTGGTCGGTTGGTGCGGCCAAGACTGCTCGTGTCCAGGCTGAGGTCGGCACCTCGAAAGAGCCAATCGCTTCAGCCCTACTTCGCCCGGTTGCGGATCATCCGAAGATGTCGTGGCTCCCAACGGTGCAGTGGCCGATCGTGTCGTGGTGGGTGGGTCCGCCGCCTGGCCGCTCGTTCTCGGCGCTCGATGAGATGACCTCGGTGCTTGCAGCCAACACGCCTCGGTGCGTTGCCGTGGAGGTCGACTACTCGGATGACTCGGTTTCCTATGGGCGGCTCGTCGTGTCCTACGCCCGAGCGCTTGGCCGATCCTCGCAACCGGGTTGGCCGTCACGCAGCCCGGACCCAACGGATCTGCCCGACCTGGCAGGCGAACTCGACCGCTTCGACCGTGGCCCACATCTGCGCCTAGTACCGGATCGGGAGGTGTCGTGATGGCCATCGAGATCGGTCGACGGTTCGACAACCGCCCGCTCACGCTCCCCTGGCCTGGCTGTCCGCACATCCTCGTGGCCGGCGAAACCGGGTCGGGCAAGTCGGGCGCACTCAACATGATCATTGGCGCTGCGGCTGCTGATCCAGACACCGCCATTTGCGGTATCGACTTGAAGCTCGTCGAGCAGTGGCCGTGGCGTGACCGACTAACCACCTGCGCCACCACGACCGAGACGGCCGACCTACTTCTCGTCTACCTCCGCCAGCTCATCCGAGATCGGGCCGAGTTCCTTCAAGGCCACGGCCTGCGCATGTGGGAACCTCGATTCGGGCCGTGGGTTCTCGTGGTGATCGACGAGCTGGCCGAACTCGCTGGCCTCGACCCTGATGCTCTGATGGCAGCCGCTCTCACCGGCGACAACAAAGACGTGCTGCGCAACGGTCGCAACGCCGCCCAAGTCCGCATCGCCCTACTCGGGTCGCTCGCCCGCCTTGCTCGGTTCTGTGGTGTC
Organism: uncultured Acidimicrobiales bacterium; assembly: GCA_937922045.1. Taxonomy (GTDB): domain Bacteria; phylum Actinomycetota; class Acidimicrobiia; order Acidimicrobiales; family SZUA-35; genus JAHELU01. Next base: position 2,326 of record CAKZXA010000006.1, on the reverse strand, counting down.
ACGATCGTTGCCGCCACCCAGTACCCGTCGGCTGAGGTGATCGATCAACAGATCCGCACCCAGCTCACGATTCGCATCATGTTGCGGGTGGCGTCGGGTGAACAGATCGATGTGTGCCTCGGCCGGGGCTACGGCAAACGCATCGGTGTGCGCTCCATCCCCGTCGAACAACGAGGCGGACTCTGGCTAGCCGGCCACCCCGACAACCCCGAACCCGTTCGAGGCCGAGCCCACTACGTCGACGACCAGGCCATCGCCGCCCGAGTCGACCAAACCCGCCACCTCGCCTACCCACCCGAAGCCCTCTTCAACCTCACCAACCAAGAACCACAAGGTGCCGACCAATGACCGCCGACAACCCACCCGACACCGCCAACCACATCATCGACACCACCGGAGAACCGGCCGCAAACCTACCCCTCCCGGTCCGTCGACCTGGCCTCAGTCTCCCGCCGTATGAACGGCACCAAGAGCCGTTCACCGCTGCGGCCGGAGCATCACCCCGCAAGCCACGAGTCCCGGTCGCCTCGACCGCCATCGCCGCCGTCTCGGTCATGGTGATGGCCGCTGCTACCCAGCTCGCAGACGTCAACGAAGCGTTCGCCATTCTCACGATCGGTGTCGTTGCGATGTGTGGCCTGCTCCTGGTGGTCGCCCAGCTGATCACGATCCGAGACGATCACGCCCGCGACGATCTGAACACGTTTGAGAGGCAGTCAAGGGGCAACGCAGTTGAGCGAGGACACGGAGCGCAGCGGCGTCCCGCAGCGACCCTTGACGGCCTCGTGCCCGGCGTCGCCGTCAACGAAACAATTGCCAACGGCTCGGAGGGATCTCCGAGCCATACCCGCCACTTCAACGCCAACGCCGCCTCAGATTCGGATCAGGCCGACCGGAGCGACCAATGACCGGCCCATCACCATCGTCTCCGACGGCTGTAGGTCGTAGCCGGAGCCGGGAGCGTCCAGCGGTAGGCGGAGGCGGAGGCCGAAGGCCGGAGCCTCTCTCGGTAGTAATGGGTACAGTCTCTGCGACCCACCCCGAACGGCCCAACCTGAACGACCCTGAACCGGTTTCGGAAGGCCAGTTGACGGGCAGGGTGCGCCGCTTAATCGCCGACCGGGCCAGAGCATTGATTGCCGAGACGTGCGGCGACATGGCCGAAGCGGTCAAGCTCCGCCACTGCGGACTACATCTGCGATTCGGGCTCCACGATGTCGCGGTGGAACGCCACCCTGACGGCTACGCCTACACAACCGGGTTGCAGACTTGCGGCTCTGTGTGGGCGTGTCCGATCTGCTCGTTCAAGGTCCGCATGAAACGAGCCACCGAGTTGGCCGTTGCGATCGCTATCCACCGCAGCCGTGGCGGATCGGTCTTCCTCCTCACGCTCACGACTCAGCACACGTGGGGCGAGGCGCTCGGCTCGGTCTGGTCCGACGTGCAAGACGTGTGGGCCTTCATCACCTCGCACTACCGGTATCGCAAGCTCAAGGAAGAACTCGGGATGGGGTTCGTCCGCACTATCGAGGTCATGCACGGCCACAACGGCTGGCACCCACACCTCCACGTGCTGCTGTTCACCGACGTTGCGGTCGACCGGTTCGACGACGCCCCGGTCTTCGATCGGATAGCCAAGACGTTCCACGATCTGTGGGTGCGGCGCATGGTCGAACACCACGGCCGAGACGTGAAATCGTCCTACGGCGTCGACCTCCGCCCGGTCAAAGACGACGGGGCCGACGGTGTTGGCATGTACTGCACAAAGGCCGGTTACGAAGTCGCCATGGCCGACGGCAAAGAAGGCCGCACCCGCACCAGCCGACACCCGTTCGCCATTGCTTATGACGCGGTGGATACTGGCGACACCGCCGACATCGGCCTGTTCCGTGAATGGGTCCGAGGATCGCATGGCCGACACATGTGGTCCTGGTCTCAAGGCCTGCGTCAGAAGCTCGGCCTGGGCGACGAGAAGACCGACGAAGAACTCGCCGCCGAAACCGACGAAACGATCGAGCGGGTCTGCACCATCTCCCCTCGTCTGTGGAAACAGATCGTGATGACTCGCATCGGGCTCCGAGCCCAATTCCTCTCAGTCCTCGACGACGAGGGCGACCACCTCGACGACGCAATCGAACTACTCGCCTCCCACGGCCTCCTGGTCGTGGTCGAGCAGAGATCTTCAGGTCCACCGCGATTGCGGGGCTCTGATGAACCCCGACGGCTCTAACCGCCGCCGAACAAACCAAACCCAAACCAGAAAGAAGGAACCACCCATGTTGTTCAAGAACCTTGTGATCAGCGAAGCCGCCTACGACCTCGCCTT
>CAKZXA010000005.1 GCA_937922045.1 uncultured Acidimicrobiales bacterium | reverse complement strand
GTCGTTGTTGTCCCATCACGGCGTGGCGCTTCAGGATCTAAAGCTGTTGAAGACTCAGTTGCGCCAATAGCTGTGCTTTCACCTGGAGGAGACGCTAGGGCTAGACCAACCGTGATCCCTAGGGCAACGAGCGTCGCCGCGGTACCGATCAGAACTAACGTCGACTTTTCATGGGCAATCTCTCGTAGCAAATCTCTCATCTTGCCGATTACCTCGTTGGTGGCTACCGGTTTGGCTACCGGGCGGGTGGTGGGGGCCCGGAAACCTTAGTGGAGCTGAGGGGAATCGAACCCCTGACATCCTGCTTGCAAAGCAGGTGCTCTAGCCAACTGAGCTACAGCCCCGAGTGATATCAACGACCACGGTCAACGACCGCAGCGGTGAACTCAACGATCAGGGTATCTGAACTCGGGCCTTGCGGCCCACGATTTGGGGCGGAGTTGCCCAGGAGTTCCAACTACAGCTGAATCCATCGACCCACAATCGACAAGCTTGTCTCGGCTACCCTTTAACAGGTGAGTGTGGATCCGCACCCCCAAGGGGTAAAGGGGGACACCGGTGAGCCTTCGATCGAGCCGGTGTCAGCGTTGGGTTCGAGGCCATCGATCCTCGAACAGTCCAGCGATCTCAACGTGCCCCCCGGCCTGGACAACGGCGATATCGCTGCTAGCCCATCACCGCAACTGATACCCCAAGCTCAACCGATACCCCAAGCTCAACCGCAGGCGGCCGTAACGTGGACCGAGCATGGTCTTGCAAATCCGGGCAACACGATCCGCCGTCCCGCATCGGTTGCCCAGGCTCCATCGGCGATGGATCGGCTCCGCGACCAAGGCCTCGGTCGCTGGCTGCACCGCCCAAGCACCGTAGCGGCTTTCCTGCTCGCCGCCCTTACCGTCGTCGTCGGCACCTACCTCATATCTGCTCGCTACAACACCATCGGCGACGACCAAAACATCGACGCCGCTGCTACCACCAGCTCCACGCAAAGCTCCGACGCCGACGACATCCGCCGCGGTGAGGTTGGTGCCAACGACCCCGTCACCGTTCAAGGATCCACTAGCGACGAAAGCCGCAGCGGCGACGTTGTCATCAAGGTCGACGATGATCTCGGCAACGCCGCCTCTCGGCCCTCCACTTCCCGCCTGACGACCTCCTCAACCAGGCCGACATCCGAGTTGCCGACCTCGGCCACACCCACGACAGCCACCACTGAACCTGAAACCACCACCGAACCAGAAACCACAACGACCGAGCTCACCACAACCACCGAGCTTGAGACCACGACGACGACCGAGCCAACCACCACGACCGAGCCAACGACCACAACCACCGAGCCTGAGACCACCACAACGCTTGCTCCCGATTCGCCCGTCATCATCAGCCACACCGCCGACCAGCTCATCCTGCTGGAAGCCACCACAACCTTCGAAGCCAGCACGGTGACCGGCGCCCGCCGCTACTGCTGGTCCTACGCCCAGGCCCCTGGTTTCGCAGCGTCGGGCTCGTGTGGCCGCACCCCTCAGGACACGCTGCCCACCGACGACCCCTCGCTCGGCTTCGGCTCGCTCACCGTCACCGTCGTCGCAGAAGACGCTCAACGCAACGAGATCAGCAGCGAATCGCTCACCGTGTTTGTGGCCACCGAGCGAGTCGTGACCGCCCCCGTCGCCAACGCCGTACTCAACGCCAACCGCGACTTCGACTTCGCCTTCACCGAACGTCCAGGCGTCGAACGCTACTGCTTCCGATTCCGCTACGCCGACACCACCGATCGCCGTTGGTGCCGCCGTCAACCGAGCTTCACCCTCCTCATCGACGACCCGAGCCGCCTCGAGCTGGTCGACGGCGCTGGCTTTGTCGACACCTACCTTTTCCAAGGAACGACCCAGGTCGGCGCTCAAGCGGTGCCCATCAGGATCCGCAACTACGGCGACGGCGGCTAGCGCCAGGCGACGGCGACTTTCGCCGTTGGTCTAACCACGGGTAGTGTCTCCCCGGTATGGGTTTACTCCGCGCTAGCGGCCGCCCCTTCTACGGGTGGACCGTCGTCGGGGCCGTCTTCCTCGTCCTCTGTACCACGGCCGGTCTCGGCTTCTACAACGCCTCGGTCATCCTGTCGGCCGCCGCCATTGAGCTCGACGCCTCCGTGTCGTCGGTGTCGGGTGCGACCGGGATCTTCTTTGCCGTCGCTGGCCTGAGCGGGTTCGTCCTTTCAAAGTGGATGGACGAGGTCGACATCCGCCTCTTCTTCTTCTCCGGTGGCCTCGTCGGCGCCTCCGCCCTCTACGGGCTCCGCTGGGTCGACAGCGTGCCCAAGCTCTACATCTTCTTCTCACTGTTCGGCATCGGGTTCGGCCTGGCCGGCTTGGTGCCCGGCACCACGCTCGTCACACGCTGGTTCGACCGTCGCCGCTCGGTGGCTCTATCGATTGCGTCTACCGGTCTTTCTCTCGGCGGCATCATCATCACGCCGGTCGCAGCCCGACTGATCGAAGGCCGCGGCCTCGCCGACGCTGGCACCCTGCTCGCGGTGGCCTGGCTGATCGGCGTGATCCCGCTCTCCATGCTGCTCCTTCGTTCCTACCCGGCTTCCCTCGGCCTGCTTCCCGACGGCCGCCACGACCAGCCCACCTCAACTGTCGAAGCGGGCGAGGCCGAGCGGGACGAGACCGAGCGGGGCGAGACCGAGCCGGTCGAGCCGGTCGGTGTTTCCTTCGCCGCCGCCCGACGCACCCGGTTCTTCGTCGCGGTCTGCGCCGCCTACGCCTTCATCTTCTTTGGCCAGGTCGGCGCGTTGGCTCAGATGTACAACATGGCCCGTGAGCGCACAGACGCAGCGACGGCCGCTTCCTGTCTTTCGGCCGTCGCCCTGGCCAGCGTGGCCGCTCGTCTCATCGGCGGTCTCGTTGTTCTGCGAGTGCCGACGAAGCTGTTCACCGCCCTGCTCGCCGTGGTGCAGGCCGTAGCCCTCGTCCTCCTCGGTCAATCGATGACGGCAACATCGCTGATCGCGAGCTCGGTGCTCCTCGGGGTGAGCATCGGCAACCTGCTCATGCTGCAGCCTCTGCTGCTGGCCGAAACCTTTGGTGTCGTCAACTACAGCCGTATCTACAGTTTCAGCCAGCTCATCGGCACCGTAGGTGTTGCCGGCGGCCCCTACGGCCTCGGGGTTCTCCGCGACAACTTCGACTACCGCGTGGCACTGATGGTGGCCGGTGCTTCAAGTTTCGCCGGCTTTCTCGCCCTCGTGGCCGCCGGTCCGATCGAGTCGGTCCGCCGCCTCTGGGCCTGAACCTGGGCTCGTAGACCTCAAGGAAAACCTCAACCCACGATGAACCTCTTCGACGATCGTGACGAGATGGTTACGGTAAGCGAGCACTCGGGGTGGTGAATAGCAGGAAACCAGTGCCTTTTGGTGCTTCCGCCTAGGCAATGTTGTCAGACTTGGGCTCGCAACCCATGACGGATGGCCCGGATGCCGGTAGCGTAGGTAGCTGTGAACGTCGAGTCAGAACTTGACGAAGAGGCGGCAGGCGAGGGGGCACCCATCCTTTCCGAGTCGGCGAGTGGATCTGGAGAAGCCAAAACAACGCTTCTGGAATCTGTCGCGCCCTTCACCATCAACCAAGACGAAGACGACAGCGACGACGATGACCTCGGTGGCTACATGCTTGGCGGGCTCGCCCTGCCGAACTGGGTTGCCACCTTGTGGGGACAAGTCCTCGCTGGCTCTGTTGTCGGTGGGATTGCGTTTATCGGGATCCTTATCGTCCTCACCAACGACAGCTCGCCCGGGAACGACACCGACGCTGGTTCTGAGAATGCCGCTAGCGCTTACCAAGGCGCTCAATCCGGTTACGCCGCATCCGATGCTGGCGTGAGGGCCCGCTCGGCTGGCAGCGGAGAGGACACCGGCTCAAACGTCGAGTTCCGACAAGATGCTCTTCCCGCCGATGTCAACGATGCCACAGACCCCGGGCCGGCATCCCCGTCGGCCGCCAAGCGAGACAAGAGCGGTGGTCTAGACGACACGGGTGACGGTGCCGGCGGTAGCGACGTCACCGGCGGTGCCGACGATGCCAACCGGGTAGCGACCACCTTGGATCGGTCAGGAAACGCAACGGACGCCGATGACACCGATAGTGATACGACCGACGGCACGGATCGTGATGACGGCAACAACGTTTCGGCGACCACCTCCCGGACCGGGAACACCTCACCGCCAACCACACCCTTGACGCCGCCAACGTCAGGTGCGCCGACCACCTCGGGCGGAACGGTTCGCTCGACCACGACTACCCGGCCAGTCATCAACACCGACCCGCCGACCACCCGCGGAACGACCACAACCGTGAGGTCGACGACCCGGCCTACAACCACCACGACCACACGCTTGACGACGACTACGAAACCGTCAACGTCAACATCGGCACCGGACACCACGACCACCACCGTCATCGCCGATGCTCAGCTCATCCTTGCCCCATCGTCGGGCTCAACCGTCTCGGTCGATTTCGCTCCGAGCTTCAAGGCATCGGCTGGAGCTGGCGAATACTGCTGGGCGGTTACCCAGTTTGGTAGCGAGACCAGCCTTGGGTGTACCACATCCAGTACCTTCAAACCCGATACCGATTCCTTCAAACTCGGCGCAGCCGTAATCTCGGTCCGCTCCGATGATGGCGCTGGTCAGATCAGAAACGACGCCGTTGGGGTCACCTTCATCACGTCGAAACTGATTAGGGCGCCTCGAGAGGGCTCTCAGTTCCGCAAAACGATCACGGTCAACACCGGTAACCACACGACCGTTGACAGCTACTGCTTCCGCCTCTTTCAGAGCGGCACCGTCGACACTGGCTTTGCATGTAGCGCCTCCCAGAAACTGTCGTTCAGCCGATCGGACGCCAACCTGGCCGGGCTGGTCGAAGGGCCCGCCACCGTCGAGGTCTACGTCACTCGCAACGGTGCTCGGTGGCTCGATGACAGCGTGAACATAAATGTCACGGCTCCGAGCCGCGGTCCGTGATCGCATAGAAATCACCATCACGAGCGCCCACGAAAATCGATCCGCCCCAAACGGCTGGCGTCGATTCGATGCACCCTCCAAGCTCAACCATCCACCGTTCGGTGGGCGCTCGGTTTTGGTGCAGCTCATAGCTTCGCAGCTTGCCGTCACATGCACCCTGGATCAAGGTGCCGTCGACCACGACCGGCGAGGACCATAGGCTCGCTCCGAGATCCAGCTCCCAGCGGGTGGCGCCGTCGTCTCGGTCGAGCCCGAGCAGCCGTCCGTCGTCGGTGGCCACGATCAGCAGGTCGTCGTGCAGGGCAGGGGTTGCCCACACGCCCGAACCGGCACCAACCTCGACCCGGCGCGACCACACCAGAGGATCGTCCGAACGAGATGGGTCGAGCTTCACGACCTGTCCAATCTCGGCCGATCGCTGATTCAAGCGCTCGTACTCCGATGCCACGTAGAGCATGCCCTCGGCATCGATCACCACCGAGGCGTCGGTGTCGTCTCCCGTCCAATAGCGAAAGACTCGCTCAGGCTCGCCGTCGGCGTCTATCGCCGATATGTCCCATCCTTGAACCAGCCCGCCTGAGTTCGAGAAGTACACGACATTGCCGCTCATCGCCACCGAACCTTCGATCGACATCTGCCGATCTCCTGTATCGGCCAGCAACTCATCGTCCCAACCGGCAACCGAGAAGATCACCTCGGGGTCGACTGTCACCAGGCCGTCAGGCCCGGTCGCACGATGGAGCCGCACACCGTAGAACCGTGAGTTTTCGCCGCCAACGAACAGGTAGTCGTCGATCACGAGGGCTGAGCTGTCCCAGTCGTCATTCCAAAGTGTTGGTAGCTCATCATCGGCCGAGAGCTGCCATAAGGTCTCGGGCTTGTCGCGGTCGAGAGCAACGACGTGAAAGAACCCATCGCGGCTGCCGGTATAGAGCAGAGGAAAGCCATCGGGATCGACAGCTACTGTGCCCTTGATGATGTCGCCGGTGGCATAAGCGGGGAAAACCACCTCGCCGGTCGCCGGGTCATAGAAGTTGACCGACTGGTTGTAGCCCCCAACAGCAACCCACCATTTGCCGCCGTGGACCTCGGAACTGCGAAACACCACAGGCTGGCCCGTCCAGCCGGTGCCGCACCACTCCTTAGCCTCCTTGCCGACGAGAGACGTAGAACAGCCGATCGTGGCCGTCCAGAACACAGAGGGATCGGCAGGGACAGGCCCGCGGCCGTAGAACGTTCGGGTCGGACTACCCCGAAACCCGAGCAACCCGTCTACCGCTCCAAGCTCGCTCCACGGGCGGCCCGACGAGGTCGGGTCCACCCAGAGCAGCCGGCCCTGCTCAAGAGTGCTGATACCACCATCAATACGCTCGCCGCCATCATCGCTTGTGGTCGGAGCCAGCGGCTCGGGAGCCTGCTCTGCAACGCTGGTTTCGGCCGGTTCGCTCGAGCCCGAACTGCTCAGGGCCAAATCGGGCCGGGTTCCCCCAGCATCCACCACATACTCGTTCAAGGCGGCCAACGCCATCGCGAACGCGAGGACCATGACGAGGGACAGAGGGCTCCACCGACCCTCGACGCCAGCGGCGTCTGTGCCATTCACCGCCGTATCTTACTTCGTCAACCTTGTTGAAAGAGCGCGGCACAGGTGGCATCACGCCGGGAGCCCTTGGCGCCGACCGCTAGTTCAAGCCACCCTCGGCAACCATGCGTTCAAGGGTGAGTTCCGGGTAGTCGGCGAGCACCCGGTCCATCCAGAAACGACTTTCGAACAAGGCGAGATACGTGCCTTCATCGCGCTGCATTACAACCACGCCCTGCATCGAGTTGAGCCTGGCCGCGCTCTCCTCATCGGTGCGACGAGCGATGGTGTAGGGCGTCGAGGTCAACTCGACCGGTGCCCCGAATTCGTTTTCCAACCGGTAGGTCGCCACCTCGAACTGCATGGGCCCGACCGCGGCCAGAATCGGGGCTGACTCGCCCTGGTCGGCGTCGCGCAACACCTGGATGGCGCCCTCTTCGTCGAGCTGGGTCACACCCTTGCGGAACTGTTTGAACTTGGAGGTGTCTTTCACCCGGGCCCGCATGAAATGCTCAGGAGCAAAGGCGGGAAGCGGCGGAAAGCTGGCCGGTGTAGAGCCGGGCCCATCGACGTACACGGCGTCGCCGACCCGAAGATCATTTGCGTTAACCAGGCCGAGCACATCGCCAGGAAATGCTTCATCTACCGTGTCTCGGTCTTGGCCGAACATGGTCTGGGCGTACTTGGTCGAGAATTGGCGCCCGGTGCGTCCAGCGATGGCGGTGATGCCACGTTCAAACCGGCCGGAACAGACACGCACAAAGGCGATGCGATCCCGGTGGGCCTTGTCCATGCCAGCTTGCACCTTGAAGACAAGGCCGGAGAACGGGGCGTCGAGCGAGCGGCGTTCCCCATCGGCCATCAGGCGTGGAGCGGGGGAGGGGACGAGGTCGACAACCCCATCGAGGAGAAAGCGCACACCGAAGTTGGTGAGGGCCGATCCAAAGAACACCGGTGTCGATTCCCCAGCCAGAAACGTCTTCGGGTCGGGGTTGCGTCCCAGCTCATTGAGCAGATCGGCCTCTTCGCGTGCCTGGGTCCACCATTGCCCATCGTCGATTTCGGCTTGCTCGGCCGACACGAGGGTTTCGGGAGCCATGGTTGAACCTCGGGCCGTGCGTTCGAACCGTGTGTACTCGTTGGTACCTCGGTGAATGACACCGCGGAAGTCACCAGGGATGCCCACCGGCCAGGTCACTGGGGTTGGCTCAACCACGAGGGTTTCCTCGATCTCGTCGAGGAGCGCAAGCGGATCCTTGCCCGGACGGTCCCACTTGTTGATGAAGGTGAGAAACGGGATTTCACGTTCCCGACAAACCTCGAACAGCTTCAAGGTTTGGACCTCGATGCCTTTGGCCGCGTCGAGCACCATGATAGCGGCGTCGGCTGCGGCCAGTACCCGGTAGGTGTCTTCGGAGAAGTCGCGGTGACCGGGAGTGTCGAGCAAGTTGATGATGCAGTCGCGGTATTCGAACTGAAGAACGGTCGAGGTGATCGAGATCCCTCGCTGCTGCTCAAGCTCCATCCAGTCGGAGGTCGCCGACCGCCGACCCTCCTTGGCCTTGACCGCGCCAGCTCCCGCGCTGAGCGCGCCACCGTAGAGAAGGAACTTCTCGGTCAGCGTTGTTTTGCCCGCGTCGGGGTGGGAGATGATGGCGAACGTGCGGCGGCGCTTCGCCTCGGCAACAGGTTTACTCACCTACGCAGGATACGTCCTGACTACAGCTCAGCGTCGTTGTCGGCCCCGTGCAGGTCGATGATCCCCAAGCGAACCGCGCTGAGTACAGCGTGGGTGAGCGACTGGGCGTCGAGCTTGCGGTAGATGGCGTTGAGGTGGTTGTGCACCGTCTTGGTCGTGATGCCGAGGTGCCGTCCCGCCTGCTTGGTGCTCATACCGTCGGCGATCGCCTGGAGGATTTCCACCTGGCGGTCCGACAGCAGATCTTGTCCGGCCTCTTCAGCTCTCGCCGACTTGAGCATCGCTCCGGCCAGGGCGGGGGAGAGAACGGTGTCGCCTTCGGCCACTCGCTGTACCGTCTCGCGCACATCGGTAAACGAGGTGCCTTTCGACAGGTAGGCGCTGGCTCCCGCCGCGATGGCATCGCGAGTTTTGTCGATGTCATCGTGCATGGTGAGCACAGCGATCCGAATGTTGGGGGCCTCTTCGCGGATCAGCCGTGTGGCTTCGATCCCGTCCATCACCGGCATCGAGAGGTCCATGAGAACCACCTGAGGCTGGAGAGCGCGGGCAAGGGCAACGGCCTCCTCGCCGTTTGAGGCTTCGCCGACCACGTGGTCGCCAGCGGACTCGAACGATTTCCTCAAACCCTCGCGGAGTAGAGCGTGATCGTCGGCCAAGAGAATCTTGATCATGGGTGGGTCCTAATACGAGTTTTGACTGGATTGTACGGTAATTGCGGTTCCATGTCCCGGTTTCGAGGTGATGTTGAGAAGGGCGCCAACCGAGGCCGCCCGCTCCCGCATCCCAACCAGACCGTAGGCGCTGCCCCGGATACCTTTGGTGGTATCGAAGCCGCGGCCATCGTCCTGGATAACAAGCGTCCCCCGTCCATCGGCAATTGACCATGCGACGTGAACCTTTGTCGCCATTGCGTGTTTCTCAATGTTGGTCAACCCCTCTTGGGCAATTCTGAGGAACTCATTCTCGATCCGAGCCGGCAACCTGTCGCTAGTTGTCGGTACAACGAGTTTTATCTGCAATTTGCTCCGAGAACTGAACCTTTCAATAACTTCACCTAAGACGACACGTAGCGGTCGTTCGGCCGAAACCGCCGTTCTAAGCTCCAAAAGGGTGTCTCTGAACTCACCGATCGCACCCTGAACGTCGCCGTGAAGCCCGCTCAGTTCAGCGGATGGCTCGTTGCGGTTGATGCGTTCGAGCTCCAAGGCGATGTAGGTGAGGTATTGGCCTAGACGGTCGTGAAGGTCTCGAGCGATACGAGATCGTTCCTCGGCCGCGGCCAGCGAACGCAGCCGGTTGAAGGCTCGAGCATTGGACAAGGTCAAGGCCAAGACGTCGGTCATGCCAGCTAGCAGCTCGGCGTCGTGGCTGCGGTAATGGTTGCGTTCGTCGTGCTCGATGGCGATCAGGCCAGCGTCGGCGTTGCGCACGATCAGTCGGGCATACATGCCCGAACCTCCACGACGGGTTTCCAAGGTGAGATCGCGAACCCGGAGCAGGTTGGGGGACTGGGTGGCACGCCGCAGAATCGGCGGCAGCTGGGCGTCGGTCAGCTCGGGCGGCAGGTTGAAGCCATCCTGGACCAGAGGCGACCACTTGCCATCCTCATAGGACAGCAGGAGGAGCCGCTTGGCCCCAAAGGTTTCCATCAACTCCGTGCGCGTGGTGGCGACCACGTCGGCCATGTCGAGCGAGGACGGCAGCGTTCGAGCCAGATCGGTGAGGGCGACGAGCAGCTCGTTGGTGCGCTTCAGCTTGTCGCGTTGGCCCACCACCTTGAGCCGGCGACTCTCGATGTCGTGGAGCCGTTCGAGCGCAACGCCAGGCAGGATCGCGGCGCCGGCCAGGGCGGTAATGGCCAGCGGTCCCGGCACGTTGAACTCGACGCCGCTGAAATAGCGGCTCGAGAGATAGAAGACGCCGGTAGAGGTGGCCAAGGCTAGGAAGGCGGCGAAGGCACCGACCTGAATGCCCCAGCCGAAACCGGCGACGGCCACCGCTATGAGCAGAGGGCCGACGAGGGGTGTCGAGAGGCCGAGGTCGGGTGAGATCGCGGCCGCGATCGCCACCACGTCGAACAGGGCGAGCCCGATGGCCCAGCGTGAGGTCTTGCCCAACTCCAGTGGGCTGATCGTGCGCCACGAGGTGAGGAAGACGACGATGGCGATAGCGATGATCAGCCGGAAAGCGCCTGGCTTGATGGCCGGGTCGGCGGCGAAGGCCAAGCCCATGAGCAGCGCTCCCCAACGCAGTGCGCTGAGGACGGTGCTGAGTGAGGCCGAGGTCATGGCGCTCAAACCCGGTTCGACGACCGGGGTGAGTTCGATCGTGGTGACCGCAACGTCGTGCGGATCGAAGTGCATCGAGGGATCGCCGAAGCGTCGCAGGATTCGATCGGTCGTGCGTGCCGCTTGCTCCGCCCGATTTTCGCCTCGACGACCTGAGGCCCGTGAAGACCCCCGCGATGAGCTTCTGGATGAAATGGTCACGTAGTTCCCCATCGGCAGGTTTTGCCTGGAGGTTCATGAGAGATCATGAATGCAAGAGCCTCATCCTAGACCCTGGAGCTAGCGGTACCCCAGGTCGGGAGGGCTTAGAACGTTCTGGTGGCGACGTAGTCGGCCAGTGTTGCGAGAGCGGTGGTACCGACGGCCTGTAGCGGGAGCTGTTCGAGCATCGAGCGGGATTCGCCGACCAGGGCGTCGATCTGGTGCTCGTTGTCTTCCAAGGCCCCGGTTTCGCCGATGACCGACACGATGTCATCGATATCGGTAGCGTCGAGCCCGGCACAGCCAACCTTGGACAACACCTGCTGTTGGGACTCGGAGGCATGGCGTCGGGCGTAGGCCAGGATGCCTGTCGGCTTGCCTTCCCGCAAGTCGTCGCCGACCGGCTTGCCCAACGACACCTCGTCGCTGAGCAGGCCCAGGGCGTCGTCGCGCAGCTGAAAGGCTTGGCCGAGCGGTCGACCAAAACGGTCGAGCCGTTCCAGCACATCAGGATCGGGGGCTCCGTGAAGGCAAACGCCGATCTGGAGCGGACGCACGATCGTGTAGAGCGCCGTCTTGAAGGTGGCGACCTGTTGGGCGGTTGCATGGTCGAGATCGCCAGCGGCCGCCGAGCGCATGTCGAGGTATTGGCCGAGGTTCAACTCGATACGGAGCTCGTCCCACAGCTGTCGGGCACGGGGGCTGATGCCGGCGGTGAGCTGGTCGGCGTAGACGTGTCCGAGGTCGCCGACGAGAATGCCGACGCCGTCGCCGAAGCGCCGAGCTTCACCCCGCCAGCCGAGCTTGGTCAGGCGTTCAGCGTTGCGCACATGCACGGTGGTGGCCCCTCGGCGGGTGGATGAGCCGTCCATGATGTCGTCGTGAATGAGAGCGAACACTTGGAGAAATTCGAAGGCGGCGCCCATATCGATCACGAGATCTTCGGCCATGGCCTCGCCGTAGTAGCCGCGCCAAGCCCAATAGCAGAAGGCGGCCCGGAGACGCTTGCCGCCGCTCGTGACCATACGACCTAGCTCGTCGACCGCTTCCGCCAACCGAGGGTCGACCGCACCCCATGAGGACGACTGGTGGTCGAGTACAGCTTGTAGGCGAGCGTCGACCTTGGTCGCCACTTCGACAAGCTGCGGCGGAGGCGTAGGTCTACTGGGCATGATCAGTCGTCCTCGACCGGATCGGCGGCAGCGCTGAGGAGTTCGTCGACGACGCCGTCAACCTCGGAAGTCACCACGTCGAGCCGGGAGCGGCAGAAGCGGACGAGCTCGACGCCGCGGGCGATTCGCTCGGTCAACCGATCGACGTCGACATCGGCGCCCTCAAGTTCCTCGAGAAGCTCTTCGAGCTCGTCCATGGCTTGGGCGTAGCTAAGGTCTGTCGACGGTGTCTCCGGCATCACCATCACCCTATTCGGGAGCAGGTCGAACCGTGCTGATGATCGTGCCGGCCGCCGTGAGCGTGTGGAGCTCATCACCACTGGTCACCTGGCTCGATGTTCGGATCAGCTGGCCGTCGGCCGTGGTGGTAATAGTCCACCCGCGGCGTAAGGCGTGGGCGGGGTCAAGGGCGTCGAGTCGGGCCTCGACAACCTCCAGCCGCTCGGCTGCTCGGTTGGTGATCTGGTTCGGTAGCCGGGTCAGCCGGTCTGCAAGGTGATCGATATGAAGCTCTTGTCGATCGGTCACCCGGTGGGCAGAGTTGGCCAATCGTGAGCCCCCGAGCTTGAGGCGGTCGTTGGCGGTGTTGAGATGCCAGCGGGCCAAGCCAGCCATCCGCTCCGCCATGTTTAGGGTGGTGACGTCGAACAGTTGCACGGCATCGACCAGGAACCGGGCGGCCGCTGTTGGTGTCTTGGTTACGGTGTGAGCCACCTCGTCGGCTACCGAGCGGTCCGTCTCGTGACCGACGCCAACCACCACAGGCAGGGCGCAGGTAGCTATGGAGCGGGCCAGAGCCTCGTCGTCGAAGGCGACGAGATCGGTCCGGGCGCCACCGCCGCGCACGATAACCACCACGTCGAGCTGTTTGGCATCAGCAACTTCGTTTACCGTGTCGACCGCAGCCTTCAGGTCGGCTGCGGCGTCTACGCCCTGAACTCGTGCATCGAGAAGCGTAATGACGAAAGGGTAGGGAGAGGTGGTGATCTCGTTGACGAAGTCGAAGTAGGCGGCGCTCTGGTCGGAGGTGATGAGAGCGATGTTCAGGGGGGCCGGTGATAGGTCTATCTCGGCGTTGCGATCCAGCAGGCCTTCGGCGCTGAACGTTTCGAGCAGGCGCTGACGAGCCGCCGCCATCTGGCCCAAGGTGTACTGGGGGTCGATGAGGCTCATCACCATCTGGATTCGGCCTTGCGGCGGGTAGTAAGCGACCTTTCCCCGAATCCGAATTTCAACCCCGTCGTGCATGCGCATCCCGCCGACGCGGCGTAGTACCCGGTTGACGAGATGACGTTGGGACGCGAACAAGGCAACGGGGAGCACGGCGCTCGACTGGCGGCCCATATCGTCGCTCGGTTCGATCAGATCGAAGTAGACGTGGCCTTTGGCCGAGCGGGTGAGTCCCGAGATCGCTCCCTTCACCCAGGCTTCCTTTTCAAAGGCTTTCTCGATCACGGTGCCGACATGATCGCACAGCTCGGCCACGGTATAGGTGGCTGGAGCATCGCCAGGCGGAGTGTCGGATCCGGCCGGGTCGCTGGGGGGCGAATCGGGGGAGCCGAGTGATGGTTCGGTAGGCGAAGCGCCGGTCATGGCCTTAACGCTAGCGGCCCGCGAGATGTTGGCTGGTCGTGCTGGTTGTTCAAGATTTCGTCTGGTTTGTGACAGATGATCAAGTCATTGATGGCTCACGTCGTAGGGATCTAATGCACAGGCGATCATTTATCAAAAGCGGAATGGCGGCAACAGCTGCTGCAGTCGTAGGGATCGGTGCTGTGGACATCACCGCTGCCGGGGCCTCGGTCCAACCGAAGTCCTACAGCGGAGCTAACCTTCTCGGCTGGGAGACCGTCGTCGGCGACGGGATTCTGGCTAGGCCAGGGCAGGCCGGTGTTTCGATGAGCGACATCGCCACCAACCATCTCGCGACCCACAGCGAGCTGCAGGCCAATATCCAGAGCAGAGGCGTGATGGCCCACAACATCTGCTTCAAGCGGATCATCGACGATATGGCGCTTTCGTACCGACACGCAGCTTCGTTCGAATTCCGGCTGCCCTTCATTCCTGACCACGGCGACCAATCGCAGAACGCCCAGACCTTCGAAGGTGGCATGTTCATTTGGGACGGCTCCGGCGATCGCCGCGATCACGGCCTCGGCTTTCAATGGCTGCTCAATCCATGGATGGCGGAATACGGGCAAATCTACAAGTGGTCGATGAGTCATGCCGGCTGGCGGCCAGTCGTGCGGCTCGAACCAGACACTGCCTGGCATGCCGTCTCAATCGAGCTTGACCCGCGAAGCAAATTAGCCGAGCTGTACATCGATGACCTTCACATCGATCGCGTGTACACCCGGCGCCGCAAGGCCGAGGTGTGGGGCCAGGAGACGGCGGCTCGCCTTCAGGCCGAGATCATCTCACTCGACCCCGGATCGAACGATGTTGCACCC
>CAKZXA010000004.1 GCA_937922045.1 uncultured Acidimicrobiales bacterium | reverse complement strand
TCGAGAAACGCACCAGAGAAGGCCTCTCAAAACCAGAGATCATCCGATGCCTCAAACGCTACATCGCCCGAGAAATCTACAAGACACTCCGCACCGACTACGCCGCACTACACAACCCGACTTGATCTATAGGAGCGTCCTTCGCGATCTCCTTCAGCGCTAGGTTCTCGAGTTCCTTGTCGGCGACGAGGCGTTTGAGCTTGTCGTTCTCCTCACGCAGGCGTTTCAGTTCTTTCGCTTCGTTAAGGTCCATGTTCCCGTAACGGGACCGCCAGTTGTAGAGGGTCGCGGTTGAGATCCCGAGCTTGCGTGCGATCTCCTCGCCAGAGGCACCCTCGGCGGTCATACGGTCCGCTGTTTGGAGCTTGCGAACGATCTCTTCAGGCGAATGCCGTTTGCGTCGTTTGGTCATGATGATGTTGTCCTTGCCCCGAAGGGGCGATCAGGACTCCAACACTACGTGGCACCTAATTCAGGGAGCATTCCACTGGGACGCCATGGCCCGTGACCTACGACCGGTCTACACCGCAGTGAACGAAGCTCAGGCCAAAGAACGCCTGGCCGAATTTCATGACACCTGGGGTGAGCAGTATCCGGCGATCAAAGGACTATGGGACAACGCATGGACCGAGTTCGTTCCCTTCCTTGACTACAGTGGAATGGCTGCCTAGCCGACCCCAATCAACTTCCACCATTCGTGGGCTCTGTTGACCGAGAGTTCAGCGTCGACGGGTATCATCGGTTCGGTCCAAGCCTTGCCCTCCGATGTGGCAGATGCGGCTCCGCCAGCGGGTGCAACTAGGATTACAGCCGCGAGCTCGTCGGCGCCCCGAATCCCCCAGAGGTACTTGCTTGCCTCCTTGCTCAAGTCGGCGGGCTTAAGGTAGCTCCTTTTTTTGGGGTCAACGATAAGCAGGTTGGTGTTGTTGCCTGCACGCCGGATCAGCAAGATGTCCGGTTCAAGGTCGCCAATCGTCGCCCAAAGTTCCTTCCCGCCGAGCGCGAGTCGGCTTGACGAAGAGGCAGGGATTCTTGGGGCCTGGTGAAGTTCAAGCGTTTCGCCATTCCAACGCCAGCTGGCGACCATAGAACCCTGGAAACTGGAGACTGGAGTGCCGAACAAATCAACGGAGCGCAGGTAGACCTGATGAAGTACCCAAGACTGGTACAGCTCCCATAGTTCGGAGAGTGGCGTCGATTCGTTACCAGGCCCAGTTGTACGTATCTCTGCTAGCGCAGCGACGGCTGTCAGGTAAAACGACTTCATCCGGATCGGCCAGGTGGATGGAGGGCCGTCCGCTCGATTGTCTGTTGGTAGAAATCGTCTGGCGACCTCGCCTATTGGAGAGAGCAGTGCCTTTCTTTCTCCGATGTCTGTCACAAGACCGTCGGCCAATAGCAGCTGGTCTATTGCGGCGTGAAGGGCGGTGGCAACAGCGGCTCCCGCCACAAGCCTCCGGTCGCGATCGAACCCGAGATGGCGAATTGACTCTGCCGGCAGCGGCTTGGCTCCGCGTGCGAGGCCGCCAAGGCGGTCGGCGAGTCTTTCGGTAGCTTGCAGATCTTCTTGACCCCCTGGTTTGTCGATCGGGAGCCGAGTCATCCGACTATCTGGAACGGTTGGCCAGGATGCGAGTAGCCCGACCGCTGAGTTCAATGCGAGTGGAACAGCGTTAAGCCTCGCAGTGTCGGATTTACTTAACTCTACCGCTGACCACTTGGCATTCGCTCCCGTTGGTGGTCTGCGAGCCAGCGCCAGTGCGTTTCGCGATTCCCACATGCTTCGAAGCGCTACCTTGTCGAAAGGGGCTGGTGGTGGAATTGACAGAACAGTCTCGAACATCCGAGAGCCGTCGAGTGAAATCAGCGTAAGGTCGCCGCAACACTCCAGCAAGGGGTCCGGGCCCTCGATGAATTCGATCCGGTCGGCGTGCCTCTCGACGCTGACAACTGGGGGCAGGTTTGAGGGAAGCAGTTGGCCAGGAATGGTCGTACTGGCGACGACGTTCGAGTTTCGGATGAACTTGATTGAGGTCAAACAACCTCCTACGAGAGAGCTGACCAGAAGTCAGGCTGGGCCCCATAAATTCCGCTCGTCATCGCGTTTACGCGGTCAACTCGTCGCATCAGAGCGCCTCCCGGCTGAGCGTGTGTCATGAGTGCTTTCAATGCCTTCTCGAAGTGGCCGGCGCTCAAGCCCGGCAGAACCGCATGAAGCAGCGCAAGCTCGGCGGCTTCGGTGGCAGCTGCCTCTTCTCCCGGATAGTCATCTGTCTCGTGTTCGTAGATGGCCAAGTACCAGCTCATGAATAGAACTGAGCGCTGAACATCTCTTGGGCTTACGTAGTTGGCCCCGATTCCAGTTTCAAGATGATCACACAACGTACGCAGCGGGGCCATGACCCAGTCGGTCATCCCACCTGCTGCGAGTGCGTACCAAGCGGCTGCCGGATCACCGAGAAGTCCCTCGGGTGCTTCGACACGCATTTTCGACGCGTTGCCAAGGGCGCCGACTGACTTCAACGCTAGATCCAAACTTGGAGGATCCAATAGAACGGTTAGTCCCCTTCCGCATACCTTTGGCGAGGGGGCGCCCGCAGTGCTATCAACGTTGATCGTCGCGCAAAACCGGGGCCACTCGCCGAGGGCGAGCGAATGAGGTACTGTCATTCCTTGAGAAACAACGTGTTTCGTCTCGCTGTGTAGATTCCACGCAACTGTTCCGCTACCAGTTCCACTCAGTGCAGTCAGAATTTCTCCGCCGTATATCTCAATCGAGGTGAGGTTTGCCTCTTCGAGCACGACGAACGGCGTTCTCTTCGAAACCGACTCCGCTGACATGAGAAGCTGGCCAAGACTAGGGGTCGAGCGATAGGAATCTGACAGGCTGCTCCAGTAGCCAACGAGGGACTCTGGTCCAAGCCACAACGGGCGAACATCGAACGTGGTGGTTCGGTCAGGCGAGGAAAAGTACTCCGCCAGAAGTTTGGCGGCAGTAGACTTGCCCGTTCCACTAGGGCCAGCGAAAAGCAGAAGTTGAGTTGCGAGGGTAGCTGCGAGAAGGTCTCGCCTCACATCTGCTTCGTAGACGACCCCCCATGAGTCACATAGTTGACGAAATTGCTCGGGCACTCCTGAAAGGTTGTTGTCAATCATGGTTCCGTCAGTACTGGTAGTAGGGGCAAACCGACAAGTTCCACAAGCCGACCATAGTTGAGCGAATTACCGCTTCCAGCTGCCGCCCATCCCGTAATTACAGCCAGGTCTTGAGCCTTCGGTAGACGCGCCTGTTCGCCAGATTGCTTGTCCGTGGTTGCTCGCTCGATTAGTTCGTCGAAGGCGTTGGGCGTCAAAATGCGGCCTTCTCGGCCGACCCGTTCGTGGACAAAGACTCGAGGTTTTGGAATTCGAGTGCCGCCCGCTCCGTCTGAGGCACAGTCTTCGCCATTCAGCGAGCAGACGTTTCCGAACGAATGCTGAGGACAGCTTGTTCGAGTCCTCGCATAAGTTTCTTTGGGG
Organism: uncultured Acidimicrobiales bacterium; assembly: GCA_937922045.1. Classification (GTDB taxonomy): domain Bacteria; phylum Actinomycetota; class Acidimicrobiia; order Acidimicrobiales; family SZUA-35; genus JAHELU01. Next base: position 191,891 of record CAKZXA010000004.1, on the reverse strand, counting down.
TGGTGGGTCGCAGCCGCATCAGCAGCAGTGAGCGAGCAGAAGATCCCGTTCTGCTGTCGGAAGGTGTTGCCGATTTGATACTCGACGGGCCCGCGAAGGTCCAATTTCTCGTCCTCACCCCAATGCCACGCCGCGTCGTTCAGATTGACACCGACTGAATTTTTGGCCTTTGGTGTCCCTTCTCTTACCACGGTGAGCCACTCTGGCTCCTTAGGTTTGAAGAGGACTTCAAGGAGTACTCGGACCGGTTCGCCAAGCTGCGAGCGCACCTTGTTTGAGGGAGTGAGGACTGAGTCGCTGGGAAATCCGAAAGCACTCCAAAGAGCGTCTTCTACGTCGCTTCGAAGGCTGCCCCCTGCGGTCATTGCTAAGGGAACAGGGTCGGTCCAGCGTCTCCACCATGTCACTTTGCCTGTTCTGGCCATCAGCGCCAGCACGAACGCAGCCGAGTACATTCGAGCCTCGGGCATAGCTGCAAGACAAGATCGCACTGACTTGATCGCTGAGACTAGATCTCGGTCTGAGGCGGAAAAGACCGCAGGCGAACTCATGGTGCTGCACAGGTCCCCGAAGGGGAAGCGTTGGATCGACATCTCAGCTCCATCTGGAGTGAAGACGTCGCCTCTGTTGCGTAGTCGGTGCCTTGGTTTAGACTGCGCGACTCCGAGAACGGCAAGTCGCTGATTGCGTCTCGAACTGTGTTGGTCGCGATCGGGCCGCTGCCACCTGGCTGATCCTTCATGAACGCCGGGTTCCGAATCTGATGGGTCGGAACCGGCCACACAGGCTCTTCGCCGCGAACGGCCTGGACTATCAGCCGACGTCGCAATTGTGGGACTCCGTAGCCCTCTGCATGAAGTATGCGTGTTTGTACTGAGTAACCGAGTTCAGAGAGCGTCTTCTCGAACTCAGTGAGGAAGACTCCGCCTCGCCAACGGAGGGCGACGACGTTCTCCATGAGTACTCGCTTGGGGCGAACCTCTTCAATGAATTGGAGGAAGGCTAGAACAAGGCGATTTCGTGGATCTTGAATTCGGCACGGGCCAGCTGTAGAGAACCCTTGGCAAGGTGGTCCGCCGACCAGCAAATCGAGCTCTCCCGTCGCAGATCTGGTGCGTTCAAGCAGGTGTTTCAGTTCGGTAGGTCTGTTCATGTCGGCCAGCACGACGTCACCCTTGGCATAAGTCTCGAGTGTGTCGATGCAGGACCTGTCGAAGTCAGACGACAGCAGGACATCGTGTCCGGCCATTTCTAGTCCAAGTCCGAACCCGCCGGCACCCGCAAAGAGATCGACGACATTGCCGGCAGGTATTGTGCTGCCGATTGCGCGAGCCAGAAGCGGGGGAACAGCGTTACCTACTTGCTTGCAGCGCGCGCGCATCGAGCCTTGAAACCTGACGTCGTCTGGAAAGGACTGAAGCCTTGCGGCCTCGCGGACGGTAATGAGCCGGCTTGCTTCTGGGTGAATGAAACAGCCGTTTCCCGGCCTGTTGATGTACGTGTTGATTGTATAGCTGGGCTTGTCCCATGCTAGGCGGCCGTAGTAGGTGCTCCTGCTACCTCCGCCATTGGTGGAGCCTTCTCGGATTTGCTTGACTCGCTTTGAGGGAAAGTCGATCGGTAAGTTTCGCCAGTTTCCGCCAGCTGGCACGTAGCTAACTACCTGACGATCAAGTTCACTTAACTTTCCCGAGAAGTGATCCGTGATGGTCATGCTGCGCGGTGGAGGTCGACGCCGCCCTGTCGGCGCGCCGCCTCTGACACAAGGTCTTTGAGCGGATGTGACTGAGGAGGTCGGCCGGTTTCCTGCCCGAGCCACTCGGCTACGCCGGCAGACGAATTACGAAGACTCAGTAGGTTGTGGTCCCGATCAAGGTCCGGTTTGAACTTGGGCAAATCAAGCTCTGCCCCAGGGCCCAGTTCAATCCAACTTTGCACTGATGGGTTGCCTTGGCCCACTCCCATGGCCATAGCTGAAGTCATGCTGTCCTTCTGCAGCAGCGTTCCGAACATTGCTGAAGCCCAGACTGCGAAGATGTCCGGGTCAGCTGCGAGCAGTTGCTCGGCTTCGTTCTGGCTGGCGACGAATCCACCGAGCTCTATTGGGGCTCGGGCCGAAACTTGCCGTATTCGCCCGAGAGTGAGCGAGGAGGCGAGCAAGGTTCGGTCGGCGAGCCACCAGGATCGGCCGAGTCGTTCTGCTGCTACGGCAGTGGTGCCGCTGCCAGCGAAAGCATCTATTACCAAGTCCCCTGGGTTCGACGCTGAAGAGATAATTCTCTCTAGAAGCTCGATCGGTTTCTGGGTTTCGAAGCCAGTCCGTTCGTGCGAGTGGGAGCTGAGCGGGTTTATGTCTGTCCAAATGTCTTGAAGGCGAACACCGTTGCCATCGTGCGTATATCGCTTGAGTCTAGGGATACCTGACTTGGCGCTATGGACGAGCCGACCAGCGCTCTCCAGCTGTTCCATCTTCTCTTTGGTCCATGCCCAGTGTCGATCTCGTGGCGGCCGAACCCCGTTCCACTCGTAGTCCGCTCGCGTTCCGGGACGAGCCCCGGGGCCGGTGCAGGTAATTAGCTGGTATCTACCGCGCTCGTCTTCCTTTCGGAAGTACTTCGCAAGGTACTCGTCGGAGTAGGGCGTGAACTGCTGGTTCCAAGTGTATTCCTTCGAAACGGTGTAGTAAAGCAGAACATCGTGGACTGGCCCGAAACGGCGAGCTCCTGAATGGGCGTGGGTCCGTTTCCAAACGATCTCATTTCGGAAGTTCTCTGGCCCAAAAATTGAATCGAGGATGAGTTTGACATAGTGGCTCGCGCTCGGATCCAGATGGATGAATGCGGAACCATTGTCTGCCATAGCGCGCCGAATCAGGCTGAGTCGAGGCGTCAGCATCGCCAGATAGGACGACATCCCACACTCGCCAAGCGAGCTGACGAGCGCAGACAAGAGTGTCGCCGTTGAACGTGAGCACACAGTCTGTGCGGCTTTGAGGTTTGCTTGGGCCTCGGCGTCCCACGTCCAATGGTCGCCGAAAGCGGTTCGGGTTTGGGGTTGCTTTGCCGCGACCCGAGCATCAAAAACCCGTCCAGAGTTAAACGGTGGGTCTAGGTACGCAAGCGACGCTTGTCCGGCCTCAAGTCGTGCCAGTGCCTCGATATTGTCCCCGACCACGAGGGTTCGCGAACGGGGTGGAGCTGTGTTCATCGTGTCTTCGGGATTACTCAAGCCTGGGATACTCATGGTTTCGTATGGCACAACTCTATCTTCCTGTCGTTGGGTGGGCGGTTTCTACGACTGCGAAAGACGCCATTCCACAGTAGTCTCGGAAACCCTGCGGTCCCACAGTCGGAGGTCGGGTCTTCGCTGTTCGCTGCGCTTGAACCTAGACGTGGGGTGTGACATTGATAGGACCGTGCTGCTGTGCGCCCCTAACCGTTAGCCCGCTCAACGGAGCGCTTGCTTGGCACAGGTGACATCAGCTCATCCGTCGAGCTTCCCTCCGTGATCCCACTTGTGCTCACTTCTAACGGATCTTCTAACGGACGGGCTGACACGAGCCGATACTGGCGGGAATCGGACATCACTGCGGTTCCGTGTTTCCCCAGCTCAGCAGCTGGATCCGGCACGTTCTGGCATCAGCTGAAACGCCGTTTCGACGACTCATAACCCGAAGGTCGCAGGTTCAAATCCTGCCCCCGCCACTACAGAAAAGGCCCGGAATCGCAGCGATTCCGGGCCCTTTGACGTTTTCCTGTGAGGTGGCCGTCTACCGGCCTGTCTTCCGTGCGCCTTGCAGAATTCGTGAGTTTCCGGGCTTTTGTTCGGTAGACGTCTACCGGCCGGCAGTATCGATGAGTTGGGCGAACTTTCGCGCGGCGCCGGCGCCCATTTCGGGGAGGATGTGTTGGTAGGTGTGCATTGTGAAGCCGGGGTGGGCGTGACCGAGCCGTTCGGAGACGACCTTGATCGGGACGCCGGCGGCGACGAGGAGTGAGGCGTGTGTGTGTGTCGAAGGTCGTGAAACCTGATGTACGGGAGGTCGGTTTGGGAAAATGGACCGGGTGAAGAGCTGTGAGAACGAGTCGGGTGCTGGCGCCCGGTGGTTCGTGTTGAGAAACATCGGTGTGGGTCCGGTGAGGTGGGCGCCTTCTTTGGTGACGTGTCGCCGCCAGCGGCCGATGGTGTCGAGCGTGGTGTGGTCGATGTCGATGCATCGTCGGCTCGTGCGGGTCTTGACGGCTGCTTCGACGCCGCGGACCGCTTGGCGGCTTCGGGTGATCGAGAGTCGAGCATTGGAGGGGTCGAGGTCTCCCCAGTTCAGTCCGGCGAGTTCGCCTCGGCGGATACCGGTGTGCGCGGCGAGGTGGAGTGCCGGGTAGAGCCGCTTGTTCCTCGTCGAGTGCAGGAACGTTGCCAACTGTTCTGCGCTCCAGACTTGGGCGGTGGTTGATCGTCTGCCTGGTTTGGGTGGTCGGGCGTGTCGTGCGGGGTTGGCGGCGATTAGGTGGCGGTCGACGGCGAGGTCGAGCGCGTTGGAAATGACGCGGTGGATCTCGAGGACGGTCTTTGGGGCGAGTCCTTAATGGCGGGTTCCTCCGTTGGTGACGAGGCCGGCATAGAAGGCATCAAGATCATCGGGCTGGAGCGCGTCGAGTCGAAGGTCTCCGAGTCGCGGTGCGATGTTGTGGTCGATCATCCACCGGTAGCGGGTTCGGGTTGCGGCGGTCAGCGTGTAGTCGATTACGTAGAAGGTGCTGTTGCGTTGGGTAATGTATGCCATCGGCGTCTATCGGCTCTTCGGGTCGTTGACCCGAAGAGCTCGAGTCGGGCGTTCGCTGGCAGACTGAACTCGTGGCAGATCCTGTTGTCAACCGTTGCCGTACCTCGGAGCTGGCCGAGTCTGATGTTGAAGCCGCGCTCGACCGGATCCGGAAACGTGATGCCGAACTGGCGCAGGAGGCGGAGCATGTCGTTGATGGTCTGACGTGGGGTGAAGGTCCTGAGGTGATCGGCCAGTCCGGTTTACAGACCTGGCTTTGGTACATAGTTCCCACCAAATATGTCACTGACGAGCCCAGCTACATGGGTGGGCTTGCGGAGACCGCTGCGGTGTTGTTCGACGAGCTCGGTTTGTACGGCTACGCCGCGATCTGCAGGTCAGAGGAGACAGCGAAGGTCCACGCGGCGTTCGACCAGTCCGACAAGGCCGGACGGACTGCGTTGCGAAAGGCGATCGAACGATCGGGCATCGACCCGCCCGAACTGCACGACTTCGCGTGGTCGTCGGTCATGCGCACCGAGGAAGCCCAAGCCCGTTCCGCCGTGGAAGCTGCGTTGGAGGAGGCGATCTTCACAGGTGCTATGACCGTAGGAGTAAAGGGCTGGAGAATCACCCAAGCGAAGGTGTGCGCTGCAGCACTCGACAGCGACCATCCGGAGATTCCGGGTCAGTCATGGCGCACAGTCATCGTCACCGAAGGTATCGAACAATGGGTGTTAGCGGCCGAGCGTCGAGGCCCGAAGCTTGCCGAAGCACGGGCGCAGATCGCGAACCAGCTGCTCCACCCGATCGAGATGCCGTCCGACGCCGCGAACGCTGTGCGTCCGTTGGTGTGGTTGTTAGAGCGGTGGGGTGACGAGCAGCCGTTGACCCAGGCTGGCTATCTCAAACCGGCGTTCGTTCAGTCGCTCCAGGCTGATCGGCCGTGGAGCCATCCCTGGCCGCTCGACCGACCCGTCAAGACCGAACTCGACGACCCCGTGCTCCATCAGCTCCGAGGCTGGCTACTGCGAGTCGGTGCGCTCCGTAAGCACAAGGCGACGCTGCGTCGAACCCCGCTCGGCCGTGAGATAGCCAGCGAACCTGGACGCGCATGGCAGGCGTTGACCCGCAATCTCGGCGGTGGCGATGGCTGGGACGCCTTCGTCGCCGAAACCGGGCTGCTCTTCCTGCTCGACAAGCATGAACCGATCTCGGACAGCTCACCACCGGTGTTCATCCGCAACTGCGCCATCGAGATGGGCTGGGAAACCACGACCGACGGCGTGACTGACGCACCGTCACTGCGAGATGTGTCATGGACATTCGTTGACGTTCGCCACGTGTGGGCTGCTTTCGGGCTAACGAACAAGTCCGGTGATTGGCGTAACCGACAGATTGCGCTCACCGAGGTCGGCCGGGCCGCGGCGCTCAGCTACCTGCGGAACGTCGCCGCTGGTCCGAAGGACTCCCCGTGGTGAGCGGCAAACCGCGGCAGCCTCCACGGTTCGGCGCCGAACTGTGGGAGGAGCGGTTTGAGCGGGCATGGTCGCTGTGGGATCTCTGGTACTGCGTAGTGATCGAACTCGACCACGGAGGCGACCCGGATGGTCTGCGGGACGCGTTCGTTGGATCTATCCGATCTCGCGCTTACGGATCCGGGCGTGACGATGAGGCCAAGTTGAGCCACTTCGACGACCTCTTAACAAGACTGTCGGCAGTCGATCGTGGACCGAGCGATCTTGCCGACCCCGAGTAGCTCAACAACAAGCGCGTCGTGAAACGTGCCCGAGATAAGGTCACCGGTCGCGTCTCGTTCGATTGGCGGGCGAGGACCGAGCCGATGGTCAACACTCCCCGGCACCGCTTCGAACAGCAGGCTCGATTCGGGTGGGATGCGTTTCCCTCCGACCCTGGTCGCTTCTATGACCGGTTCAGGCCGGTCGCCGATGGCAAGAGTCATGTCAACAAGTACAAGAGCTTTGAGGTCGTTGACCGGCTCCTAAAGCGACTCGCTGATCTCGATGGCCCTCGCCGCACACTCGTGGATCGCGTCAGCGTGTACCGGGCGTTCCAAACTGCGGGACTCGTGCTTGCCGATCGGGTTGACGACAGTCACGGCAACGTCGGTGAGGCCCGGTCAGCGGCATGGGAGACGTACCTGTCACTCGATTGGCGCACGACGGGCATCGAACCGGCCGCTTACTGGTCTGACATCTGCAACATGTTGATCTGGGAGCCCTGCGCCATCGACCACAAAGAAGAGACCAAGTGGTTCGCGCAGATCAACGCCGATGAGATCGAACTCGTCGCGGGGATCCTCTGTAGCTCGGAGGCCGACCTGCGGGCAGCGATTCTCGACTGGGAAGCCGATCGCGCTCTTGAAGCCGTCGCGCACCTCTACCTGGCGACCGATCATGTAGACGGTTTCGTCGCAGCAGCCCAGGCGCTCGGCTCTCGGTCATGGATGCCGATCGTCGCTATGGCTGAACATGCTCTCGCCGCCGGAGACCGAGAGACCGCAGCGGGGGTCTTCGACGCGGCTGATCAGGCAGGTTTCCAAAGGGGCACCCTCGCAGAGCGACGGGCAAGGCTTGGCGTGTAACGATCCACCCCGGTATTACTCTTGACTCATAACTACCAATAGCTCATACTTGGAAAGTGAGGGAGATCGAAGTCACCGACGAGTTCGAGACGTGGTGGGACACCCTCACGATCGACCAACAGGAAGCCCTCAACGACCGCGTGGTATTACTCGGCGACCGTGGCCCCGATCTCGGGCGACCGGTCGTCGAACGTATTCACCAGTCTCGGCAGATCTGATGCCCCGAAAGAACTTTAATGAACTACGAGCAAAGGTTGAGAGCCGCGAAGGTGCGGCAGAGCGACTTGCTGCTCTCCGAGCCGAAACCCTCGAAGAGATCCGACTCTACGAACTGCGCCACGCCGAAGCGGTCAGCCAGGTCGAGCTGGCCGGACGGCTGGAAGTGACCCAAGGCGCCATCTCGAAGCTCGAACATTCCGATGATGTCCGGGTCTCTACGCTGCGGCAGTACCTCGACGCGCTCGGTGCTCGGCTCGAACTTGTTGCCGTGTTCGACGATGAGGACCGCAGAGTGCCGGTCCATCTCGGCAAGGAATCGGCGGCGGCCCGGATCCTCGGAAACTCAACGAATCGTTGAGATCAGTAGTTTCGTCGAGCCTTTGGCATCGATCTCATAACCCGAAGGTCGCAGGTTCGAATCCTGCCCCCGCCACAGCGCAGTGTCTCTCTTGGGTGGCGACTTGGACGATGCCCCTCCGGCTCTCGCTGATCAAGATGTCCTCGTTGTTGATTCAGGCCCGCTCGGCCTTTCTGAAGCACGTCGATAATCGCGGAGTGTCGGACAAGGAACTCTCTGAACTTTTGGCTCGAAATCAGCTGATTCCGGTAGTGGATGGAACTACCTTTGACGACGTTCGAAGGGTCAGCCCCTTGCGGGACTCACCCAACGGCCTCGACACGGCGGAGGACTCGATGCGGGTCATCGCCATCAAGATCGCCGAACTCGTGAAGCTCTGAGGACGGCGCGGTTGTCAACCTGAATAGCGCATCGCCGGAGCGGCATAGCGGTCTAGTTGAGTGCGTTGCCGCCTCGGATGGTTACAACGTCGACTATCGGAGGAATCGACGCTCCAGCGAGCACGGCGGCTGACTCGATCACCGTGCACCACATTTCGGTTTGCACCCATCGCCCAATCGGCAGTATTTCGTAGAGCATCCAAAATGGTCGATCGCCAGCCCGAGCGGTCGACCGGATCCAGAATTCGGACTTCTCCTCATCGATGCCAAAGTCGATCCAGCCAGCCTCCATATGACCTTCGAGCGTGGCAAGACGCACCCAGTGTGAGCGAACACGTTCGACTACGACCGGGCCATTCCACGGACCGGCGAGCCTAACGTGGAACCGGTTGCCTTCGACAAGGCGCCCGGTGGCGAACACTGCGAACTCGCGAGGACAGAAGTGGGCAGGGTTGTCAATGAACTTAGCAAACACGTCGCGCCCAGCATTGTCCGTCTTGGGTAGGGCTCCTCGGTACACCCTGATGATGGGCTCGCCGACACCATCGTCGATTGACTGAAGATCCTCATAGTCAGGCACAGGTGAGATTGGGTCGAAGGTTGCGTCGACCTCACGCTCATTCCACCAGCGTCCACGCAATCGACGTTCGAGCAGAGACAATGGAGGCACAAGTACATTGAGCGGAGGGCGCCGAAGCGGCCCCTTCGCTATTTGTGAGGTCAATCGCAGGGAGTTCATCGTGCATCACTTTCAAAAATCTCGTTGGCTCGATGCGCCGCCGGAGATGGTATTTGATCTATCGCTTGATGTCGACTTTCACAAGCAGTCGATGTCTGAGTCTGGCGAGCAAATCACCGGTGGCGTCGGATCGGGTGAAATGTCGCTGAACCAAACGGTCACCTGGCGGGCACGCCACTTTGGAATCTGGTGGTCGATGACGTCGGTCATCAGTGAGTATGACCGACCGAACCGGTTTGTTGATGAGCAGGTCAAGGGTCCCTTTAGACACTTCTGGCACGAGCACCGGTTCGAAGCTGTCAACGGAGGGACGGAGATGACCGACATCATCGATATGCAGGCTCCTCTCGGGCCAGCGGGGGCGCTAGTTCAGAAGCTCATTCTCAATCGTTACTTGGAGAGCCTGATCGAGCTTCGAAATGCCGAGCTCGAAGCCGAACTGGCTCGTCGTCGGAAATGATGCCCTCTAGGTATCGGTGAAGGTCGGGTTGCTCGGAGGAATCATCTGTTGACTGAGCGGCCCAAGAGTGTAGTCGGCAAGCGCCCAAGTGGCCCGGGCGGCGTCGTCGACCTCGAAGGCTAAAACCGCTTGGATGAGGCGCTGGTGAACCAGGCCAACCCACATGACCGGTAGCCGGCCGCCCTGGAAGCTCTGTCGTACGGCGAAGCCGAGACCATTTGAGGCGCGCACCCACTCGATCGCCACGGTTACGATGAGGATGAGCCCGGCCCGTTGGCCCCGGATGGCCATCGATCACAACCACGACCATCCGTCGGAGTAGTTGAAACGCCGTCTACCTCGCAGTGATGAACCGTAGTAGGCGTAGTCGGTCGTTGCGGTTTTCCGAGGACGGATTGAACACGGCATCAAGTAGTTGAACAACCTCTTGCTTTGCGTCGTCGGAACGCATTGCTCGACGCCAAACGCGAAGCTCGAAGTCGGCTCGACGTGTTGATTTGTTAGCGAGTCCGATGACGTTGTCAACGGTGGTTCGAATCTCTGGATCGAGTTTGGTGATCGACGAAGTAGTGAGCGGTTCTTCGGGAAGGACATCGAGGCCGTGCTCGATGATGAAGTCGAGGTCTGTGCGCCAGTTCGCTGCCCATAGGTAGTCGACCATTCGGCACCACCCCCGCAAGAAGGTGATCTCCGTTTCGGACTCGTGTGAGGGGGTAATTGCGGCGATCACTTCGGCTGCCGCGTCGAGGCTTTGCTTGTGGGCGTGCCACATGCGTTCTCTCAGCTGTTTGGTTGTCACGCCAGGATCTGTGGCGAGCTGAAAGTACTCCTGCCACGCGGCGAGCGCTCCGTTGAGATTGTGCGGAATGGCTCGATCTTCGATGTAGTCGAAGCGGCTTACGGTTGGAGGTCCGGCGATTCGAAGCGACGGTACGACACCGGCGCTCTCAGCCCCGAGCCATGGGATGACGCTGAGCGTGTAGTTGCCGTAGCCCCATGCAGCGTCGGGGTCAATGCGTGAAATGTTACCCGTACCCAGCGGGGTAGAGAGTCGGCCCGAGTCTCGCTGCCACTGATGCTGGAACGGCAGACCCCACAGCGGGTTGTCGCGGTTCTCGGACCCGAACCGTTCGTCGACGTTCGTACTATCGATGAGGTGCCGGTACGCGACCATCCGGTGTTCGAACAAAAACGGGTCAAAGACGTCGCCAAGATCGGGTTCCGACCATGAGTCGGCGATCGGAAGCGTAGAAATCAGATCCTGCATCTGTGAAGAATTGCACAAATGAATACCACCCAGATAGTTAGCAGCCTTCGTCTTGGCGCCAGTGGCATCGAAGCCAAGGCGTAAAGTCTACCTTGAGGGTGCGAACAAAAAGCGCGTGGGGTGGACCCTCGTTAGAGGCGGGACGATCCAGCTCACAGCTTCGGCAACCACTCCACTAGACGTGACAGGCCGCAGACCTCCTTCGCCGACGACAGCCTCCCGGCAGGTGGACGTGTCACGTACGGCGTCGTCGCTTCGACTTCCACTGGAACGAATCGGACCTGGTGGCTGGCCTCGTGACGGTTCTGGCGTTCCTAACGGTCGGCGGTGGTGTCACGATGTCGGTCCAACGCCGTCGTCAGCAGACGGTTTCCTGAGGCTCGACAAAAAGCTACGAGCTATCTCCTAGGCTGGCGCCGTGCTCCTCATGACCGCTGGACCGTTCTCGTTTCGACTCCGAGTAGAGGAAGATGCTGCTCCCCATACCGTGGCCGCGTTTCGAGCCCTGTTGCCGTTGACTTCGAAGCTCATACATGTGCGTTGGAGCGGCGAGGCCGGCTGGGTGCCGATGGGCGATCTCGACGTTGGTATCGGATCCGAGAACGCCACGTCGTATCCGCATCCCGGTGAGCTCGTTCTCTATCCCGGGGGAGTGAGCGAGACAGAGTTGCTCCTGGGCTATGGCTATGTGAATTTCGCGTCGAAGGCTGGTCAATTGGCCGGCAATCACTTCGCGACAGTCGTCGAAGGCACCGAAGACCTTCGCCCGCTTGGCAAGATGCTCTTATGGGAAGGGGCACAAGAGGTGGCGTTCGTCGAGAACCACGCCGTGACGTAGGTCAGGAAGTCGATGCCGAACTCTTGACTGTGTCCAGAATGTCTGCTTGACTTGTGAATCGTGACCGACGCCCTCGAGCAAGAGCAGCTCGCTCATGTTGCGAACGAGCAGCAGAGCTACGAGCAGCAACTGAGAAGTTGTGGGCTGCAGGTCACCGCACAGCGTCTGGCGATCATGGAGGCCGTCACCGCCGGTCCTCATGCCACGGCCGAAGAGCTGACCGAGATCGTGCGGGACAAGATCGGTTCAATCTCCCGGCAAGCGGTCTATGACACGCTTGGCGCCCTCGCCGACAAGCGTCTCATCCGTCGGATTCAGCCCACCGGTTCGCCCGCTCGCTACGAGGACCGCGTCGGCGATAATCACCATCATCTGGTGTGCCGAGGCTGCAGCCTTATTTTCGACATCGATTGTGCGGTCGGGTCGACGCCGTGTCTCGTCGCCGAGCAAGACTACGGCTTCGAGATCGACGAGGCTGAGGTCGTCTATTGGGGCCGGTGCCCCGACTGCCTACGCTGAGTCCGCTCACACCAAAATCAATCACCAAATCCAACGAAACCAATACCCCAGGAGCCAGAGAGCAATATGACCGACGAAGCAAAGTGCCCGGTGCTGCAAAGCGACCATTCGGCTCGTGGTAGCCAGGCCAACCAACATTGGTGGCCAAACCAACTCAACCTGAACATCCTTCACCAGGGTTCGGCCAAGTCCGACCCGATGGGTGACGACTTCGACTACGCGGCAGAATTCGCCACCCTCGATCTGGCTGCAGTGAAGGCAGACCTCACTGCGGTCATGACCGATTCAAAAGACTGGTGGCCTGCGGACTATGGCCACTACGGCCCGTTCTTCATCCGCATGGCCTGGCATTCCGCTGGCACCTACCGCACCCACGATGGTCGCGGTGGCGGCGCTTCGGGCACCCAGCGTTTCGCACCGCTGAATAGCTGGCCCGACAACGGCAACCTCGACAAGGCCCGCGCCCTGCTCGAGCCCGTCAAGAAGAAGTACGGCCGCAAGCTTTCCTGGGCCGACCTCATGATCCTCACCGGCAACGTTGCCCTCGAATCCATGGGCTTCAAAACCTTCGGTTTCGCCGGTGGCCGCGAAGACGTCTGGGCGCCCGAGGAAGACATCTACTGGGGTCCTGAGAACGTCTGGCTCGACGATCAGCGCTACAGCGGTGACCGCCAGCTCCAGGAGCCGCTCGGTGCCGTTCAGATGGGTCTGATCTATGTGAACCCCGAGGGTCCGAACGGCAAGCCTGACCCGGTCGCTTCCGGCGCCGACATCCGCGAAACGTTTGGCCGCATGGCCATGAACGACGAAGAGACCGTTGCCCTCGTCGTCGGCGGCCACGCCTTCGGCAAGATGCATGGCGCTGGCATGGAATCCGAAATGGGTCCCGAGCCCGAGGGTGCGCCTATGGAGCAGCAGCTCCTCGGTTGGAAGAACGCCTTCGGTTCCGGCAAGGGCGTGCACACCACCACCAGCGGCTTCGAGGGTGCGTGGAACTCCACGCCAACCCAGTGGGACAACAACTACCTCGAGACGCTGATGGACAACGACTGGGAGCTCACCGAGAGCCCAGCCGGTCATAAGCAGTGGACGGCTCCCGCCCTCGCTGGAACTGTTCCCGACGCTCACGACCCGAGCATCACCCACGCTCCCGTGATGAGCACCGCCGACATGGCTATGAAGATGGACCCAATCTACGGGCCGATCTCCCAGCGCTTCCGTGACAACCCCGCCGAGCTCGACGATGCCTTCGCTCGTGCCTGGTACAAGCTCACCCACCGCGACATGGGTCCGGTCGTGCGCTACCTCGGCCCTGAGGTTCCTTCCGAGGAACTGCTCTGGCAAGACCCCGTCCCCGCTGGCACCGCACTCAGCGATGCTGACGTTGCCGCTGTCAAGGCCGCCATCATGGCGACCGATCTCACGATCACCGAGCTCGTCGAGACAGCCTGGGCTTCAGCCTCCACCTACCGTCAGAGCGACAAGCGTGGCGGCGCAAACGGTGGCCGTATCCGCTTGGCCCCTCAGAATGAGTGGGACGTCAACAAGCCGGCCCAGCTCCGTCGGGTGCTCACCGCACTCGAGGGTGTGCAGTCGAGCGCTGGTGTGTCGGTCTCCATGGCCGACCTCATCGTGCTCGGTGGTGCCGCAGCAGTCGAGGCGGCAGCCAAGGCTGGCGGTCACGATGTGAGCGTTTCGGTCAGCACCGGACGTGGCGATGCCACCCAGGACCAGACCGATGTTGAATCCTTCGCATGGCTCGAACCCAAGAATGACGGCTTTCGGAACTACCTCGGCAAGGGCAGCAGCCATGTCGCCGAGCACATCCTCGTCGACCGGGCTCACCTGCTCGATCTCGGTGCACCCGAGATGACCGCACTCGTCGGTGGCCTCCGGGTTCTCGGTGTGAGCAACGACGGCCACGGTGTGTTCACCGACCGGGTCGGCACACTCAGCAACGACTTCTTCGTGAACCTGATGGATCAGGACACGGAGTGGTCGGCAGCTTCCGGCGATGAAGACGTCTTCGAAGGCGCTGATCGTGCCAGCGGCGATGCCAAGTGGACGGGGACCCGCAACGACCTCGTGTTCGGCTCGAACTCGATCCTGCGGGCGATTGCCGATGTGTACGGTGCCGACGATGCTGAGGCGAAGTTCGTCAACGACTTCTGCGCCGCGTTCGCCAAGGTCATGGACGCAGATCGCTTCGATCTCGCCTAATCCATCCGGTCACCGCTACCCGCGGTGCTCAACGTTTGCAATTGCAGTCGCCCCGTCGGACTCGTTCCGGCGGGGCGACTACGCTTTTCGCTGAAGGTTGTCGGCCGGGGCTCGGAGCCCCGGTAGCGGCGACATGAAGCCGATCACCTCCGAACACGGCGAAACCCTGACCTGGCAAACCGGTGATCAGGTGGAAACCCGGGCAACCTACGACTTGTGCCGCTGCGGCGAATCGGCCAACAAGCCTCTATGCGACGGCTCGCATACAGAAGCCAGCTTCACCGGCTAGTCGGGCTACGCCGGGCAGAGATCATGGCGTGAAGACGGGGGCCAGCCAGCGAGCGGCGTCCTCTAGCGGCATGCCCTTTCGGGCCGCATAGTCTTCGAGCTGGTCTTGGCCGATCCGCCGGACACCAAAGTATCGGCTTGCGGGATGGCCTCAAGCAGTTCGAAGATCGTTTGCTTCTCGGTTGTGATGGGGGCAAGCCGGGTAGCCCGGAGCCGGTCGGATCCCCTGGTACCGCTCCTTGACGAGATCGTCGTTGGAGAACTGCTCTCTGGAGTAACGGAGCAGCCTTGTCGGGCGCGTCCCAGCGACCAGAGTGGTTCAATGGGTCTATCGACGTTCCCGATGACTTCGACGGAGAGCCCGGTGTCGATCCCGACCGGCTCGCCGTATGCGACTACTGGCGATGCCAGGAGTTGTTCGAGCGCAAGACCACGAACCAGCGCTACTGCCGCAAGGCGTGTCGCAGTCGTCAGAACAAGTGGCAACGCGCCCAAGACCGTCGAGCCAGGCGTTCTTAAGGTTTGGCGACCGATCCTTGCAACCGATCCGTGCAACCGATATCTGTGAACAGCGCCTAGAGTCGCTGGCCCGGCAGACGACTGGCCTGCTCGAACCATGAGATCAGTACGTCCTCGTCAAGCTCGTCGTGCTCGTGGATCTCGACAGAGCGCACGTCGGCTTGCTTCGAGGTTTTCGTTGGCGTCGGATCCAGCGATGTTCCCTGGAAAAACGTCAGCTGCACATACTTGGTGAAGCAGCGAAACGACACGAACCAGCCGTCGCCCTCAAGGCCGTAAAGCGGTTGGTTCCATTTCACCGCCTTGTGCACACCGGGAACAGCTGTTTCGATGAGGGCGTCGAGCCGCTGGCCTATCTTGCGTTTCCAGTCCGGCATCGCCGCGATGTAGGCCTGCACAGGGCCATCACCATCACCCTTGGCGATTTGTGGGTTTCCTCCAGCCAACAGTTTGGGTTTGGAACGAGTCATTCTCCGCGATCATAGAGCCGATTCGCTGGGTGTGAACTGCCAACCGTCGTTCGTCGGCTCGACCACATGGCAGTTCATTGCCACCCGCCACAACGCCTTCGGCACCGGGGTTGGGTCATAGCGGTAGAGCTGGGGAAAGGCGCTGGCGATCGCCTGCGTGGCCTTGGCGGCGCGGTAGTGGGGGATCTTGGCGTCGAGATGATGGGCCACGTGGGTTGAGCCAATGCGGTGATGCAGGAGATCGATCACGCGCCCATAAGGCCGATCGACCGAACAGAACGCTCCCCGCACGAACGACCAATCGTTGTCGTCGTAGTGCGGGATGTCCTCGTCGGTGTGCTGAAGCCAGGTGTAGGCCACCAGCCACATGTTGCACACGAGGTAGGGGCCGACATAGAGCGCGAGGACGGGCCACAGCGAACCAGCGCTGATCGCCCACCAGGCCAGAAGCCCAACGGTGCTCAGGACCCCAAGCGTCGACCATCGAACCTTCTGAACCCACCGCTTAGGAAACAGGGCAGAGGAGAAGGGACGGCTAGGCCAGAAGTGATTGGTGAGACCGCGCTCGGGGCCGCCCGTCGATCCCACCAGCAGGTAAAGCGGCCATCCAGCGATGAGCCGGCCGAGAGCGCTGAGCAGTCCGTAGGGAACGGGACCTAGTCGCTTGCGGGCGGCGAGAGTGCGAGATCCTTCGGGGGTGCCGACGCGTCGAGGCACATGGGTTTCGCCTTCGATGACGTGGTTGGTGCGACTGTGATGGATGGCATGGCTTCGCTGCCAACTGAAGTAGGGGACGAGGAGAGCGCTGTGGAAGACGAACCCAACGGTGTCCTGCAGTCGGGTCCCGTTGGCGAACGCCCGATGCCCGCACTCGTGAGCGATGACCCAAACCCCGGTGGCGAAGGTTCCTACGACGACCGCATAGAGCAACCACACCGGCGTCCAGGCCAGGCCCACCGGAAGAAACCGGTAGGCCAGGAGGCCGCTGCCAGCGGTTAGAACAACCGAGAGCAGCGCATGAAGACTGGAACGCCCGAGGCTTCGGTCGAAGCAGTCGGCCGGGATCACGGCCTTTGCCTGAGCGGTGGTTGGGACATCGGTTGCTTGCAGCACCCGCCTATGGTGGCATCGCTGGCGTCTAAAACGTTACATTGCCAACAAAACCAGGCCAGTGGCCCCGGCGCCGTAGGGGCCCAGGCGAATGGAAGGACAGCGATGCACGAAGACTTGGTCCCCGAAGATGAGCGGTCTGATGACGTTGTCGCCAGCTTGGCCGTCACGCTCGATGGCTATGTTTGCCGACCGGACGGGGCGGTCGACTACCTCGAAAAGTATGCGCTTGAAGACTTCGATTTCTTTGCCTGGGCTGATCGCATCGGGGCACTAGTGATGGGTCGCACGACCTATGAGCAGACCGTTAGCTGGGGCTGGTCATGGGGCGACCGCCCGACCCTCGTTTTGACCACCGCCAACGACCTGCCGGTGCCCGACGGAGCAAACATATCCTTCGCCGCCACCCCAACCGCTCAAGCGATCAAAGAGTTCGCAGCCTCGACCCCGAAGCGGCTCTGGGTTTTCGGTGGCGGCAACGTCGTGACCGACGCCCTGCTCGGCGGCGTCGTCGATACGTTGGATATCACCGTCATGCCCGAGGCGATTGGCGAGGGAATCCCCTTGTTCAGCCAGCCGTTCGCCGGGCCGATGCGGCCCCTCAAGGTGACCCCGTTTAGCCAGGGAGCCGTGCGCCTCGTGTACGACACCAGCCCGGAGGGTTTGAAGGCGCCTGGCTAGCCGGTTGATGAGCACTCATCCGACCGACAGCTACGGTGTTTCTATGAAACCGGCGCCCTTCACCTATCACCGGCCCCAGTCGATCGACGAGGCTCTCGACCTCCTCGATCGCTTCGGCGACGACGCCAAGATACTCGCTGGCGGTCAAAGCCTGCTCCCGGTTATGGCTCTTCGCCTAGCCGCACCCGAGCACATCGTCGACATCGGACGGCTGCCAGGCCTTGATCGCATTGACGTCGGCCTCGATGGAACAACTATCGGTGCCCTCGTGCGGCACGCCACCGCGGAACGGTCTGATGAGCTGGCTCGTCACGCCCCGCTCGTTCACCAAGCCATGCCTCATGTCGGCCACCGAGCCATCCGTACGCGGGGCACCGTCGTCGGCTGGCTCGTCGGTTGTGGAACTGAGTCGGCGCCACGGCGACTACGCCATGGTCGGCTTGGCCTGCGCACTCGATATGTCGGGCGACCGGATCACCTCGGCTGCGTTGAGCTTCTTCGGCGTTGCGCCGGTGCCCGTCCGTGTGGCCGAAGCTGAAGCCGTTCTGGTCGGCCAGACGCCGACCGAAGATGTGTTCGCCCAAGCTTCCGAGGTGGTCAGCAACACGCTCGACCCCACGGGCGATGTTCACGCCACCGCCGACTACCGCAAACATATAGCCGGCGTGCTCACCCGAAAAGGGTTGGCGGAAGCCTCCAGCAGGATCGGGGTGGCGGCATGACGCACACCTCTGAAGAGCTGGCGGCCATGATCGTGTCGGTGTCGATGACGGTCAACGGCAACGCAACCACACTCGACGTCGACCCTCGCTGCTCGCTGGCCGACACGCTTCGCGACTCGCTCGGTCTCACCGGCACCCATCTCGGGTGCGAACACGGTGTGTGCGGCGCTTGCACCGTGCTCGTCGGTGGCGAACCGGCCCGGTCCTGTCTGATGCTCACCGCCCAGGCTGACGGCTGCGAGATTGTCACCATCGAAGGGTTGAGCGACGGTGACACTCGTAGCCCTATTCAGGAGGCCATGTACCAGGCGATGTCGTTCCAGTGCGCCTTCTGCTCGCCCGGGTTCATCATGAGCACGGTCGCCTTGTTGGCTGAGAATCCGAATCCAACCGAGCGGGAGATTCGGGAAGAGCTGAGTGGCAATCTTTGCCGCTGCACCGGCTACCAGTCGATCGTGGCCGGGGTCGAGACCGCCGTCGAGATCCTGTCGTCACAGAACATCCTGTCGTCACAGAACAAGGAGCGGTCAGGCCAATGACGTTTGAAGCCACGAATGCGCAAACATCGGGCCTGGGTTTCACCGGCCAATCGGTCAAGCGGGTGGAGGACGATCGCTTTCTTGTCGGTGAAGGACGGTTTGTCGCCGACATCAATCCCGAAGGCGTGCTCCATGCCGCCTTCGTCCGTAGTCCGTACCCCCACGCCCGGGTGACCAGGATCGATGTGTCGACGGCAAGAAGAATGCCAGGGGTTGTACGGGTCTTCACCGGATCCGAGATCAACGAGCTCACCAACCGGGTGCCGCCCTTGGCGTCGATCAAGGGCGTGTATTCCCCGCTGTACACGATCATGAGCGACGATGTTGTCCGCCATGTTGGGGATCCCGTTGCCGTGGTCATCGCCGAGTCCCGGCCGCTGGCCGAAGATGCGGTCGAACAGGTTGTCGTCGACTACGACCCGCTCGAACCGGTTCCCGACGTCGACCGGGCCGTTGAGCCATCGGCGGCCCAGATCTGGCCAAAGGCCGACGGCAACGTGTTGGCCGACACGACCGACACCTTCGGCGACATCAACGATGCCTTTACCAAGGCCGAGGTGGTCGTGACCGAGAGGTTCGACAGCCACCGGCTCACTAACCAGCCGATGGAGACCAAGGGAATCCTGGCGGAGGTCGACCCCGCTACCCGGCATCTCACTCTGCACAGCACCACCCAGGCCCCGAACGTGCTTCGCTGGATCGCTGCTGGCATCACGGTTAACCAGGGTCCCGGTCGATCGCTTCGCCAGTTCGCTGTAAACAAGAAGCGGCGCAAGGCGTTTGTAGGCGCTGCTCGCGAGTTCCTCAAGGATCAGCGCGAAGAACTGCGCAAACAGGACCCGGCGGCCATGAAGACGCAGCGCAAGGCGGAGAACGCCATGGGGACGTTGATGCGCATGGGCCTTGGTCTGTTGGCCGCAGATGACTTCCCAACCGTGAAGACTGCCGATATCGGCGGCGGGTTCGGCTGCAAGGGCGCGGTGACCCGCGAGGAGCTCACCGTGGTAGCTGTGGCCAAGACGATGGGTCGAAGTGTGCAGTGGATCGAGGATCGGGTCGAGAACCTGACAAACGGCGGCCAGGCTCGGGAGGAACGATTCACCCTCAGTCTCGCCCTCGACCGTGACGGCACCTTTCATGGCCTTCGCTGTGATGCGGTCATCGATCACGGGGCCTACCCCGGGTTCCCCTTTGGTGCTGCCATCACCAGCCTGATGTGGAAGGTCTACATGCCGGGGCCCTACGACTTCAAGGCATTCCATCTCGAGACGAGGATCGTCGCTACCAACAAGGGAACCGTGGTTCCTTACCGAGGGCCGTGGGCTCATGAGACCTGGGTGCGGGAACGGCTTATCGACATCGCCGCTGAGAAGATCGGGATGACACCCGGCGACCTGCGTCGAAAAAACATGATCGGCGACGACAAGCTCCCGATGTCGATGATCACCGGCCCCGATCTGGATGCCACCATGTCGGCCAAGAAGACGCTGGAGCGGGCCCTTGAGCTGATCGACATGGATCAGCTAGACCGAGACAAGGCCGACGCCAAGCAGCGCGGCCATCGCATCGGGCTTGGACTGGCCACCTACCACGAGGCTGCCCCAGGCCCGCCGAACTTTGGCGACAGTCTGCAGCCTGGCAACGCCATGCTGCTGTTTGAAGACGGCCGGGCCACCGTCGAAGAAGATGGCCGCATCGTGATGTATACGGCCCAATCTCCTCACGGGCAAAGCCATCAGACCACCTACGCTCAGGTGGTCGCCGACGAGTTCGGGGTGGCTATGGACGATGTCGATATCGTTTGGGGAGACACCGACCGCACCCCGTTCAGCGTGATCGGAACCGGGGGATCTCGTGGAGCGCCGATGGGAGCTGGCGTGATGCGATCGACGGCTCGGGAGGTTCGTCGTCAGGTCGTTTCGGTCGCAGCCGACATGCTGGAAGCAAACCCCGACGACATTGAGATCTCCGATGGCACTATTCACGTGGCCGGTGTTCCGGCCCGTGGTGTCAGCTATGCCGACGTAGCGGCCAAGGCCAAGAGCGAGAAGGGCATAACGTCCGGGCCGGTCTTCGAGCACGTGGACCGCTACACGGGCACTGGCAATGGGGGATGGTCGGTGGCGACCCACGTCGCCGTTGTCGACATCGATCTTGAGACCGGATTCGTGACCATCCCTCGCTACCTGGTGGTGGAGGACTGTGGGCGGATCATTAACCCTGCAATCGTCGACGGACAGGTGCGGGGCGGTGTTGCTCAGGGGATCGGCGCTGTCTTCTACGAGAAGATGAACTACGACGAGAGCGCCAACCTAGCTTCGACGACCTACATGGATTACCTGATTCCGACCGCGATGGAGATCCCTGCGATCGAGGTTGATCATATGGAAACCATCACGGGTGGCGACGGGGATTCGCGTGGCACCGGTGAGGGCGGCATGATCGGGGCGCCCCCGGCGCTCGGCAATGCCGTGTCGGACGCATTGGGAGTTCAGGTCACCGAGTTGTATTTGCCACCGCATCGCATTCTCGAATTGGCTGGCGTGCTGGGCTAGCCAACGTAGACCGTCTCGTCGAAGACCACACCGGCTTCGAGTGTCTTGTGAACTGGGCATCGCTGGGCGATCTGTTCGAGACGTTTGCGCGTGGCCTCATCGAAGTCGCCATCGATGAAAATTTGGGAGCCGATCCTGTCGACCATGCCGGTGTGGGCGTCGTCGCATTGCTCACAATCGTCGGCGTGTACCTTCTCATGTGAGTAGGACACCGATAGTGAGGTGATCGGGATCTGCTTGCGTTTCGCATACATCGACAGGGTGATCGTGGTGCATGCAGCCAGGGAGCCGAGGAGCAGGTCGTAGGGGTTCGGCCCGGTGTTGTCTCCGCCGAGATCGAGGGGCTCGTCGGCCCGCCATGTATGATCGCCGTTCGTGATCTCGACCTGATAGCCGTCGATTAGTTCAGCGGTAATCGTTGTCATGTGGTTCTGCCAATCGTCTGGTGTTTTGAACGTCCAATCCATTAACCCCACAGACCGGCCCTGGCTTCCATCGTGTCATCGATGGTGCATCGACCGCCGTCGGCACCCGGCTCGTGCACAGCGAATACTTCAACGGCATTCTTGTGCGGCTTCTCCGCAAGTCGCTAGACACCGACACCAGAGAGGGCTTCGAGGCCATGAACCGTGGGCTCAAAGCTCGGGCCGAAGAGCAAGTTCGGAACGAGTCATGACCGGTGGTGTCGGAGCGAAGGGGCGTTACTCCGCCAGCAGCTGATAGAGCTGCTTGCGAGCATCGGTTAGGACCTTGACGTTGGCAACCTGCTGGATGTCGAATGCTCGTCGCCTAGGAGGGCTTTGTCGTCAAGATGCCGAGTTCATGGGCGCGATCGGCGGCAAAGATTGTTCGATCGTCCAGCTGGGCGTGGAGCCAGTCGGCGTCCTCACCGGTTCGCTCAACGAGGAAGTCGACATACCGCTGGCGGAGGGTGGCTTCCTCTTCGGCCAGAGTCGTAACTTCTCGGATTCGTACGTCGATGGCCGCGACTCGTTCGAGTCCGAAGCGGAACCGGGCACGAGGTCTGGCCTCTCGTCGACCGGTACCCGCCAACACAAGCGCGATTGCGGTGCCGCTGATCGTTCCAAGGCAGGTGATGTTGACCGGCGCCCGCATGAGCGAGATCACATCGAGGAGGGGGAAGATCGCATGGAGCGGTCCGCCATCGCTCTTGACCAAGAGCTCCACCGATTCGCCAGACTCGCCATCGAGAGCGAGAAGCTGGGCGCAGAGATCGGAGGTTGCGCCATCGTCGAGCGGGGAGAAGATCAGAAGTTGTCGCTGGGCTGCGAGCGCTTGATGGGCTGAGAGGGGTCCATCGTCGGGAACGAGCGTCATGTAAAACCGTAGCTCATAGGGCCTCCAGTACAGGGATTCGAGGGATGGAGGAGCGACGATCGTGTGATGTTAAGCACAGTTAACACTTCGTCGCAGGCATGCTGATCAAAAGACGCTAGAGTTCTCGATTGTTCTACCGGTACGTCCGATAGAACTAGTGCTACGAGGAGTGGTCGTGAATCAGCATCTAAGCAGTCGCAAGGTCCGCGGGCGCGTCGCCACCTGGTTTGGGCTCGCCATCGGCCTGACGCTGGCCATCGCCGGTTGTTCAGGCGAAGATGGACCGGTGGTAAGGGTCTACTCTGGCCGTCATTACGACCTTGAGCAGGCTTTTGACCAGTTCACCGAAGAGACGGGTATCGAGGTCGAGTTCCTCACCGGCACCGATGCTGAACTCAGGGAACGGATCGAGGCCGAAGGCGACGAAACGGCCGCCGACGTCTATATGACCGTCGATGCCGGCAACCTCGCAACCGCCGATGCGCAAGGTCTCTTTACCCCGCTCGACTCAGATGTTCTCGATGCCGCGGTTCCCGCCAGTCTGCGCGGCCCCGAAGGCAGCTGGTATGGGCTCACCATCCGAGCTCGCACCATTGTCTACAACCCGGAACGGGTGGCGACCGATGAGGTGCCAACCACCTACGAGGAGCTGGCCGATCCCGCATGGGAGGGTCGACTCTGCCTGCGCAACTCATCAAACATCTATACGCAATCTCTCGTGGCCAGCCTTCTTGCTCATCATGGCGAAGAAGAAGCAACCCGCATCGTTGCCGGCTGGACCGCCAACGCCGAAATCATGGAGAAAGACAGCCTGATCCTGGCATCGATAGCCGCTGGCGAATGCGACGCTGGTATTACCAACCACTACTACCTAGCGCGCGAGTTGGAAGAAGATGCCGACTTTCCTGTCGAGCTCACCTGGGCTCATCAAGACGGACGCGGCGTGCATGTCAACGTGTCCGGCGGTGGCGTAACGAAGTACGCGGCTCACCCTGAAGAGGCCCAACAACTACTCGAATGGCTGGCGACCGATGGCCAGAGCCTCTTTGTCGACGGCAACCATGAGTATCCGGTCAACCCTGAGGCGAAGCCCGTGGCCTTGATCGCTGAGAACTTCGGCGAAAGCTTTGTCATGGACGAACTTGACGCATCGATTTTCGGTGGCCTGAACGCTGATGCCGTGCGCCTCATGGACGAGGTTGGCTATCGGTGAATTCGGCGGCGGTCGCTGATCGAGGAGAGGGAAAGGCCCGGCTTGGGCTGGGCGACCGCCTCAGCCTGATCGGCTGGCCGGTGGCTGCCTGGCTCGCCGCTCTTGCGGTGGTCGCCCCTGTCGCCTTCCTCTCCACCAGCCTCCTCGATCCAAACACCGAGGTTTGGGCCCACCAATGGAACACGAGGCTTCCCGGACAGCTCTACCAGACCGCTGTCCTCCTGGCCGGTGTAAGCATCGGCACATTGATTATCGGGTGCAGTCTGGCCTGGCTAACCGGCGCTTACCGCTTTCCCGGCTCTCGGCTGTTGGGCTGGATGCTGGTAGCACCGCTGGCCATGCCGAGCTACGTCTTAGGATTTCTGACCCTGTCGGTCTTTGGCTTTCCCGGCCCGATCCAAACCCGTTGGCGTGCGATGTTCGGCCAGGACGCATGGTTTCCCGATGTTCGCTCGCTCGGCGCTGCCATCGTCGTTTTCACGGTGGTGCTGTATCCCTATGTCTACCTGCTGGCCCGCGCCGCTCTACGCGACCAGGCGGGTAGCTCCTATGAGGTAGCACGGAGCCTCGGCGCTGGCCCAGTCGAGGCGGCGGTGCGGGTAGTGCTGCCTCTACTGCGTCCGGCTATCGCCGCCGGTACCGCGGTAGTGATGATGGAGACACTCACCGATTTTGGCACCGTGCAGTATTTCAGCGTCGACACGGTTTCGGTCGGTGTGTTCCGGATCTGGCGCGGCACTTTTGATCGTGATGCGGCCAGCGAGTTCGCCACTCTGGTCCTGGCCTTCGCCTTGCTCGTCATCGGCTTGGAGAGAATCCTCCGAGGTAGAGCCCGCTTTGGGCAGGCGGCGGGTGAGGCGGCAGGCATCGAACCGCGGCAACTGACCGGGGCGAAAGCTGTCGCTGCCACCCTGACCTGCGTCTCGGTCCTCGTCCTCGCTTTTGCTGGTCCGGCTATTCAGCTTCTGGTCTGGGCGCTGCAGGAGGCCGCTGATCCGAAAAGAGCGAGTCTGACCGAACGATATTTTGGCTTCCTGCAGAACTCGCTCATCCTTGCCTCGGTCACTGCGGCTGTGTGCGTCTCGACTGCCTTGGTGGTGGTAAACGCTCGGCGCTTTGGCTCACGGCGGTCCACAGGTGTCGCTACCCGGCTCACCGCAGTCGGCTATGCGGTGCCAGGCCCGGTGGTGGCGATCGGTGTCATCCTCGCCCTCGTCGCCCTGGATCGGGTACTCGAATCTCTTGGTCTTGGCCTGCCGGGCACGGTGGCTACCGGTTCCTTTCTCGCCTTGGCCTACGCCTACGTCGTTCGCCTTTTGGCCCCTGGCATCAATGCGGTTGAAGCTGGGCTCGACCAGGTTCACCCCGACATGACGGCAACGGCCAGGAGCCTGGGTCGTCGTCCTCTCGACATCGCTGGTCGGATTCATTTGCCGCTCTCGCGCACCAGTGTGATCACGGCCACCGTGCTGGTCGCCATCGATGCGCTCAAAGAGCTACCGATCGTCTTGTTGCTTCGGCCGTTCGGATTCGACACACTGTCGGTGTGGACCTACAACCTGGCCTCGGAATCACTGTTCAAACAGGCTGCCCTACCAGCCTTAACTATCGTGGTGGTCGCTCTCATCCCCGTCGCCCTGTTGTCGCGCCAGATCTCCCAGCCGTCGGGCGTGGCTTCGCCCCGGCAATCGGCTGCTAGGAGCGGGTAGCACCTCAGATGAGCGAAATGGCAGAGGCCTTACAGGCCGAGGATGCGGTCAAGCGGTTTGGTTCAGTGACCGCGCTCGACGGTGTCAGCCTCGATCTTGGAAGCGACGAGTTGCTGGCCCTGGTCGGGCCGAGCGGGTGCGGCAAGTCGACACTGCTGCGTGCCATTGCTGGTCTTGTTTCGCTCGACGGTGGACGACTGACGCTCAACGGCACCGTCGTCGACGATGGACAGCGTCGACTTCCTCCCGAGCACCGGCGGGTTGGCCTAGTCTTCCAAGAGCATTCATTGTTTCCCCACCTCACCGTGTCAAAGAACATTGTTTTTGGTATTCGCGACGAATCGCGAGGGGAGGCCAAACGCCGCGTCGACGAAGCCCTGGAACTCGTGGAACTCAGCGGCTACGGCGACCGTTTCCCCCACGAACTCTCTGGCGGCGAGCGGCAGCGGGTCTCGCTGGCTCGGGCCCTTGCCCCCCGCCCCGCTCTTCTCCTGCTCGACGAACCGTTCGCCAGTCTCGACCCGAATCTTCGCGTCCAGCTGCGAGGCGACGTCGTCGCCGCTCTTCGGGCCACGAAAACTCCAGCTGTTTTCGTCACCCACGAACAGACCGAGGCACTGGCAGTTGGCGACAGGGTCGCGGTCATGCGGGCAGGCAAGATTGAACAGCTGGCCAGCCCTGAAGAGATCTTCCATCGCCCGACCAACCGCTTCGTAGCCGCCTTCATGGGTGAGGCCGCCTTCCTGCCTATCGAGGCGGGGACCACAACCCTGGGCGCGGTCGACATGTCTCACCGACGCAGCGCCACAATCGCCATGGTTCGTCCCGATGACGTGTTGTTCACGCCGGCGGCGGTCGATAGTGGCCACCACGGCGACTTCAGCGACGACGAGATCGTAGCCTCCGAGTTCCGCGGTGCCACGTGGTATTACACCGTAAAATTGTCGGACGGCAATCAGGTCTACGCCGTGGGCTCACACCTGGATCCCCACGAGGTTGGGGATCGCGGCCGTCTTGAGATGATGCCCGGTCACCGGCTTATAGCGGTTGCCGACGAGACCCAGGCCTGAGAACGCTACCGGTGAACTCGCCGGTCTTGCTGGTGGCCGTGGCCGCACGCGAGCCGTCGGGTCGCCAGATGCCCGAGCCTCCGGCCGCCTTGTCGAACCCTTCGCCGGTGGAACCGGCGAAGCTGGCAACGGCCACCCACACCTGGTGAGCGGCCGCTATCCGACGTGCCCGCGCCGGCTGGATGTGGGCGTCGGACTCGTGCTCCAAGACCCCAGCGGCATACACATCCACCTGGTGTTCGCATGTTGCGGCAGCGTGTTCGGCCATCCCGGTGTCGCGGCAGATAGCCAGTCCGATTCTCCATCCGTCCACCTCGACAACGGCTGGATGGTTGCCAACAACGAAGTGACGTTGCTCGGCTTGACCTAGCCACATCTTTCGGTAGACGACCCGAGCCCCGGCTCCGTCGATCATGACCACGGCGAGCGAACGGCCGCCACGGGAAGGAGCGTGTTCACCTGTTGGGGCATCAACGGGAGCTCCGGCCAGGGCCACGGCCCCGACCTCGCGACACGCCTCAACCAGGGGTGACAGGAGGGCCGAATTCGGTGCTAGCGGAGCGGCATCGAACTCGTAGCCGGTCAGCGACAGTTCTGGAAAGACCACAACTCGAGCGCCCGATGCTCGCACCAGTGCAGCGTGGGCGGCCACATTGGCGGCCACATTGTGAGCTCTGGTCTCCGGCTGGGCGACCGCGAGCCGCAGCTCCGACGACCGGCGTTGGTTCATGCCCTCAGCCTAGATCCCACCGGATGCCGTTAGCGTGGAGGATGCTATGAGCCATCCTGGCCAGGGTCCACGGACCGAAGACGACGGCGCCGATCTTGTCGAAGGCGGGGCTGCGTTCGTCCAAGACGATGCACAGGAACCCGATGGTCGAGCTTCGTGGCGAGTCCAGCCTCGCGAGGTGATCGACCGCGCTGTCGGTCGCGCTGCTGATTGGCGAACCCCCGACTGGTTGGCCGTGCCCGATGTGACGGGTGTGGCCGGAGCAGTCCGCAACATCGCCGACTGGGTGCGTCCTTCCGGCCCGTATCGAATCGATGGTTATCGCTCCTATGGCGACACCGCCTCGGCCCGTCTCACCGGCCGGGTGTTGGCCAGCCCACCCCCGGGGGAGGCCCAACCGGGTGAGCATCAGCTTCGCTCAGCCGGTCGTATGGCTACCCGATTTATGACAGCTGAGGTCGCTCAAGTAGAGGTCGAACTGCACTGGGAAGGTGCCTCCGTTCGGACCGAAACAAACGATGAGGGATACTTCAGCGTCGACATGTCAGCCGCAGCCCTGCCAGCGACAGAACAGTCGGTGGGCGGGGTGTCGTGGTCGAGAGCGCTGAGCCGTGTCCTCGATGACGAGACGGGCGCCAGCCGGTGGTGGCCGATCGAGGTGGTCACGATCGGCCCGGCGGTAGATCGGATCGTCATAAGCGACATTGACGACACGGTCTTGCTCAACGGAACAGGTGATGCAGCTCGGACCGTCCTGGCCACGGTCAGCGGCTCAGAACTGACCCGCGAGGCCGTTTCCGGTGCCGCCGAGCTCTACCGACAGCTAGGACCACCCATCTTCTACGTATCGAGTAGTCCGTGGAACCTCTACGACTTCCTCGTCGCCTTCTTCTCCGTCCAGGGTTTCCCCGACGGACCCTTGCTGCTCCGGGAGATCGGTCTCAATCGTCGCAGCTTCTCGGACTCGTCCCATCGCCGACACAAGCTGGATACCATCACCGACATTTTGATGCGCCTCGAGCATGTATCCGCCGTGCTCATCGGCGACAGCAGCCTCCAGGACGCCCATGCCTTCGCCGAGTTGATCGAATCGCACCCGGGGCGGATCGAGGCTGCCTTCCTTCGCGATGTTGGGGACGAGGAACGCACGAGCCGAGCTCGGGACGTGATCGACCAGCGCCCAGCTGATGCCGTGCCAATGCGGTTGGTTGGTGAAATGCGTGAGATCGCCGACTACTTGGCCAGCGTCGATCCCACGAGTTGATAGTCGACCCGTCTAGGACTGTTCTTTGGCCTGGTCGCGCAGGAAGCGGCGAAGGATCTTGCCTGAAGCCGACTTCGGGATTTCGTCGGTGAATTCGACCAGGCGAATCTTCTTGTAGGAGGCCACGTGTTCGGCCACGAAGGCCTGAAGTTCCTCAGCGGATGCTTCCGCCCCCGGCTTGAGAACCACGTAGGCTTTGGGAAGCTCACCGGCTTCGACTTCGGGGATACCGATAACGGCCACATCGGCTACTGCCGGGTGGGTGACGAGTAAGGCTTCGAGTTCGGCTGGTGGAACCTGAAAGCCCTTGTACTTGATGAGTTCTTTCACCCGATCGACGACATACATATGTCCGTCGGCGTCGATACGAGCGACATCGCCGGTGTGGAGCCAGCCATCAGAATCGATCGTGGCCTCCGTCGCCTCAGCGTTGTTGAGGTAGCCCTTCATGACCTGCGGTCCGCGGACCCACAGCTCGCCCTCGTCGTCGGGCCCCTGATCGTTGCCCTCGGGGTCGACGATGCGGCATTCGGTGTTGGGAACGGTGATGCCGCTCGAACCCGCCTTGAAATCGGCGCCAGCGGTGGCGTGGCTAATGGGGCTTAGCTCCGTCATGCCATAGCCCTGAACGATCGGGCAGCCGATCCGTTCCGCTGCCTCGTCGCCCAGTTCCCCGCCGAGGGGCGCTGCGCCGCAGAAGATTTTGCGCATCGACGACAGGTCGTACTGGTCTACCGCCGGATGCTTTGCCAGGCCGAGCACGATCGGTGGCACCGCAAAGAACTGCGTCACCTTGTGCTCCTGAATGAGGCCGAGTGCCTGGTCCATGTCGAACCGGGGCATTGTAACGACGGTGACGCCCTCGGCCAGGAGGCCGTTCATGAGCACCTGCATGCCGTAGATATGAAAGAAGGGCAGAACAGCGAGTGCGACCTCGTTGGATTCGTAGGAGAGAACGGGTCGGGACTGGGCCAGGTTGGACACGAGGTTGTGGTGGCTGAGCATCACACCCTTCGGTAGGCCAGTCGTGCCCGAAGAGTAGGGGAGGACGACGATCTGGTCGTGCACGTCGATCGGGACCTGAGACATGGGTTCGCCCATCAGGTCTGCCAAGGTCGTCATACCCTCGTAGTCGCCGATGACGGCGATCTTGGCCACTCCGGTGCCCTCTGCTGCGGCGGTGGCGGTCTCGACGAAAGCGGGAACGGTTATGAGCAGATCGGCGCCAGCGTCGTTGAGTTGGAAGCGAACTTCGTCGGCACCGTAGGTGGGGTTGATGGTGGTGACCGTGCCCCCTGCGACCGCGGCGGCGTGAAACACGACGGCGTACTCAGGCACGTTTGGCGCCATCAAACCGATGGTCTTGCCGGCACCGAATCCGGCAGTGGTCAGGCCACCTGCCAGTCGATGTATGGCATCGGAGAGCTGGGCGAAGGTGTAGGTTCGGCCGCTCGGTCCGTCGATCATGGCTGGCTGATCGGCCAGGGCCTCAGCATGCTGTAGAACGTAAGCGGTCAGCGGAACTTCGGGCAGTTCCTGGTCGGGGAGGGGGCTGCGAAAGATGTGAGAAGCGCCAGTCATGGCATCAAGGTTGCCGGATCTGGCACCCATTTCCGCCTGCTCAACCGATGGGATTGAGACTCTAGGCACATCGGCCTTGACCCAGAGCCTTACGATGTTAGGTTCGTAGGTATGGCTACCACCACCCCGAATGGTCCTACCGACCTAAACCCACGTTTCCGAGCCCAGGCGTTTTCTGCCCTCAACTCGATCGTCGCCCCGCTCGTGCGGGCCGGAGTCGGTTCACCGTTGCCGGGGTTGGGTGTCGGCGCCGTTGTGCTCGAAACGACCGGACGTAAGAGTGGCAAGCCTCGCCAGGTGCCACTCCTCGCCCTCAGGGTGGGCGACAGGGTCTATGCATCCACCGTTCGATCGAACTCCCAATGGGTGCGAAACCTTGAAGCTGAAAGCAAGGCTTCGGTCTACCTCTGGGGCTCCGCCCGCCCAGCGGAGGCCACGATGCACCGAGCGAACCTCCATCGAGGCATGCTCCAGATCGCCGAGCTCGACCTCAGGGAAGAGCACGACGACACGAACCAAAGAACTGATTAGCCCCAAAAACTGATTAACCGACCGAGGAGCGATCGGCCGCCAAGTGATCGGCCATCGCATCGAGGACGGGGCTGCGAAACTGCTCGACGGTCTTGCCGTAGGCCGGGCCGTTCAGCGTGGCCAGCTCGGCGGCTTCCGCGATGGCTCGCTCAAGGACCATCGCAGGTTCGACCACATGATCGAGAAATCCAGCGTCAACGGCTTCGCCGGGTCCGACGAGACGAGCATTGACCACGCATCGTTGGACATGGCGTTTTGAGAGTCGAGCTTCGGCCAGATCCATGGCCCAGGCTGGCAACACCATGCCGATAGCGACCTCGTTGAGGCCAATCTTGAACGGTCCGTCTGCACCGACGCGGACATCGCAGCCCATCAGCAACAAGGCGCCTGCGGCCACCGCATGGCCGGTGCAGGCCGCCACGACGGGGATGCTGCATCCAAAACATTTGGCCACGAGGTCGCCTCCGTCGGCGACGAGGTTCACGATGGCGGTGAAGTCACCGGCCTGCATCACCTGCAGATCGAAGCCGCCGGAGAACCTGCCATCTCGACCGGCGAGAACGGCTGCGCCCACAGCCTCGTCCGCGCATGCCTCATCGAGGGCGGCGGAGATGTCGGCGATGATGTCGGCCGAGAGAGCGTTCGCCTTGCCATCATCGATCGTAATGAGAGCAACGGTTCCTTCTGCGACCCGTTCGGAACTAACTACTGACATCGTGGGACCTCACTCGTTTGACGCCACGCATGGCGTCGTCTGCATCGTCGTGTGCTTGCTACGTCTGATTCTTGGCCCGAGGATAGCGAACCAGAAGCGGCCGAGCCGAGTCGAAACGTTGCGCAGTTTGCGTTTGAGCGCGGTGCCCCGTCCAGGTCGGCGAAACCCCGGGACTAGGAAACGAAGACCTCGATACGGTCGACCACGTTTACCGCAACACTGAAACCGTCTGCGAGCTGCACACAAAGCTGATGGGGTCCGGGTGCCAGTGTTATCTCCGTCGAATCCGACCCACCGTCTACATGAATGAGGCTGTGGTCATCCCCTAAGAGATCGCCTGGCGCCGCGCAAGGCTGGTCGACCAGGATCACCCAATGGCCTTCGTCGTAGCGGACGACGCCCGCTGGCGTCAGATCATAGTTCTCGGTGCTGATCGATACCTCAAAGGTTCGCCTCACCGACTCCTGGTGGCCTGGCCGGATGATCGCCACGCTCGGCGGATCCAGTTCTCGGTAGGCCGTGTGGTCGAAGGCCAGGGCAGATGGCGCCCTGCTCTCGGTCGAACCCGCCGAACAAGCGGACGACGAGACGATGAAGATCGTAGCGAGGGCAAGGCCCATCAGCTGAACGAGTAGCGACGGGGCGGCCCCGATCGATCGGCTGCTTGAAGGCGAAGGTTCTGATCGCATCTGCCTACACCCTGATCTCTGGCCGGGGGTTGGAACCTGGCTGAGCTCCGATGAGATCGGGGCGACCTTGGCGCTTGGCCAGAAAGACCGTGGCGCGTTCGTTGTCCACCGGCCGGCCCAGAAGAAAGCCCTGGACCAGACACCCGAGTGAGGTCAGCCAGTCGAGTTCTTGCTGGCGTTCGATGCCTTCGGCCACCACCGTCAGGTTGAGCGAGCGGGCGATGTCGGCAACCGCGTTCACGATCGACTGGTTGGTCGTGCTCTGATCCGCGCCGCTGACGAACTCTCGATCGAGTTTGAGAATGTCGATAGGAAGGGTCCTCAGGTACGTCCAACGGTGGTTAGCTCGTCGTTTCCGCCGACCATCTTGGTAGCGGAGTCGCGTGGCCTGCGGTCGGCCAGACCCCTGGCCGCCTGAGCGATCAGGCGGGTTCGGCGAGCGGTGCGCAGCGAGGTCAAGGTAACGAGGAGATGTCAAGCGTGGTCACGGTCGATTAGCGAACCTGGTCGAGTCTGCCTAGAGCGGCGAGCGCCGCCTCATCTGTTTGAAGGGTGTCGGCCAACGAGATGTTCTGCTCTTGGATGGCGATCGCCTCGATCGCGGCGGCGTGTTGTCCTGGTGCCCAAACACGGTAGGTGAGGGCGAGATCGGTGATCGTGCGTTCGTCGAGGTGTGCACTTCGTGACTCGACGAGGAGCAAGACCGCCAGGAGCTGGTTCTGATTCAGCTCGGCGCCGGTTTGGCTCAGGTCGTGACTTCGTCGACGGCTGTGCTCATCAACGGCGACCGCACCGTGGCGGGGATAGCAAGGTAGAGGCGATTGAGTTGGGCGTCGGTTTCGGTGAACTCACGGCTGACCAGGAAGTCGGTCATCGACCCCTCGGTGAGAGTGTGTTGCGGCGAGCGCTTCCTGGCCGAGGGCTTGATCGAGATCAGCGACGACGTCGACGATCTCTATCTGGCGCTCAGCCTTCGTCGTGTCCTGAATCTCGCCCGCGCTTTGCGCCACGATCAACAGCCCGAAGCCGATCATCGCAACGATTGGAGCAAAGAGAAGAAGAAGGCGGACCCTCACCTTGCGAGTATCGGCCCTGAAACGTTGGGCCTAAAGGATGGTGATCGGAAGCGAGACCAGCCGCGGGGCAGTCGCTAGACCGGAAACCAGCGCAACGACTCGAAGTCTTCGTTGAGGGCTTCGACGGAAGCCGAGCTCGTCGAGAGGCATGAGGCGTCCATCATCTGCTGCTCGGCCTCGCTCAGATAGTCGAGCAGTCCCCTCGATGCGCCACGAATTCTGTTGTCGTCGTGGGTCATCGTGCCGGTGTCGTAGCTGATGTGATTCAGACTCATCGGAGGTGCGGTTGGCCCCGCATGGTGATGCCAAAGCCCTGACGAAGCTTCGAAGCTGTAGCAGTTGACGAGACGATGCCCATGGTTCGCCACCGCCTCGACAGCGGCCAGAATGTACTCAAAGGTGTCTTCGTCGATGAAGTAGTTGAAGTTCACCCGGACCCAGCCGGGCTTAATGCCCTCACAGCCCCGGCTGACCTCGCGCTCGAAGGCATGCGACTGTTCAAGGTCGATGCCGAGCAGTCGGTGGCCGTAGGGTCCGGCACAGGAGCACCCGCCCCTCGACTGGATGCCGAACAAGTCGTTGAGGATGCCGACAACGAGGTTGTGATGGAGATAGGCGAAACCTGTTGTGTCCTCGGCGGCGACGACGAAGGACACGATGCTCAGACGTTCGGCGTCTCTGCTGCCCAGAATCTGGATGCGAGGATGGGCCGACCAGCGGTCGATCGCTCGACGAACGAAGTCTTCTTCTTTCTCGCGAATGGCGTCGACCCCCACCGCTTCTTTCAGCTGGAAGACGAGGCCTGCCCGGATCGACTCGATAATGGCGGGCGTGCCGCCCTCTTCGCGATGCTCGACGTCGGGGACGTAGTCGTGCTCCTCGGGGTTGACGTAGGTTACGGTGCCACCTCCCGGAACGACAGGAACGCGGTTGTCAAAGAGCTCCTTACGGGCGATCAAGAGACCTGGTGTGCCGGGGCCGCCGATCAGCTTGTGAGGAGAGATGAACACGGCGTCCATGTAGGACTGTCCGTCGCCGGGTGAGCCCATCTCGATACCGACATAGGGCGCGGCGGCGGCGAAATCCCAGAACGCGAGAGCGCCGAACTCATGGAGGAGAGACGAGACAGCATCGCAGTCGGTAATGATGCCGGTCACGTTTGAGGCAGCAGAGAATGAGCCGATCAGCAGTGGCCGCTGGCGATAGCGCTCGAGCTCTTCTCGAAGCTGGTTGAGATCGATATGGCCGTCGCTGTCTTCCTTGATCGTCACCACGTCGGCGATCGATTCCCGCCACGGCAACTCGTTCGAGTGATGCTCGAACGGTCCGATGAAAACGACGGGCCGGTCGCTCTCGTCGATCTGGTCGGAGAAGTGGTAGCGGTCATCGAGGCTTGATGGGATCGAAAGGCCCATGGCGCCGATGATCTTGGCGATGGCGTAGGTCGAGCCGCTGCCGCAGAAAAGAACGGCGTGGTCCTCGTCAGCCCCAACGCAGTCGCGAATTATCTGCCTGGCCTCTTCTCGAAAGCGGGTGGTCTGCAGCCCCGTGCCGGACGACTCCGTGTGGGTGTTGGCGTAGAGGGGGAGGACAGCGTTTCGGATGTAGTCCTCGATGAAGGTCAACGCCCGCCCTGACGCGGTGTAGTCGGCATAGACCACAGGACGCGGCCCGAACGGACCGTCGACCATGTCGTGACCGCCGATGACACTTTGTCGGATCGTTTCAATGAGCGCAATCGACTCTTGGGCAGCCATAGTACGAGGATACAACGGCGACTTCGGCTGGCCTAGGAGATTGTCCGAACTTTTGTTGGAAGGGTGATCCCCCTTTTTCACTTGGAGCACGCCGGTGAGCGGTAGTCTGTCCCGCAAGGAAAGGTGCGGCAGCAAACGTGCCGTCCCAGTTCTCGTTGTTGTCCAGCCCAAGGTTTCAGATGAATCCGCTCATAGTGCTGCTACTGATCTTGGTCATGGTGGGCTTTAACGCCCTCTACGTGGCCGCCGAGTTCGCGACGGTTGGTGCCCGGCGGTCCAGAGTCCAAGAGAATGCCGAATCGGGAAGCGGGTCAGCCTCCAAGCTGTTGGCGATCCTCCAAGACCCCAAGCAGCTCGACAACTATGTGGCCGCTTGCCAAATTGGCATCACGTTGAGCAGTCTGGTCGCTGGTGCCTACGGTAAAGCTCAACTCGTACCTCTCTTTCAGAGGTGGTTTGGGTCGGCTAGCTCGACGGTTGCCATCGTCGTCGTGTTGTTGCTGATCACGTCGCTTCAGGTGGTCTTGGGTGAGTTGCTGCCAAAGACGGTTGCGCTTCGGTATCCGGAGCCGCTGGCTATGGCCACGCTTGCGCCCATGCGAATCAGCCGGATCCTTCTTCGGCCGCTGGTCATCGTCTTCAACGGGTCGGCCTTCGCCATCATGCGCTGGCTCGGTTTGTCCGTGGATCATTCCCACTCACACGTTCACTCGCCCCAAGAGTTGGCTGGCCTCTATCGGGCGAGCGCCGACGGGGGCTTGATCGATTCGGCTGAGCGGGAGATGCTCGCCGGTGCTCTGGCAGTGACCAAGAGGCTCGTTCGGGAGATCATGACACCTCGCCGGCGGCTCATCACCATCGACCAGTCCACTCCGCTGCCCGAGGCGTTGACCGAGCTGTCGATAAGCCCCTACTCCCGCTTTCCCGTCACTGACGGTGGCGAAGAGATCGTGGGCGTGGTGACGCTGCGGAATCTGTTTATAGCGGTTAGTGAGAACCGAAGGGGGACGGTGGCCGATGTGGCCGAACCAGGACTGGTGGTGAGCGAAGTCCTCGAGGTGCCACCTCTCCTCAATCAGTTTGCTGAGGATGGCATTCACGCCGCCATAGTCGTCAACGAGTTTGGATCCGTGTCAGGGTTCGTGACTCGAGAAGATTGCATCGAGGAAATTCTTGGCGAGTTCAACGATGAGTTCGACGTTGAGCCCGACCCGATAACGCTCGAAGGCACCGAGGTGTCGATCCGTGGAGACGTGTTGCTCGCGGTGGTGAATGATCGCTTCGATCTCGACCTGCCATCCGACGAGATCGATACGGTCAGCGGCTATGTGTGGCGCTATCTTGGTCGCCTGCCGATCGTCGGAGACGACGTGCCATTGCCGATGCGATCATCGGGGGGCGATCCAGAGGACGACGAGGACACTGAGCTCGTGACAGAACTTCGGCTTCGAGTGGATTCTGTCGACGGGACGCTCGTCGATCGGGCCAGCTTCATGCTTCCGGAGGGTGACGTATGATCGCGGCAAGCATTCTCACCGGCGTTGTTCTGCCCGTCATCGCCGTGATCCTCCTGGTGCTCGTCAACGGTGTTTTCGTCGCTGCTGAGTTCGCCCTTGTTGGCTCGCGCCGAAGTCGGTTCCAAGCTCTCGCCGAAGGCGGCAATCGCGGAGCTCGATGGCTGCTCAAGGTCTTCGATCGCCCCACCGGCAAGGATGGCTACATAGCGGTTGCTCAGCTCGGTATAACGCTGGCCAGCATCGGGCTTGGTATGTATGGTGAGCCCGCGATCGCTCACTGGATGTACGGCCCATTTGAGAGCATGGGATTGTCCGAGGGAGCAGCCCATACCGTCGGTTTCATCATCGCTCTCAGCATCATCACCTTCCTGCACGTTGTCTTGGGCGAGATGATTCCCAAGGCGTTAGCGCTTCAGTCGCCGGAACGCACAAGCCTCCGGGCGAACCCGATCATGCGTACGTTCAGCCTGCTATTCCGGCCGGCCGTCTTCTTCCTCAACTGGATTGCGCTGGCCCTGATGCGCATGCTTCGCATCCCCGAGCCCGACAAAACGCTGTCTCTCTACAGCAGCCAGGAGTTGGTGATCGTCACCGAGGAGGCCGCTGAGGAAGGTGAACTGGGCAAGCTGCAGTCGGAGATCATTCACAACATTTTCGAGCTCGAAGATCTTTCGGCTGAAGAGCTGATGACATCTCGAAGCCACATTCGTGCCATCGAGGAGTCGGCCAGCAGGGATGAGATAGCCGAGCAGATCCGGTCGTCCACAATTAGCCGCTACCCCGTCTACCGGGGCGACCTCGATCACATCATCGGTCTGCTACACGTGAAAGACTTCGTGCGGGTGAGTCAGTCGACGGGTCCCTTCGACCTCAACAAGCTCGTTCGTCGTCTGCCAACGGTTTCAGGAAATACCGCTGCTGATATTTTGCTCGAACGGTTCAAGAGCGAACGGGTTCACGCCAGCCTCGTCGTCGACGAGCTCGGTAGCACGATCGGGATTGTCACCCTCGATGACATCATTTCCGAAGTGATCGATGACCCGGCGGGTGACCACGATATTCCGGCTGTTGTGCACGCCGACGGTTCGATCACTCTCGATGGCGAAACCACCATCACTGAACTCGAAGAAGACTACGGGTTCCACTTCGAACATCGCGATGTCACGACCTTGGCCGGCCTGGTACTGGCGGCGACGGGAACGGTTCCTCCGATTGGGGAACAGGTTGAGGTGCAGGGCCATGAACTCGAGGTCATGAAAGTGGATGGGCACAAGATCACCCAGGTCCACGTAACACAGCTTCCCTCGGCTGAAATCGATCCCGAGAAGACGCGGCGGCTACAAGGCCACTAGTTCTCCAGCAGTTCAAGGTGTCGGTAATGTTTCAGCGATGGGTCACCAGGGCTCAGGCGCAAGGGTTGGATGGGCCGATGACCAAGAGGTCTGACAACGTCAAGGGTGCAGCATGGATGACGCTAGGCATGGCGGGCTACGTCATAAATGACGCCTTGATAAAGCTTGCCGCCGACGAGGTACCGCTGTTTCAGGCGATCTTGATGCGCGGTATCTGCATCACTACGGTGCTCGGAATCTGGATGCTGAAGCGGGGCGAGCTTGCATCGTTGGTCGCCATCGTCGATCGGGCGGTCGCTGGCCGTGTGGTTACCGAAATGCTCGCCACCGCTGTCTATCTGACAGCCCTGCTCCAGCTGCCGTTGGCCGGCCTCAGCGCGGTAATCCAGATCACGCCGCTGGCGGTCACCTTCGCCGCGGCCCGTTTGCTGGGAGAGCCGGTCAGCGTGCATCGGGTTGGCGCCGTGATAGTCGGCTTCTTTGGCGTGTTGCTCGTGGTCAAGCCCTGGTCAGACAACTTCAGCCCATGGTTCATCCTCGGCCTGGTCGCCGTCGGTCTGATAACGATCCGAGAGCTTACAACAAAACGAATCGCCCCCACCATCCCCTCGCTCGCAATCGCCTTTAGTACCGCTGTCTCGATCACAGCAATGGGACTTGTCGTCACGATTGTGCAGGGTTGGCGTTCGCCGACCCAATCGTCGATCGGGCTGCTGTTTGGCGCTGCCGTTTTCCTCACCATCGGCTATCTGGCCAGCGTGATCACCGTTCGAGTTGGCGATCTGAGTTTCAGTGCGCCCTTCCGATACTCGGTTCTTCTTTTTGCTATCGGGTTGCAGATCGTCGTGTTCGGTGACATACCCGATGTTCTGACCTTCGTCGGCAGCGGCGTCATCGTGGCCGCCGGTGTGTGGATGTTTCTCCGCGAACGCTCGGTGCCTGATCCCGATATCGACCGCCAGCTGTCGACCATCTAACGAGCTCCTCGCTAACGAGCTCCTCGCTACGGGCTCCCGGATCAGAGCTGATCGGCGATCAGGTTGATGATTTCGAACATCACGGCCATCGCCCGATAGCTCGTGATTTGATTGGGTGAATCAACCGTCGGCATCAGGCAGACAACATCGCCGCCGATCACGTTGCGCCCCCGCATCGAGTGGAGCAATTGAACCACCTGGTCCATCCCAAAACCCTCGATCCCGGCCTCGATGTTGGCTACGCCCGGGGCGACCGTTGGATCGAGGCAGTCGAGGTCGAAGGTGATGTAGACGGGCCGGTCCCCGATGCGCTCGTGGATAACATCGATCACGGCGTCGGGGCCGAGACGGTCGTAGTCGACCTTCTTGATGACCTCGTAGCCAAGGGCGTAGCTCGGGTCGAGCCATTCGAGCGAGCGGACGTTGCCTCTAATGCCGACCTGAACCGAATGCTCTGCGTCGACGAAGCCGTCGGTGGCGAGATAGCTGGCCCAATGGGCAGCGGACTTGATGGCGCCCATGAAGTGGTCGACGTTGTGGAAGGCATCGGTGTGGGCGTCGAAGTGGAGCAGACACGCCTTCTCACCTCCGGTGAGGGTGGCGTCTGGCCCGGCGATGGCCTGGAGGATACCGCCGGTGATCGAATGGTCGCCGCCGATCGAAACCGGTCGACAGCCAGCGGCGTCGATCGTTCGATAGAAGTCGGTGATCATCTCGATCGCACGCTCATTGTTGTTACCTTCAGACAACGGAACGTCACCGAGATCATGAATGCGACACCGTTCCCAAGGATCGAGCTGAAACTGGTCGTGGACCCTCCGTCCGATAGCCGAGACGTTACGAACAGCCCGGGGGCCGAGATGCTGATCGCGTTGGGTCGTGCCGTTGCCAGTCGAGTGAGGAACACCGACAAGACCGATGTCGGCCTGCGCCGGGTCGGCGTCGTGAGGACAACGGAAAAGGGTGGGAATGCCGTACCAGTAGATGCCGTCCATCAGCCGTTCTTGATCCGACCGGGTCTGATCCGTCATGCGGGTGGTCCTGTCTCCTCGAGCGGTGAACCTTGTGGGTTGCCGGCAGTTGGGTGAAGGGTGATGTGAACGGCGTTGTCGTGAAAGCGGGCGCCGGAACCCATGTCGGCGTCGCGTTCGACGACGGTGTTGTTGATGGGGTGGCCCCACCAGCCCTTGGTTGTGGCGGCCACACCAGGTCTTGTGTGGGCAGAGATCAGAGCTCTCGCGGTGAATGAGCCCCGTTCATTCGCCACCGAAACCATGTCGCCATCGGCGATGCCTCTCGCCTCGGCGTCGTCGGGGTGGAGCTGGATAGGCGGCTCGGATCGACCAGCCCGTGTCTTGTCGGTACCAGCAAAAGTTGAGTTGATGTGATGATCGCCTGCGGCCGCGATGAGGGCCAGGGAACCGGGCGCAAGTGCGGCCGCCTCGGTCGGTGGCCGGTACAGGGGCAGTCGCCCCTGGCCCTGTGACTCCGCCGCCGCCGACACAAACTCGAACCGGCCCGAACCGGTGGCGAATCGACGTCGCGCCGGTGGTTCCTGGGCTCGTACCGCAAGGTAGCCCTTGTCTCGCAGATGTTCCAGGGTGAATCCGTCTGCTCGGAGTTCGGCACTGTCGAGTAGATCGGCGGCCAGCTCCTCGTCCGAGGCGAAAAGCTCGGGTTCGGTGTAGCCCATGGCCGCTGCCAGTCGCCGAAAGATCTCCGTATGGGCAAGGCTCTCGCCTGCCGGTGCCACGGCGGGCTCATTCCACTGGATGTAGCCGTGATGGTAGGAACCGACCATGTCGAGGTGCTCGTGCTGCATCGTGGAGGGTAGAACAAGGTCGGCGTAGAGCGTCGTTTCGGTCGGGAAGATCTCGATGACAACGGTAAAGAGATCCTCTCGGCTTAGGCCGGCTCGGACCTTCTGAGTTTCGGGGTTCGAGACCATCGGATTGGCGCCCCAGAGCACCAAGGCCTCTACCGGTGGCGTAAGAGAAAGCAGGTTCTCACCCAGGTTGGTGGTGGCCAGAGTTCGCGCTCGTTGACCGAGCTCGGGCCGCTGGCCGCGCTCCAGGTTGAAGCCGCTGCGTTCGCCACCCAGGCTGTAGAGCATGCCGCCGCCGAGGTGATCGTAGGCCCCCGTTATTGCCGGCAGGCATGAGACGGTTCGCATCGCCTGGCCGCCGTTGGCATGTCGCTGAATACCCTGACCGGCCCGGACCGCCAGGGGAGGGGCGTCGGTGATCATCTGAGCCAGCGAACCAATATCGCGGGCCGATAGTCCGGTGACCTCAGCGGTGCGACCGAGCGTCCATTCGTCGAGCGCTTCGCTGAATTCATCCCAACCGAAGCAGCGTTCGGCCAAGAAGCGCTCGTCGGCACCCCCGTTTCTGACGATCTCGCGGCACAGACCGAGAATGAGCGCACCATCGGTGCCAGGCCGCAGAGAGAAGTAGTGATCGGCGGCCTCAGCGGTGCGGGTGCGAAGCGGATCCACGACCACCACCGGCGCACCGTTGGACCTGGCTTGTTCGATAAACGGCCACAGGTGGCGGTTGGTGATCTTTGTATTCGAGCCCCAGATGAGCACGAGTCCAGCGTCGGCGAACTCTTCGGGTTCCATCCATCCGCCTGAGCCCGTGGTGTAGCCCATACCGATTGCCCCACCGATGGCGCAGATGCTGCCGTGGTTGTTGGCTGCCCCCATTCGAGTCCAAATCCGCGAAGGAGCCCTGCTGCCCTGGATCCAGCCCTGGTGGCCGGTGCCGACGAACGGCCACACGGCGCCACCGCCCGAACGATCGACGATAGAACTGAGGCGGTCGGCCATCTCGCCGATGGCCTCGTCCCACGAGATCGTTTCGAAGCGTCCGGCGCCTTTTGCGCCAACCCGACGCTGGGGTTGAAGCAAGCGAGACTCGTCGGCCGCGTAGGTGAGCCAAGGGTTCACCTTCTTGCACAGTTCCCCCTGGGTGAACGGGTGGTCAGGGTTGCCTCTGATCTTCTCGGCCTTGCCATCGTTGACGGTGACGAGCCACGAGCAGGCATCAGGACAATCGAGGGGGCAGCCCCCAAAGGTAACGGCCATGCTCAACGGTAACGCCTGGTGTAGCTGGCGTGAAACCGGGCCTGTATCGGGGCGGGTCGCTACTCGACGATCAGGTGCTCAGGGCCGAAGGGAAAGCCGGTGATGTTCTCGACCGAGTTGTCTTCGTGGATGACGAGGATGTCGTGTTCGCGGTAGCCACCTGCACCAGGCTGGCCCTCAGGAACCATGATCATGGGCTCCATCGAGACCACCATGCCGGGCTGGAGCACGGTGTCGATGTCTTCGCGCAGCTCTACCCCCGCTTCCCGTCCGTAGTAGTGGCTCAGCACGCCGAAGCTGTGTCCATAGCCGAAGCTTCGGTACTGCAACAGATCGGCCTGGCGGTACATCTCGTTGAGTTCGGTGGCGATGTCCATACAGCGAGCCCCGGGCTTGATCAGCTCCAAGCCGCGTCGGTGAACATCGCAGTTGACGTTCCACAGGCGTAGATGTTCATCAGACGCCGATTGGCAGAACAGGGTTCGTTCCAGGGCGGTGTAGTAGCCGAAGATCATGGGGAAGCAGTTCAGGCTGAGAATATCGCCGGCCTCGATCTTCTTAGTGGTGACCGGGTTGTGGGCTCCGTCGGTGTTGATACCCGACTGAAACCACGTCCATGTGTCCATGAGCTCGGCGAACTCGAACCGGTCGGCAATCTCGCGCACCATGGCTTGGGTTGAGGCGAGCGCGACCTCGTGCTCAGGAACACCGGCCGCGATGGCTTCCACCACTGCGGCGCCGCCGATGTCGGCCACGTTGGCCCCGATGCGGATGTGGTCGATTTCCTCGGCCGACTTGATCGTACGCATCCACATGGTGTCGGTACTCACGTCGACCAGCTCAACGCCGGGCAGGGCTGCCTCAAGTTGGGTTTTGTTGTCGACGCTGAGGTGGTCGAACTCGACGCCGAGCCGTTTGGCCCCCTTGGTCAGGCTGTCGACGGCATGCCAGAAGTTGTCCTTGCGCCAATCGGTGTAGGTGATATTTGTGCCGTGCGTCATCCGGTGAGGCTGACCGCCGTCGATACCAGCACTGATCGAGGTTGCCTTCGCCTGGTCGACGACAAAGCCGTAGCGCCGCCCGAAGGAGCAGTAGATAAAGCCGGAGAAGTAGCCGATGTTGTGGATTGAGGTGAACAGGCAGGCGTCGATATCGTTTGCAGCCATGTGCTGGCGAAGCGTGCTCTGACGCCGGTCCATCTCGGCGTTCGAGAAGGGTCCGGAGACCTTCTCCCCGTTGTGCCACTCGACCAACCGGGCCATGTCACCACTCGTCATATCAGTACCTCTCGTTTGGCTGCAGACCGCGCCTTGGAGAGGCGACCTGATGTCATCCGGGCCAAGTGTGGAGCGCTGCGATGGACGATGTCAAGGGTTGTGTCAAGACGTCTTTGGCCCTGGTCGATACCGACCGGGTATGAGAATCATGGGGTGACGACGTTGAACCCTGTCGAGTGGACGTCGAGATTGTTGAAGAGATGGCGAACCGCGTCGGCATCATCCACCTCAATATCGCCGGCGGCCAGAGCGTCGTCGAAGGTACGAGCCACGATGGCGAGGTCGACCAGGGTGTTCCTGGTGGAGCGAAGGATCGTTTGGGCATCGCTAGATCCGTCCACAAAGTGAAGGGTGCGTCGTTGAAGGCCAATCACGCCTCGTTCTCCGGTATCGGTCAGCTCGACCGCGACCGTGAGATCGATACCACCCACATTTTCGGATTGGAGCCGAATCGCCATCGTGTCGACGAGCTGCTCAAGCGTTATCACCTCGACCACTTCCTTGCGATGAACCTCGCGAATCGGGGGAGTGCCGCCACGAAGCTCCATTGCGCCGGTTAGGTAGGCGTTGCGCCAGGTGGCCGACTCGCTCTGATACCCCAACTGTTCCAGAGCGTCGGCTTGAAGGGCGCGGGCTGCTTCGTTGTGGGGCTCGGCGAACACGAGATGGTTTACCACTTCGACCACCCAGCGGTAATCGCCTTGTTCGAACGATT
The DNA here is from genome assembly GCA_937922045.1 of uncultured Acidimicrobiales bacterium. GTDB lineage: Bacteria > Actinomycetota > Acidimicrobiia > Acidimicrobiales > SZUA-35 > JAHELU01. Next base: position 148,041 of record CAKZXA010000004.1, on the reverse strand, counting down.
GGCGAGCCTGCATCAGAACCGAATCGGCACCGCCCATGAAGGCCACGTACCTCGTTGCGGCCTCGACCGGCGGATGTTGCCAGAGATGGGCCGGGTTGCCGTCGTACCAGCTGAGGTACAGCTGGTAGACGGCCTTGACGTTGTGAACGAGTGACCCGTAGTAGCCCCTCGTGTGCGACTCATCCAAGAAGTCACTGGGTAGTTCGAGCTGCTCGGCGATCTCGTTAGCCACGAGACCTTGGGCCGCGTAGCGCATGGTTTGGTCATGGATCCACCGATACATGTCCCGTTGCCGGGCGAGAAACTCGAGCACCTCATCATTGCCCCAACGAGGCCAATGGTGGGACGCAAACACGAGCTTGGCTTCCGCCGCGAACAGGTGCATCGCTTCGTCGATGTACTTCGACCAGGCCAGCGTGTCGCGCGCTTTGGCACCGCGGAACGGGATCAGGTTGTGCATCGTGTGGGTGCAGTTCTCCGCAGTGCAAAGCCACCCCTTGTCGGGGAAGAAGAAGTTCATCTCCGCTGGAGCTTCGGCGTCGGGCGTGTTCTGAAAGACGATCCGAATCCCATCGACCGTCAGTTCCTCGCCGGTGTGGGTGATCTCGCGAGTAGGGGCCAGCAGGCCGGCGGCCGCCTTGACCACAGCCTTGCCGAGGCCAGCGTCGACATGTCCCTGAGGCCCTGGGGGCACGAAAACGCCGAACTGATACAAGGCCCTGCGAAACATGGCGTTGCCAGCGATCAGGTTCTCCGACACCACCTCGTGGAGGAAGCCCTCGGGGGCAATAATCTCTACCTCGCCAGCGTCTACGGCGGCCTGCGAGGTGACGCCCCGCACGCCGCCATAGTGATCGGTGTGGCTGTGGGTGTAGATCACCGCCTTCACCGGCCGTTCGCCGAGATGCTCGTTGGCCAGGTCGAGCGCAACCCGGGCGGTTTGCTCGGAGGTCAGCGGATCGATGATGATCCAGCCGGTTTCGCCCTCGATGAAGCTGATAACGGAGATGTCGTAGCCCCGAACCTGCCACAGGCCATCGTCGACCTTGAACAGGCCGTGGATGTTGTTGAGCCGAGCCTGTCGCCACAGACTTGGGTCGACGGTTGCAGGGGCCTCCTCGGAGGCGTTCAGGAAGTCGTACTGGGTCACGTCCCACGCCGGTATACCGAACGGGCCGTCGATGATGCCCGTTGGATGGGCAGCGATGAAACCCCGCCGTGCCAGCTCGTAGTCGTCGGTCCGAAACGACAGTTTGGCTGCCTCGGCCTGATTTCGTTTGGCCGTGTGGATTGAGGCGTCCTTAGACGCGAAGAGATCGCTCACCCGGCCACGGTAGTTGGTTGGGTGAGGCGAATCCAGGTACAGGGACCAGGCCGAGTGGCGGCTAGAAGTGGTGGGTGCCGGCCTCGACCTTCAGCTTGCGAATTTCCAGCTTGAGTTGATCAATCTGTGCCTTGTGGACGCGGATCTCGGCCTCAAGTTTGCGAATTTCGGCCGTAGTCTCTGCCTTCTTACCCATGGGCTCGCCCTTCGTGGTCGGCGGCGGCCCCGCGGCCGCACGAATCTCATGGCTTCTTGGGAAGCTATGAGTTGAAGCGAACCGTGGTTGATACAGGCGGTGTTGAAGATCCCGACGAAACACCCCAAAAGACGAAGGCGGCAACGCCCATAAATGCTGCGTTGGCGCCGATCGCGACCGACAGCGAGGTGGCGTCGGCCAACCAGCCGCTGACGATGGGGGAGAGAACGACGCCGAGGTCGCCAAAGGTTCGGTAGAGGCCCATGGCCGCTCCTCGTTGTTCGGGCTCGACGAGATCGGCAACGAAGGCGGCTGGTGCTGGCCCGGTGATACTCGAGCCCACGGCGGAAATGGCGAGACCGACGATGAAGATGGTTAGCGTTGTAGCCACCGACACGAGCGCCATGCCAGCGGCGATCGCCAGTGCGGTCGGGACGATGACCAGCCGTCGGCTGAATCGGTCGGCTGCCCACCCAGCTGGCCAGATCAGAACGAGGCCGAGGACACCCAGGGCGGTGAAGAGTATGCCGAGTTCATCCACTTCGAGACCGAAGGTTTGGTTCAGCTTGAGAGGCACGAGGGTTTGCCGCACCCCGGCCCGTATGGAAAAGACTCCCACCGTGACGAATCCGATGGCCAGAAACTCCCGCGAGGCGAGGGCCGACCAGCGATTGAAGCTTGGCGCCTGCGAACAGGTTGTAGCCGGTGACGAGGCTTGGTCAGTATCGGTCACAACCTTCGGGTCTCGTCGCCGGGGGAGCGTCTCCGGCAAGCGGAGGTAGCCGTAGATCGCGGTGACGACCGCAGACGTAGCGACCGCGAAGAAGGGCGCTTCAAGCCCAAAACGCCCGGCGAGCAGTCCGCCTAGCGCTGGCCCGAAACCAAGCCCGACCAGCAGAGCGGCCTGGTTGGTGGCGATAAAGCGGCCTCGTTGGGCCGGACCGGCAATGTCGAGCAGGTAGATCTGGGCGCCGGTCATGTAGAGGGCTGAACCGAACCCAGCGATAAACCGGGCTCCGAGGAGAGGCCAGATCGATGGAGCGAGGCCCGACGCAAACATACCGACGGCGGTGATCAAGGGGCCGCCGATAAGCAGCTGACGCCGCCCGTTGCGGTCGGCGAGCGCTCCAGCCGGAATGTTGGTAAAGAGCCGAGCCAAACCAAAGGCGGTAATGGTCGCGCCGATCATGGTGGTCGAGACACCGAACGCGTCGGCAAAAAGAGGCAGGACGGGGCTGATGACCCCCTGACCTGCCATTACCAATGCGGTTGAGACACAGATCGCTGCAAGCCGACCATAGGCCGCATCTGTTGTTCTCAGCACCGGACCAGTATTGTCCCGTCGACCAGGCAGAGGAAATCGGTCCGATGCCTGGGAGGCGAACGAGGCGTAGGATCGTTGTGTCGGCGCCTGATGGTCTAGGTGCCGCTGTTTTCGAGCACGCCTCGAAGTATCGATTGACCCGAATGCGTTGGATCTCCATCGAGTGGCTCAACGGAGATATCGACCACGGGGAACTTCGTGTGGTCGACCCCATCAGGTATGTCGATCCGCCCGTTTGAGTCGGCAACGCCTAACGAAATCATGCGGTCGACATCGGTGTCGATCATCCACACCTCGTAGTATGCGGCTTCGTCTCCCGTGGGGGGTAACGCTGGCAATTCGAGTTCGAGATAGAGATCTGAACCGGTGCGTCGAACCGAGGCACTGCCGGACTCGGCGAATTCCACCGGAAGTTCATCGTTCGAGATCTTGGCGGTGGCCAAGAGTTCACCGGTGCCCGCACCAGACTGCACCTGAGCTACCAGGTAGCCTCCGACCGCCATGAGCACGGCGAGGGCGGCCGCAGCGGCGAGAAGCCCGGGGCTTAGCGATCGACGATTTCGCCGTTCGGAAAGATCGGTCACGGGGGCTGAAGGGCGAGAAGCCTCAGCCATGATCGGAACGTCGAACGGGGCTTCAGGCCCGCCAAACGGAGAGTCCCGCCTTGCCGACGTTTCGAGTGGGGCCTGGTTTGATCTGGCTGGCGCCGCCTCGCCGAACGCTTCGGCTTCGATGGCAGACCAAAGATCGGCCGGCGGGGCTTCGAGCACAGCGTCGGCTGCAGTCGCCTCACGGGCGAGCCGCCCCAGTTCTGCCTCGAGCACGTCGAAATCGTCACCGAAGGAAGGTGTCATCGACTGGTCATCAGACATCAGCATCCTCCAGTTCGTGTCGAAGCCGAATCAAGCTTCGCCGCAGATCGCTCTTTACCGTTCCGAGTGGAAGACCCGTTTGCTCGGCAATTTCGACGTGCGTGAGCTGTTGAAAGAATGAGAGTTCGACGACCGCACGAGCTCGCTCCGGTAGCTGCTGTAGGGCCTGCACCAGAACCATGCGATCGGCGGTACGACCTATACCGGGCTCTACGGTTGAAGGCTGCCCGGCCCCAAGCTGGTCGAATTCGATACCCCCGACGGTCTGGGGACGTCGAGCCTGGCGCCGGAAAACGTCGATCACCTTGTTCTTGGCAATGGACATCAGCCAACCGCGTAGGGAACCGCGGCTCTCATCGAATCGCTGGCGAGCTTTCCATGCCGCTACGAACACCTCTTGGGTTACGTCGCGCGCCTCTTCGGTTCCGAGCTGTCGGCGACAGAAGCTGAAGACCAATGAACCGTGCTCGGCGTAGGCGTCGGCGAGCGCATCCTCCGAGCCAGCCACAAACCGCTGCTCCAAACTAGTCATCCACGCAACCCTTCGTCGGCGGCACAAAGAACGGTCGAGAGAACGGCCGAGAGTGCGAGGCGCCGGAGCCAGCCGGGGCATGGTGAGCGATGCGGTCACGCTTATGTCTACGAAGGAAGCGCCCACCTGGATGCAGGGTCGGTCCAAATTCGGAAGAAACAGAAAAAGGCCGATCGCCTTGCATCCAGGGAGCGACCAGAGGCGTAAGAGCCGGACAGAAAGCATGTTCCACGTGCCTGCCCCCTACAACCCTGGAGAAATTGATCATGAAGAAATTTGTGTCCGTCTTCCTAGGAGCGCTTCTCAGCGTCGCCTTCTTCGTCGTTCCATCGTCGGCCCAATCCGATGATGCACGCATTCACCTTATACACGGCATCCCCGGTGTCAACGTCGATGTCATCGTCGATGGCAACGTAGTCTTTGAGAACTTTGCTTTCAAGGACACGCAGGATCTTTCCAGCTTCGCTGGCCAGACTTTGGCTGGTCTGAAAGTAAACGCTGCTGGCACAGACACCACGGCGATCGACGCTGGTGACGTCGCACTTCCGGCTTCGGGTAACTACACCGTCTTCGCTCATCTCGACGCTGACGGTGCGCCAGCTCTGGCCGTCTTCGAGAACGACACCTCAACCGTTGCTGCTGGCAATGGTCGTCTGGTCGTTCGCCACGCTGCCGCTGCCCCAGCAGTAGACGTGAAAGCTAACGGCGCCGTTGCATTTACCAACTTGGCCAACGGCCAAGAAGCTGCTGCTGATCTCGCGGTTGGGACCATCAGCGCTGAGGTCGTTCCCACCGGTGCCGACGATCCCGTCGTAATCGGCCCGGCCGATCTTCCGATCACCGAGGGCAACTCGCTCATCGTGTACGCCACTGGCTCACTTGACGATGGCCTTGAGGTCATCACCGAGTCGATCGCCGATCTTGGCCCGAACCCCACGGTCGTTAACACCGGCGACTCGCCCATCGACGCCGGCGTACCTGTTGGTGCCGGCCTCGCTCTGGTCGCTACCGCCCTCATCGGCGCTGGCATGATCCGTCGTTCACAGGGCATCACGGTCGACGCGTAAGCGATCGACCTAGACGAGTAAAGAAAGCACCTGAACCATGTCGTCGACTCTTCGAAGCTTTGGCGCTATCCCAGCGCAACGCCTGGTGAGAACCCTCCTTCTCGCCATGATGGCCCTGCTCGCTGCATGCGGCCAAAGCTCGGAGCAGGTCGACGACATGGTCGATTTCTCTCCGCCGAGCGAAGGAGTGTCCTCGGCGGAGAAACAGCCACCGGCGTCGACCGGAAACGCCCTCCAGGTCGACGTCGGTGGCGCTCTCGCCGCCGCCCCTGCTCTCCCGCCAGCGGCCAGCCTCGACGAGGTGGCTGAGGCCGCAAACCGAACCGAGCCCGAGCCCTTGTCGATTACCATCCCCGGCCTCGACCTCAACCAGGTGCCTGTGATCGCATCGGGCGTGACCGCCACGGGTGAGATGGAGGTTCCCTCTCCACTCGAAGTTGGTTGGTATCGCTACGGTCCAACACCAGGCGAGCCCGGTTCGGCCGTGCTCGCTGGCCATATCGCTTCAGAGGGCGTGGACGGTGCGTTCCGCTACCTCGAACGGCTCAAGCCAGGCGATCAACTCTCCGTGGCGTTTAACGACGGGTCGGTCACGAACTTTGTGGTGGATGAGGTCGTCGACTACGCCAAGTCGGCGCTGCCCTTCGATGAGCTGTTCGCTCGGTCTGGTACGAGCCAATTGGCGTTGATCACCTGCGGTGGTGACTTCGACGCCCAAGCCCGCAGCTACGAGGACAACCTGGTTGTCGTCGCCTCCGTCGTAGCCTGACAGGCTCCACCACCTCGTCGGGTTGGTGCCCGTTCAAGATCCGGTGAAGATGGGGCCATGAACAACGGCCCGGTCGACGTGATTGAACTAGCGAACGAACAACTAACGGTTCGCCTGCTCACCATCGGCGCCTCCCTATGGCAGGTTGTTCCGGCGGGATCCGATAGGAGTCTCTGCCTTGCCTTAAACGACCCCGGTTCCTATGAGGACAACCCTTCCTACATGGGTGTGACCGCAGGGCCGGTCGCCAATCGAATTCGCAACGCTAGCTTTGCGCTGGACGGCCGTCGCTTCGAGCTTGAGGCCAACGAGGGTCGGAACCAGCTCCACGGTGGTCCTCTCGGGTTCGGCCACCGGCACTGGCAGGTCGAACGAGACCCTGATGGGGCGACGGCGAGCTTCCGTCTACTTCGCCCCGCGGGCGAAGGTGGCTACCCAGGTAACCTCGAGGTGCTCGTAACCTACTCCTTGCACGATGCCACCCTCCGCTATCGATGGACCGCCACGACCGATGCGGCGACCCCGGTTTCACTTACCAACCATGCCTACTGGAATCTCGCCGGTGGGGGAACGATCGAGGAACACACACTCAGGGTCGCAGCCGAACGGGTCGTTGAGGTTGACGCAGCCAGCCTGCCGACCGGCCGTCTCCTCGATGTCGCCGACACCGGTTTTGATCTTCGTAAGCCGACGGTGCTCGGCCAAGCGATGGCAGCCTTTGACCCACCAGGTATCGACTCGACCTTCTGCCTTGATGGGCAGCCAGCGGCAGGCGACGAGAAGCCAACGGCCATGGAGCTCAGCGATCCAGGTAGCGGTCGTCGCTTGCTAATCGCTACCACGCTCCCCGGCGTGCAGGTCTATACAGGTCAGCACTTGAGCGGCGGGCCCCGAGACGCTGGCCACGGAGCCTTCGACGGTGTTTGCCTTGAGACGCAGTACTACCCCGACTTCACCAATCATCCTGGCTTCCCGGCTGGGATCGTTCGACCAGGGCATGAGATGAGGCATGAAACCGACTACCAGTTCGTTCTCTGAATGTCGTTGGCGAGCCTCCCGATCGGGGTGCTGTTTGGTCCGGCAAGCTCAAGCGTCAATCGTGTTGCGGAGCCTAGACTCTTGGTGCTTTTGTCACTAGGTTGACCATTACCACCAGGTAACCCTCTATGATCCCATGTCTGTCGTGCCACAGGCTGCTCGGTTGACAACCACTCCACGAGATATTTGAGCTGGCTTGGGGATTCAGTACTGTCGGCCAACGGAGGAGATTAGCAATGAGAATCACTAGATCACGTAGGCTGATCGCCGCGTTTTTGGCGCTCGCGTTTGTAGCCGCTGGTTGCACCGCTGAAGATGCTGTCGACGACGTTGTCGATGAGGTAACCGGCGACGATGAAGACGCCGACACCGACGCATCGATTGCCGACGATGAGGGCGCAGCGATGGTCGCGGAGGTCATGGACGGGGGTCTGTCCGGTCTCGCTCTGGTCGACGCCAACACCTTCACGGTCGAGCTCGAAAACGCTGATGCCGAGTTCCCGCTGCAGCTGAGCTACAACGCCTTCTATCCACTGCCCGAAGCGGCATTCGACGATCCTGCCGCTTTTGAAGAAATGCCGATCGGGAATGGTCCGTTCATGATGGACGGTGCCTGGGACCACGACATCGCCATCAGGGTCGTGCCCAATCCCGACTACGCAGGCAGCGATCCGGCCGATGTCGATAGCGTCACCTTCAATATCTACGAGGACGCCAGCACGACCGCCTACCTCGATCTCCAGGCTGGGGTGAACGACTTTGTGATGGCGGTTCCAGCCGAACAGATTGCCGCGGCCAAGACCGAGTTTGGTGACCGTTTCGCCGAGTCGCCAAACACCGGTTTTTACTACTACGGCTTTCCCAGCTATCTCAACGACCAGTACCCGCTCGAACTGCGCCAGGCGCTCTCGATGGCGCTCGATCGTGAACTGCTAATCGATGCGATCCTCGACGGCAGCCGTACCCCGGCCCACTCGGTGATCCCACCATCGTTGGCTGGCTCTCGCGACACCGTCTGTGACAACTGGAACTACGACCCCGAGGGTGCAAAGGCAGCCTTTGAGGCCTTCGGCGGACTCGAAGCCTTAGGCAACGAAGCGTTGACCGTGTGGTTCAACACCAGCACCAGCCATGAGCAGATCGCCACCGCTGTGACCGGCCAGTGGCGTGATGTTCTCGGCATCGAGAACTTCGCCTTCGAGAACCTCGAGTTCTCCGAGTATCTTCCCAAGCTCGACGCTGGCGAGATGACCGGGCCTTTCCGTCTTGGTTGGGGCATGGATTACCCATCGCCGTTGAACTTCCTCGAGCCGCTCTACGCCTCGTACAACCAGCCCCCCGTTGGTTCCAACAGCTCCTTCTACGACAACGCTGATTTCGACGCCATGTTGGGCGAAGGCAAGGAAGCCGCCGCTGGCGGTTCGCTGGAAGACGCCATTCCGTTCTACCAGGCTGCTGAAGACATGGTCTGCGAAGACGTCGCCGTGATGCCGATCTACTTCTCGAAGAACCAGTACGCATGGAACGACACGGTCGACAATGTGTATGTGACAGCCTTCGGTCGAGCGAACTTCACGGAGATCACCGGTGGCGATGTTGCAACCGGTATTGCCGAGCCCGAGCATCTCTTCCCCACAAACTCCAATGAGTCTGAGGGTTCGAAGGTTCTCGACACACTCTTCCGTGGTCTGGTCGATTTCGATCCCCAGTCCACCGAGCCCTACAACGAGGTCGCCGAGTCGATCACCAGCGATGATGGTGGTAAGACGTGGACGATCGTACTGAAGAACGGTTGGACGTTCCACAATGGCGAGCCGGTTACGGCCGCTTCGTTCATCAACGCCTGGAACTACGCCGCGATCGGCGAAAACGGTCAGGCCAACAACCACTTCTTTGCCAACGTCGTTGGTTACGGAGACATCAATGAGGCAGAAGAAGGCGAGTAACGCTTTGTAGTCCGTTGGTAGTACGAGCGGGCCGGTCCAACGTCGGGCCGGCCCGCTTGTCTTTCGTCGTTGTAAACGCCCATCGAACGGTTCGCTGAAACCACCACAAGGGGGACGAGAGGTTGGCAACCTATATCATCCGTCGGCTTTTGCAGATGATCCCGGTCTTCATCTTCGCCACCATGCTCATCTTCGCCATGGTGTTCTCCTTGCCTGGCGATCCGATTCGAGCACTTGCTGGCGAGCGTGCCCAATCTGAAAGCGTGCGCCAGGCGCTTATCGAGGAGTACAACCTCGATGATCCGCTGCCGGTGCAGTACGGCAAGTACGCGGCTGGTCTCCTCAGAGGCGATTTCGGTGCCAACTTCCGGGGACGGCCGGTGAGCGACATCATCAAGCAGCGTTTGCCGATTACGGCTCGGCTCGCTGCGGTGGCCTTCGTCTTCGAAGTCTTCCTGGGGGTCTTGGCCGGGATTTTGGCCGGCGTCCGGCAGCGAGGATTCTTTGACTCCTTGGTTTTGGTCTCAACGCTGACCGTCATCTCGATTCCTATCTTCGTCCTCGGCTTTCTGGCCCAGGTCACGTTTGGCCTGAAGCTCGGCTGGTTCCCCGTGGCTGGCATCAAGCAGGGGTGGATCTCCTATCTCCTGCCCGGCATGGTCTTGGGTTCGGTGTCGCTCGCCTACGTGGCTCGGCTAACCCGTTCCAGCCTCATCGACAATCTGGGGGCCGACTATGTACGCACCGCCACCGCCAAGGGCTTGACCCGAGGTCGCGTGGTTGGCGTGCACGCCATGCGAAACTCGCTGATCCCCGTCGTTACCTACCTCGGTATCGATCTGGGCGCTCTGTTGGGTGGAGCGATCGTGACCGAGACCGTCTTCAACATCCCGGGCCTTGGGGGTGCTGTCTTTGATGGTGTTGTCCGCCAGGAAGGCACAACGGTCGTCGGAATCACTACCTTCATCATCCTGGTCTACATGTTCACCACGCTGCTGGTCGATATCCTCTACGCCGTTCTTGATCCGAGAATTCGTTATGACTGATCTGGAAACGCTCGATAGTGCGGATCAGGGCGCGATCGAAGACGAGGACCTCGCGGCGATTCGCGAAGGGTCGCTGGGCAGCGACGCCTGGCGCGAACTCCGTCGACGTCCGCTCTTCTGGATCTGTATCACCATCATTGCGGTATTGCTTGCGATGGCGGCGTTCCCCCAACTGTTCACGAGCCTCGACCCTGAAGCCCAAGATCAGCGCAACGGCTTGATGTTCCCCAGCCGGGAACACTGGTTCGGTACCGATCTGTTCGGCCGTGACGTCTATGCCAACGTGATCTATGGTGCCCGTGTCTCGATCGTGATCGCCTTCGTCGTCACGACGTTCTGTGCGATCATCGCCCTGATCTTCGGTTCCCTCGCTGGCTACTACGGCGGCTGGATCGACTCGATCATCTCTCGCATCACCGATGTTTGGTTCGCCATCCCCGGTGTTCTCGGCAGCATTGTGATGCTGCAAATGTTCGAGACCCGCAACATCGCCACGCTGAGCCTGGCCCTGATCGTGTTCAGCTGGACGACGATGTTGCGCCTCACACGGTCGGCGGTTCTCGCGGTGAAACACGCCGACTACATCGACTCCGCCCGTGCGTTGGGGGCCACGGACTTTCGAATCATCTGGCGTCACATTCTGCCCAATGCCTTGACGCCTCTGCTGGTGTACATGGCCATCTTCTTCGGTGTCGTCATTGCGGCCGAGGCGACGCTTACCTTCATCGGCGTTGGGTTGCAGAAACCATCGATCTCGTGGGGTCTGATCATCTCCGACTCGAGGGCTCGGATCCAGACCCACCCGTATCTGTTGCTGTTCCCCGGCGCCATTTTGTCTATGGCAGTCTTCGCTTTCATCCTCCTGGGCGACCTGCTTCGCGACGCCTTCGACCCGAGGCAGCGGTGATGGATCCCCTACTCGTCGTCGACGATCTACACGTCGAGTTCCGAACCGACGACGGTGTGGTGCGTGCCGTCAACGGCTTGTCGTACATGGTCGATCGGCGAGAAACCGTGGCCATTCTCGGTGAGAGCGGTAGCGGTAAGAGCGTGAGCGCCCAGGCCATCATGGGCCTGATTGCGTCGCCGCCCGGTTTCATCACGAAAGGCTCGGTGCGATTCGAGGGTCGTGAGTTGCTGACGATGGCTGAGGACGAGCGCCGCAAGGTTCGGGGCGCCGATATCGCCATGGTCTTCCAGGACGCTCTCTCAGCGCTGAACCCGGTCTTTTCGGTTGGCTGGCAGATTTCCGAGATGTTCCGCAAACACCGGGGTGCCTCCAAGAAGGAGGCGAAGAAGAGCGCCGTTGAACTCATGGAGTTGGTCGAGATCCCCGACGCGACGAATCGGTATCGATCGTTTCCGCACGAGTTCTCCGGTGGCATGCGACAGAGGGTCATGATTGCGATGGCCCTGGCCTTGGATCCAGACGTGCTCATCGCCGATGAGCCGACAACCGCCCTCGATGTCACCGTGCAGGCCCAGGTCATGCAGTTGCTCGAAAACGTGCAGGCCGAGTTTGGCATGGGTCTCGTCCTGATCACCCACGATCTCGGGGTGGTAGCTGAGCAGGCCGATCGAGTTGTGGTGATGTATGCGGGGCGGGCAATGGAGAAAGGCACGATCGACGAGATCTTCGATCAGCCTCACCATCCTTATACCGAGGGGTTGATGAACTCGATACCGCGTCTCGATGATCTCAATGAGCGCCTGAATCCCATCAGAGGGAACCCACCGGATCTGCTCAGAATCCCCTCGGGCTGTGCCTTCCGGCCCCGCTGCCCGTATCAGCAGCCGGATTGTGCCGAGGTCGAACCGACGCTTGAATTTGTTGGCGACTCGGGCCGGTCTACTGCATGTCACCACTGGAGGGATGCGTTCGGTGAGTGAACCCATTCTTGAGGTAGCGAACCTGGTCAAGCATTTCCCCGTCACCAAGGGGGTTCTGCGTCGAACCGTCGGCCAGGTGCAGGCGGTCGACGGTGTGAGTTTCGATGTTGCCCGGGGCGAAACCGTTGGCCTGGTCGGCGAATCAGGGTGTGGCAAATCGACGACGGCCCGCACGGTTCTTGGGTTGGAGAAGGCGACGTCCGGCTCGGTTCGGTTTCTCGGTAGGGAGTTGGTTGGGGCCGACATGTCTGATGTTCGGGCGGCCCGGCGCGACATGCAGGTCGTCTTCCAGGATCCCTATGCCTCGCTCAACCCGCGTATGACGGTGAACAACATCATCGCCGAAGCCTGGCATATCCATCCAGGGGTGGTCGACGAGTCGAAGCACCGGACCAAGGTTCAGGAGCTGCTCGAGGTCGTTGGCCTCAACCCCAACTACGTGAATCGCTATCCCCATCAGTTTTCGGGTGGTCAACGTCAACGGATAGGTATTGCCCGTGCCCTCGCTTTGGAACCAACGTTGATTATCGCCGATGAGCCTGTCTCGGCTCTTGATGTGTCGGTTCAGGCCCAGGTCGTGAATCTTCTTGAGGATCTTCAGAACGAGCTCGGGCTGTCCTACCTCTTTATCGCCCACGATCTGTCGGTCGTACGGCATATCTCGGATCGGGTCGCAGTCATGTACCTCGGCAAGATCGTTGAGTTCGGCGCCGGTGCCGACGTGTATGAAAGCCCGGCCCACCCTTACACCAAGGCTCTGTTGTCGGCCGTTCCCGTACCGGCGTCGCGCAAGCACGTCAGGGGTGAGCGCATCATGCTCAAAGGTGACGTTCCCAGCCCTTCGAACCCTCCGGGCGGGTGTCGTTTCCACACGAGGTGCTGGAAGGTTGCCGACATCTGCCGCACCGACGAGCCGCCCCTTGAGGAGATCACGCCCGGTCATCAGGTAGCGTGCCACTATCCGGAAACCCCGGTTGAGATCGGAGTCTGACCGTGTTGTTGGCTGACAAGAATCCCACCGTCCAAGACTTTGCGGCGGCGACGTCATGGACGATCGAGCAGCGTGGCGCATGCCAGGGTGAGCTTTGCGTCCCCCTAGCACCGGGTACCTTGAACGATGGGCGAGTAGACCTCACGCTTGCCGCCGACCGCCTAGGCATGGCGGTCGTCGAGGACGCTGATGCAGGCCTCGTGGCTGTTGGCCCCGCTACCTTTGCTGGGTCGGCCCTTTCCAGCACGGCATGCCCCGATCTGGTGCTACCAACGTTCGACGGTGACGACTTCGACCTGCGATCGCTACGTGGCCAGCGCGTTGTTTTGGTGGCCTGGGCTCCCTATTGAGGTTGCGCGAGGGACCTGCCCGGGTGGCAGGCATTGCGCAACGAAGTCCATGGTCTTGGCGTCGAAATCGTGACGGTATGTCTTGAATCTCTGGGGCCCGACGAAGGCCGTCCCTATATCGAAGCGTCCAAAGCGGAACATCCTTGCTTGCTCGATACCGGCCATCTGATGGCTGAACGATTCGGTGTGGTGAACATTCCGAACTGTGTCTGGATTGATGAGTCTGGCCAAATCGTGCGACCCGCCGAACCAGGCTGGCCCGCCCCTCGCGACGCGAGCCGAAGCCTCGGTGGCGACGACGAGCTGCCCCCCAGGGTGGCCGACATCATGGAAGAGGCCTCAAAGATTGTGGCCTGGACCGCCGACGGGTACGCCGATGCGATTCGCGACTGGGCCCGCAACGGTGCCTCTAGTCGCTTCGTCTTGTCGTCTGAGCAGGTTCTGGCCCGATCGGGCGAACGAACGCTTAAGACATCGAGAGCGGCGGCGCATTTCGCTATCGCAGAACGTCTGGAGACCGGAGGAAAGCATAGTGAGGCGATTCATCACTTCGCCGAAGCCCACCGGCTCGCTCCCGACAACTGGACCTACAAGCGTCAAGCGTGGAGTATCGAGGGTGGGGTAGAGGGCCCGCTCGCCCGTTTCTGGCAGGGCCCGGTCGAAGGCCGTGAATGGCCCTACGAATCCGATTGGTTGAGCGAGATTCGTCAACGCGGTGCCTCAACCTACTACCGCGAAATAGAGCTCTAACCTGTGAGAACAAGCGTTTCTAGGCTGTCGCTAGCCAAGCATTAGACCACCTTTTCGGCTCGCTTTAGGCGGGTTGGCGCATACTTGGCCTTAACATGAAATCTTCGCTTACGTTGGGCAGAATCTCCGGCATAAAGGTCGGCGTACATTGGACGGTCGGCATCATTGCCTTCCTCGTCATGAGTACGGTCTCCAGAAGCGTCTTGCCATCGTTCGCTCCTGGGTTTGGCACCACCGCCTACCTCGTCGCCAGCGCCGGAATCGTCGTCGCCTTCCTCGCCTCGATCGTGGCCCACGAACTCGGGCACTCGATTGTGGCGCAACGCAATGGCGTTGGTGTCCGCAGCATTACCCTGTTTGCACTCGGCGGGGTCGCCTCGCTTGAACGTGAGCCAGATTCGGCTGGCGCCGCGGCGAGGATCGCCCTCGCTGGTCCGGCCGTAAGCCTTGGGCTTGGTATTGCCGCTCTCGGGGTTTCCATGAGCGGCGTGTTGGTGGCCGATGGTCTGCTGGCGGCGTCGGTGTTGTGGATCGGCCTTATCAATCTGAGCTTGGCCGTGTTCAACATGATTCCAGCCCTTCCGCTCGACGGCGGCCGGGTTCTGCAAGCAGCCATGTGGCACCGGACTGGCGAACGGCTCGAATCGACCGTAAGCGCAGCCCGTGTCGGCCGCTGGCTCGGCTGGGGCATCGTGGCCTTCGGCGTGTGGCAGTTCGCCACCACCGGCGGTGGGCTCATGACCGCCTTCATCGGCTGGTTCGTTGTGGCCTCGGCCAAGGGAGAGGGCCGTCAGGCCCGCCTCCAGCTCCGCCAGCGCAAGATGCAGCAACACATGCAGGACATGCGTCGCAACGGCGCCGCACCCTCGCCTCTTTTGTTCTCCCTCGTAGACCTCGTAACAGGAAGGGCACCGAAGCCGGCGCCCGTCCGCCAGGTCGTCGATGTCAGCGGTCGTCCCCTTAACTCCGACACCCACACCCGCTGACGTCGATCCCTGCGAGCGGTTTGCGTCTTCGCCCACGCAAACCGCTCGCAGATCACTTCTGTGGCCGATCGCTGAGGTCACTCTGCGTTCGGCCGGTATGGGCTAGCCGACAGCCTCGGTGAAGGCGTCGGTGTAGTTGGTTTCGAAGTCGCCGGTATCGGCGATCGACTCGACGGAACTCAAGCCACCGGGCAGCACGCTCGGGTCGGTGAGGAATTCGTTGAGCTCATCGTCTAGCAGATCGATGGCGGCCTTGTTCGGGGTTCCGTAGTAGTTCCAGTTCGAAAGCGCCGCGCCCTGCTCGGCGTCGAGCAACCAGTTGATGAAGGTGTGGGCGGTGCAGGGGTGCGGAGCATCGAAGGGGATCGCCATGTTGTCGATCCAGCGAGTGCCGCCCTCTTCAGGTACGAAGAACACGTAGCGGCTGGGGTCGTCGGTCTCCAAGAACTGGGTGAACATGTCGCCTGAGTAGCCGTGGGCGATGGCTGATTCTCCAGAGGTTAGGAGCTCGTCGGCTGAGTCGGTATCGAAGCGAAGAACGTTTTCCTTCGAGCCGCTCACCAGGTTCCGGGCCTCGTCGAGTTGGGCGTCATCGGTGGTGTTCAGCGAGTAGCCAAGTGCTTTCAAAGCGGCCCCCATCGTTTCGCGGGGGTCGTTGAGCAGGGTCACCTTGCCCGCTGCATCGGCCGGAACGGAATCGCCGAAGACCAGGTCCCAGGTACGAGGGAAATCGGTGCCGACGACGGCGGTATCAACCGCCAGGCCTGTGTAGCCCCACTGGTAGGGAACCGAGTGGCTCTGGTTCGGATCGTAGGAAGGGTTGGCGAAGTCATCGGAGATGTTCGAGGCGTTGGGAATTGCATCGAAGTTGAGCGGCTGGATGAACTCGCCGTCGATCATGATGCCAACCATGTAGTCGGAGGGAATGATGACGTCGTAGCCCGAGTTGCCGGCGCTTACCACCGGCAGCATGGCCTCGTTCGAGTCATACTCGGTCATCGTTGCGCCTATACCAAACTCCTGGCCGAAGGCGTCGAGTTGTTCAGGGTCGATGTATTCGGCCCAGTTATAAAGCGCCAGGTCGCCGTCGACCTGCCCGACTTCACAGGCGGCGCTAGCAGCGCTGGATTCGCCTCCGCCGCCCTCACCGTCGCCACACGCTGAGAATAGGAGGGCGAGCGCAGCAAGTAGTGCCGCCCACCTGGTTTGTTTCGTTGCCATTTGTTCTCTCCCCTTTGGGTTCTTTCTTGGATGTGGTCGGCGGCGGCCCTACGAAGCAGGGCGGTGTCGCCGAACCGTTACGCCGGGTCGTCACCTCGTAGCCGTTGAGTCAGTAGTGAGAGTGCGACGAGGACCATTGAGGCTACGAGCATCACGACCGAAACGGCGTTTATGAGAGGTGTCACCCCTTTGCGAATGAGACTGAAGACATAGACCGGCAAGGTGCTCCAGCCGGCCCCTGTCACGAACTGGGTTATTACCACGTCGTCGAGCGACAAGGTCATAGCCAGGAGCGCACCGCCGAGAATACCGGGCATGATGAGCGGAAGCGTGACATAGCGAAATGCCTGCCATCGGGAAGCGTACAGGTCCATGGCCGCTTCCTCCAGCTTGTCGTCCATCCCCGCCAGGCGAGCCCGTACGACGATGGAGACGAAGCTAATGCAGAAGGCGATGTGGCTGAGGGCGATCGTGCTGAAACCCTTGGAGAAACCAAACCATTTGGCCGCCTGGGTGAAGAAGAGGAGGAGCATGACGGCCATGGTCACGTCGGGAATGATGACCGGCAGGTAGAGCAGGGCGTCAAAGACCTGCTTGCCCCTAAACGAGAATCGTTCGAGTGCCAGTGCGGCCATCGTGCCGAGCACGACTGAGATCAAGGTGGCGACGACGGCGATCTGGAGCGAATTCGACAAGGCGCCTGTGAGCTTGGAGTCCTGGGCGAAGTCGGCGTACCAGGAGGTGGTAAAGCCACCCCAAACACCGACATTTCGGTTGTCGCTGAAGGAGAAAATGATCAGCACCAGAATCGGTGCGTAGAAGAAGACGTAGACCAGCCAGCTGATACCTCGTAGCGAAGCCTTCGTCATGCCGCGTGGTTCGGTTATGCCGGTCACAGCGTTGCCTCCGGCAGAGCGTAGGTATGCAGCGTTGCCTCCGGCAGAGCGTCGAGGATCATAGGGTTCGACCTCCCTTTCGGAAATAGAGGATGGTCGCGGCCAACATGATGATCATCAGGACCGTCGACATGGCGGCACCGAAGGGAAGGTTTCTTGCCGTCAGGAACTGGGTCACGATGTAGCTACCCAGAAGCGTGCCTTTCGTTCCACCCAGGATGTGGGGTGTGACGTAGGCGCCTAAGGAGGGAATGAAGACCAGAATGGAACCGGCCACAACGCCCGGCAAGGAGAGAGGCCAGAGCACGTTTCTGAACGCCTGCCAGCCGTTGGCGTAGAGGTCTCTGGAGGCTTCGATAAGCCGTCCATCGATTCGTTCGATCGAGGCGTAGAGGGGGAGAATCATGAAGGGCAGGAAGCCGTAGACGAGGCCGAGCACTACGGCGACCTGGGTGAAGAGCACTCGGGTCGGGCCAAAACCGATGAATTCGGTGAACTGGCTGAAGGGTCCGTCGGTGCCGAGGATCACGTACCAGGCGTAGTTGCGAACCAGAAAGTTGGTCCAGAACGGGATCATCACGAACACCAACATCAGGTTGCGCACCTTCTCGGACCGGGTCGCCATGTAGTAGGCGAAGGGGTAGGAGATGAGCAGACAGATGATGGTTGTGAGTATGGCCAGCCCCGCCGAACGCAGCAGGATTGTTCTGATCAGATCATCGCCGAGCTCCCGGTAGGAGTCGATGTTCCAGTTGTTGAGATCGGCTCCGCCGAAACGGTTGCGGGTGGCGAACGAATAGATGATCACGGTGATCAGCGGGACCGCGAAGAAGATGAGCAGGTAGATGTAGGCGGGCAGAGCTATCAGCAGCCCCCGTCGTTTTCGTTGACGGATATTGGCCAACTCGAACTCGGGTGTAGCGACGGCTGCCTCGAGCGCTGGATCGGTGAGAGCTTCGGTCGCGGCGGTCACTAGTCGGCTACCACCCAGTTGGCGGCCCGATCCCACCACAGTGATACCTCATCGCCGGGGCTGAATCGCTGCTGTGCGCCAATCGCCCCGGCCCGAACCTCAAGGTCGATCCAGTCGACCGAGACCCGATAGTCGACGGCGTGTCCGAGATAGGTGGACGACGAGACGATGCCGTCGAGCGATTCTTCGCTGTGGTCGGCGGGAGCCGACCCTCGTGGTCCGATACTGATCGCCTCTGGTCGCAAACTCATCGCCACCTTGGAACCTGAGCCGAGCGAGGTGGTGGCCCGAACCTTCGATCCGTTGCCCAGAACGATCGTGTCGCTGTCGGCGACGGTGGCGTCGACGAGGTTTGTCTGGCCGATGAAGTCGGCGACGAACCGGTTGGCCGGCCGCTCGTAGAGGTCTTCGGCCGAGCCAACCTGGAGGAGACGCCCGTCTTCCATGACCGCAATGCGGTCGCTCATCGTTAGCGCTTCCTCCTGGTCGTGGGTGACGAACACGAAGCTGACACCGAGTTCGCGTTGGAGGCTCTTGAGCTCGTTTTGCATCTCCTGGCGGAGTTTGAGGTCGAGGGCACCAAGCGGCTCGTCGAGGAGGAGAACCTTTGGCTTGTTGACCAGGGCGCGAGCCAGGGCGACTCGCTGTTGCTGGCCACCGGAGAGCTGCGACGGTTTGCGCCGCTCCATGCCTTCCAACTGCACCAGCTTGATAAGGGCCCGGGCCCGGTCGGCGGCCTCAGACCGGCCAACGTTCTGCATGCGCAGGCCGAAGCTCACATTGTCGAGCACGTTCATATGGGGGAACAGGGCGTAGTTCTGAAACACCGTGTTGACCGGTCGCTTGTTCGGCGGCAAGGTGCCGACCTCGTCGCCGAAAATCTTCAGGCTGCCCTGGGTCGGGAACTCAAGACCGGCAATCATGCGCAAGGTGGTCGTCTTGCCGCAGCCCGAGGGGCCGAGCATGGCGAAGAATTCACCGTCCGCGATGTTTAGATCGATGTTGTCTACGGCAACAACATCGCCAAAACGTTTCGTGACGCCACTGATGGCGACTGCGTCGGCGGCCGTCGTCGTCTCGTGGGCGTCTCGGGTTTCTCCCATCCAGATTCCCCCTCTGGGATAGTTGGAAAGACTCTTCGCTCTGCGAAGAACCTATTGCAGTCCGTAAGGCTCAGAGGTAGCGCCGAGCTTGAGAGCTTGCAGACAAATGAAATCGTGTACGAGTGTGGCCGCCGCAGTGGCCGTGATCTCGGATACATCGTAAGCGGGAGCAACCTCAACCACATCCATCCCGACGATGTCGAGATGGCCTAGACCCCGGATGGCTTCCAACGCCTGGGCCGAACTCAATCCGCCTACTACAGGTGTGCCAGTACCGGGGGCAAAGGCGGGGTCGAGGCAGTCGATGTCGAAGGTGAGGTAGGCCTTGTTGGTGCCGACGACCTCGTCGATCTTGTCCAGCACCGCTCCGATGCCCTCCCGGTGCACCCAGGGTGCGCCAACGATCGTGAAGCCGTGGGTCTTTGAGTTGTAGGTGCGGATGCCGATCTGGATCGAGGTAGCCGGGTCGATGATGCCCTCGCGGGCCGCTCGCAAAAACATGGACCCATGGTCGAGCCGGTCTCCGTCGTCATCCCACGTATCGCTGTGGGCATCGAAATGGATGAGTGACAAGGGACCGAAGCGCTTGGCGTGGGCTCGCAGGAGGGGATAGGAGACGAAATGATCCCCTCCGAGACTCACCATCATGGTGTCGGATCCGATGATGGTGTCGGCATGGGCTTCGATCCGGCGAACCGCTTCCTCCGGATGCCCGAAGTCGATAAAACAGTCGCCGTAGTCGGCGACCCTCACGTACTCGAAAGGATCGAAACCCCAGGGGTAGGCGTTCAGCTCGGCGAGACCGACGGAGGCCGCTCGAATGGCGCGAGGCCCAAAGCGAGCGCCGGGGCGATTGGAGGTGGCCATGTCGAAGGGAATGCCGCTTATGACGATTTCGGCCTCATCGAGGTTGCGGGTGTACTTGCGACGAAGCATGGAGACGGCCCCGGCGAACGTCATCTCAAGGTCGCGGCCCTCCAGCCTTGGGCTGCGGAAGGCTTGATCGCCCTCTAAAGGCTCGGTCATCCTGCACCCCAGTCGTAGGTTTCTTTCGTGATGGCAAGATAGGGCGTGACCTCGATCGATTCAACGCCATCGATCGAACGGACGTTGTCAGCCAACGTCAGGAGGGCGTCGGCGTTGGTGCAAACGACCTCGGCCAGGATGTCGTGGCGGCCGGCGGTTATCACCACATAGTGCGACTCCTTGAAGGAGCCGATCTCGTTGGCGATCTTCTGGCTATCACCCGTCACCTTGAGGCCGATCATGGCTTGATAGCCAAGCCCCAACTTGCGCGGATCGGTGACGGCGACGATGTCGATCACACCCATCGAGCACAATCGCCGCACCCTTTGGCGGGCCGCAGCATCCGATAACCCGACGAGCTGGCCGAGTGTGGAGAATGCCAGTCGGCCGTCGCTTTGGAGATGGCGGATCAGCTCTCGGTCGACGTCGTCGATCACGTTGCGTCCACCGCACTGTTGCTGGTGTCACTGTCGTCATTGGTTTCGATAGTGGTGTCGTTGTGCCACACGATGAAGGAGGCAAAATCGTCGACCGCGGGGTCGGTGATGTAGCCCGACAGGGCTGGTCCGAGTACGAAGCCGTTGTCGAGCTGGAAGGTGAGCGTGCGGTCGTAGAGCTCGCGGCTGGCGACTTTGTTGATGTAGTCGTCGGCCGACATAGCGTGCTTGTGGTCGACGAAGCCGGGCATAACCCCTCCGGCCACGATTCCTTTCAAGCCGAGGCGTCGACACACCTGCTTACGCAGGCCGTAGAGCTCGGCCCCGATACCGCGGCGCCGATACTCGGGGGTGACAGAGATTCCGGTGCCGTAGTACCAAGGGCCGTTTGGGTCGTGGCCGCTGGCAGCACCATCGGGCGGCACGATGTCGTCGATCGTGTGTTGAGGGTTGGCAACGTCGAAGGGGGTGCGTAGCCCCAAGCCCATCGCCACCATTTCGTCGCCGTCGAATCCGGCGAAGCAGCCGTTGGGGAAGTCGGCGGCAAGAAGGCGAAGGCTGTTGCGATCGTAGAGGTCTGCAGGATCGGCGGTGGGGTACGAGGCCAGCTCGATCTCCTCCAGCCGAATCGCCCACCGGGCAACGATGTGGGTGTAGCGCAGTCCGGAGCGGGGACCGATGGCGACCACGGGTTCCCCATCGATGAGGGCGTCAGGATCGGGGGCGTAGTCGATCTCGACGTTGGCTGGAGGCTGGCTCTCGTTCGACATTTCGGCTTAGCTGACGCTCGACGTTTGGGTCGAGGAAGATGTTGTCGACGCGGGAGAAGGGGAGAACGGGATGTGTTGATACTCGTTCTCGGCCGGGCGACCCCAGCAGGCCCAGAAGTCGCCGGTGGCCGGGCGCATGATGGCGGCTCCTGAAGATTCGACATGGAATGGTTCGACCGCTATCTGGCAGATCGCGTCAGGCTCACGGGTCAGTTCGAAGAGCCGTTCTTCGTCGATCGTGCCGTCGCTTAGGAGCTCTTTGGCCTTGGCCAGACGCTCGACTGAGCTGGCCATCATCAGTGGGTCTTTGGCGGCCTCGACAGCGCAGGCGGCAGGATCGACCGTGTGGTTGGTATGAGCAATGGGTTCGTCGGCCAGCTTTGTCACCGGGCGGGCTGAGGGCATGGCCTCGACGTTGTAGCCGTCTCCGGAGCGGTCGAAGATCAAGTAGTTGTGGGCGCCGGCCAGGTTGGCGGCGAGGAGCACATCGAGGGCGTCGGCCGCCGATTCGGTCGTCAGCATGGCTCGCACGACCGACGTCCAGGCGACCCCACGCTGACCGTCGTTGCCTGTCAGATTGTTGATGCCGACACAGACACCCAACTCGTTCATGCCGATCTGGCCCAAGCACCCGGTGGTGGTAAAGACGATGGCGGCTGGGGCCTCGGTTGGTCGGAGACGTAGCAAGGTGACATGGTCGGTGGCGGTATCGTGCATGTCCCAGGTTTGACCGAAGTAGCCGTTGCCATCAGCGGTTCGCCCGTTTGGCACGATGACCGCGGTGCAGTCATCCTCGACGACCGTGGCTGGCGGCGGCCCGCCGAGCTCGGCCCGAACCGTGTCGACGAAGTCGGTGAACCCGCCGACAACGACAGCCTCAGCTGGGCTGATACCAGCTGCTCCGGCCATCGAAACAAGCTCCTCATAGAGCCCGGCATGGAAGGCTTCGTGGGCCCCAAGCATGGATTCGGCCAGGTCCAACACGTCGCCCTTGGCCAATGGCCCACCACTCCATTGGCCGCTGGCCACGAGATCGACTCGCTCGGCGGTGTAGTGCTGGATCTCGTCGCGGTAAGCGGCCCCATGGGCGTTGCCAATCTCGGACGGCGTTCCGGCCAAGTCGAGCAGTCGAATCGGTGGTCGTTTCACGGTCATCTCCTCAGGGGGCGATACGCCAGGCAACATAGAGTCCGCAACGTAGAGTCACAGCGAATTTTGCTGAATGTCACAGCAAATTTCGCTGAATATCACAGCGAATTTCGTTGCCCAAACGTTTATCGGCATCGGAATCCGAAGTCAAGCTCCGGTCAAGAGTTTCGTTTCATCGTCATGGTTGTGGACAGCTACTACGATCAGGCGATGGACTTCGAATCGGTCACGACGAACTCGCTCTGGCTCGACCGCCTCAACCCACCGATCGTGCCGCGGCGGGCGCTAGCCGATCGTCCTCACGCCGCCGACGCCGACATCGTCATCGTTGGTGGAGGCTATAGCGGCCTCTGGACCGCCTACTATCTGATCCGCGCTGATCCGACGCTACGCATCACCGTGGTGGAAAAACACTATTGCGGCTACGGGGCCTCAGGGCGCAATGGGGGCTGGGCGGTCGGGGAACTCGCCGGACCGTTCGAGTGGTACGCCAAGCGCTCGACCCACGCCGAAGCGCTACGGCAGGCTAGAGCTGTCTTCGACGCGGTCGACGAGATCGGCAGGGTGAGCACCGCTGAAGGCATCGATTGCCACTACGCCAAGGGCGGAACGATACGGGTCGCCCGTAACCGTCCCCAAGCCCGTCGCCAGCAGGACGAGATCAACCACGATCGTTCCCTCGGGTTCACCGAGGATGAGATCCGGCTCCTGAGTCCGGATGAGACTCGGGAGCACATCGGAGCTAGTCGGGTGCATTCGGGTATCTTCTTTGCTCCGACCGCGGCCATCGACCCGGCACGGCTGGTTCGTGGCCTCGCTGAAATTGTTGAAGAGGCTGGAGTCCAGATCGTCGAGGGTACATCGGTATCGAGCATCGAGCCCGGTCTGGTCTCAACCGATCAGGGCAACATTCGAGCCGAGGTGGTGGTGCAGGCCACCGAGGCATACACCCGCGATATCGCCGGCCACCGTCGCGATCTACTGCCGGTGTATTCCTTGATGGTCGCCACCGAGCCCTTGTCGAGCGAGGTGCTCGCCGAGATCGGACTGGACCGACGTCCAACCTTTAGCGACGACAGATTCATGGTGATCTACGGCCAGCGCACCGCCGATAATCGCATCGCCTTTGGCGGACGCGGTGTGCCCTACCTGTTCGGGTCGAGGATCACGAACGAGGCCGAACTCGACGAGCCTTCGCACCAACTCATCGTTGAAACCTTGGCCGACCTGCTACCAGCACTGAAAGGGGTCGGCATCACCCATCGTTGGGGTGGGGTGCTCGGAATTCCTCGCAACTGGATTCCGGGCCTAACCTTCGACCGCATGACGGGCCTTGGAGTGCTCGGGGGCTATGTCGGTGAAGGTGTCGCTGCCGCCAACCTTGCGGGACGAACGATGGCCGATCTCATCGTCGGCCTCGACACCGACCGAACCAGCCTGCCGTGGGTTGGCGCTACAGCCCGGCGCTGGGAGCCAGAGCCCTTTCGCTGGCTCGGGGTGCGAGCCAGCCGCCGATTGCTCGGTTCGGCCGACGATGCCGAGGATCGAACAGATCGGCAGGCCAAGGTGGCCTATCGTGTCGCTCGCCTGCTGCGAGGGGCGTAACCCGGCTCTTTTGGCTAGCGTGGCCCGATGAGCGATGACTCCCCGGTGCTGCCCGATTTCGACACTGACTTTGTTCGAAGCAACTTCCCGGCCTTCGCCGAGCCCAGCCTGGAGGGCTGGGCCTTCTTCGAGAATGCTGGCGGGTCGTATGCCTGCAGGCAGGTCATCGACCGCCTGACCGAGTTCTACACGAGGTTGAAGGTGCAGCCCTATGCGCCGTACCCAGCCTCGACCGAGGCCGGTGTCTGGATGGATGAGTCGTATCGTGCCTTGGCCGGTGTGCTCAACGTCGAGGAAGACGAGATTTACTTCGGGCCTTCGACCAGCCAGAACACCTACGTCCTCGCCAACGCCCTGAGGCCGACATGGGACGATGGCGATGAGATCATCGTGTCCAACCAGGACCATGAGGCCAATGCGGGTGCATGGCGACGGTTGGTTGAGCGGGGCATCACGGTCAGGGAGTGGACCGTCGATCCCGAAACCGGTGTGCTCGATCTCGACGAGCTGGATGTGCTGCTCAATGATCGGGTGCGCATGGTTGCGTTCCCCCATGCCTCCAACGTGGTTGGACACATCAACCCGGTGGCAGAGGTAGCTGAGCGGGCCCATCGGTACGACGCCTTGTGCGTGGTCGATGGCGTTTCCTACGCTCCTCACGGCCTGCCTGATGTGTCGGCGCTTGGTGCCGACATCTATCTCTTCTCGATGTACAAGACGTGGGGCCCTCACCTCGGCCTGATGACGGTTCGCCGAGAGGTGGCTGATCGTATGGCTAATCAAAGCCACTTCTTCAACGCCGGTAACCAGCGTTCGATGTTGACACCGGCCGGACCCGATCACGCCCAGATTGCGGCCGCGGCCGGCGTTGCTCACTACATCGATGCGGTCCACCATCACCACTACGGAACCGCCGGTGATTCTGGATCTCCCGTGTCGGCGGCTGAGCGAGGCCGACGGGTTCACGATCTCTTTGCTCATCACGAGCGCCGCCTGCTCGCCCCACTCCTGGCCTGGCTGCGGGATCGCAGCGATGTTCGATTGGTCGGGCCAGCCGACCCGGCTGTTCGTGCTCCGACCGTCGCCTTTGTACCGCTCGATCGCCCGGTGGAGGCGATGGTGGCCACCCTGGTCGACCACAAGATAATGGCCGGTCATGGTGATTTCTACGCGGTGAGACCACTCGATGCGATGGGCGTCAACCTCGATCCAGGGGTGGTCCGGCTTTCGTTTGTTCACTACACGACCGAGAGCGAGATCGACCAGCTACTCGCTGCTCTGCGTGCTGCTTTTAGCGGCTGAGTCCCGGAAAAGCTTGGCGTTGCACGGGGATACAACATTGCGCCCTGACGTCAACTTGTTGCCAGACTCGACCATGCGGTGGTATGCCCCCTCAAGGGGCGTAAGGTGAAATGGTCCTGCGCCATCCCGTAGGTACGTAATCTGATGTCTCGGTAGCAGCAATCACGCTTTCCTACAGAGACGGGGAGAAATCTCGGTCACCGTGCCGAGCCAATCACGAAAGAATGAAGGGGTTTACAATGAACCTTTCCCGATGGAAGAGCATGCTTGCTCTCCTGTTTGCACTAGCGCTCTTCACTGCAGCATGCAGTGGCGACGAGGTAGTTGATGCTGCCGGAGACGCTGCTGACGCCGCTGGCGATGCCGCCGAAGATGTCGTCGACGACGTCACCGACGACGACGCCATGGAAGAAGACGACGACGCCATGGAAGACGACGACGCCATGGAAGACGACGATGCCATGGAAGATGGCGCGATGGAAGACACCGGCGTTGTGACCATCACCGGTCCAGAGCGTGACGAGTCCGAAGCTGGCGCTCTCCAGACTGCGCTCAGCGCATTCGGTGAAGCCAATGGCATCGACATCACCTACACCGGTTCAGCCGACTGGGAGGCCGAGATCAACGTGGCCCTCGAGGGTGGTACTGAGCCAGACATTTCGATCTTCCCGCAGCCCGGAAAGCTCGCTGACTTCGCTCGTGACGGTCGCCTCCTTGAGGTACCTGCCGACACAGCTGCATCTGTCTCCGCCAACTGGGATGCTGGCTCGTGGGGCTTCGGCACCGTCGACGGCACCCAGTTCGGTATTCCAAACAAGACTGACCTCAAGTCGCTTGTCTGGTACCAGCCTGCTCGCTTCGAAGCTCTCGGCTACGAAATTCCTGAGAGCTGGGACGAGCTTCTCGCCCTCACCGATCAGGCCATCGCCGATGGCAACACCCCGTGGTGCGTTGGCATCGAGTCGGGACAGGCCACCGGTTGGCCCTTCACCGACTGGGTTGAAGACGTCATGCTGCGCACCGCTGGCCCCGAGGCCTACGATCAGTGGGTCGCTGGCGATCTTGACTTTGCCGATCCTCAGGTTGTTGGAGTCTTCGAAGCCGTCAAGGAACTGTGGGACCGACCAGGCGCCGTGTACGCCGACAGTGGCAGCATTTCAGCCACCGCCTTCCAGGCCAACGGTCAGCCTCTCGTCGATGGCGATTGCCTGATGCACCGTCAAGCCTCGTTCTTCTCGGCCTTCATGCCCGAGGGCACTCCAGTGGCCGACGGTAGCGAGGGCGCAGTTGACGTGTTCTACTTCCCAGCCAATGGCGACAGCCGCCCGATTCTGGTGGCCGGAACCCTCGTCGGTGCTTTCCACGATCGTCCCGAGGTTTGGGCCGTCATGGAGTACCTCGGTGGACCCGAGTTCGCGAACGCTCGTCAGGCAGCTCAGAAGGAAGCCAAGGGTGGCGACGGTTCGCTCTCCGGCTTCCTCACCGCTGTCAAGGGCGCTGACCTTAGCCTGTACGAGCCGCTGGCCCAGTCCATGATGGAAATCATGGCCAACGCTGAGGTCGCCCGTTTCGACGGTTCCGACCTCATGCCCGCTGACGTGGGTGCCGGTACGTTCTGGAGCGAAGGCACCTCGTTTGTCAATGGTGACGTCACGGCTCTCGAAGCCGCTGAGGCCATCGACGCCAGCTGGCCGTAGCTAGTACGTGGTAGTCATTTGGCAATAACGTAAAACTCGAAACGATGAGGGCGTCGGTCGTGGACCGGCGCCCTCATACGTTCGCTGGAGATGCCAGTCGCCAGGCTCAAGGCAAAGATGTTGGGGGAGCGGTGCAGAAATTAGTAACAACAATCATCGGTGTGCTGGTGGCGGTCGGAGCGTTTACCGCCTTATGGGTCGGTGCGAACCTCGTCTTCAACCAGGCCACACAGAACTTCAAACGTTTCAGTGCCCTAGCCGGTGCGATTGTTGGCATGGTCGTCATGATTATCATCGACGGCAACCAATTGATCACCGGGGTTGGTATTCGACCCGACACGTGGGAATGGGATGCCCTACCGATCTATGTCTTCTGGCCACTGGTCGGTGCTGGTATCGGCGCAATCGTCGGGTTGGTGCTGTCTCGCCTTGACGGTCGATCCGCTCGCCTAGGGTTCGGCATTGCGGCCGGTCTTGGCATCGGTCTTCTCATCGCCGCTGTGCTCAAAAGCCGCTACCAGCTGGCTATGCGAACAAACCCTCTCTTGCTCTGGCCAACGGTCGGCATCGTGCTCGCCGTGGCCTCCAATGCCCTGCGCCGTAGAGACCCGCTCAAAGGAGCCGTGACCGGAGCCTTTCTCGGCTGGCTGTACGGATCGTTCGGCGGCGGACTCCAGGGTGTCGCCCAAGCCAATCTCACCGAGACCCTCGTCGCTGGCGGCGTAGCCGGAGCGCTCGCTGGAGCCCGGATCGGGCTTACCTCCAATCCCGGCGTTGTCGAGCGAGCTCGTATCGACGAGAAATCGCGAGCCTGGATCTTCGTCGGCCCTGCCTTCCTCTTCTATACCTCCATGCTGATCCTGCCCGCGATCCAGACCTTCGTCCTTTCGCTCAAGAACCGGGACTCCGATGCGTGGGTTGGAGCCGAGAACTATCGCACCGTGTTCACCGATCCAAAGAACATTGACACCTCTGATTTCGCTGGTTTCTGGGGATCGTCGATCCTGCCCTGGTTCATTTTTCTCCTCGTGGCCGGTCTTGTTCTCGCCTTCCTCCTTGGGCGTGAGACCGGGCAACCGTTGAACTTTGTCGGTGCCCCCCTCGTACCACTTCTCATGGCGGGCGCTCTTCTCAGCTTCGCCGTCTTCACCCACCTTCGAGGCACGATCATCAACAACCTGTGGTGGGTGGTTGGGGTAACGCTCCTCGCTACCAGCCTGGGTCTGGCCATGGCCAAGTTCTCCGACGGTGCCCCCGGTGAAGCGGTGGCCAAATCGTTCGTCTTCATGCCCATGGCCATCAGCTTCGTTGGCGCCTCGATCATCTGGCGCCTCATCATGTACCAGGCTCGAAACGTGACCAAGGATCAGACGGGTGTGCTCAACGCGGCCTGGGTTTGGCTTGGAGAGGTGACGACCGTGCAACCCGGCCAGCTCATCATTGGCCTGATTTTCCTGCTGGCTGCTGCTGCTCTCGGTTTCGCCGCTATCCGTTCGCTTTCGAATTCGCCGGCTGCCGCTGGCCTCTACCTGGTCCTGTCGGTCTTCCCGCTCTGGGTTGCCTACCGCACGTTCAACGGTGGTATCGGCGGGTACGAGTTTGCCGAGAGCGGCGATCGCATACCGCTTCCGAACAACTTCGTACAAGACGGGCCGTACAACAACTTCTGGCTGATGCTGATCCTGATCTGGATCCAAACCGGCTTTGCGATGGTCATTCTGTCGGCCGCCATCAAGGCCGTGCCCGACGACTTCATCGAGGCGGCGAAGATCGACGGTGCCACCGATAGCCAGGTCTTCTGGCGGATCACCGTGCCTCAGATAACGCCGACCATCCTGGTGGTGGCCACCACGATCATGGTCAACGTGATGAAGGTCTTCGACATCGTCAAAGTCACAACGAACGGTCAGTTCGGAAGCCAGGTGTTGGCCAACGCTATGTACCAGGAAGCCTTCCTCAATTTCGACCGCGGACTTGGCGCAGCACTGGCGATCGTCCTGTTCCTCGGGGTGCTGCCCGTAATGGTTTGGAACGTTTACAACCTGACGAAGGAGGCGTGAGATGAGTACCCCATCAACCGGTTCTCGAGGTCTCGGCGCACGGCTGTATCGAGGCCTAAGCAGCGTCCCCATGTGGGCCTTCGCTCTCGTGTGGCTTCTCCCCAGCTTGGGCTTGTTTGTCAACTCCTTTCGTACCAGAGATGGGCAGCGAGGTTCCGGGTTCTGGCGCACGGTGCCGGACCAGTTCACAATCGAGAACTATCAGACCGTCTTCGAAGCCAACACGGTCAACTCGCTTGGCGTTTCCCTGCTGAACTCGCTGGCGATCTCGATACCAGCCACCATCATCCCTATCTCGATCGCAGCCTTTGCCGCCTACGGCTTCGCCTGGATCGATTTCAAGGGGCGGAAATGGCTCTTCATCATCACCGTGTCGATCCTGGCCATCCCGCTTCAGGTCGCCCTCATCCCTTTGCTGAAGATGTATGTGGGTGGAGCCCATCTCACCTTGCCATTCATTGGCAAGACGCTGACGTTCATACCGGCATGGGGGATCAACGGAACCTCGACCGCAGTATGGCTCACCCACACCGGGTTCGCGATGCCCTTCGCCATCTTCTTGTTGCACAACTACATTTCGAGCCTGCCGAAGGACATCTTCGAATCGGCTCGGATCGATGGCGCCGACCACTTCACCATCTTCTGGCGCCTCGTCTTGCCCCTCTCGATCCCCGTCCTCGCGGCCTTCGCCATCTTCCAGTTCCTCTGGACATGGAATGATTTCCTGATCGCCTTGACGATGATCGGCTCAGCCAACCCAGACGCTCTCCCCACCACGGTCGCGATCGCTAACCTGGCTGGCGACTTCGGCCGAAACGAGCACCTGCTTCCGGCCGGCGCCTTCGTTCAGGCCTTTGTTCCGCTGGTCGTCTTCTTCGCTCTCCAGCGATACTTCGTCCGAGGCCTGCTGGCCGGATCGATCAAGGGCTAGACCGAGGGAGGCGCATGAAGGTTCGGGTGTTGTGGCATCCAGCTCACGCTGGTCGCTGGAACACCCAGTAATCTCCGGTGCTGTCCATCGTGTAGGGACGGTCGGCGCGGTGCAGCACGAGGGTGAGTGACCCTTCGGCCAGCAACCTGTCGACGGTTGCCACAAAGCCCGTGGCGGCCTGATAGGCGGCTCGAGTACTGAGCACAACGAGCCCTCCAGGGCGAGCAAACGTGGCGATTGCGGCAAGCGTTTCAGGCGGGACATGGCCCACAGTGAAAACGCCACCGACGGTGACAATGTCGAACCGGCCGGCGAGATCAGCCGGTGGCGCTTCGGTGAGATCGAGGCCGCCAACGACCTGCCGGTAGATGCCGAGCCCCTGGGCTTGTTCGGCCATCGCGGTTGAGAGATCGGCACCGGTCAGATTTCGATAGCCAGCGTCGTTTAGCGCCCTGCCGACCTGGCCCGTTCCGCAACCGGCGTCGAAGACCTCCGGTTCGGGTGGTGCAAGATGGCCGAAGCTGGGCTCGGCATCGATAGCCGCCTTGAGAGCACCGACTATCTCGGCTGGAAGGCCATAGCCGTGGCTGGCGACGTCGTCATCATAGGATCCGGCCCAACGGTCATAGAACGTCGTCAGCTTGGTCGGATCTCCATCGAGACTCATAGCTTCACGCATGGAGTCGGTCATGTCGTCGGCCACAGCGCAAACCTTACCAAGGCAGCCAGGAGCGGGCACCTGGGCCGCCATGGCTGTCGATAGGGTTGGCCGGTGACCTTAGCTGGCCAAAAGTCGTCCTCGTCGTCACTGGCGATGTCGCTGATGCCCTCTCCATTCGGGCGTCGTTTGATCACCCTTTTCTTGGGTCTCTTCCTGTTTGGGACGAGTATGGGAATGCTGGTGAACGCAGGCCTTGGTCTGTCGCCATGGGATGTGTTTCATCAGGGCATAGCACGGACGATCGGGGTGGCCCTCGGGTTGGTGCTGATTGTGACGAGCTTCGTCGTACTCGCCCTCTGGATTCCGTTGCGGGAACGTCCCGGCATCGGAACTGTGGCCAACGCCGTCCTGGTTGGATTGTCGCTCGAAGCCTCGCTGCGCTTCTTGCCCGAGGCCACAACGCTATGGCCACAGGTGGCCATGCTGCTGGGTGGCATTGTTCTGAACGGTCTCGCCAGCGGTCTCTATATCGGTGCTGGGCTCGGCCCAGGACCGCGAGATGGGCTGATGACCGGCTTGGCGGCAAGGGGTTGGTCGATTCGTCTGGTGCGCACAGGTATCGAAGCCTTCGTTCTGGTTGCCGGCTGGCTGCTCGGCGGCACCCTTGGCATCGGGACCTTGCTGTACGCGGTTGGCATCGGGCCACTGGTTCAG
Organism: uncultured Acidimicrobiales bacterium; assembly: GCA_937922045.1. GTDB lineage: Bacteria > Actinomycetota > Acidimicrobiia > Acidimicrobiales > SZUA-35 > JAHELU01. The sequence goes on along the minus strand of CAKZXA010000004.1, from coordinate 116,415 downwards.
ATCTTCCTGCCGTGGCTAACGATCAAGCGCTCCGACGGTTCGTGATCAGGACCAAACCTGCAGCCCGTCGACGAATGGCGTAGCTTTGGATCGTGCGATCATCTGAGTGGTTCCGCTGGTTCGCCGTAAATGAGGCGGCGGACAGCTCGGCAACCTACGAGCGCCTTTCCCTGGCCCTGGCCGATGACGATCGATTGATGGCGATGGTCGACTCCCTGCCGTCAGCCAAACGGCAGCCGAATCTACTCTTCGCCGTTGCCCAGCTCTTGGAGGCTCCTACCGAGGAGACGTCGGCGTTCCTCAATTTCATCGAACGGCGTTGGGAGCAGGTCAGCGCTGAGATGAAGCTGCGTTCGACCCAGACGAATGAGGCCGCTCGATGCGCTGCCTTCCTGCCCCTGCTCGCCCAGGAACAGAAACCGATCAGCCTGATCGAAGTGGGCTGTGCGGCTGGCCTATGCCTCTATCCAGATCGCTATTCAATTAGTTACAACGGTCGCCCCTCGCTGGTTGAATCCTCATGCCAGATCGAGGTAGCAGCTACGGGCGCTTTGCCTTACCCGGTGAGGTTGCCCCGGATCGCAGCGCGGATCGGCATCGACCTCAACCCGCTCGATGTACAAGACCCCGACGACCTCGCTTGGCTAGACGCCTGCATCTGGCCCGAACATCAGGACCGACGAGATCGGCTGGGCCGCAGTGCAGCTTTGGTGGCCCAAGACCCACCTCGCTTTGTGACGGGCGATCTGGTCGATGAGCTGGAGGCGGTGCTGGCCGCAATCGACCCCGAGACCGTGCCGGTCGTGTTCCACACGGCAGTGCTGGCCTATGTCGACCAGCGGGGCCGTCGTGACTTCGCCGATATTCTTCATCAGCATCCGGAGGCCCGCTGGCTCGCCAACGAATCACGGTGGGTGATCGACGCGGCCGAATCGCCCACCCTTGATCTACCCAACGAGCTCGGTTCATCCGGTTTCCTCCTGGTGGAGAACGGCATACGCGTCCACGCCCAATGCGAACCACACGGTCGCTGGATCAACTGGCTTGAGCCACCCATAGCCGGAAGGCAACTAAGACCGGAAAGCACTAAGACTGGAAAGCACTAAGACCGGAAAGCACTAAGACTGGAAAGCACTAAGGGAGGACGGCCGAGTGGCGTCCTCCCTTAGATTCGATGGTTGTGCGTGTTGGGCGACCGTCTAGGCGTAGCTGGCGGCCTGCTCGGGTTCGAGCGACATAGCGGCGTCAGCCGACACGGCACCTGGTCCAGAACCGATGATCGAAACCAGGGCTGCCAACAGACCGAGATCGGTGTTGGCACCGCCCGTGATGCCGAGGTCGGCCTTCACGAAGAGAAGCGCGCCCAGCATGATCAGACCGAGCAGCAGGGCCCAGATCCGAGTACCGATACCGAGGATGAGGCCCAGCCCACCGATCAGTTCTACGATTGCGACGAACAAGACAGCCAAACCAGGAGCGGGAACCCCCCAATCGGTGAACATTCCTTCGACGCCATCGAGGCCGTTTCGGAACTTGCTCAGGCCATGCCAAAAGAACACGACCCCTACGAGCACACGTGTCACCAAAAGGGCGAACGGCCGCAAGCCATTAAACATGTTTGCCAAAGAACCCATGAGTCTCCTCCAGATAAGAATGGATATGTTCGTTGGTGGACGAACCTCTACGTAACCGGACCACACGGTGATTTCTTCCCCAGCCATCCAAGAAAATGCAGCACCATTGTTGGTGGCCGGTATCGATGGCTGTCGTGCTGGCTGGGTGATGGTCGTGCTGGAGATCGACGAGCACGGTCGGAACGGTCTGCGGCCACCGCAATTGCGCATTCGGCGCGAGGCGGCCGAGCTGCTGGACGAGTGCCGCCAACGCGGTATCGCATCGGTTGGCATCGACTCACCAATCGCCTACGCGGCCGACGGGAAGCGAGAGGCCGAAATCGAGGGAAGACGTCGCCTTGCCCACCGCCGCTCGACCCTTTTCCCTTCGCCCTGCCACGCTGTGCTAGACACCACCAGCTGGGATGAGGCGCTCCACATAAGCCGAGCGGTGACGGGTAAAGGCTTGAGCAAGCAGGCGTTCAATCTCGTAGCGCGTAGCCGTCAGATCCGCCTGGCGCTCGATCCAGGGGAGCAGCCCTGGTGCAGCGAGGTCCACCCCGAGCTCTCCTTCGCCGCCATGGCTGGGCGACCGCTCGATAGCAAGAAGACAGAGGCTGGCATCGATCAGCGCTTGCAAGCGCTGCAACGATCTCTCGCAGGATGTACTCCGGCGATCATCGATGACCTCCCCCCTGGTGTGGGGATCGACGATCTACTCGATGCTTTGGCGGCAGCGTGGACGGCTTCGCGTCTCGCCACCGGTAGGGCTGAGCGGCTCGGGTCGGGCGTCGACCCTGATGGATTCTCTCTGTGCCTCTACATCTAGGACGCCCCTAGATGCGAGAGGCTACGATGCGAGCTCTACTGCGAGTCGACGGTAGAGGCGCTGGTCGTAGTCGGCTACCATCCGGGCCGCCGTAACCTTTGGGCCGAGGTAGGTCCATCCAGCCCGAATTCGTTCGACCCACTGCTCGCTTGGTCGCCGCTCGCCGTCGGCGTAGAAACTAGGCACGACGTCACCCTCGAGCAGGCTGAGCAGTCCGTCGGCCTCGATCTTGTCCCGCTTTTCTGGGTCTGGGTCATTGCTGATTGGAATGGCCCAGCCGTTGGCTTCGTCGTACCACTCGGCCCACCAGCCGTCGAGGATCGAGCAGTTGATGCCTCCGTTGAGCGCAGACTTCTCACCGCTTGTGCCGCAGGCCTCTTGAGGGCGAACGGGATTGTTGAGCCACACATCACAGCCGCCGTAGAGAGCAGAAGCTATGTGCATGTCGTAGCCGGGGACGAAGACGAAGCGAGCATTCGCTGCCTCGGTCGCACCAAAGGCGACGACATCGGCCAGAACCGCTTGACCTGGCAGGTCGGCGGGATGGGCCTTGCCGGCGAAGACGAACTGAACCGGTCGGTCGGTGTTGGCCAGGAGAGCCTCAAGCCGTTCGCGTTCGCTCAACAGGAGTGCAGCGCGTTTATAGGTGGCGAACCGTCGGGCGAAGCCGATCGTGAGTGCCTCCGGATCGAGGCCTTCGAAGCCTCGCTGGTGCAACATCTCGACAAGGTCGCGGCGGCCTTCGCCGCGGAGGGCAACGATGGCGTCAGAGTCGAGGGAGGCAGCCTGCGACCAGGCTTGTTCCGATCCCTCCGACCAGTCGCGGCCCAGGTGGGTGTCGAAGAAGCGTTGAACCGAAGGCGTTGTCCAGGTGCGAGCATGAACCCCGTTGGTAACCGATGTGATGGCCCCGCTCTGCTCAAGCGAAGAGAATAGGGAGCGGCTGACGGATCCGTGCAGGGCTGATACTCCATTGGCCATGCCCGCGCTTCGTAGGCAGAAGGCGGCCATGTTGAACTCGTTGGAGGCTGCTCCCGGATTGCCTTCTGATGGCATATGGCCGAGCGGAAGGAGTGCCTCGGCTGAGACGTCTGCGGCGTCGACCGCATCCGACCAGATTTGGAGGTAGGGAGCGATGAGCTCGTGCGGAAAGCGGTCGATGCCGGCAGGAACTGGGGTGTGGGTGGTGAACAGGGTGCGTCGGCGCACCCAATCTTGGGCCTGTTCCCAGGTGTCGCCATGTTCCAAGCGGCGCCGGTAGATCTCGAGCAAGCTGAATCCGGCGTGACCCTCGTTGAGGTGGATGCCGCCTGGGGTGATGCCTAGCTGACGAAGCGCCTGGGCGCCGCCGTAGCCGAGCACCCATTCCTGGTCGATGCGATGCTGCTGATCGCCGCCGTAGAGCCGATCGGTGATAGCTGCGGCCCAGTCCTCGTTGGTATCGACCTGGGTGTCGAGGAGGTAGAGACGTACCCGGCCGACATTAGCCAGCCAGACCCGAGCTGATACCGAACCCTTGGGCACCTCAAGGTCGACCATCACCCCGGTATCGGTGAGACCGAGACGTTGCGGATCGTAGGTGTCGTAGGCGACCAGCTGGCCGTTGTCGTCGACGCCCTGCGTGAAGTAGCCGTTGGTGTAGAAGAGGCCGACACCGATCAGAGAAATGCTGAGGTCGCTGGCAGCCTTGAGATGATCGCCAGCCAGAATGCCTAGACCACCCGAATACTGGGGAAGGGTCTCAGAGACACCAAACTCGGGAGAGAAATAGGCGATGTCCGGTTGCTGCTCGTCGGCCGACTCGGCTTGCAGTGCTCTCACCTCGGTAGCCGCTGCCGCCGCCCGGGCCGCAAGGTCGGGCCTGGCCTGATCCCAGGCCGAGATCGTGTTAGCGATGTCAGCTTCGTTCTGGACCAGATCGAGCAGTGCTGCATAGGGATGCCCGGCGCCAGCCCAGTCAGGACCGACAGCGTCGGCTAGCACCTGACGCCATTCGAGGTTCCAGGCCCACGCATAATTCCGGGCCACGACGAGCAGATCATCAATTGTGGACATGTATTCGCCTTCTTACTTGCGGTCGATTGGTCGATCGACGACGGTGGTCCACCGGTGGAGGTGGCAAGACCAGCCTATGAGCTGGTCGTAGGTTGTCGCCGTGCCCCTCGTGGGGACGGCAAGGTATTGCTACCTAGGTTGGTCGCTCTTGGGCGATGGTTGTAGTTTCGGTCGCTCAGGGTGCGGCCTTGACACAGTCTTTCATCGCCTCTTTCATCGTCTTTCTCATCGCCTCTGTGGTCGCGTGTCGATCGGACGCATGGCCCCTAGTCGACAGGAATGTGCAGGGTTGACGCCTTGGTCAGTTCGACGGTCGTTTCCCCTACCAAAACAGGCACCGAGCCATCGGTCCGCAGTTCGAGATGGGCGCCAGCGGCATCGATGGTTACCTCGATGTCCTGATCATGGTGGATGAGTCGGAAACGAATCGATGCCCAACCCTTTGGAAGATTGGGCGCGAACCGTAGCAGGCCCTGGTAGTGGCGCATGCCAGCGAAACCGTAGACAAGCCCAGCCCAGACACCGCCGGCATTGGCAATGTGTACGCCGTCATTCGTGTTGGCGTGGGTATTGGCCAAGTCGAGGTAGAGAGCCTGGTTGAAGTAGTCGATGGCCAGGTCGTGATGACCGACCTCCGTAGCGGCGATGGCCTGAACGCATGCCGACAATGATGAGTCGCCGGTGGTCAGGGCGTCGTAGTAGTCAAAGTTGCGCCTCTTCTGCTCCTGGGAGAAATGCTGACCGCGAAGGAACATGGCCAGCACAACGTCGGCCTGCTTCAGCACCTGGTGGCGGTAGATCACCAGGGGATGAAAGTTGAGGAGGAGGGGATACTTGTCGGAAGGGGTTGTGGCGAAATCCCAGCGTTCACGATCCAAAAAGTTGGCGTCCTGTGGGTTGATGCCAGATTCTTTGTCATAGGGCAAGAACATGGCTTCGGCTGCCTTGTCCCAGGCATCGACTTCGTCGTCGCCGAGATCGGTGGCTCGAACCAGGGCCGCGTAGGCGTTTGGGTTCGAGTCCTGAAGGCGCCGCAGAACCCGCACGGCGAAACGCATATTGAAACGGGCCATCACGTTTGTGTAAAGGTTGTCGTTGACGACCGTGGTGTATTCGTCGGGACCGGTCACAGCGTGGATGTGGAATCGACCAGGCCCATCGTCGTCGGACGATGCTTGGTAGAACCCAAGATCCTCCCAGAGACGGGCCGTCTCGACCAGGATCTCGGCTCCTTCGTGATCGAGGAACTCACGGTCGTCGGTTGCTCTCACATACTGTTCGAGCGCATAGGCCACCGCCGCATTGATGTGGTACTGAGCGGTTCCGGCCGCATAGTAGGCGGACGCCTCCTCGCCGTTGATGGTGCGCCACGGGTAGAGGGCGCCTTTCTGGCTTAGCTCGGCCGCCCGCGCTCTCGCGTCGTCGAGCATATGCCAGCGGAATCGCAGCAGCTTGCGGGCCGCCTCAGGGTTTGTGTAAGCCAGGAAGGGGAGTACGTAAACCTCGGTGTCCCAAAAGTAGTGCCCGTCGTAGCCGCCGGCGGTTACGCCCTTGGCCGCAATGCCGTTTTCCTGGGTGCCGGCCGAGGCTTGGGCCAGCTGAAACAGGTTCCAGCGAACCGCCTGTTGAGCGGCCTCATCGCCAGCGATCTGCACATCGGCATGCGACCAGAATTCGTGGAGCCAGCGTTCCTGCTCGATCTGCAACGACCCCACCCCGATGGTGGCGGCGCGATCCAAGCTTCGGTGGCATCGGTCGGCGAGCTCCTCAGCGGGGATGCCATTCGAGGTGTGATAGGTGAGGTACTTTGTGATCGCGATGGTCTCGCCCGGTCGTCCGTCGAAGGTAAAGGCGGTCTTGGCGTGGTCAACACCGACATCGGTCGACGTTCGATACACACAGTTCGTGTCGACCTCATGGCGGTAGCCACACGACAGCGTCATGCGGCTCTGAGCGCAGCGGTAGCCGAGGGTGACCTCGCCTCCGTCGCCGAAGGAATCATTGTGTCGCTGCAACATGGGGTCGAGAACGCGGCGGTCGAACTTGCGAGCCTTGCGGGGATCCGAACCTTCGCCCAGAGCTGCCGCCGACACGTGGTACTCGTCCTCGCCGTCCTGGCGGTTGAGCATTTGGGAAGACACGACGATGGGGGCGGCCGCATCGAGCAGCGTGATCTCGAGGCGGAGCACGGCCAGGTGGCGCTGGGTGAGGCTGACCATGACCTCGGAACGGACCTTGATCCGCTTACCACCGGGGGTTCGCCACACGAGCTCCCGATGCAGCTGGCCTGAGCGGAAATCGATAGCTCGTTCGTAGGATTCCAGGTCGGCGTCGGCCAGCAGGAGTGGTTCGTCGTCGACATAGAGCTTCATGAGCTTCGCGTCCGGCACATTGACGATGGTCTGGCCGGTCTTGGCGAAGGCGTGAGCGCTCTCGGCGTGCTGGATCTCCCAGGTTTCGTGGAAGCCGTTGATGTAGGTGCCGTGGGTATGAGCTTCGCGCCCCTCGGGCGGATTGGCCCGCATCCCGATGTAGCCGTTGCCGACACCGAACAATGTCTCGGTCAGGCCGATCGAGTCGGCGTCGTGCTCGGTTTCGAACAGTCTCCATGGGTCGACCGGCAAGCGGTGCCGGGCAATCTCGCTAGCGGTCGCTCGTATCTTCATTTGATTTCACCGTGATTTCGCCGTTTTCGAATGCGTGATGCCAGATCTCTGGTTTGGCCTTCGATCTGGTGATCGGCACGGACCGATCAGGGCGTTAGCGTCTTGATCGATGTATAGCCTGCCGGATTAGAGGCTATCGGCCAGGTCGTCGACGACGAGATGGGCGCCGGCGCTCTGCAAGGCCTCTCGATTACCGCCCCGGTCGACGCCGACGACGAGAGAAAAGTCGCCAGCCGCACCCGCGGCTACGCCGGAGGATGCATCTTCGACGACGACACACCGTTGGGGTTCTTTGCCGAGTAGTCGTGCTGCATGGAGATACATGGCGGGGGCAGGCTTTCCGGCCAAGCCGAGTTCGGCTGCGGTCAAGCCATCGACAACATAGGGAAAGCGGTCAGCCAGGCCAGCCGCGGCTAGAACAGGTCTGGCGTTCCGGGACGAGGAGACGATGGCCTGGACGATGCCCGCATCGTCGAGCATGTTCATCACCGCAATGGAACCGGGGTAGGGGGCGATGCCGTCGCGTTCAAGGATCTCAGTGAACAAGGCGTTCTTGCGGTTGCCCATGGCGCAAATGGTTTCGTCGCCGGGAGGATCGGATGCCTGACCTTCGGCCAGCGTGATGCCTTGGGACGTGAGAAACGACCGAACACCGTCGTAGCGCGGCTTGCCGTCGACATAAGTGAGGTAGTCCTGCTGGGTGAATCCCCATGGCTTGAAGAGTTCGCTCCAGGCGTGTTCATGAATTGCAGCAGTCGGCGTGATGACGCCGTCTAGGTCGAAGAGGACGGCGTCGTAGGTCGTCCACGAGATCGGCAGGGTGGGTGCGGTGGTTTCGAGGTCGCTCATCGGCTCAGAGTGTACGGGTCCGAAGAGGTTTGGGCCGGACCGGACGATTGCCACACTACCGACCAGACCAGCGAGGGTCGCGTTTCTCCGCCTTTGCTCGCCTGCCCTCAGCGGTATCTTGTGAGTCGTTGGTGACGAGGCGTAGTGTCTCGCCAAAGCGCACGGCGTTGGTCCAGTCCATTGCCGCGGTGCGGGTGGCCACCTCCTTCACCGAACGTGTGGCCAGGGGAGCGGAGCGGCAGAGGCGGGCGGCCAGTGAACGAGCCTCGTCCATCAACAGCTCGTGCTCAACAACCTTCCACACCAGACCCATCTCGCGGGCCCGTTCAGCGTCGATCGGCTCGCCGATCAGGAGCAACTCCATGGCATCGGCCCAGTTGAGGCGGCGCGGCATGCGAATGGCGCCGACGATGGTCGGTACCCCGAGACGAACCTCGGGGTAGGAGAATGTGGCGCGCTCGGAGGCCAGCACGAAATCGGCGAAGCTCACGCCGGTGAGTCCGTAGCCAACGCAAGGCCCATTGACCGCGGCTATGACTGGCTTGAAGAGTTCAAGACCGCTCTCAAACGAATTGACGGTGGGCTTCTCCCAAAAGGTGCCGGGGAAGGTTCCTATCGAGCCCTTACCATCGCGAAGATCGGCGCCGGCGCAGAAGGCTCGCCCTGCGCCCGTCATGATCGCCACCCAGGCGTCCTCGTCGTCGCGAAAGCGAAGCCAGGCCTCGTTGAGCGCTTCTCGCATGGCGCCGTTGAGCGCATTGAGCCGTTCCGGTCGGTTGTAGGTGATGGTGACCACATGGCCATCTTTTTCGTAGAGGACTGGAGGCTGCTCGTTAGCGGTCGATGGAGCATTGTTGGTCATGACATCTTGTTAGCACGTTGGCGTGACGCTGAAACACTCGGCAGGTCGTGGTGCTACGGTAAGGCCAACTCGAGAGGCCTCATACGGGGCCCACAATGGGCCTCATACGGGGCCCACAATGGTAAGCGACGAGATGATGCGGACAAATTGCTGACATGATCAGGAGCCGGGAACCCCGATGGGCCGTGATTCGTCAACTTCCGACGCCCCTAGTGACCGTGCTGACCTTGGCCTTGGTGGTCTGGCTGGCTGACGCCGTCGTCGGATGGGAAGGTTCGCCCCGAGCACAGCGCGAGGCTGTTATCGCCGGGCAGGAAGCAACTGCTGAACGTGGCGAGGCCCTGGTCGACTCGTCGGAGAATGACGGCCCCGCTCGCCTCCAGCTCACCAATGTCACCTCAGGAGCGAGTCCGACCAGTGAGCTAATGGCCAGAATCGGCACATTTCAGGGTCGGTTCTACGTGGTCTCGGCTGGGCCTGGGGTGCGACCTGAGCCGGAAGGAAGCGGCGTCCCTGACTCCGATACCTTGTATGTCTTCGATGGCGCCACCTGGACCTACAACCGCTTGTCCGATCCGTTTGCCAAGAACTACCTGCTTCCAGAGGAGATTGAGACCATTCAGGAGGGCGGCCCTTACGACGTCGGCTTCCTTGGACAAAATTTCGGTGTCGAGGCGGTGTTCGGCGATAGCACCTACCGGATCCGCGAACCGAGTCTCCAGAGCGAGCGCGCCCTGAAAACTGCGCTCGTCGCCCAAGACCCCGACGGCGAACGATCCGAGCAGACGTTGCCTGAGATGCTGGCTGAGTCGACTGTCGACTACGCCGATCACATCATGACATCGGTGGCGTCAGGCGACTTCGGCATTGTTGTCATCAGCCGCCGGGTCGTGGATGAAGTGGCCGACTATCTCGTTATCTACAGCCCCGATGGCCGCGAGTGGCATGCCGAGACCTTGGGCGAGGTGAATGCCAAGGGTGTCATCGTTGGCTCCAACGCCTTCCTCGTCCTCGGATCGTACGAGGATGACCGCACCCTCATCGATGCGTCACCCATCTACCTCGGCCAGTTCAGTGCCGAAGAGCTCGACGGCTAATCCAAGACCGACTCGACGAGTCGCTCAAGATCGGCCGCAACGATGCGCGGTTCTGGCCTGACCGGAAGATCCGCCTCAAGGGTTACGCCCGAGAAAACGAGGCCGAAGGCATAGCCAAGCTCAACGGCGAAGTCGCCGTCGGTCTCCGGTCGGTCGCCGACGCAGATCCCCTGTCCTTGCCATTGGGAAGCGACGAGTTTCGCCATGGCCTGATGTGGTTTGCCTGCAACCTCGGCACGGCGTCCAGTTGCTGTTTCCACGGCCGCAACCAGCGCTCCGTTGCCAGGATCGATCCCATCGGAAGCGGGGAACGTGGTGTCGGTGTTGGAGGCGATGAGGCGGGCGCCAGCCAGAACCGAGCGGGTTGCGTGACGTAACATGTCGTAGTCGAAGCTGCGGGTGATGCCCATCACGACAGCGTCGATTGGGCCGTCGTCGTGGCCGCCGACGAGCTCAGCGCCAGCTGCGCTAACAGCGTCGATCAGGCCTGCTTCCCCGATCACGTAGACCCGCTCGCCAGCGGTCACCAGGGTGGCGGCCGCCTGGGCCGACGTCACGACGTTTCCGTAACTGCTGATGCCGTGACCGTTGAGCCTGGTCTCGAAGGCTTCCGGTGTCATCGAGGCGTTGTTGGTGGCGAAAACTACAGCCCGTCCAGCGTCTTGTAGCCGTCTGATCGCCTCGGCGCTACCAGGGATCGAGTGATCGCCGAGCCAGACGACGCCATCGAGGTCGATAACCCATACGTGAGGATCGAAAGCAGAGCGAGGGTTGTCCGAGGAGTTCACGCCTTTATGCAAGCGCCGACGGTTCGTTAAACCAACCTGCGAACGAAGTCGCCACCACGCCAAGCCGCTTATTGGGGTGATGGTGCCTGGTGGTGAGAGCCTGCAGGGAATTCGTCGGCCACGATGTTTCGAAGTGTGCCGATTTCCGGCACATGGACATCGATGACATCGCCAGGGTTTAGCCAGATAGGAGGATCGAAGCGAGCTCCAGCCCCCGTCGGTGTTCCGGTCAGAATCAGGTCGCCCGGTCGGAGTGTGGTGAAGCTCGACAGATAGTGAATCTGGTAGTCGATGGAGTACTTCATCGTGGCAGGGGTGTCGCTCTGGCGAAGCTCGCCGTTCACGTGGGTGGTGAGCTCGAGGTTTTGGAGACTGTCGAACTCGTCCATAGTCACCATCCATGGGCCGATAGCGCCAGACCGTTCCCAGTTCTTTCCTTGGGTCACGTTGAACTTGGCGTGACGGACCCAATCGCGGATCGTACCTTCGTTAGCCAACGACAGGCCAGCCAGGTGATTGCGGGCTTGGTCGAGCGGGATGCGTCGCCCCTCGGTGCCGATCACGGCCACGATCTCACCCTCGTAATCGAGTTGAGGGCTTTCGGGTGGGCGCAAGAGTGGTTGATCATGCCCAACGAAGGAGTCGGGAAAGCGGACGAAGACCGAGGGGTAGGCGGCGTCGCTCGTGTCTGCATATTCTGCCGACCGTCCTCCGTAGTTAACGCCGATGCAGAAAATTTTTGAAGGCCACGGTATGAGCCGCTCAAAGGTCACACGATCGAGCGCCCGGTCGGGTGGTTCGCCGGCGAATGCTTGAGCTTCAACCGTCCGACCCTGAGCGAGCAATGAACCGAGTTCAGGGGCGCCGCTGAGCCGCTTGTCGAGCTCAACAATGCCGGCGCCATCCTGCGTCACGACTCCATAGTGATGGACGCCTTCATAGGAATACGACAAGAATCGTGACATAGCTTCCTTTCAAACCCTGTTCTCCGAGCAAGGAGCCAGGGGCTTGTGCCCAGGGGACACGAAGTAGTACACATGTTAAACATCTTCGACAACAGGATCAATCGATGCCGCATCTGACTCTTGAGTATTCCGCAAACGTCGCTGAACACCACGACATCGACGCCCTGGTCGACACGATTCACCAGGCCGCTCTCAATCACGGCCTCGCCGCGGTAGCGGGACTGCGAACAAGGGCTGCGATGCGGCATCATTATGCGGTCGCCGATGGCGACCCTGCCAACGCCTTCATCGCCATCGTCGCCCGCATCGGACCCGGCCGCAGTGTTGAGCAACGCCAGAGCTTCATCGTGGCCCTGCTGGACGCGGCCGAAGCCCGTTTAGCCAGCGAGGCTGGACCGCTCACCATTGCCTGGTCGATGGAGGTCACCGAGCTTGACCCAGATTTCCGCGTCAATCGCAATCGGGTCAAGGAGCGCATAGAGGCGAGTTTGTAGGGGCTCTCGGGATGTTTCACCCGGGCTGAACCAACGAGACCTACCGAAGAACTAAGAGAATCCGCCTACTAAAGGAGGTTCCGCTGGCCCTGCCGCCGTTTCGCCTGAACGGGGACACTCGTAGAGACACCCCTGCGGTGACGAGCGACGTCACCCCGTAACCCCAGGCGGCATAACGTGAAACTTCCAACCAGGCAGGCGGCCCTCGCCGCTGCAGCCTTTCTTCTAGCCCTCGTATCGGTGGTTGCAGTAGCGCCACCCGACGAAGCTTCCGCAATCAATGAGACCCCAATCGATCTGCAGAACCTCGATCTCGTTCCCTTGCGAACGTGGGGTGTCTCTGGGCAGGATCCAACCCAGACACAGACCTCGACCCTCGATGTGCTGGTCTGGGACTTCGCCCAGATCGGTGATCGTATGTTCGTCGGCGGCGGCTTCCTGAACGTTCAGGAGTCGAAGAATTCGACGCCTATCCGACAGAGCTTCATCGCCGCTTTTGATCTGAACACCGGCGACTGGATCGAAAGCTGGCGTCCCACGGTCGACCGAGTCGTCTACGCCCTCGATGTTGCCCCCAACGGATCACTGCTCGTCGGCGGCGAGTTTGAAGCGGTCAACGGCCGGCTTCGTCGTGGTCTCGTCGCTCTCGATCCAATCACGGGCGCCATCGATCCGACCTTCGTCGGCCGTGTGGACCGTCCCTGGTCCGACGCCCGGGCCATGGTCCGAGACATTGAAGTCATCGGTGATGACACCTACGTTGCCGGCAACTTCTCACACATCAACGGTTCCGGCGGAGCCCGGACCAGGGTCTACAAGGTAGGCCGGTTCACCGACCAGTACGCAAGCATCGACGGCAATTGGAAGCCTCAGATCACCGGCTCCAGCGTTTGGGGCATCGATGTGTCCACCGAACTCGGTGAGGCCACCCTCGCTGGCTTCTTCAGCGCCGCCAACGGTGAAGCAAGCTCTGGCTACTTCCACACGGTGAACCTGAGCAACGGAGCGAGCGCTCCCGGCAAGAAGGACATCCCTCGTAACTTCCCTCGTTCACAGCCAGAATTCTTTGACGCCACCTATGGCAACGACCTCGTGTTCGCCATCGGTGAGCAGCACATCATCCAGGTCCTCGAAGCCGATGATCACGACATGACCGGCTTTCACACCACGGGTGCTTCGAACGATGGCTTTGAGTACACCGGTGGCTTCTCCGGTGGCGCTTTCCAGGTCGGCGAACGGATCGGCAATATCATCTTCGCCGGCTGTCACTGCACCCGGTCGGCGCGCAATGGCGTGCTCAATCACTATTCGTCGTTCAGTGGTCGCCGTACCGGTCACCGTCTGGCGATGGCCTACAACGCTTCGAACGGTCAGCTCCTCGGTGGTTTCCGCCCCGACATCAATAGCCCTCGAGACGGCACCTGGGCCTTTGGCTCGGACACGAACGGCTGCCTCTACCTCGGCGGAGACTTCCACGTTGGCGGCCTCGACAGTGGCCAGAACCGCTGGCTCGGCGGTTTCGGAAAGTTCTGCCCTGAAGGTTTCGACCCCAACACCGGTGGCAACAATGCGAGCGCCCTGGTGCCAGCGGGAGACTCCTGGAGCTACAACGCTGCTGGCAACGATCTGGGCACCAGCTGGCGCAACGTGAACTACAACGACGGCGGCTGGCCGACCGGCAACGCCGAGTTTGGTTTCGGCGACGGTGATGAGTCGAGAGTGTGGCCAGCTGGCAACACGACCTACTACGCCCGAACCAGCTTCGAATTCTCAGGAACACTTCCGAGTTCTCTTGCCCTCGACCTCGCCGCTGATGATGGCGCAGTCGTCTACCTGAACGGACAAGAGATCCTGCGGGACAACATGCCCGCAGGCACGATCCGATACTCGACGCAGGCTGCGAGCTGGCGTTCGGGCGCCCAGGAAAAGATGCAGGCCCACATTGTGGCCAGCAGCGCCCTGCGACAGGGCACGAACGTGCTCGCCGTTGAGGTGCACAACATCTGGGCCAACAACAGCGACTTGAGCTTCGATCTGCGACTCAGCGGATCCGATGAGAACCCTCCGGTTGTTCAGCCTGGTGGCCCCCTCGTCGAGGCCGGTTCTGCCTGGTCCTATTCTCAGGGAACGGCCGCACCAGCCAACTGGAAAAACGGTCAGAATCTGTCGGCTCAGGGCACTGCTGAGTTCGGGTTCGGTGACGGTGACGAAACCACCGTGCTGACCTCCGGACGTGAGGCCTACTACTTTGCCAAGACATTTACGGTCGTCGATCCCGCTGCCTTTGATCAGCTCACGCTCGGTCTAGCCGCCGACGACGGAGCCGTCGTCTACATCAACGGACGTGAAGTTCATCGGGTGAACATGCCAGCAGGCACCATCTCGTACAACACGAGACCGACCGCATGGGCATCAGGTGCAGACGAGACGATGAAGTCGTCGACGATTTCCGCATCGTCCCTCGTGGCCGGGAACAACGTGATCGCGGTCGAAGTCCACAACTTTTGGCCCGGCAACAGTGACCTTAGCTTCGACCTCGAGTTGGGCTAGTCGATAAGGTCACGAGTCGACCCGCCAGTCGACCGGGTTGCTGTTCGCGCCGGCTAGTCGCGAACAGTAGCCCGGCGTTACCCGAAGGGGCTGTCCGTCAGCAGCCCGGCATTCCCACAGCACGCCTAGCATGAGTCCATGGTTGCTGTTGTTCTCGGCGTCGACTCCTCGACGCAGTCCACGAAGGTTGAAGCTCGCGAACTGGTGACCGGGAGGGTTGTGGCGAGGGGCACCGCCCCCCATCCGCCGACCGAGCCCCCGGTATCCGAACAAGACCCGGAGGCGTGGTGGTCGGCTCTGACCGATGCTGTTTCCTCCCTCGGTGAAATCCGCCGAGATGTGGTGGCGCTCTCGGTCGCTGGCCAGCAGCACGGGCTGGTTCTGCTCGATGAGCATGGCCGCTCGGTGCGGCCAGCCAAACTCTGGAACGACACGACGTCGGCGGCGGAAGCGGAACGTCTCGTCGATCGACTGGGCGCAACACGATGGGCTCAGGCCACCGGCAGCGTTCCCGTTGCCGCCTTCACCATCACGAAGCTGGCCTGGGTGGCAGCCAACGAACCGGCATCGATCGATCGAACATCGATGGTGATGCTGCCCCACGACTATCTGACCTGGCGCCTCACGGGACAGCACGTAACCGACCGCGGCGATGCTTCCGGTACCGGCTGGTTCGACCCTGTTGCCGGCAGCTACAACGCTGACCTGCTGGCCGAAGCCGTCCCTGGCGGCGCTCCCTGGCTTGAGCGGCTGCCGACCGTGCTGGCTCCGACGGCTGAAGCCGGTCGGCTCGGGCCCGAAGCGGCCGAACACCTCGGCCTCCCGGCCGACGTCATCGTTGGCCCTGGAACGGGCGACAATATGGCAGCAGCGCTCGGACTCGGGTTGCAGCCTGGTGATGCGGCTCTTTCACTCGGAACCTCGGGCACGGTTTATTCGGTCTCAGCGACCCCCACGATGGACGAAACCGGTCTCGTCGCAGGTTTCGCCAGTGCCTCTGGTGCTTTCCTTCCGCTCGCCTGCACCCTCAACGCCACGAAGGTGACCGACACCGTCGCCGCCTGGCTGGGAACCGATGCGCCCGGGCTCGCAACGCTGGCGGCGGAAGCCGACGGTGATTCGGGTGGCGTGGTTCTCGTTCCCTACTTCGACGGTGAACGAACACCGAACCTGCCGCATGCCACCGGCCTCTTCCAAGGCCTACGAACAACGACGACACGCCAGCAGCTCGCCTTGGCCGCCCACGATGGTGTTTTATGCGGCCTGCTCGACGGGCTAGATGCCCTGCTCGCGGTGGGCGTCAACCTCGACGGACACCTCAACCTGATCGGTGGTGGCGCTCGATCATCCGCCTACCGCCAGCGGTGCGCCGATCTTACCGGTCGCGCGATCTATCTCCCGGACGCCGATGAGGCGGTTGCCGCTGGCGCTGCGGTGCAGGCTGCCGCCGTGGTCGAACGGGGAGATGTGGCCGACGTTGCCACAGCATGGGGACTGGGGGTAGGACAGGTTGCCGAGCCTAACCCCGGCGCTGAAGGGGCTACGGTTCGTGCCGCCTATGCTCGAGCCCGACCATCGGCGTGAGTCGCTCGATGGACTCGACCGGTGTTCGTGTCGGCCAGGCGTAGAGGTGGCCTTGGGCGTAGCGCACACCGAGATCGATGAGCAACTGGTGGTCCTCGATCGTGTCGACACCCTCGACGATGACGGTGATCTCGAGCCCTTCCAACAGGTCGTAGGCCGCGGCTAGAAGCTGCAGCGACCGACCGCCCGAACGGGCGCCAACGAGCAGGCTTCTGTCGAGTTTGACCATCGAGACCGGCAGGGAAGCGATCTGAGCCAGCGACGAGTAGCCGCTGCCGAAGTCGTCTAAGACGACACCGAAGCCGATCTCCGACAACTGCCGAAGCGCTCGATGGGCGCTCTGTTCGTCTTCGGCGATGGTCTGTTCGGTTATCTCGACCAGAATCTTTCCAGGGTCGATGCCAGAAACAAGGGCAAGATAGCCAAGGTGGCCGGTGAGGGCTCGGTCGGCGAGTTCGTTGCTCGACAGGTTGATCGAGAAGGTCAGATCGGGTCGTTGGGCGGCGACGTCGAACGTCTGGCTTCGTACTTCGGCCGAGATGTCCGACAGCAAGCCGCTTTTCATGGCGATATCGAGGAACCGTCTCGCCGGAGCGATCGTTTCGTGTTCCTGTTGCCATCGAAGCAGCGATTCGTGAAAGGTGATTTGGAGGGAAGCCAGATCGATAACCGGTTGGAAGTAGGGAACGAACGCGCCTGTACCGAGGGCGTTGCCCAACGCTAGTTCCAGCTCGATGTCTTCCTGGCGTGCGGCCAACAATGCGGCATCTGCAAGACAAGCTTGGCCTCGTCCTCGGCGCTTGGCTTCATAGGCGGCCGCATCGGCCTGTTGGAGAAGTGTGGTGGCCAACTCGGTGCCCTCAGCTTGCACGACGCCGACGCTTGATTTGACGGCGAGAACCCGATGTTCGATAGCGAACGGATGGTCGAAGATCTGGGTTAGGGCCTCGCCCAGGGCGGCAGGCGATTCAAGGGCACCGGTCTCAGCGACGACAGCGAACTCGTCACCGCCCAGACGTCCGATTGTTACCGTCTCGTCGAATGCTGCGGCGAGACGCTGAACGACGAGGCGAAGCAAGAGGTCGCCGCCATGATGACCGAGACGGTCGTTTACCGACTTGAAGCGGTCGATGTCGAGGAGGGCCACGAGCATTCCGGCCGATCGTTCCTCGGCCACCGCTCGCTCGAGGGCCTTCATCAACCCAGCTCGGTTATAGGCGCCGGTGAGGGGATCGCGCAGCACCTCGTTTCGGAGATGGTCCAGTCGCTCCTGATGCATCGTCACATCATTGGCCACACACATCAAACCCAGGGAGGTGGGTTCGTAGACCACGCTCCAATGAACGCGCAAGTAATGTCCATCTCGGTGACGAATCCGCTGCTCGGAGGTGGAAGAACCGGTAGCGCGGGCTGTGTCGATCATCGCCGTGGTCGCTTCGAGGTCCGCTGGGTGGATCGCTTCGGGCACCGACCGGGCGAGGACCGCTTCGCGATCCATGCCAAGGAGTTGGCAGTAGGCCAGATTGGCGAACGTGTTATCGACGGTTTGATCGAGCACGACAACCGGGACTGGGATGTGGTCGAGGAAGCGGTAAATCTGGTCCGCATCGAAGCGTTTCTGGGGCGCGCCAAGGTCTGATTGCGGAGAGCTCGTTACGTCCGAGCTGTTCAGAGGAGTCACAGGATGCTCGATCCGATTCCTGTCGGCCTCTGCTGCCTATTGCTAAGGCCCAGATGGAGACCTATCGCTCCTTGGCTCGCTGTGTTCCTACGGTGAGCTCGTTGAAGGCCACGCCTCGATCGACCGAGACGTCT
This sequence comes from uncultured Acidimicrobiales bacterium, assembly GCA_937922045.1. Lineage (GTDB taxonomy): Bacteria > Actinomycetota > Acidimicrobiia > Acidimicrobiales > SZUA-35 > JAHELU01. Next base: position 98,248 of record CAKZXA010000004.1, on the reverse strand, counting down.
CGGGGCAGACCGAGGACTCGGTCGCCGATGATGTTTCGCTGGATCTCATCGGTTCCGCCGGCGATCGATGATGAGAACGAGCCGACGGTGTGTTTGGCCAGCAAGCCCGACTCATCGTCCCACGCCCCCGACCAGGCTTGTGAGGCTGGCCCGGCCATGTTCATAAGCATCTCGCGCATTCGCCACTGGATGACTGAGCCGAAGAGCTTGCCTAGTGAACCGCCAGGACCCGGGGCCTTACCAGACTGCATTTGGGCCCGGGTTCGCATCGCCATCAGCGACTTGGTCGTCTCCATCGAATAGATACGCATGAGGTCTTGTCGGACCTTGGCGTCGGCCAGCCGGTCGCCGGACTCCGCTGCTGCCTTCAACATCTTGTAATTCGGCTGGCTGATCTTGCCACCGCCGATCGTGCCGATGGCCACGCGCTCGTACATGAGCATTGCCGTCGCCTGGTTCCAACCGTTGTTCAGCTCGCCGAGCAGGTTCTCGACAGGAAGACGCACATCGGTGAAGAACACCTCGTTAAAGTGCCGACCACCATCGATCTGGTGGATCGGCCGGATTTCAACGCCTTCGGCATTCATCGGCAGGATGAACATCGAGATGCCGGCGTGCTTGACCGCTTCAGGATTGGTGCGCGCAATCAGCACCGCGTAGTCGCTGACATGAGCCAACGTCGTCCAGACCTTCTGGCCGTTGATGATCCACTCGTCGCCATCTCGTTCGGCTTTTGTCTGCAACGAGGCCACATCGGAACCGGCGCCGGGTTCGGAGAACATCTGGCACCACAGGGTTCGTCCTGCGATGTTGTCGGGCATGAACGCCCTCTTTTGTTCCTCCGTGCCAAAGTCGTTGAGCACCGGTAGGCACATGCCATGGCTGATGATGAAATCATTGTTCATGGCCGGAAATTTCGACGTCTCTTCGCGGAAGATCCGATCGTGAGACTTGCTGAGCCCCGCACCGCCGAAGGCCTTGCCGTAGACGATGCCAGCCAAACCTGCGTCTGCTAGCTTGCCTTGGAACGTCTTGGCGGCGGCGAAGTCGGCGTTCGGCACGGCGTTGGCTTCGAGGAATGACCGCACCTCGTGGCGGAATGCTTCGGCCGCTTCGTCGGAGAGCTGTTCGGGGTGAGCATCGGTCGTCGCTGACATATCGCCAGTTTAGGCGTAATTGTATGGCACCATACAATCAGAGCTTTTGCTGCCCTTCGCTTTGCGCCCATGCTCGATGCTTGCCCACCATCTGGAGCGAGGATAGTGTTCGCGCCATGACCATGGCGTCCTCGAACCACGTGCTCGACTTCCTTCACGAGACCACGGCGAACGACCTTCCGCCCGCTGTCACTCGCCAGGCTGAGAGGTGCCTGCTCGATCTGGTTGGTGTGGCAGCCGGAGGCCGGACCACAGTGCGGTGCCTGTTCTTGGGGCTCAGCGAAGCGGCGAGATCCGCAAATCGGTCGGTGGGCTTGCCAACGGTGGTTCGGTGAACGAGCTACTCGACCTTCTAGCCGCACCCCGTTGACCTAACTTCGCTTCTGTGACCCGGCACTGCGGGGTTCACCTGTTCTAGAGTCAACGCTATGGCGTCAACCGGAATGGAGCACGGAGCATGAAGGTCGGAGACACCGTCGAAGATTTCGCTCTCGTCGATCAGTCGGGTCAAACGGTCACGTTCGATTCGCTGATCACACAGGGCCCCCTGGTCATCTACTTCTACATCAAGGCCATGACCCCCGGTTGAACGAAGGAATCATGTCACTTTCGCGATCTGTCGTCGGAGTTCGAAGAACTCGGGGCAAGGATCGTTGGAGTGTCGCCTGATCGGTCCGATCAGCAGCAGGCGTTCGCAGAAGCAAACCAGTTGGGCTTTCCCCTTCTGTCCGATCCGAACAAGATGGTCGCCCGGCAGTTCGGTGTCGCCCGGTTCGGGCCCCTCCCGATCAAGCGGGTTACCTACGTGGTTGGTGCCGATCGCCGGGTAAAGGCGGTCTTGAAAAGTGAGACCGACATGAACAGCCACGCCAACAAGGCCCTCGAGGCACTCCGTGCGCTCTGACGCGAGCGAGCGGCCCTAGGAACGGTGAAGCTGGTCGCTCGCTTCGTCGACCGTCGCGCCATAGCGATAGAGATGCAGCGGGGGAGGGTTGTCGAGAATCGGCTGCACGATCTGCCAGGCAAGGTCGACCTGATCCCACCGGGCAAAGAGACGCCTGTCTCCTGCGATTGCGTCGCCCAGGAGACGCTCATAGGGGCTGATGGCCTCGTCGTCTTCCATCGGTACTAGCGAAAGCTGCACGGTTTCACTCGTGAGCAAGGCACCCGGTGACTTGGCCTCCATCTCGAATTCGATGGTTGAGTCGGGTTTCATCCTGAAGCGCAGACGGTTGGGTTCCGGCGCGCAAGCGTCGGCGGCGAAGAGTGGCCGAGGCGGCTGGCTGAACTCGATCACAGCCTCCGTGTAGGTCCTCGCCAGCGCCTTGCCGGTTTGGATGCGCCACGGAACCCCGGCCCAACGCCAGGAGTCGATCTCGGCGTCGATCAGCACCATGGTCTCGGTGTCGGCGTTGGTCTCGACGCCGTCTTCATCGAGAAACCCTGGACGTTCGCCATCACCCGTGTACTGCCCCCGGTAGGTCTTGGCCGGGTCGAAAGGTCGCATGGAGCGAAGCACCTTGACCACCTCGTCGGACAGTGAGTCGGCGTCGTCGGAAACCGGTGGCTCCATAGCCAACAGAGCAAGCACCTGGAGCAGGTGATTCTGCACCACGTCTCGCAGGGCGCCGACCTCGGCGTAGAACTTGCCTCGTCCTTCCACGCCAAACGCTTCAGACATGGTGATGGTCACGCTGGTGATGTGGTGGCGATTCCAGAGGGGTTCAAGGATCGAGTTGGCGAAGCGGAACACCATGAGGTTGAGGACGGGCTCTTTGCCGAGGAAATGGTCGATGCGGAAAATGCGCTCCTCGTCAAAGTGCTCCTTGACCTCGGTGTCGAGAGCGCGAGCGGTTTCGGTGTCTCGACCGAACGGCTTCTCCAACACCACGCTGCCCCGGTTCAAGCCGACTGCTCCCAGCCCTTGAACGACCGTGGTGAACAGGAACGGGGGGATGGCGAGATACGACACCGGACGGGCGGACTCGCCCACCGCGGCCGCCACCCGGTCGAAGGTGTCGGGTTCCCGATAGTCGCCAGCCACGTAGGTCAGGCGGCCTTTGAGTCGGGCCCACACCGACTCGTCGATCGCCTCGTCGGGGGCATCGGCGACGTCGTGTTCGAGGGCGGTTCGTGCGGCCTCGTGTAGATCGTCGTCCGACCAGGGCCGCGAGGCAACCCCGACGACGGGTCCGTCGAGAAGAGCGGATTTCTCAAGCCCGTAAAGAGCGCTGAACAGCTTGCGTCGGGCCAGGTCTCCGGTGATGCCGAACAGAATCAGTGCGTCGGCGGCGTGGCTGACTGTGCTCATGTGGTGCTCCCTGGGTCGTTTCCGGGCGTAGGATCGGTCGCTCGTTCTACATGGCCGCCAAAACCAGCACGCATGGCGGAGAGGACTTTGTTGGCAAACAGATCGTTGTCGCGCGAGGAGAATCGGCTGAACAGAGCGTCGACGATGGTGGGCGTTGGCGTGCCGGTTTCGATGGCGGCGAGAGCGGTCCAACGTCCTTCGCCCGAGTCCGACACGCGGCCCTGATACGCATCGAGGGCAGGGTCAGCGACTAGTGCTTCAGCGGTGAGATCGAGCAACCAAGAGCCGATGACGCTGCCCCGTCGCCATACCTCAGCCACGTCGTTTACCGCTATGTCGTAGTCGTACAGGCGGGGATCGCTGAGCGGGGCCGTTTCGGCATCGTCGGCCCGGGATGCCGAACCGATGTTGGCCCTGCTCAGGAGGGCGAAGCCTTCGGCGTAGGCGGCCATCATGGCGTACTCGATGCCGTTGTGCACCATCTTCACGAAGTGACCGGAGCCGACGGGACCGCAGTGAAGATAACCCTTTTCGGCCTGGGCCACCTCACCGTCGCGCCCGTAGGAACGTTCGGCGGCATCGACGCCGGGAGCCAACGCCTCGAAGATAGGGGTGAGGCGTTCGACCGGTTCGGTCTCCCCGCCGATCATCAAGCAATAGCCTCTCTCCAGGCCATGGACACCGCCGCTGGTTCCAACATCGACCATGTGAACATCATGGTCACCGAGCCGCCGTGCCCGTTCAAGGTCGAGAGGGTAGTGCGTGTTGCCACCATCGATGATGGTGTCGTTCGGGCTTAGGTGGGGGATCAGATCTTCGATCACATCGCCGACGAAGGCGGCGGGGACCATGATCCAGATCGAGCGCGGCCCCTCGAGCCCGGCTACGAGTTCCTCGACGCTGCTGGCCGCTCTGGCCACCCCGTCGTCGGCCAGTGCCGCTGCTCGTTCAGGGTCGCGGTCGTAGGCGATCACATCGATGCCAGCGGCGGCGAGCCGGCGGGTCATGTTGGCGCCCATGCGGCCTAGGCCGATGAGTCCGAGTTGGGGGGTGGTACTTGCTGGAGCTTGAGACACAAGTCCTGTCTATCAGAGTCGGCTAGCCATGTGGTCTACCCAAGCCAGGTGGTCTACCAGCTTGCTCTGGTGGAGCCCGATCAGATCGACGACAATGGTCCCATGCCGTCACTACACCCCTCAGGCGTCAACCATCTGGCCTTGTCGACCACCAACATGAAAGCCCAGCTCGAGTTCTGGTGCGACGTACTGGGCTGTCCTCTCAAAGCGCTCTACTGGATGCACGGTGTTCCCGATGCGATCCATGGCTTCGTCGAACTGGCCGCCGATAGCTATGTCGCCTTTGTGCAGCATCCGCAGAACCCCGACTCGATCGAATGGGGAGTGACCCACGCTGGCAATGCTGCGTCGCCGGTGGCAGGAGGCGCCATGCAACATGTGGCCCTTCATATGGATGACCTGGACGGGGTCTTGGCTATGCGCGATCGCATCCGGAACCGAGGCGTTCAGGTTCTTGGGCCGATCGACCATGGCATGGTGCAGTCGATCTACTTCGCCGGCCCGGAGGGCCTGAGTTTGGAGATCAGCTGTGGCGCTGGAATCGATGAGGAAGCGTGGATCGATCCCGAGGTTCGCGACCTGTGCGGCATCTCGATCGATGAGGTCGAAGCCATGAAGCATCCGGCGCCCTACGAGCGCCCATCCACCGCCGTAGCACAGCCAGCGCTCGACCCACGCAAACCATCGCTTCACTATCCTGGCGCCTTGTTGGACGTGGTGATGTCGATGAGCGACGCCGACGTTCTTGAGCGCTTCTCGATTACCGAGCCACCGGTCGACGTCACCACCGCTGTCGACGATGCGGGAGCGTAGGGGTCTCCCGTCCGCTTGGGAAGTGGTAAATGGGTCAGAATTGCTTGTCGCTGGTTTACAGCCGTTGCTGAACTGTCATCCTTGTGAAGTTGCGGCCCTGAGCCAACTGCGTTAATACATAGAGGACCTAATGAGTGCGAACGCACAACCGAGCTAGGTCATTCGTACGTCACGACGACGAATAGGGGGAGCTGACCACATGGCAATGCTGGACGTCCGTGATATCACGGTCCGATTTGGCGGCATCTTGGCACTGGACGGATTGACGTTCACAATCGACGAAGGTCAGATTTGTGGACTTATCGGCCCGAATGGTGCAGGAAAGACGACGTTGTTCAACGTCGTTAGCCGAATCTATGACCCGACCGAAGGTTCCGTTACCTTCGACGGCAAAGATCTACTCGCTCTCGCCCCGCACGACATCAGTGCCCAGGGCGTGTATCGGACTTTCCAGAACCTCGCGTTGTGGCCCGGTCTGACCGTGCTGGAGAACGTCATGGTGGGTGGCCACGCCAACACCAAGTCTGGCTTCGTAAAGTCGATGCTGAAGTTCGGTACCAAGGCCGAAGAGAAGGATCTTGAGGAGCGCTCCTACGCCGCCCTCCACGAGCTGGATCTTCATCAGCATGCCTTTCATCCTGCCGCTGGCCTTCCCTTCGGAACGCTGAAGCGAATCGAACTGGCACGAGCCCTCGTCGGCGATCCGAAGATATTGATGCTCGATGAGCCAGCGAGTGGTCTCACCCATGCCGAGGTCGACGACCTGGCGGGCGACATCAAGGCGCTGCGCGACAAGTACAACCTGACCGTGCTCCTGGTCGAGCACCATATGCGCATGGTGATGGCGATCTCGGAGAAGATCGTCGTCATGAACTTCGGCAAGAAGATCGCCGAAGGCGATCCAGGCATCGTCCGCAATAACCCCGACGTGATCGCCGCCTATCTCGGAGGTCAAGCAGCATGACGACACCAACATTGCGAGTCTCGAACTTGGAGGCGAGTTACGGCCAGATCGATGTGCTGCGCGGCCTTAACTTCGAAGTGGGTGAAGGCGAAGTCGTCGTGGTGCTCGGCGCCAATGGCTCCGGCAAGACGACAACGCTTCGCTCGATCTGCAATATGCCTATCGTCGATTCGTCGGGCACGATTGAAGTCGACGGCGTCGACGTATCGAACGCCGATACCGGTTCGATCGTCGCCCGTGGCCTGGCCCATGTGCCACAGGGTCGGGGAACGTTCCCTGAGTTGTCGACCTATGACAACCTGATGATCGGTGCCTACGTCCGCAAGGATCGCAAGGCCATCGAAGAAGACATCACCCGCTGGTTCGACATGTTCCCGGTGCTCAAGGAGCGCCGCAATCAAACCGCTGGTTCTCTCTCCGGTGGTGAGCAGCAGATGCTCGCCGTCTCTCGAGCCTTGATGTCACGGCCCAAGTTGTTGCTGCTCGACGAGCCGTCGCTCGGCTTGGCCCCCATCATCATCGAGAATCTCTTCGATACCTTCTCTCGCCTCAACTCAGAGGAGGGCGTGACCATGCTCATCGTCGAGCAGAACGCCAACTTGGCACTCAACATCGCCGACCGTGGCTATGTGCTTGAGGCTGGCGAAATCGCGCTGGCTGGCGATGCCGAGAAGCTCAAGAATGACCCCGCCGTTCAGGAGGCTTACCTCGGTGCGTGATACGAACCCAATTCCGCTGTCCGGGCCGTCTCTTTTTCTGTCGGCCATCAACCCAAGCCTGCGTGAGCTAGGAGGAGCCCAATGAGTACATCAACACTCTTACTTCAGCGCATCTTTGACGGTGTCTCGACCGGTGCCGTGTACGCCACCGTAGCGGTGGCCATGGTGCTGATCTTCAAGGCAACCACGCTCATCAACTTCGCCCAAGGCGAGTTGGCGATGATCGGTGCCTTCTTCGCCTATGTCTTTGCCGTACAGGCGCTACAGCTGCCGATGGTGCTCGCCATCATCTTCGCTATGGCCCTCTCGGCCCTTCTCGGCATGGGCATCGAGCGAGCGCTTCTGCGATCGTTCGACCCAGACGACCACTTACCGGTCGTGCTGATCACGCTCGGGGTCTTCTATATCGTGAATGCCTTGGCTGGCCAGATTTGGAACTACCAGCCGCGGATCATGCCGAGCCTGTTCCCGAACAACTTCGATGACAAGTGGACGATCGGTGGTGCCAACCTCTTCTACGATGCGGTCGGTATCACGCTCAGCCTCTTGCTCATGCTCAGCGTCATTTATGTGATCCTGAACAAGACAAAGATGGGCTTGGCGTTTCGAGCGGTCTCCTCCAACTCGGAGTCCTCGCGACTTGTCGGCATCCGTGTCGGACGTGTACTCAGCTTCGGTTGGGCCTTGGCCTGTGCCTTTGGAACGCTCGGCGCCATCCTGGTGGCCCCCCGTATCACGCTGCAGCCGCAGATGATGGCCTTTGTCCTTGTCTACGCTCTGGCCGCAGCTGCTTTCGGTGGCCTCGATAGCGTTCTGGGCGCCGCCATCGGCGGTCTTGCTGTCGGCCTGATCAATAGCGTCGGTCTCGGTTTTCTTACCGACATCGACGCCTTTAAGGATTTCCGGGCGACACCGCTCATTCCGCCACTGTTGTTGCTGCTGGGTACTCTTTGGTTCCGCCCCTCCGGGCTGTTCGGAACCAAACGGGTCGAGCGGGTCTAGGAGGACGCCACAATGTTTCCAATCCGTGTTCAACAGGGAAGCTCGCAGCATCGACTGACGAAATTGGTCGGTTTCGGTCTGCTGGCGTTCGTGCTCTTTGTCATTCCATTTGTGCTTCCGGAGTGGCTGGTTGGCCGAACTAACCGTGCCATCCTGATGGCTGTTGCCGTTCTCGGCCTCAACCTGGTCGTTGGCTACGCAGGCTTGCTCGCTCTCTGTCAGAGTGCGTTCATCGCTATCGGCGCCTTCATCACCGCCAGCTTGGTCGCTGACGAAGGCATGAGCTACTACTTCACGATTCCGTTCGCCATGATCGGTGCGTTTGTCTGTGGCTTGCTGCTGGGTATCCCGGCTCTACGGATCAAGGGGCTGTATCTAGCCATGGCGACGGTGGCCTTTGCCGCCGCTTTCCCTGGCTTGGCCAAACTTGAACTGTGGGGGATCGCCGAACGAACCGGTGGCGTCAACGGTAAGAACGTGCAGCCGAAGTTCATGCCTCCGCAGTGGGCGCAGGACCTTGGTTTCAGCACCGAAGACCCAGCGCGCTTCCGCTACTTCCCGATCCTGTTCCTCGCCGTCTTGGCGTTTCTTGGGGTGGCCAATCTGCTCAAGAGTCGTCCCGGTCGAGCGATCGTGGCTATCCGTGACAACGAGACAGGTGCCGCCGTCAGCGGTGTCAATCTGCGACGAACCAAGGTGCTGAACTTCGGTATCAGCGCTGCGCTCGGTGGTCTCGCTGGCTCGATGTGGGCCATGAACACCGGATTTGTTGCCGAACAGGATTACACCTTCGTCTTGATGGTCGACCTGCTGGTGGCCCTCGTGGTGGGCGGTGTTGCGTCGCTGTCTGGGCCTATCTACGGCGCCCTTGTCGTGGTGTTTGTGAAGGAGTTTGTTAAGGGCCTACAGATCCCGCTCGGTTTCTACACGATCGACGGTGCTGGTCCGCTGGCTCAGGCAATCTTCGGCTCGATTCTTATTATCGTGGTGTTCTTTGCCCCTCGGGGTATCGCCGGCTTTGTGACAAAGATTAAGAACAAGCTGTTCCAGGTCACCCCGACGCCGCCGGCTCTGCCCGACGGAGCCGAGTCGATTTCAGATTCGGATTCGGCCACCGCTGTCGTGGCTGAGGCCAGTCGCTAGGTGATCGAGATCGGCCGCAGAATATGACTAATGTTCTCTATGAACCACCATTCGCTATGAAGCAACCAATCGCTACTCCACGCAGGGTGGAGTTTCGAACCAAAATCAACTGGGAGGCTCTTAAATGAGTAAACGACTATTGCGCCTGGTGGCGCTGCTCGCGGGGCTCAGCCTCATCGCGGCAGCCTGCGGCGGCTCATCAACTGAAGACGAGGCGTCGACCGAAGCGGCCGACTCCACCGAAGAAGAGTCATCAACCGAGGCCGAGGAAGAAGTCGGTGGAGCGGCAGACGACGACGCTACGGCCGAAGCCATGGAAGAAGCGGCTGAAGGCGAAGCTGAAGAAGCTTCCGGTGCTGCCAGCATCGAAGACCTCGAAGCTGAGTGGGCAGCACGTCGAGCCGAGATCGTGGCCGATATCAAGGCCAACGGCTACGGTGTCGATCCTGACACCAACATCCTCACCGGCCCAGCCGGCATGGAGATCGACCTCAACAACTGCCCAAGCGATTGGTCCGACACCGGCGGCGTCGTCGACGGCACGGTCAAGATCGGTCATACCATCGCTCAGTCGGGCTCGCTAGCCGCTTACGGCAACATCACCTTCGGTATGGGTGCCTACTTCGACTACGTGAACGAGAACGGTGGCATCGGCCCCGATGGCCTTCAGATCGAACTGCTTGCCAAGGACGACGAGTACGTTGCTACCAAGACGCAGGAACTCGTCGACGAGCTCCTGCAGACCGAGGATCCGTTTTACATCACCACGCTTGGTTCGCCTAACACATTCTCGGTTCAGCCCAAGCTGAACGAGCTGTGCGTTCCTCAGCCAATGGTCCAGACAGGCCACCAGGCCTGGGGCGACCCGGACAACAACCCTTGGACGACTGGCCTTCAGCTGTCCTACGCCGCTGAGGCACTGCTGTGGGGTTCCTGGATTGAACAGAACCTTTCCGGCGACGCCCCGATTACGGTCGCCGCCCTGGTGATGGACAACGACTTCGGCCTCGCTTACGAGCAGGGCTTTGACCGTTTCGTCGAAGCGTCCGACGTTATTGAAAAGGTCGAGTTCGTTCGTCACGATCCGGCCGCAGCCACGCTGACCAATGAGGTCACCACGCTGGCCGCCGAGAACGCCGACGTCTTCATCTCGATGACTGCTGGTAACCCTTGCCTGCTCGCCATTCAAGAGGCAGCCCGCGCTGGTATTACCACCAACGCCAAGGCTGTCTTCACCCCATCGGTATGTAAGGCCGTTTCGTCCTACATGGCTCCGGCCGAGGACGCAGCTGAAGGCTGGTACATCATCGGTGGCGGTTGGAAAGACAACACCGATCCGCAGTACGTTGACGATGTTTACATCAGCTGGATGAACCAGCTGATCGACGACGCTGGCCTCGATTCCAACAACTCGTTGGTTGGTTCTGGCGTTGGCCAGTTCGGTTGGTCACAGGTTGAAGCGCTGCGCATCGCCGCTGAGCTCGATGGTGGACTCACCCGAACCAACCTCATGCTGGCCGTGCGTTCGCTCGACGTGAACCACCCCGCCCTGCTCGAGGGCATCGATTTCTCGGCCAATGGCGCCGAGGATGCTTACCTGGTGGAAGGCTCCGATGTGTCGAAGTTCGATGCTGCCAGCCAAACCTGGGTCCAGCAGGGTGGCGTGATCGACCTCAACGGTCAGTCAACCAACTGCGCCTGGGTAGCCGGCGAAGGCTGCTAGTAGTAGCTACTTGTAAACAGTAATTCGTAGGTCCGTGGGTGTCGGCAGTTTCCGAACTGTCGGCACCCACGGTCTGTTTTCGACGCAGGATCTGAGATAACCCGGTTCATGGAACTCTTCGTTCAACGCTGTTTCGACGGCATGTTTAATGGTGCGATTTACGCCTCGTTGGCCGTCGCTCTCGTGATGATCTTTCGAGCTACGGGGCTTCTGAACTTCGCCCAAGGCGAGATGGCCATGATGTGTGGCTATATCGCCCTGGTGTTTCTTTCCTCAAGCGACAGCGGCATCGCTGGTACCCAGTCGATCGGCTCGCTCCTGCCCGGGCACCCCTGGCCGACGTGGCTAGCTATCACCGGTGCGGTGTTAGTCGGGTTCGCGCTCGGTGCTCTGGTGGAGGAACTGTTGATGCGCCCACTGGGCGACGGATCACCGCTGGCCCAGGTGAATGTGACCATCGGCCTGCTCGTATTGCTCAACGGGCTGGTCCTCCAGATCTGGGGTCCGTTCGGCCGGTCGTTCCCGAGTCCGTTCCCATCGGGGATGAATGACCACTTCCTGATCGCTGGTGCCCGACTGCGCTATACCACGCTCGGTGTATGGGCGGTGCTGCTCGTTGTGATCGTCGCCCTCGGCGTGCTGCTTCGCTATACCAAAACCGGTCTGGCCTTCCGCGCCATCACCTCCAACCGAGACTCCGCCGAACTCGTCGGCGTGCGGGTGCGACGCAGCCTCATGCTGGGCTGGGGTATAGCGGCCGGGATCGGCGCATTGGCTGCCTCCCTCGTCGGCGGCGCCATCGTGCTGGAGCCGTTGACCATGATGAAGATGCTGATCTACGCCCTGGCCGCCGCCACCATTGGTGGCCTCGACAGCCCACGCGGTGCTATCTTCGGCGGTCTGATCGTCGGGCTATCACAGAGTCTGGTGCCCGGCTATCTCGGTGTTCCGTCCGAGCTCAGTCTGTTGCCGCCCCTTGTGGCCATGGTGCTCGTGCTGCTTTTTCGGCCTCATGGATTGTTCGGCACGGTTCCGGTGGAACGGGTATGACCGGCCTCCGTCGCGTCTTCCTGGCCGTCACCGTCTTCGGCCTGGCTGTTGCGCCCTTGCTGAGCACGCCGCTGCAGCTCAATCGTCTTTCTCGCCTGTTGGTCTTGGTGTTGGCCGTTCTCGGGGTAAACCTCTTGACCGGCTATACCGGGCTCGTCTCGCTCGGCCACGGCGTGTTTGTTGGGATTGGCGCATTCACCATGGCCAACCTGCTCGACCTTAGGCTTCCGATTTGGGTGGCGTTGCTGGCGGCGAGCGCGTTCACCGGAGCGGTCGGCGTGGTGATCGGGTTGCCCGCTCTGAGGGTGCGAGGGTTATACCTCGCCTTGATCACGTTCGGCATGGCCCTGGCCTTTCCCCCGATCGCGCGTCAGCTCGGTTCGGTAACCGGCGGCGTTTCGGGTCGCCCGGTCGAGACCGATTTTCTCCCGCCGTCATGGTTGGGCATCGAGGACCAGGCGCACATCTGGCGCTACGGGGTCTGCATCCTGGTAGTCGCCATCTGGTTCGGTCTGGCCCGAAACCTGGTCCGGAGCAGGATGGGCCGAGCTCTCCAGGCGATTCGGGATGATGAAACGGTGGCCGCCCTGTTCGGTGTGCCGGTGGCGATGACGAAAACCGGTGTCTTGGCCGTGTCGGCCGCCATGGCGGGAACCGCTGGAGCTTTGCAGGCGATCCTGTTTCCCTACGTCAGCCACACCCAGTTCGATGTTTTTCTGTCGCTACGGCTCTACGCGGCCGCGGTGCTAGGCGGTCTCGGCACCCTGGCCGGAGCGCTGGTCGGTGTTGGTGCGCTCGTTGCGGTGCCCACGATCAACGACGTGCTCGGCGTCATCGACAACGAATCGATTGTCTTCGGAGCGGGCCTGATCATTGCCACCCTCCTCTCGGAACGGGCTCGTCGGCGTTCGGCTACCAGGGCCGTTGCTCGATCCTGACGCCCGTCACCGGTCAGGAAAGGTCGTAGTGGGCGGCGAGTCGGTCGGCGACCCGGTCGAGTTCGGCCTCGGTGTTGTAGTAGTGAACCGAAAGTCGCAGCAGTGTCGGGAGCCCTCGACGGCTAGCATCGATCAGCGTCGACGCCGGCGACGAGGTTGAAATGTTGATGTGGTCTTCAGCCAATCGTCGCTTCACCTCGACAGCCTCGACCCCGGGAACCGAGGTGGTGACGAGTCCGCATCGGCGCTGGCCGAGGTCATACACCTCAAGGTCGAGGGCTCGGAGCCGTGACCGGAGACCTTCGGCGAGATCGTTGACCCTCTGCTCGATGCGATCGAGCCCGATGGCGAGGGCCTCGTCGGCGGCGACACCAAGGCCGACGAGGGCCCCATAGTTGAACTCCCAATTTTCGAAACGCCTGGCGTCGGGACGAACCTCGTAGGCGTCGACCGCGGTCCAGTTGGCGCCGTGGTGGTCGAGAAAGGCTGGCTCAACCCGTTCCAGGATCTCGTCGCTGGCATAGAGAAAGCCGGTTCCGCGCGGACCTCGCAAATACTTGCGGCCGGTAGCGGAGAGAAAGTCGCAGCCGATGCGTTCAACATCGAGCGGCAGCTGGCCGACGGTCTGGCAGGCATCGAGGAGGTAGGGGATCGCAGCGCTACGAGCGACCTCGCCGATCTCTTCGGCCGGGTTCACGAGGCCGCCATTCGTTGGGGCGTGGGTAATCGAGATCAGTTTGGTTCGTTCGTCGATCAGGTTTTCGAGGGCGTTCACATCCACCGCGCCGGTGTCATCGCTGGGCACAATCACCGTCTCAACACCGTTGAAGCGGGCGGCCTGGAGATAGGCGATGAAGTTGGCGCCGTAGTCGGCCTCCGAGGTGATGATCTGGTCGCCTTCGCTCAGCCGAAGGGAGTGGAATGCTTGATTCCAGGCCGCGGTCGCATTCTCTACCTGGGCTACCTGATGGGGCTTAGCTCCGATGAGGTTTGCACACGAAGCGTAGACCTTCTCGATCTGATCAGCTCGCTGCGCAGCGGCCTCATAGCCACCGATCTGGGCCTCGAGCGTGAGGTAGTCGACCTGGGCGGTTAGCACGCCCTGTGACATGAGTGAGGATCCTGCATTGTTGAGATGGAGGCGGTTCTCGCAGCCGGGTGTGGCCGCTCGTAACGCCACAACCTCCTGGCTCGAGATCGGCCCTCTAGCAGGTTCTTGTGCGTCGAAAGAGTGGCTCATCGATGCCAGGCTAGGAGCTTTAGACCTCGGGTTGGGCGGAATGGGTACAGCTCTCGGCCCTGGTCTAAGATCGACCGAGTATGCCGGAGCACGAGATCGCTGCGACGAGAGACTAGCGAGCAGGATCGCCCGGGATCCAGCCGCCTAAAGGAAGGAATTTCGATGGTAGGTGGAGCACTCAAGAGTGCCAGCATGGATGACCTAGACCTGCGCATGTCTGAAGGCGTGCGCCCGCTGTATGAGGCGGTGATCACATTCATTCGTGAAGAGGTCGATCCCATCACCGAAGAATTCCATCGGCTCGGCGAAGGTCGTGTCGATCGTTGGAGCTGGGGTGAAGGACAGCTTGAGTTGTTGGCCGACGCCAAGGCCAAGGCTCGGGCTCAGGGCCTCTGGAACTTCTTTCTTCCCGACGCAGATACCGGCGAAGGTCTGAGCAACCTCGACTACGCCTACATCGCCAACGAGTTGGGCAAGAACCGGCTCGCCTCGGAATGCCTGAACTGTTCGGCCCCCGACACCGGCAACATGGAGGTTCTCGAGCGGGTCGGTACACCGGAACAAAAGGCCCAATGGCTCGAACCGCTCCTCGAAGGCAAGATCCGCTCGGCCTACGCCATGACCGAGCCCGGCATCATGAGCTCTGACGCCAAGCAGATCCAGACCAACGCCTACCTCGACGGTGAAGAGTGGGTCGTGAATGGCGAGAAGTTCTACATCTCGGGAGCTGGTGATCCCCGCTGCAAGATCATGATCACCATGGTCCGCACCAACCCGGACGCCGACACCTACAAGCAGCAATCTCAGATCCTCATTCCGGTCGATAATCCCGGAGTCGAGATCCTCGGCCCGATGCACGTGTTCGGTCAGGACGATGCTCCTCACGGCCACATGCATATTCGCTTCAACGATGCTCGCGTGCCGAAAGACAACATTCTGTGGGGTGAAGGCCGCGGCTTCGAAATCTCCCAGTTGCGTCTTGGTCCTGGCCGTATCCACCACTGCATGCGTTCAATCGGTGCGGCCGAGAAGGCGATCGAGATGATGGTCGATCGCGGCTTGGAGCGCGAGGGGTTCGGCAAGAAGCTGATCAACCTCGGCAAGAATATGGAGGTCGTTTCTCGATCCCGTATCGAGGTCGAGGCTATGCGCCTGATGGTTCTGCGGGCCGCGAAAGCGATGGACACCCTCGGCAACGCGGAGGCCCGTGTCTGGGTATCGGCGGTCAAGGCAATGGTGCCGGAGAAGTGCTGTGACATCATCGACGAGGCCATCCAGATGCACGGAGCAGCCGGTATCAGCCAGTGGTTCCCTCTCGCCGACATGTGGCACAGCCAGCGAACGTTGCGCCTGGCCGACGGGCCCGACGAGGTTCATCATCATGTGGTGGCCCGTTCAGAGGTCAAGAATCGGCAGGCCGATGTGAGCGCCGGCATAGCCAACACCTACAACCAGGCCGGAGCGACCTTCACCGGAAGTTAGGTGGGTAGCGGCCCGATCTGGGCCGCAAGGAAAGTTTCGAGAATTGTTCGTGATTCGTTGAGCCACCGATAGGTGGCTCAACGAAACTCTTTTTGTACCCTCCTCAAAAGGAGTTCTCCTATGAAGTCTCGAACCCGCGCCGTTGTTGTCTCAACGGCCTTTGCTGTCGCATCGCTATTCGCCGTAGCGCCAGCCTCGGCTGAATCTAATGGAGACCAGGCCAGCCGACCGGCGATCTTCGAAGGCGCCCTCTACGCTGATGGCGCGCTTTATGGCACCAACCTCAATGGTGCGCTGCCCGCACCAAATGCCAGGAACCGCCACTCGTTTGATGATCTCTATGTGGCCACCAACGGCGTAGAAGGCCAGCGTCCTGTGGCCGAGGCGGCACCCGGCCGTGGGTACAACGGCGGCCGTTGGGCTGTTGTCGAAGTGACGTGGAGCGATCCCTCAGCTGCCGTCGAGCTGACCAGCAAGGCCGATGTCGACATGTACATCGAGGCTGGACTGCTCAGCGCGGTCGAGGCTGGCACCTACTTCTCGTGCCCCCTCTTGCCGGTCAAGTAACGACGAGCCCGGTCAACCGGAACTGGTATGGGTGTGGTGGGCATCATAGGCGCCCCACCGCTCGCCCGCTGCACCCATCCAATCGATTACGTCCCCGTCCTCCCATGCGGTATCCGTTCAACGCAACCGCTGGGTTACCCTAAGGCTGTGAACCAGGTGCCAGACCCCGGCCCGACGACCGGTGCCACCAGCGGGACCGTGCTTATTGTCGATGATGAGCCGATGGTGCGTGAAGTTGTAGCCCGCTACCTTGAACGAGACAATTTTCGTGTGATCGAGTTGGCGGATGGTGCGGATGCCCTCGAGTGGCTTTCGGCCAGCAGGCCCGATCTTGTTGTGCTCGATGTGATGCTGCCGGGACTCGACGGCTTCGAGTTGTTGCGCCACATCCGATCGCAATGGGATATCCCCGTCATCATGCTCACGGCCAGGGCTGATGAGGTTGACCGCATCGTTGGCCTCGAAATCGGTGCCGACGACTATGTCATCAAGCCATTTTCGCCTCGCGAACTGGCAGCTCGCGTCCGGTCGGTTCTTCGTCGATCCAGCATCGTTGGCTCCGACCAGCCGGAGAGACTCGACTACGAAGGACTGAGCATCGACCCCGTTTCTCGCGATGTCTTCGTCGACGGGGCGACAGTGGAACTCACACCGAAGGAGTTCGAACTTCTCCTCACCTTGGCCAGCGAGCCTCGCCGCGTCTTCAGTCGCCGCCAGTTGCTCGACCTCGTGTGGGAATCTTCACCCGATTTCCAGGACCCGGCCACCGTCACCGTCCATGTTGGACGGCTGCGCCAAAAGATTGAGACCAACCCCAGCTCACCCCGGTGGGTTCGGACAGCTCGCGGTGTTGGCTACCGCTTCGAGCCATGAGCTTCGCTCTACTGACCGTAGCGTTGGTGGACGCAGCGCCAGTGAACGTCGGGCTATGAAACTGTCGATGTTGGCGACGGGAGCCCTGGTGGTCGGCGCCGACACCCTCGTTGTCGCGTTTGCGCTACGCCGCTACGCCCGTCTGCTGGGTTCTCTCCGGACCCAGGTTTTGGTGATCACCTTTGTCTCGTTGGCGATCGCCGCTGTTGCCGCCGTCGCCCTGGCCCGATTCATGGTGCTCGATTCCGGAACACTAAACGGCGTGCTCGCCGTGTTGGGAATGGCCTTGCCGTTCGTGGTGATACTCGTCGTCGTCGCCACCGGTTCGCTGCGGGCCGATGTCGACAAGATCGAGGTGGCGGTGCGGCACCTTCAACAAGGCGAGTCGATGGAGGCATCCGTTCTTGGGCGAGGACTTGGACGTTTCGATGAGCTTGGATCGGTAGCGGCCGCCGTCGACGATCTGGGCCAGCAGCTTGAGCTGGTGGAGTCGAAACGCATGGCCGTGGAACGCCAGCGCGCCGCTGTCGACGCTGAGCGGCGGGTTCTGATCTCCAGTATTAGCCACGACCTACGAACACCGATCAGCGCCATTCGGGCTGCGGTCGAGGCCTTGGTGGATGGCGTCGCCCCCGACCCTGCCCGCTACCTTCGCTCGATCACCCGGGATCTGGAGACCCTAAGCCTTCTCGTCGACGACCTCTTCCTGCTCTCCCAACTGGATTCAGGCCTGCTCAACATGGGCTTCGACCCGGTCGACTTGGCCGAGCTGGTTGACGAAACCGCTGAAGCAATGGCCCCTTTGGCCCAGAAGCGTGGTGTGTCGATCAAACTTGCATCGAGCCATGCTGTTCCTGTTGTCGGCAACGCCGCGGCGCTCGGTCGGGTGTTGCGCAACCTCCTCGACAATGCCATCCGCCACTCGCCCGACGGGTCGACGGTGCGTGTCTCGGTGATGTGGTCGGTCGATCCTGGCGACCGCGCCGTGGTCAGGGTGGTCGACGAGGGTCCGGGATTCCCCGACGATTTCGTGGCCCACGCTTTCGAACGTTTTGCCCGCGCCGACTCGAGCCGGAGCCGCGCCTCGGGAGGAACCGGACTCGGTCTCGCCATCGCTAAGGGCCTTGTCGAGTCTCACGGCGGCACGATCGAGATCGAAGCCCCTCCCGGCGGCCGCCTGGCCGTGTGCCTACCGCTTGGGCGTAGCCCGTTGCCGGTCGACGCTAGGCGAACGGTCAGGTAGCCAACTCGTCGGCATCCACGCCGGTTCGCTCACTCCAACGGGCCAGAAAGTCTTCGGTGCTGTTCGTCCGCGGGTATGAGCTTTCGGGAACCTCGCAGCCGAGGAAGGCGCAGAGGGGTTCCCACCCGTCGCCCGGTTGATACTCGAGGAGGCGATCGGCAGGCACGGTCTGTCTAACGTTCTCGTTGTGGCGATTAAACACATCGATCACATGGGCGTCATCGTCGAGGCGGCCGTCGAATACCCCGTCCCAGATAATGTCTCTGCCCCATTCGGAGCCGGCTCGGCGTTTGGGGTCCTCTGAGGTCAGACCGTAGGTGGAACTCGGATAGATCGTTTTCATCACGCTGCGATACCACTGTTGTGGATCGCGGGTTGTCAGAATAACCTTCGCCTGTGGGTAGTACGTCATCAGCTCGTGCCACGAGTTGCAAGATGGCCAGTCGACCGAAGCCTTGTAGCCGTCGAAAAGAGCATCCCATTCCACAGGCCGCCCGGCCTGAGCGTCTCGCCAGACCTCAAGATGCTGCGGCTCGACTTCCATCATGTGGTAGCACTTGTGGTAGCCCAGCTGCTCAAGAGCTGCCTTCAACGACATGGTGCCCGTTCGGCCGAAACCGGCGCCAACTATCTCCAAGGCCATTGCTTCTCCTGTCCTAACCGCCGCGACGTTGATCGCTATGTAGGCGGGATTGCGTCCTGAATCGGGCCGGTGTTGCGTTGGTCAGCCGAGCGAAACGCCGAGTGAAGTCGGCCTGGTCATAGAACCCGACGGTAAGAGCGATCTCGGCCAACGGGTGATCTGTCTCGGTCAGCAAATGAGCGGCCTGTTCAACCCTGGTCCGCAACAATAGCTGGGTTGGTGACATGCCGAACACCTTGCGAACTCGGCGGTCGAGTTGTGACTCGGTACACCCAGCCACCTTGGCCATCTCGGCCAGCCGGATTGTGTCGGCCATGTTCTCATGCATGAAGTCGATCAGCTGATTCAGCGACTCCATGGCCACCGCCTGGCGGCTTGGTGTTCCCAGGTCGCGGCTGATGCTGACCAGCCCATCGGCGCCGACCGGTTGTTTGAAGGTGAGGTACCAGCCGAGCGAGCCATCGACGCGGCGGATCAGTTCGAGCTGGTCTCGTAGAGGCTCGCCACTGGAGAAGACCTGGGCATCCTGCTCCTCGTAGCGCTCGGCGAGGAGGGGGTCGAAGAGGTCCGAGGCGCGAGCACCGACGACCTCCCGCTTCGAACTTCTCTCGGTGCGGCGCACGAAGGCCTGGTTCACCGCCACATACCGTCCCTCGCGGTCTTTGGCGCAGAAGATGACGTCGACGAGGACCTCGAACAGCTCAAGGAGTTCCCGCTGGCAGGCGAACAGGCCCGTCGGCTGGGGGCTCTGCATCGCCGCTTGCTTGGATTCGGCCACTATCAGCCGATGGTATCAGCACCTGTAGCCGCCCCAGTTTGGCCTGATCTGACGGTGTAACCGGCCGAATCGTGCAATACCGCAAGCTGGGGCCATGACAGCCTTGACCTATGACTGCGAGCTCCATGGCGATGTCCGAACCCGAACAGAACGAGCTGCCCTACGGATCCGATCGGCTTCTGGTCGACGAGGCATCGGCTCTCGTCGCCGTCTGGTTGGACGAAGCCGAGGCGGCAGTTACCCGTGCGGAGCGGCGCCAGAATCTTCAGCTCCAGGGCGTGGTTGCAGACGCTGCCGGCGTCAAGTTCGCCATGGGTTTCGTCGATCGCGTCATCCGGCCAGAGGATTCGTCGACGGCAGCTCATCAGCTCGTCTCGCTCGTCGAAGAAAGCCCCTTGCCCGACTTTCTGTCTGCCGCCGACAAGATGTTGCTTCGGGCTGGTGCCCGCCTGGCCCCGGTCTTGCCGGGAATCGTCATCCCGCTGGCTGTCCGGCGAATGCGCGGCATGGTGAAACACCTCGTCATCGACGCCGAGCAGGAAGCGATGGGTCGCTACCTCTCGTCGCGGCGCGGCGAGGGTTTCGGACTCAACGTCAACCTGCTGGGTGAAGCGGTGTTGGGGGAGGCCGAGGCCGATCGAAGGCACCGCGAAGCAATGACACTGCTCGACCAGCCCGACGTCGACTATGTGTCGGTAAAGACATCGGCCGTGGTGTCGCAGCTCAACTATTGGGACTACGCCACGTCGGTGCAACGGGTCATCGATCGCCTCCGCCCCTTGTTCAGAAAGGCGGCGGCAACCTCGCCTCGCACCTTCATCAACCTAGACATGGAGGAGTACCACGACCTGGAGTTGACCATGACAGCCTTCATGGCCCTGCTCGACGAGCCCGAATTTCATCGAGTCGATGCTGGCATCGTCATCCAGGCTTATCTACCCGACTCGCTGGAGGCACTCCAGCAGTTGGTGGCGTGGGCGAACGAGCGCGGCGACCGCCAGGTCGACGGGTATTCCGGGGGTGTCATCAAGGTGAGGCTGGTGAAGGGAGCCAACCTTGCCATGGAGAAGGTCGAGGCCGCTATCGCTGGCTGGCCTCAAGCGCCGTACACATCAAAGGCCGCAACCGATGCGAACTACAAGCGGTGTCTCGACTGGGTGATGACGCCTGACCGGTTGGGCTCGGTCCGTATTGGTGTTGCCTCTCACAACCTCTTCGACGTGGCTTGGGCTCACCTGCTCAGCGAACAACGCAAGGTCGCCGAACGGGTCTCGTTCGAGATGTTGCAGGGCATGGCGCCGGCGCAGGCTCGTGTCACCAAGGCCGCGACCGGTGAGTTGTTGTTGTACTCGCCGGCGGTTGCTGAGACCGACTTTGATGTGGCTATCAGCTACCTGTTCCGACGGTTGGAGGAGAACGCGGCGGACGAGAACTTCATCCGTCACCTCTTTGCCATGCGGCCCGGCGACCTTGCCTTCAAGGCCGAGGCGGCCAAGTTTGGTGTAGCGGTTGAGGAGCGGTGGGCGGGGGAGTTCGGTCCTCGAAGAGTTCAGAATCGACTCGTCCACGATGATCAACAGCCCGACGATGGGCCAGGCCAAACCGATCGCTTCGTCAACGAACCCGACACCGACCCTTCGATCCCAGCCAACCGTCAATGGGCCGCCGAGGTCGTGGCCGTTGGAGAAACACCGCCCCGGTCCGCCATGGTCGACGACATGGACACCGTGGACAGTGTCGTGACCAACGCCCGCGCCGGCCAGGCCGCCTGGGCGGCCCGTTCAGTCGCCGACCGGGCGAAGATTCTGCACGCCGTTGGCGACGAGTTGAACCGCCGGCGCGGAGACCTGATCTCGGCCATGGTTTACGAGGCATCCAAGACGTTCGAGCAAGCCGATCCTGAGGTGTCCGAAGCGATCGACTTCGCTCGCTACTACGGCCGCCAGGCCGAACGGCTTGAAGGCCACGAGACGGTCCGCTTCGAGCCGCTCGGTGTGATGGCCATCGTGCCCCCCTGGAACTTCCCTGTCGCCATTTGCACCGGAGGTGTGATGGGCTCGATAGCGGCGGGCAACGCCGCCATTCTGAAACCACCGCCTGAGACCCCCCGGTGTGCGGAGATCGTTGCCGAATGCTGCTGGGCCGCTGGCGTGCCGCGGGATGTCGTCCAGTTTCTGCGAGTACCCGACAACGACACCGGTCGCCATCTGATAACCCACCAGGGTGTCGATGGCATTATTCTTACCGGGGCCTACGAAACCGCCGAACTGTTTCGATCATGGAAGCCCGATCTTCGAATCTTCGCTGAGACGTCGGGCAAGAACGCCCTCGTGATCACACCGAACGCCGACATCGATTTGGCCGTCGCCGACCTCGTCGCTTCGGCCTTCGGCCATGCTGGCCAGAAATGCTCGGCTGCGAGCCTCGCGATCTGTGTTGGCGACGTGTACACCTCGGAACGCTTTCGCCGTCAGCTGAGCGATGCGGTAGCCAGCCTTCAGGTTGGCGACGCCGCCGATCTGGGCACCAACCTTGGGCCAACGATTCACGAGCCGGACGGCAAGCTGCTGCGTGCGTTGAGCACGCTGGAGCCGGGAGAGGAGTGGCTGGTCGAACCTCGACGCCTCGGGCCGCGAACCTGGACGCCAGGCGTAAAGCTTGGTGTGCGAGCTGGCAGCTGGTTCCATCAGACCGAGTGCTTCGGGCCAGTGCTCGGCGTAATGCACGCAAGCGATCTCGGCGAGGCGCTGACGATGCAAAATGGTGTTTCCTTCGGACTCACCGGTGGCATCCACAGTCTGGATGATGCCGAGGTCGACCGCTGGTTGGACAAGGTCGAGGTAGGCAACGTCTACATCAACCGCGTCATCACCGGCGCAATCGTGCAGCGGCAGCCGTTTGGCGGATGGAAGCGTTCGGCTATCGGCCCAGGAGCCAAAGCGGGTGGTCCAAACTATGTGGCCCAACTCGGCACCTGGCATTCGGTCGATGGGATCGACCTCGAGGCGGCCCAGCGAAGTGACGCCGATGCTTGGAACACAGAATTTTCTCAAGAGCATGACCCCACCGGTTTGTTCTGCGAGGCGAACGTGTTGCGCTACCGCCCCCTTCGTCGGGTGGCGTTGAGGGTCGAGTCCGACGCCACCGGCGAAGCGATCGAGAGGGTGCGAGCAGCCGCAAAACGTTGTGATGTTGCGCTGGTGGAATCTCACGCATCTTCTGAAACGGCTGGCGCCTTCGCGGCCAGGCTCGAATCGCTCGATGTCGACCGAGTACGGGTGGTTGGAACCACCGAGCAGGCACTGCACACAGTGGCGAACCGGCTAGGTCTTCATGTCGCCGATGGTCCGGTCACCGACGAGGGGCGCGTGGAACTCCTTCACTATCTGAGGGAACAAGCCATCAGTCGGACCATGCACCGCTACGGAAACCTGCTCTAGCCCCTCCGACCAAGGCCTAGGGTCGATTCGCCCAATCAGGGGGGAGTGCCCTTTCTCGCGCTGTGTATCAGCAGTACTGTTTCGGGAGAGGAGAGTGCCCGAATGAGCGATAGTGAGAATCCTGGTCCCGAGTCCGGTGCCGACAGTGATCCAGCGGCCGAGGTGGCGGTAGCCATCCCGCCAGCGCCATCGGAAGACGCGATAGCTGTCCCCATGCCCGCTGAGCGGCTTCGAATCGAAGAACCTCCAGCGCCGACGCCGCTCAAGCCCGTGTGGGTTGCTGCTGTCCTCGCGGCCGCGGTTTGTGCCGACCTGGCCCTCCGCCGGCCTCCGTGGAACAACGTGGCGACCGCACTACTGGTTCTGGTGGTGGCGGTAGGACTGTTGGCCTCCGGCTTTGTTCGCTCGCGATCGGCCAAGATTCTGCTGGCTCTGGCCGTGCTATTCGGCGGATTTATTGCCTGGCGAACCGACCCCTTGCTGACCTTGTTCAATTTCGTGGTGGCCTTCTCCTTGCTCGCTGCCGGCGCAGCAACCGGTACCCGCCAGCGGCTGTGGGACATAGGCCCAGGATCGGTGCTGAAAGAGGGCGTGCTCTTCTTTGAGCAGCTGGTGGTGACCCCGTTCGTCGGCATGGCCGAGGCCTTGGCTCGCTATCGAACCTGGGGTGAAACCGGTGACTCATCGAGCAAGGCAGCCGTCCGCGGCGTTGCCATTGCAGCCCCGATCGTCTTGATCCTCGGCCTGCTTCTGGCTTCGGCCGACGTTGTCTTCCGCTCCTTCTTCACCTCGGTCAATCTCGGTGGAGGTGGCATCTTCGTCCACCTGTTTCTGGCCGCAATCGGCGCGGTCGCCATGGCTGCCCTGCTCCGCTACTCGACTCTTGAGCACTCCGAAACCCGGCCCCTGACCGAAGGTCGCTTTGGCGCGGTCGAGGTTGGCGTCATCCTGGGGGCCATCGTGGCCCTGTTCAGTGTCTTCGCCGTGGCCCAGGTGCTGACCGTCGTCGGTGGCGCCGATGAAGCCTTGGCCCGAGCCGGCCTCGATCAGAAACAGTTCGCACGGCAAGGCTTCTTCCAGCTCATTTGGGTAGCAGCAATCACCCTCGGCGTCGTGATGACCTTGCAGGTCTTGTCTCGTAACCATGCGGGGGCGAGTCGCAACGCCCGCGTCGGCGGCTATGTCACGGTGGGATTGACCCTCATGATCGTGGCCGTAGCCGTGATGCGAATCTCGTTCTACGTCGACGACAGCGGACTAACCTCCCGCCGTCTCTACGCCTTTGTCGTCTCCGCATGGATAGCGGCTGCCTTTGGCTTGCTTGCACTGCGGCTCCGTGGTTTCCGGCTCTCACAGGCCTGGTTGTTCCCCGCGATCGCAGCGGTCGGGGTGGTCATGCTGTTCGGTTTGAATCTGTTCAACCCGCAACGGCTGGTGGCCGAAAACAACCTCGACCGAAACCAGGACGTTTTGGCTTGGCATGTGCGTTACAGCCAGTTCCACGGCGATGGGGCGGCCAAGATGGCCGAAGGCCTCGATCGGCTCTCACCGGAGCTAGCGGCAACCGTTCAGGAGGAGTTGTGCTACATCAGCCCCGGCTCTTTGAACGACCAACCGGACTGGCTCTCCTACAACGTCGGCAAGGAACGAGCTCGCAAGGCACTGCTAGAGCTCTGTGGCTAGTTTGATCCTATGAAGCACGTCACCTATACCAGTGCAGTCTTCCATCAACCCTTTTCTTCACTAGGCCTTGTGGTCTTGCAGACCGACGAGACGCTGGAAGAGGAGTTCCGAGGCTGGCTGCCGGAAGGGGTAGCGCTGTTTCACAGTCGTGTCCCCAACGCGACCGAGGTGACGACCGAGACGCTTTGCGCCATGGAAGCGGAGATTCCTCGAGCCGTCGAGCTGTTTCCGCATCATGCCCACATCGGAACGGTCGCCTACGCCTGCACGTCGGGAGCGACCGTGATTGGCGAGGCGGAAGTCGCAGCAGCGGTTCGGCGAGCCCTTCCCAACGTCGCAGTGACAAATCCGCTTACGGCCGTCAAGGCCAGGCTCAATGACCTTGATGCTCGCCGCATCGGCTTGCTGACACCCTACGTTCCCGAGGTGTCCCAGGCGATGATCGACAACCTCGAAGGCGATGGCTTCAGCGTCACGTCGTCGGCTTCATTCTTTGAAGCCGAGGACCCAAACGTGGCCAGGATCAGCAACGAGTCCGTGCTCAAAGCGATGCTTGATGTTGGTCACGAAGAGTGCGACGTCGTCTTCGCTTCGTGTACGAACCTGCGTACGGCGGGTGTGCTCGACGAGGCACAACGGATCCTCGGTAAGCCAGTGGTGAGCTCAAACTCTGCGCTCATGTGGCACATGCTGCAGCTTCGAAGCCAGCAACTAGCCGAACACGGCAGCTAGCGCTGTCGAAGACGGCCGAGTGGTTGCGGTTGGAGACAACGCCACCGCTCATGCGGCCGATAGTCGGCTCGATGCCAACGATCGCGGCGACGGTCGGACCTCTCGGCCGGTTTGTCTGAAGGCCTTCTCTTCTTCGCCATCGTGGGGCGAGAGTGTTACCTTGTGGGCGTGGTAGTCAGCGACGAATCCCATCTTTTCTACCTCAATGATGTGAAGCGGCCGGCCATCGACCGCGCCGTTGGCAGCATGATTTATACCAAGGACGGGCGGCGATTTCTCGACGGGTCATCCGGCCCTCTGGCGGTGAACATCGGTCATTCCCATCCTCGAGTTCTTCAGGCCATGCGCGATCAGTTGGAAACGACCACCTTCGCCTACCGCATGCACTTTGTGAACGAAACGACCGAAGCTCTTGCTCATGAGCTGGCAGCCGTCATGCCGGGTGAGCTGGAACGAGTCTTCTTCGTGTCGGGCGGATCCGAGGCGGTCGAGGCCTGCATCAAGGTGGCACGCCAATGGGCGATCGCCATGGGCCAGGAAGATCGAACCAAGGTGATCTCCCTGGCCCCTTCGTATCATGGCGCAACATTCGGGGCATTGGCCGTGACCGGTCATCAACAACGGCTCGATCCCTTCGCTCCAATGATCCAGGTCATGCCGAAGATTCCTGCCCCCCAGGCGTATCTCGACAACGATGAGCTATCGGCCGAAGACCGGGGCCTGCACTATGCCCGGATGCTCGAGGACGAGATTGTGGCTCAGGGCCCGGAGACCGTGCTCGCCTTTCTGATGGAACCCGTCGGTGGGGCGTCGACCGGGGCCAATGTGCCACCCGAAACCTACCTGCCCGAGATCCGGAGGATCTGCGATCGCCACGGCTTGCTTCTCATCGCCGACGAGGTGATGTCCGGGCTGGGTCGCTGCGGTCGCTATCTCGCTACCGAACACTGGGGTGTCGTACCTGATGTCGCCGCCGTTTCGAAAGGTCTAGGAGCTGGCTACGTGCCTTTGGGTGCCATGATCACGTCCGATCGTGTTCTGGAACCAATCGCCAAGGAGGGCGGCTTTGTGCACGGGCACACATATGCCGGCAACCCATTGGCCTGTGCCGCGGGCCGGGCTGTTCTGGCCGAGGTGGTGGAGCACGATCTTTGTGGACGAGCCGAAGCGATCGGCGATCGATTGCTGGACGGGCTTGAACAGCTGCGAGATCGGCATCACAACGTTGGCCATGTTCGAGGCAAGGGTGCCTTGCTTGGGCTCGAACTTGTGGCTGACCCGTCGTCGCTTGATCCCCTGCCTGTCGAGCTCGATGCCAATACTGTTTTGGCCGAGCTCTGTTATGACCGAGGCTTGATCCTCTATCCAGGGCGAACTCGCGGCGGCTATGAGGGCGATCACCTCCTCGTGGGACCGCCAATCAATTCCTCCGACGAGGAGGTCGATGAGCTCATCGACAAGCTCGATGACGCCCTCGATGAATTCGATCGCTGGGTCCGCCCGGCCGCGGCGGCGCTCGACCGGTGATGCCTGTCATCGACGTTTCGGGTGACGAAGCCGTCGTCGCCGACCAGCTCGTCGAAACCTATAGCGGTCTCGGCTTCGGATACATCATCGGTCATGGGATCGATCCCGCCCTGGTCGATGCTGTCTTCGACGCCTCCCACCGGTTCCACGCTCAACCGTTGAAGTCGAAAATGGCGGTGGCCGTCGACAGCAACCACCGAGGTTACATCCCGATCGATGAGTCGACCGATCGAACCTCGACCCTGGCCGATGTGTCAACGCCCAATCAGAGCGCCTCGTTCATGATGATGAACGAGGCCGGCGCGGATGATCCTGATGTGCGCAACGGCGTGTACCTAGCCGGAGCGAACCAGTGGCCCGACGTGCCAGGGTTTCGGTCGGCCCTGACCATGTACGACCAGGCGATGGGTGCACTCTGCGGGCGCCTGGTCGGCCTGATGCTGGTCGGGCTCGGCTTCGCGGCCGATGCGCTGGCCGAACCCTTCGACCGCCCGACGACCTGGCTCCGGCTTCTGCACTACCCGCCGAGCAAGCGAACGGCGGGGGAGGGCTTCTATGGTTCAGCACCTCACCGAGACTTCGGAGCCATCACGATGCTGGCCCAGGATGGTGTTGGCGGTCTTGAGGCCCGTTCGCCGGAAGGACAATGGGTGGCCATAGAGCCACTCGAGGGGGCTTTCGTGATGAACACCGGCTCGATGATGCACCGCTGGAGCAATGGACGGTTGGTCGCTACCCCTCACCGGGTCGTGAGTCCTCCACATGAGGAGCGTTACTCCTGCGCCTTTTTCTACGATCCGCATATGTCGACGAGCATCGAGCCTCTGGGATCTGGGCCCGCCCGGTTCGAGCCGGTGGTCTTCGGTGACTTCGTGCGTCGCGAGCTCACGTCTACCTACGTGCGCCATGGGGCAGCGGGGCCGGAAACCACCGACAGCACACGGTCGTGATGTCAGTACCGGCGCCTGGCGTGGCGAGATATCGGCCGGCAACGGCCGACGATCTGCCCCGGATTACGCAGATCTACAACCGGTACATCGTTGATTCGCACGTGTCGTTCGACACCGAACCGTGGAGCCTGGAGCAGCGTCGGCAGTGGTGGGTGCTGTATGAAGAGGGTTTGGGCGACGACGGCTATCCCTGGATCGCATGGGTCTGCGAGGTGGATGGTTATGTTGTCGGAGCGTCGTGGGCCAGTCGATACCGACTGAAGGCGGCCTACGACTCGTCGGTAGAGACGACGATCGTGCTCGACGGCGACGCCACCGGTCGTGGGCTTGGAAGCAGCCTGTACCGTGCCCTCCTCGGTGAGTTGGACAGGCGTGGCGTGCACCGCCAGTATGCAATCGTGGCTTTACCCAATCAAGCGAGCGTTGCGCTTCATCATCGTGTTGGTTTCACGACCCAGGCCGTTCAGGATGAGGTCGGTTTCAAAGACGGTGTCTACTGGTCGACCATGCTCCTGCAGCGAATACCGCCGAGCGCCAGGTGACCAGCGGAAAGGACCCGGCTGGGCACCTTGGCCAGGTCGATGTTGCCGTGGTCGGCGCCGGCTTCAACGGGCTGTACCAGCTCTACCGCCTACGGCAGGAAGGTTTCTCCGTTGCCGTCTTTGAGGCTGGGGCTGGTCCCGGCGGGGTCTGGTATTGGAACTGCTATCCCGGGGCTCGGGTCGATTCCCACGTGCCCAACTACGAGTTCTCGATGGAGCAGATCTGGCGTGACTGGTACTGGACCGAGCGCTTTCCCAGCCAGCCGGAACTGCAACGGTACTTCCACCACGTCGTCGATGTCTTGGCCTTGGCTCCTGACATCTACTACGAGACGCGAGTGGAGAATGCTCGTTTCGACGAGACCGCCAACCGGTGGAGTGTCGAGACCAGCTCGGGGGTCACCGCAGAGGCCCGTCATCTGCTGGTCTGCACCGGCTTTGCGGCCAAGCCCTACGTGCCCGACCTCCCTGGCTTGGAACGCTTCGAGGGTATCTGTCACCACACCGCCCGCTGGCCTCAAAGCGGCCAGTCCTTCGATGGGTTGAAGGTTGGCGTGATCGGCACGGGAGCGAGTGGTGTTCAGGTGGTTCAGGAGGCGGCGAAGACCGCAGCGGAACTAACCGTCTTCCAACGCACACCGGTGATGGCCTTGGCCATGCAGCAGGCAACGATGAGTGTCGAGGAACAGGATGAAGCCAAGCTCGGCTATGCCGAGATGTTCCGTGTTCGCAACGAGCCGCCCGGCAGTTTCGCCGACCTGATCAGGCTGAACGTCTCGGCTATGTCCGTCGACGAAGCGGAACGGAACCGGGTCTACGAACAAGCCTGGGCCAGGGGTGGCTTTCACTTCTGGGCGGCCACGTTCAACGACATCCTGACCAACGAGCAAGCCAATCGAACGTCCTATGACTTCTGGCGCGACAAGACCAGAGCCCGTCTTCAAGATCCTGCGGTCGCCGAGTTGCTGGCGCCCACCGATCCTCCCTACCCCTTTGGGACCAAGCGGCCCTCGCTTGAGCAGGACTACTACGACGTCTTCAACCAGCCGAACGTGGCGCTCGTCGATGTCAAGGCTGATCCGATTTCGGAGGTCACACCGGTCGGTGTCCGAACCGCTGATCGCAGCTTCGAGCTCGACATGATCGTGTTGGCTACCGGCTTCGACGCCAACACCGGCGGGTTGAGCCAACTCGGCGTCGAGGGCCGAAACGGCATGTCCTTCGCTGAGTACTGGGCCGACCGGGTGCAGCTCAATCTTGGGGTTGCGGCCGCTGGCTTTCCCAATCTGCTGTTCCTCTACGGGCCTCAGAGTCCCACGGCCTTCTGTAACGGGCCGACCTGTGCGGAGTTGCAGGGGGAGTGGGTGGTCGACACGCTTCGCCACATGCGCGACGAGGGCTACACGCGCCTTGAGTCGACGCCCGAAGCCGACGCGGCATGGAGTGAGCATTGCGACGCCATCGCCGCTGCCACCCTTTTCGGCCAAGCCGACTCTTGGTACATGGGAGCGAACGTTCCGGGGAAGCCTCGGCAGCTGCTCAACTACCCTCTGGTCGACGGCTACCTGGCCAAGCTTGCGGAGACGGCAGCGGCTGGCTATCCCGGCTTCGAGCTGTCGTAGCGTTCGGGATACATGTCCGGGGGCGAAGTGAAGTTAGGGTGGTCGACGTGCGTGGACGTGACTGGATACTCAACCTCTCCGGCTACTCGATGTGGCTTGTTGGCTGTGCCCTCTTCGCCGTGGTGGCGTGGCGAAATGATGACGTGCTTTCGTTCGTCGCCAGCGTGCTGTTTTTTGTCGGTGTTGCCGTCGTGATGGTGCCGCTGCTTCGTCGCTGAGTGTCGTCTCAGGCCTGATGAGGCCTGATGAGGCCTGACCTTGACCGCTTGGCTAGGGTCGGTCTATGGGATACGAGTGCTTCGACCTCGAGGTGACAGACAAGATCGCTCACCTCAAGATGACACGACCGGAGAAGGCCAATTCGATGGTGCCGTCGTTCTGGCGGGACCTGCCGATGATCGTCGATGAACTTTCGGCATCGGGTACGGTCCGTGCCCTGGTGGTATCGGCCGAAGGCAAACATTTCAGTTCCGGCATGGATCTCGAAGTGTTCGCCTCGAACGGCGACGTCGGACCATCGAAGAAGTCGTCGCATCGCAGCCGGCGCAACGAAGGTTTTCGATCGACTGCCGTGAAGCTCCAAGATTCCTTCACCGCCTTTGAACGAGCCCGGATGCCTGTGCTGTGCGCAATCCAGGGAGCGTGCGTCGGTGGTGGCATCGACATGGTGAGCGCGGCCGACATGCGATACGCCGATGAGACGACCTACTTCAGTATCGCCGAGGTCAACATCGGGATGACCGCCGACGTCGGGACCCTGCAACGCATGCCAAAACTCATCGCTGAGGGCATCGTGAAAGAGCTCGCTTACACCGGACGTCGTTGGTCGGCCGAAGAGGCGTTGGCGGCCGGGTTCGTCAACAAGATCTTTCCCAACCATCAGGCCTTGGTCGATGGGGTGCTAGAGATCGCGGCTGAAATCGCCTCAAAAGCACCGGTTGCCGTGTGGGGGACCAAGCAGACGATTCACTTCACCCGCGAGCATTCTGTCGCTGATTCGCTCGACTACATCGCAACCTGGAACGCGGCGATGTTCGACACCGACGATATGACTGAGGCCTTCGCCGCCACGATGGAAAAGCGGCCAGCCGACTTTCCTGACCTGCCTGCCCTGCGCGACGGTCTGTAGACCGAAGCCATGGACTAGGATCTGTTACTCGCGGATTGCCTTGTGCGCGCGATATCGGAGGCGGAAAGCTCCCGAGACCGGGTGACGCCTCGGCGTTGAGATCTAGAGGAGGGATTGGTTGGCTGCGACGATGTCCACCTTCTTGCTGGCCCTCGCTTTTCTGGTTCCCGTTCAGGACGTGCCGCACCTCGTTACCCCCACTCCTCTGTCGGTTGCGCAGGCGGAGGGAGACGACGGAGCCCGTGTGCATGGCGAGTACAGCTATGTGCTCGATCCCGACGGTAGCGATGTCGATGTCGTCGTCGAGATCGATATTGAAGCGACCCGTCCGGATGAACGAACCGATGCCGGGGTCTATCAGTACTATCTTTTTGAGTATCAGATGGTGGTGCCAGCGGCTGCGGTCGAGCTCGACATAGCCGATCGGTCGGGTTCGCTATCGATTCGCCGAAACCCCTTCGATGTCGAAGGGTTCGATCTGGTCACCGTCAAGCTCCGAAGCAGGGTGTTCTACGGTCAATCCACCACGGTCACGGCTCGATACTCCCTGCCTGATGATCTCGCCAACTTCAGGCTCGAATCCGCTGAAACCGCGGTAATCGTTAACCCGGCGAGCGCAGGGTGGTTTGTTTTCACCGACGGTGGCCTGGACTCGTGGCAGGCCACCATTGAAGCCCCCGACGGCTATGAGCTGATCAGCCGGCCCGACTACCCGTCTCCCTTCAGTCGAAGCGATGGGGCAGAAACGTCGACGACGGTCCTTGAGGCTTCCGGCGCTTCCGACGGGCTGTTCACCTTCGTGCTGTTTGAACGAGAAGCTGGCATGGTCGAACAGTCGATTACCGCCCATGGCACCGACATCGTCTTACGGTATTGGCCCGGGGATGAACAGTGGTTGGATCACGTCACCGGCGAGATCGACGATCATCTCGGATCATTGCGTGAACTCATCGACCGGCCCTGGCCCGATCGTGAGCTTACGATCCAGGAGTCGGCGGTGCCTCTCGGCAGCAGCTACGCCGGCTGGTATATCGAGGACGAGAATCTCATCGTGATCGGGCCGCGTATCGACGACCTGACCGTACTGCACGAGATCGCCCACGTATGGATCAACCATCGCTCGCTGTCGGATCGATGGGTCATCGAAGGGCTGGCCAGCGAGTTCGCAGCTCTCGCCGTGGCCGATGGCGAACCGTCTGAGGCCAGCCTTGTCTCGCTCGACGACGAGGTCGCCAGGCCCTTGTCTGGATGGGATAGCCAGGACCCCGAGGTTGAGTCGTGGGAATACGACGCCTCGTGGCAGCTGTTGCGTACGATCCGCTCAGAGATAGGAACCGAAGCCTTCCTCTCGGCCGTCCGCGCCCGTCTCGCTGGACGTTCTCCCTACGGGGACCTGGCCGACACCTCAGCCGGAGGTTCTGAATCCTTCCGCCTGCTCGACTACTTCGAACAGGCAGCTCCCGATGCAGCGTTAGCCGACATGGTCGCGACCTGGGTCGATGGCGGATGGAACGAGTCCTACGAGCAGAGGCAGGCAGCGCTGAAGAACTATCGCAGCTTGCAAACCGATGCCGGTGATTGGCATCCGCCACTCGTCGTACGGAACGCCTTGGCGACATGGTCATTCGATCAAGCCGAGACGGCGATGTCGGCCGCCACCGCCGTGGTAAAACAACGCGATGACCTGGCCGACGCCCTGGTCGTCGCCGAGCTCGACGTTCCGATGGCATTGGAGCAAGCCTTCGAGCAGGCGGCCTCAGCCGAAGACGTGGCAGAGGTCGGAGAGCAGCTGGTGGCCAGCGGTGCTCTTGTCCTCGAACTCGACTCGGTCGATCAGAGCCTGAGCCTCGTTGAGAGGTTCGGGCTCGCTGGAGGCGGACTCGATCATGACCGCCAGCTCGTGCGAGCTCTTTACACCACCGGTCAGTTCGACGAGATGAACGAGGCCTCGGCCAGGTTGGATGATGCGGTGGACGCGGCCGAGCGGTCAGGGCAACGCCGAATAACCGGCGTTGGCGGCGGCCTCTTGCTCCTCGGTGCTGGTGGAGGATTGCGGCGGTGGCGGCAACGCCGGTCGCGCCGCCGCTGATAGCTAGATCAAGATCAAAGACTTCGGACGTCATCGATCGGCGATAGCTGGCCGAAGGGAAGCCCCGACGGTGTGGTCTCGTCGAGAAGGACTCGGGTTTCGATGCTGTCGACCCCGGGTATGCCGAGCAAGCCTTCCAACACCGAGTCTCGTAGATGTCGAAGACTGCGGGCTCGGAGCAGCAGAACGAAATCCGATGTGCCAACGCTCAATCCGA
Organism: uncultured Acidimicrobiales bacterium; assembly: GCA_937922045.1. Classification (GTDB taxonomy): domain Bacteria; phylum Actinomycetota; class Acidimicrobiia; order Acidimicrobiales; family SZUA-35; genus JAHELU01. Next base: position 64,595 of record CAKZXA010000004.1, on the reverse strand, counting down.
GCCAGACAACGCCGGGTACTGCGGCCAGGTCTTCCGCCAGCGAAGGCCAGCCCTGCTGGGCCGCCTTTACCAAGGTCAAGGCGGCGATCTCCGAACCGAGTGCCTCGGGATCGACCGCGGCGTGAAAGCCGGTGATGACTCCCTGACCGACGAGGCGATCGAAGCGGTTGTAGGCCGTGGCCCTGCTGGTGCCGACCTCGTCGGCCAGGGCTGGAATCGAGAGCCGCGCGTTACGCATCAGTACGTCGATAATCTTCTTGTCGAGCTCATCTAGATCGGCATCCACAAGCAGAAAGTCTAGCAATTCAGCCTTAACACTGTAAATCATCTTGATTCATAAGGAATACTGATCCTAAACGCTTAGAAGCGTTACTGTTTCGAGATGAGTGTTCGAGATGATCTATCGGCAGGTCCCGCCAACGAGTACCGCTTGGATGATCGCTACCGAGCCCTGTCGGGGACGGTGTTCCTCACCGGTATTCAGGCCCTCGCTCGACTTCCGATCGAGCAGCTGCGTCTCGACTATGCCAACGGCCGCAACACAGCGGCCTTCATCTCCGGCTACCCGGGCTCGCCACTTGCGGGCCTGGATCAAGAAATTCCCCGCTCTATCCGAGCAGCCGGTGAGGGGTTTCCCATCCACCATCTGCCAGCGGTAAACGAGGAACTTGGGGTGACGGCTGTGATGGGGTCACAGCTGGCCGCCACCCGGCCAGACTGCCGCTACGACGGTATCTCCGGCATCTGGTATGGCAAGGCTCCAGGCCTCGACCGGGCAACCGACGCCCTGCGTCACTCGGTGTTCACCGGATCAAGCGCGACCGGAGGAGCGCTCGCCATCGTCGGTGATGACCCATCGGCCAAGTCGTCGACGATGCCGTCATCGTCGGATGCTGCGCTCGCCGATCTGCACATGCCGGTGCTTTACCCGGCGTCGGTGGCGGAGTGTTTAGAGCTTGGCTTGCACGGATTGGCCATGTCACGAGCGACCGGTCTTTGGTCGGCGTTGAAGGTTGTGACCGCGGTCGCCGACGGCTCGGGAACCGTTGGGTTGCCCGTGTTGTTGAACGACCCGATTCGACCGACGACCACAATCGATGGGGTTGAGTGGCGGGCGCAACCGTCGGCTCAGTTGCTTGGTCCGAGGATGGTCGAGGTCGAGCGCGAATTTCACGAGGTGCGTACCGAGCTCGCCTTGCGCTACGGCATCGAGAATGGTTTGAACCGCATCGCTGTCGATCCGCCACGTCCTCGGCTCGGCGTGCTGGCCACAGGTTTCACCTTCGGCGAAACGGTTGAAGCTTTGCGGCGCCTCGGCGTTGAGGGTGAGGCTGCTGTGGCCCGCGCCGGAATTCGGCTCCTGAATTTGCGTATGCCCTTGCCTTTTGATGCTGGCCTCATCCGACGGTTTGCGTCCGGGTTGGACCGCATCATTGTCATCGAAGAAAAGAACCCGACCTTGGAGCGACTGGTGCGGGATGCCTTGTACACCCATAGCCATCGGCCCGACGTCGTTGGCAAGATCGATCTGGACGGGGAGCGTCTCCTACCGTCGCATGGCCGGCTTGATGCCGATGTCATCAGTCCGGCGCTTCGTCGTCAGCTGCTCCCCCTGCTCGGTGAAGAGCTCGCCCCCCCGCCTCCCGTGCCCAGAGAACGGATTCCGCTAGCCGTGGTGCGGGCACCCGCATTCTGCTCCGGGTGCCCCCACAGCTGGGGTATGAAGGTTGATGAGGGCGCGGTGGTCGGCATGGGCACCGGTTGCCATGGCATGGGTCTTCTCATGGATCCCGAGCGTGTCGGCGACAGCCTAGGCGTCACGGCGATGGGCAACGAGGGCATGCAATGGCTTGGCATGGAGCCGTTCGTCGAGACGGAACACATCGTTCAGAACCTGGGCGATGGAACCTACTTTCATTCGGGGCAACTCGCGGTGCAGGCCGCCATCGGCGCTGGATCCAGAATGACGTTCAAGATCCTCTACAACCACACGGTGGCCATGACGGGAGGCCAAGATGCCTCGCATCAGGTCACGCCTCAAACCATGGCTACGATCTTGCTCCAGCAGGGAGCAAAGCGGGTGATCATCACCACCGAGGACGTTGAGCGCTACCGCAATCTACGCCTCCCCGACGACCTTCGTCCACTGCTCGCGGTGATGGATCGGACCCGCATCGTTGAGGCCCAACAAGAGCTAGCCGCCATCGATGGTGTAACAATCTTGATCAACGACCAAGGTTGTGCGGCCGAAACGCGACGCGATCGAAAGCGTGGCCTGATCGACACGCCAAAGACCCGGGTCTTTATCAACCATCGCATTTGTGAAGGCTGCGGCGACTGTGGCGACGTGAGCGGCTGCCTTTCCGTGCAGCCTGTGCACACCGAGTTCGGCCGCAAGACACGGATCGACCAAGCCAGCTGCAACATCGACCTGTCCTGTCTCCACGGTGATTGTCCGGCTTTTGTCACCGTCAACGTCGACGATCTCGCGGTTGATCCTCTCGCCGGTGGCCCGGTGAACAATCTGGGCCACGGCGGCTCGATCCTCCTCGACGAGCCCCTCCCCGAACCGCCGATCGGTACGGGGGGAGCGGTCGTCCGTCTCGCCGGTGTCGGTGGGACCGGCGTGGTCACGGTGGCTCAGATCTTGAGCACTGCGGCCATGTTGGCTGGCCGCCAGGTCGCTGGATTAGACCAGACCGGTCTCTCCCAGAAAGCGGGCCCTGTCGTTAGCGATGTTGTCATCAGTCCCGAGTCGGCAGTGTCAGGATCAGCAGTGTCAGGATCAGCAGTGTCAGGGTCAGCAGTGTCAGGGTCGAATCTGGCTGGCACGGGCCAAGCCGATGTTGTCCTCGCCTTCGATCAGATGGTGGCGGCTGCCGATGGGGCGCTAACCGCCGTCGGCCCCCAGACCCGGGTGCTGGCGTCAGCATCACGGCCACCAACCGGCGCCCAGGTGGTGAACCCGACGTTGGAAGCGGATTCGATGGAAGCGTACGCAGCTCGCTTCGGCGCAGCGTCCGACCATGCGGTCGAGGTGTTCGACACAGCGCTTGTTGCTCAGCATCTGGTTGGATCGGCTGCGACCGCCAATATCTGCTTGCTGGGTGTGGCTCTCCAGGCAGGCCTTCTACCCCTCGATAGGGCATCGATTGGCAAGGCCATCGAGCTGAACGGTGTGGCTGTCGAGGCAAACCTTGCGGCCTTGGAATGGGGCCGACGCTACGCCAGCGACCGCGAGGCGGTGGAGGCGGTGCTCGCCTCGGCCTCGGCGTCGGGATCCTCTGGTGCGCCGAGTGCAGCCCCAGCCTTGTCCCCAGCCCTTCTGAGCCGCACGAATGCAGCAATCGAGGGCGCCCAGTTTGGCGTCGACGATGCTCGATCTTTGACCACTCGGGTTGCAGATCTCGTCGCTTACCAGGACGAAGCTTACGCGGGGCGCTACCTCGATCTTGTTGATCTCGCTCTCACCGCCGGCGACAACGATCTCGCTATGAGCGTCGCCAGAGGGTTCCACAAGCTGATGGCGTACAAGGACGAATACGAGGTTGCGAGACTGATGTTGCTGGAAGGCGCGTTGCCGGTGCCGAAGGGCACGAAACTTCGCTGGCACCTCCATCCACCATTGTTGAAGGCTCTCGGCCTCGAGAACAAGGTTCGGGTGCCGTCGGCCGCCAGTCCGGCCTTCGTCGTGCTGGCCAAGGCCAAGCGCTTGCGCGGCACGCGCCTCGATCCGTTTGGTCGGAACCATCTACGCAAGCTCGAACGCGAGCTGGTCGACGAGTATGAGGCGTTCATGAAGACGGCCCTGGTTCACGCCGACGCCGCCGGACCCCAACGACTCGCCGTCCTCGCTGAGCTGGCGGAGGCTCCGCTTGCTATTCGTGGCTATGAAGACCTCAAGCTTCAGAGAATTGAGCTCTATCGCCGAAGGGTCATCGCTCTACGCTCTGAACTCTAGGTTGCCTGCAATCACCGTTGGCTGCGCTCCAGGTTTGCTGCTCGATTGGTTTTGCTGCACCGACCGGGCTGTGCCTAATGTCGTTGCAAACAACCGCGACAACAATCTGTCTGTCGAAACAACAACGAGGGGGGAATCTCGTGTTCGTAGCAACTTCCCGATGGCGTCGTCTTTTGACGATGGTCTTCACCATCGCCCTGCTGGCATCAGCCTGTGGATCCGGCGATGACGACACCGAAACAACCGACGCCGATGAGTCGGCGGAAACGACGCCGACGACGGCGGCTGCGATCTCGACAACGGTCGGCGATTCAGAGGCCGAGGAAGAAGAGGAACCCGAACCGGAGGAGACGGCGGCCGCCAGCGGCACGCTTCGCTTTGTCGAGTTCTCGCCGGTTACCACGTTCGATCCAGCCGGAGCACAAACAGCGCAGAGCGCCTACCTCTACCCGGTCTACGACACCCTGACCCGCCAGAATAGTGAGTTCGGGTTGGAACCAGCGCTGGCCACATCGTGGACGCAGCCCGACCCCAATACGTGGGTCTTTGAGCTTCGCGACGATGTGACCTTCCACGATGGTGAGGCATTTACGGCTGAGGTTGCTGCTGCCAACATGGAGCGGGCCAAGGCAAGCGAGGGTAACCCCAACGCTGCGACCTGGGTCGGCATGAGCGGCGCTGAAGCGAGCGGCGAGCATGAGCTCACCGTGAGTTTCGACACCCCCCAACCCCAGTTCCCCATGCAGATGTCGATGGTGATGGGCATGATGGTCAGCCCGGCATCGCTCGACGCCGACCTCACCCGTAACCCTCAGGGGTCCGGGCCATGGATCTGGAACGAAGCTGAGTCCGAAGCTGGTGTCACCGAAGCCTACGATCTCAACGCCGACTACTGGAATCCCGCCGACCAGGGCGTGGAAAAGATCATCGTCACCGCCGTCCCCGACAACAATGCGCGAGCCAATGCCTTGCTCACCGGCGATGCCGACATCATGGCCACCACCCGCGACGCTCAGGTCGACGATCTGTTGGCCGCCGGCAACACCCTGGTTGCGGTACCGAACTACTTCCCGTACATCGTTATCACCGGCCGCGACGGGTCGATCGATGAGCCGCTGGCCGATGAGAACGTACGACGAGCTATTGCCCTGTCGATCGATCGAGATGCCTACAACAACGGCATTCACTCGGGCAAGGGCGACTCGCTAGGCGGCGTTTACCCTCCAGCCTTTGGGGATTGGCACTCACCTGAACTCAATGAACTGATGACCTATGATCCGGACCAGGCGAAGACCCTCCTGGCCGAGGCTGGGTATCCGGACGGGGTGACGGTGCAGATGCCGGTCATGCCAGCGATCCAGCCTCACATGGATTTGACGATTCAGATGCTGGGCGCGACCGGTATCGACGTTGAGATCATCCAGATCAACAATGGCGAGCTCGGCCCCCGAACCCGTCAAGGCGACTGGGGCATCTCCTGGTTCCGCGACCTGCTCTATCACCCCGCCAACGACCTGCCGAAGTTCGTCGAGGGCGGCACCTACGATGTGTTTGGAGCGGCGGACACCAAAGACATCGCCGATCTTCTCGCCGAGGCTGCCACGAAGAGCCCGGCCGAGGCTCGGCCGATGTACGCCGAGGCGGTCGTTCAGCTCGTCGAGCGGGGCATTCTGATTCCGCTGGCTCATGGTGGCCAGAACGGCTTCCACGCCCCGAACGTAACGGGGGTCACGATGGGTCTGAATATGCAGGCCCCTATGCCCTACGGTGTTCGCGTCGAGGGCTAGTTGACGAGGGTCTGATGTTGCAACCCGCCGACGGCCCTTGCGGCCGTCGGCGGGTCGTGACGTTTCGAGGGGAGTAGGCGTTTGTTCAGATTGCTACTCGTGCGGCTGGCGGCAGCGATTCCGCTGATGCTCGGCGTGGGAACCATCGTTTTCTTCATGTCGCAGCTGAACCCCGTCGATCCGACAGCCGCCTTGCTCGGTGACGACGTCAACCTCGAAACCATTGCAGCCAAACGGGCCGAACTCGGCCTTGATCGGCCGGTTTTGGAGCAGTACTTCGATTGGTTGTCGAGCGCGGTGCGAGGCGACCTGGGTGAGTCGTGGTTCACCGGGGAATCGGTGACCACCGAGCTGATCCGCCGAGCCAACGTTACCTTCTCGATCGTGTTCGGTTCATTGCTGATCGCTCTGACGCTCGGGGTAAGTCTCGGGGTGATGGCGGCGATCAAGGCCGGTCGCTGGCAGGATCGTCTGATCACCGTGACGTCCTCGCTTGGCATCGCCGTCCCCAATTTCTGGGTTGCCCTAATTCTGGCTGCGGTCTTCGCCGTCAAGCTTGGATGGTTCCCCGCTATCTGGACCGGGGAGCGAACCGAAACCCTCGGCGGTTGGCTGTACAGCATCGTGCTGCCCTGTATCGCCCTAGGCACAGCCTCTTCGGCCGCGATCGCCCGCCAGACTCGATCGTCGATGATCGGCGTGCTGCAGCAAGACTACATTCGCACCGCCTTGGCCAAGGGCCTTCCCGTTCGACGAGTGCTGTTTCGCCATGCTCTTCGCAACGCGGCGATCCCGGTCGTCACACTGGTCGGGTTCCAGCTTTCCGCCCTGATCGGTGGCGCCATCTTCGTAGAGTTCATCTTCAACGTTCCGGGGCTTGGCACCGCTGGCGTCGATTCCGTACTCCGAAAGAATGTGCCTGTCACCCTGGGCTTTGTGATGATCACGACATTCGTTGTCGTCGTGGCCAACATCTTGCTGGACATGAGCTACGCCTGGCTCAATCCTAAGGTGCGCAAATGAGCGAGATCGAACTTCTCGTTGCCGAGCCGATCCCGCCCGCTGATGGCTCAGGGCTCGAAGACGGTGACGCTGGGGACGGCAAAAACCGCTTCTGGATTCGTTTCAAGCGAAACAAGGTAGCGCTCGCTGCTGCTGGCTTTCTCATGGTCTTGGCTGTTTGCTCGGTGTTGTTGGCGCCCTTCATCACCGGTCACGATCCGAACCAGGCCACGAACTTTTCCGACTTCTTCAAACCGCCGAGCGGCGACTACTGGCTGGGTACCGACGCGGTGGGTCGAGACATCCTTACCCGTATCGTCTACGGCGGTCGCTATGCCCTGCTGGCCGGGCTGATTGCGTGCACGGTTGCCTTGGGGATCGGCATTCCGCTCGGTCTGCTCATCGGCTATTTCCGCGGCTGGGTCGATCGCATCATAATGCGGTTTGTGGAGACCCTGGTCGCCATCCCGGCTGTCGTGCTCGCTATCGCCATCATCGCGGTGGTTGGACCGGGCCTCGTGAAGGCCATGTTCGCCATCGGCATCGTCTATTCGATGGTCATCACCCGGCTCACCAGGGCCGAGGTCTTCGCCGCACGCGAAGAACTCTACGTCGACGGGGCCAGGGCGTCGGGAGCCTCCAACCGACGCATCATGTTCCGCCATATCTTGCCAAACATCGCCCCGGCCTTGATCGTGCAGACCACGCTGCTGTTCGCTCAGTCGGTGCTGGCGGAGGCGGCCCTGAGTTTTCTTGGCCTAGGCGCCAATCAGGACCAGGTCAGTTGGGGCTTGATGCTGAACAACGCAAAGACCAATATCAACCGGGCCATCTGGCCGGCCATCCCACCCGGTTTGGCTATCTTCGTGACGGTTGTGGCGTTCAACGTGTTGGGTGACGGACTCCGCGATGCGTTTGGCCGAGAAGCTCGTGGTGGTCGTGTCGGCGTTGGCGACGTGGTTCGGGCTCCAGCCTCCGGTGCTGGCCCCTCGCGAGACAGCATCGTTTCGGTGCGGGATCTCTCGGTTCACTTCCCTCGCCCCGGGACCAGCGAAGATGTTGCTGTTGTGCAGGGCGTGAATTTCGACATCGCCCATGGCGAGGTCTTGGCGCTGGTAGGAGAGTCGGGTTCTGGCAAATCGATTTCGGCTCTTTCCTTGCTCGGTCTTGTGCCTGACCCAGGCCAGGCGTCGGCCTCCTCCATCATGTTCGACGGTGAAGAACTCGTCGGCAAAGACTTCGATGAGCTGCGGTCGATTCGCGGCAAGGAGATCGGTCTCATTTCTCAGGAGCCGTCGGCGGCACTGAATCCGGCCTACACGGTGGGGCGTCAGATCAGTGAGCCGTTACGACACCACCTTGGCCTGAGCAAGTCGGCGGCCAGGCAACGGACGATCGAGTTGATGACTCGCGTTGGCATCCCGAACCCAGAGGTCCGCATAGATGCCTACCCTCACCAGTTCTCCGGAGGCATGGCTCAACGGGTCGTTATCGCTATGGCCTTGGCCTGTCGGCCCAAGCTGTTGATCGCCGATGAACCGACAACCGCCCTCGACGTAACCGTGCAGGGCCAGGTTCTCGATCTGCTCGGTGAGCTGTCCGAAGAGCTCGGGGTCTCGGTCCTTCTGATCACCCATGATCTTGGCGTTGTTGCCGACCTAGCCGATCGGGTGGCGGTCATGTATGCCGGTCAGATTGTGGAGACCGGGCGCTTGGCCGAGGTCTTCCATGAGCCGAACCACCCCTACACCGAAGGGATGATCAGGGCGATTCCTCGCAATGAGAACCGAAGCTCTGAGCTGGCCACGATCCCTGGCGTCGTGCCGCCTCCGTGGCAATGGCCAACAGGCTGTCACTTCGCTCCTCGCTGCGATTACGCCGACGAGCGCTGCGACCAACCAATCGAGTTGCAGCCCGCTGGGCACTCGTTGACGCGTTGTGTGCGGGCCGAGGAGCTCGACCTCGACGGTGTGGCCAACGAGTCGGTCGTGCTCGGCATCGGTGGGGCCGCAGCGTTCCAAAATCCGGGCGAAACCTCGAAGGCCACCGAGGAGGTGCCGCGTTATGACTGAACGTCCACTGTTGGAGATCAGCGACCTTGCCATCACCTTTCCCGGTGGCCGGGGCCAGTGGCCGTGGCAACGACAGTCCGACGTCAAGGCGGTTCAGGGCGCATCCTTGTCGATCGGGCGAGGAGAGACGTTGGGCTTGGTTGGCGAGTCGGGGTCGGGAAAGACCACGATCGGGCGCGCCGTACTGCAGTTCATCCAGCCAGCATCGGGCACGATCCGGTTTGGTGATTTCGACGTGACCGGCTTTGGCCGCAGCGTTCCCGCCGCCTATCGACGGGCGGTCCAGGTGGTCTTTCAGGACCCGGTCGGGTCGCTGAACCCCTCGATGACGGTCGGCCAAATCGTTGGCGAGCCCCTACAGCTCCACTTCGGCCTCGACCGGGCGGCCCGCCAAGCTCGAGCCGCCGAGTTGCTGATCAGCGTTGGCCTGGAGGCACACCATCTGGAGCGCTATCCCTATGAGTTCTCGGGCGGGCAGCGCCAGCGAATAGCGGTGGCTCGAGCGCTCGCCACCGAACCAGAACTACTGGTGCTGGACGAGCCGGTCTCCGCCCTGGATGTGTCGACGCAGAGCCAGGTCATCAATTTGCTGGAGCGGTTGCAGGACGAGACCGGTGCCGCCTACCTCTTCATCGCTCACGACCTGGCCGTCGTGCGTCATATCTCCGATCGGATAGCGGTGATGTATCACAGCCGCATCGTCGAGACCGGTGAGGCGGATCGGCTCTGTGAGGAGCCGCGGCATCCCTACACGGAGCTCCTGCTGGCCTCGATCCCGGACCCTGACCCGAAGCTTCAACCCTTGAAGAGCCGACGTCGGCGTGAGCTGACGGTAGGAGGCGAGCTAGGCGCATCGGGCAGCGCGCCGACGGAGTCGTGCCCCTTTGCCGAGCGGTGCCCTCATGCACTGGACATCTGCTCAACCCAGTTCCCCGATCCGTTTCCACTCGACGACGGTGGTTGGGTGCGATGCCATCTGCATACCTCAGGTCCCACGTTGGCGGGTCAACCGATCACTCAGCTAGCGGTAGTATGAGGCCGCGAGTCAGGCATTGAGATGGACTTCACCCAATCGACGAGGTCGTCAGGCTATGCCAGAGAACTCCGGTCCTTTCTCGACGAGGTGATAACACCGGCCGAGGGGAGGGTGGCCGAAGAGATAGCGGCCGAACCCGGAACCGTTTCGGCCACGCTTGAACATCTCAAGACCGAGGCCAAGTCGGCTGGTTTGTGGAACCTGTGCGTGCGCGATCCAGACTGCGGCCCGGGGCTGAGCTTTGTCGATTACGCGCCGCTAGCCGAGATGTTGGGAACAAGCCGAGTAGCGCAGGAGGCGTTGAACTGTGATGCTCCCAGCAGCATCAACGCCGATGCCCTGTTGATCTACGGTTCGGACGAGCAAAAAGAGCGCTGGCTTCGACCCCAGCTCGACGGCATGATCCGGTCGGCCTTCGCCATGACCGAGCCCGACACAGCGTCGAGCGACGCCTCCAACATTGCCATGGAGGCTTCACCGGTCGCTGATGGCTGGGTTCTCAACGGCCGCAAGTGGTACATCAGTGGCGTGATGCACCCTTCCTGTGCGTACCTGATGGTGCTGGCCACTACCGACACCAGCGCTTCGTCTGGCCGCCACGGTCGACACTCGGTCTTCATCGTTCCGCGAGACACCCCCGGCCTCACCGTCGTGCGCGACCTTCCGAAGTTCGGCTACTTCGACGTCGGCCACGGGCACGCTGAGTTGGATTTCGACCAGGTGCGCCTACCCGATTCGGCGCTGCTGGGCCAGGTCGGCGGTGGCTTCGCCATCGGACAGGCTCGGCTCGGTCCTGCCCGGGTTCAGCACTGTATGCGAAGCATCGGAATCGCTGAGGCTGCGCTGGCTCTCATGTGCCAGCGAGCGCAGCAACGATCGACCTTTGGGGCCTTGGTCTCCACTCGATCAAACGTGATGGACTGGGTGGCCGATGCCCGAATCCAGATCGAGGCGGCGCGGTTGCTCACCCTGCGTACCGCCTGGCTAATGGATAATGAGGGGGACAAGGCGGCAGCTCCCACCATGTCGCTGCTCAAGGTTCACGTGCTCGAGGCTGCCTGTAGCATCGTCGACCGGGCCATCCAGGTTCATGGAGCGGCCGGGGTTTCCGACGACACGCCATTGGCCAACTGGTATGCCAGCCTGCGATCCTTGCGGATCGCTGATGGTCCGGATGAGGTCCATCGCATGGTTATCGCTCGTCGTGAGCTGCGCCGTCACCAGACCGATTCCTAAGATCGGCTAGTCGCTCGTAACGCTGATATCGCCAGCGCCAACGGAGATGTCCAGAATGATGAGGGGTTCTTCATCGCCATCGGGCTGGTCGACGTCATTGTCGAGCGACCCGACGCCAATATCGGTGGTGATCTCAACGGGAACGTCTTTCGGCGTGATGATCGAGGCTTCGCCTGCGCCGACCGACACGGAAATCCGGTGTGGAGCGTCTTCGACGAGTTCGCTCTTCGTAAGGCCGGACAGGTCGAGGTTGACTTCGCCTGCGCTCAAGGTGATGGTTCGCTCGATGTCGGTTACCGAACTGGGGCTGAGCGTTACTTCACCGACGCTGAAGTCGCTGAAGTCGATGGTCGTGCCCGCCACCGCGGCGAGGCCGAGGAGTAGGAGCCCGACGGCGGCCATAGCTCGGAAGGGTCGAAACCGTCGGCGGTGTCGGTGGGTTGGGACCGCGTTTGGAGGCGCTGGAATGCCGTGACCAGCAGCGTTGAGCGCTGGGCCGCCAGGAGCTGCGGTCCCATAGCCGGGGCCGCCATAGGTGGGTGCGGCATACGTGGGTGCGGCATACGGTGGGGGCTGGGGCGCGGTGCCAGCGAAAGGTGCCGAAGAGTCGGGCTGGTCATTGAGTAGCCAGACGCCGCCGACGACGAGAACGACGGCCAGGATCAGCTGGGTCGGCCCGGAGCCGGAGAGGGCGACCACCACCGCCAGAGCCGCGGCTATGGCCAAGGCCACAGCGTTACGATCGTTGCGCATAGGCTCGCGCCAGTTCAACGGCGCCACCGATGGAGCCGGCGGCCACACGTCGGCTTTCGGCACGATGATCGATGCCGCGAGGTAAACGAGCAAGCCAGCCCCGCCTGTGAACACGGTTGACAGAATGAATATCAATCGAACGATGACAACATCGAGGTCGAGGTACTGGGCGAGCCCCATGGCAACACCGGCACCCGACGTGTTGGGGGCCCGGCACAGGCGTCGTTGGGGGAGAGCCTGCATCGGCGGCGGCTGAGGTGCCTGCGCCGACTGGGGCGGCGTGAGTGGAGGCACAGCCGATTGTCCTATGTGAGGGGCGGCTGGATCGGGCTCGACACCGCTGGCGCGGTCGGCTTCGTCAAGCTCGTTCATTGTTTCGGCCTTCAGCCGTTCGAACTCGTAGGGATCGAAGGTCATGAGTTCACCACGCTGCTGCTCTCTGCGGTGGCTGCAGGAGCCGGACCGGCGCCGACAGTATCGCCGATCGTACCGGCCTCGGGCACCACGATCCAGGCCAGGATGTAACCGACGAACGCAGGACCGGGCAAGAGAGCCACAAGCACGAAGAGTAGCCGGACCAGAGAAACATCGACCTGGAAGTAGTCGGCGAGACCGGAGGCGACGCCTCCGAGCATGCGGTCTTGTCCTCGGACAAGACGCTTGGTTCCGACCGTGTTGGTGTTGCCGTCGGTGGCGTTGGCGAGATGCGGGGGAGTGAGTGGGCTTGTCATGTCTTCATTATCCGATGAACGAGCCGCGGCCGAAATGAGGATTCCCCCTGACTACGCTCAGGGTTACCCCTGATGCATATCTGCGACGCGCGTGCGATCATGATGAGTGAGATGGAGCAGACCTTGACCGACTCACCTTCCTACAAGCAGACACCAACGCCGTCCGGTTCGAACGATAGCCAGGCTGATGGCGCCACGATGTCGGCCAGCGACATCGGTGGCCCATCGCATTGGCAGGTACCGCCACTACGGCCAGAGGACGGCTGGATCGGTGGTGTTTGTGCCGCCATCGCGGCTGAAGTCGGCGTGTCACCGTCGGTCATCCGGTTCGGATTTGGCGCTCTCGCTCTCCAGGGCGGCTGGGGTGTTGTTCTCTACGGTTTGGCCTGGATCTGGCTAGGTTTCGTGCATCGCTCCACGGTCAACCACTACCTGCCGCAGCCGAAAGCCCGAAGCCAGAATCTTCGTTACCTTGGCGTAGGCCTTGTCGTGCTCGGCCTCATGCTGGCCGGTCAGGTCATCGGGTTTGGGGTCGACAATCCCGCCATCATTCCACTCGGACTGATCGGGGCTGGAGGATTCATCGCCTGGGGAGCCAAGCTGGGGCAAGCGGGCGCCTGGTCGACGATGCGTGTCGTGCTAGGTGTCGTCGTTGCCGCCTCGGGAGCGGTCGCTGGCATCACCCGCTTCACCTCCACCGACAACTGGTTGCAGATGATTCCCGCATTCGGTGCCCTGGCCGCGCTTCTGGTGGTGGCGGTTCCATCGATTGCCCGCATTGGGAGAGAACTCGATGACGAGCGTGCCGAGCGGGTTCGAGCCGACGAGCGAGCGAAAGTTGCCGCCCACCTTCACGACTCGGTGTTGCAGACATTGACGCTCATTCAGAAAGGAGCGGATGACCCAGCGCTCACGGCCCGGCTCGCCCGCCAGCAGGAGCGCGAGCTGCGAGGTTGGCTCTACGGAACGTCCCCGTCCGACCCGGCCCTGGTTCGTATGGAACCAGCTCTTCAGATCGTCGCTTCGGTCGTGGAGCGCCGTCACCAGGTTCAGGTGAATGTGGTCGTTGTCGGCGACGACAACGACCTCGACCCGCAGGCGATCCGCGACCTTATGGCCGCCACCCAGGAAGCGGTGACGAACGCAGCGAAACACGCCAAGGTCGAGACCGTCGATGTCTTCGCCGAGGTTGGTGCGGATGGGATCGAGGTCTTTGTCCGCGATGATGGGTGTGGCTTCGATGTTGACGCCATCGATGAGGATCGCCATGGTGTTACCGAGTCGATCATTGAACGCATGAAGCGCATCGGTGGCCGAGCATCGGTCCATTCGGCGGTAGGCGAGGGCACCGAGATAGAGCTTTTCCTGCCCCTAGGCCTGATTGATGACACAGACGAGCAGACTCCATGATTGAGGGATCAAGACGATGAAACGGATTACGGTTGGGTTGGTCGATGACCACGCATTGGTGCGAGCAGGTGTCGGCAGCGAGTTGGCGGCTGCCGCCGACCTCCTCGAGGTGATCGTCGAGGCGTCGAGTGTTGCCGAGGCTGTGGATCGGATCGCGGCCAGCCAGCCCGACGTCGTGGTCTGCGACGTCCACCTCCCTGACGGCACAGCCGCCGACGTCATCACCCAGCTGCAAGACCGAGGCATTGAGTCGCAGTTCCTCGCCCTGTCGGTTTCCGACGCGGCCGAAGATGTCATCCACGTGATCAGGGCAGGCGCCCGAGGTTATGTGACCAAGGCGATCAAGGGCGACGAGCTGATCGACGCCGTCCGTCGGGTCCATGAGGGCGACGCGGTGTTTTCTCCCCGGCTCGCAGGCTTTGTGCTCGATGCTTTCACCACCACCCTGGAGGCACCTGAAGACCCCGAACTCGACCAGTTGACCGCCCGCGAGCAGGAAGTGATGCGGCTGCTCGCTCGTGGGTATGCCTACAAGGCGATCGCCCGCAAGCTCACGATCTCGATCAAGACCGTGGAGAGCCACGCCTCCTCGGTTCTCCGAAAGTTGCAGCTCTCTAGCCGTAGCGAACTGGCGGCCTGGGCCGCCCATCGACAAATCATTTAAACCCCGGGGACAACACCTTCGGTTCGCAGGTTGTGCAGAGCCGCGGCACGAACTCGACAGTGATGCAAGCTGTACGACCTGTACGGCTGATCGGCTTGTTTGGAAGGGCGGAGTCGGATGCTGCTTGCTAGGTTTATCCCAACCCTAAGGAGCGCCAATGAATCCACAGAGAGTCGCTGGTTGGAATGAGCTTGCGGATCGGCAGCCGGTCGGGGCGTTGGTCGCCAACGTCGATCTCGTCATAACCCGGTTCGATGACGATCACTCGGTTCTCTACGGACGCTGCCTCCATCGAGGCGTATTGCTCGCCGACGTAAGCGCCAGTGGCCCTGATCTGATCTGTGGCGTTCATGGATGGGACTACCGCTTAGAGAGCGGGATCAGCTCGTATAACAACGCTGAGCGACTTCACAAGTTCACCTCCTGGGTTGAGGATGATGGTGTCTTCGTCGACGCCGACGAGGTTGCTGCGTGGGCTTCCGCTAACCCCCAGCCCTTCGACCGTGACGCCTACCAGGGGGCGTATCAAGACCCGCACGGCGCCCCTGAGGAACCTCACGTTGGCCTCATTTCCACCCTGGCCAGCAATGGGCTCGAGAAGGTCGGGGAGCACGGCCCGATGGCCGCTATGGGTGTGGCGCGCCAGGAGCTGCCGAGTTGGGACAGCATCCAGTTCGTCACCGCCCAGCTAGCGAAACGCCCCGGTCTCGATGGCGACCCCGTCACCTCGACCACCGTCATCGGTCCAAACGCGGCTAAGCCACTCGAATTGGCCATTCCGCTCTTCGTGACCGACATGAGTTATGGCTCCTTGTCGGAAGAGGCGAAGGTCGCCCTGGCCCGTGGCGCAGAACGAGCTGGAACCGGCATCTGCTCGGGCGAAGGCGGCATGCTCCCCGAAGAGAAGGCGGAGAACTCGCGCTATTTCTATGAACTGGCGTCCGGACGGTTCGGCTGGTCACCCGACAAGGTGGCCGACGTTGGGGCGTTCCACTTCAAGTTTGGGCAGGGGGCAAAGACCGGAACCGGAGGCCACCTGCCGGGGCACAAAGTGACCGGCAAGATCGCTGAGGTGCGCGGCCTCCCCGAAGGCCAGGCCGCGGTCTCACCGGCCACGTTCCCTGATCTGGTAACCGTGGACGACTATCGGGAGGTCGTGGCCGAGGCAAGGGCCACCTCCGGTGGCGTGCCGATCGGAGCGAAGCTATCGGCCCAGCACATTGAAGCCGACATCGACGCCGCCCTCGGCATCGGGGTGGACTACATCATTCTCGACGGCAGGGGCGGAGGCACCGGCGCCGCTCCGACGATACTGCGCGACAACATCTCCGTGCCGACGATTCCGGCGCTGGCTCGAGCTCGGCGCCATCTCGACGCCTCGGGTCGCGGTGACGTGACGCTGGTCATTACCGGTGGCCTGCGCACGCCGGCTGACTTCGCCAAGGCGATGGCTCTCGGCGCGGATGCAATCGCCATCGCCAATTCGGCCTTGCAAGCGATCGGCTGTCTGGGCATGCGAGCCTGCAACACCAACAATTGTCCGGTTGGAATCGCCACCCAGAAGAAGGACCTTCGGTCCCGTCTCCTCGTGGAGGAGGCAGCCCAGCGCCTGGAGCGTTTCCTCACGGCTTCGGTCGAGCTGATGGCGGTGGTGGCGCGAGCCTGCGGTCACGATTCGCTCGCTGGCTTCAGCCTGAACGATCTGACAACGTTCGACCGGGAGATGAACAACCTTTCCGGCATTGCCTACGGAGGAATCGGTCAGGCCTGACCCAGCCCCCCAGCCTCAGTCGGTCGGGAGCGGTGTCGGCGATGATGTCGACGTCGAGGCCCGGCTGAACTTGGCGTGGAGCCAGTGCCCGAATTCGAAGGATGACTCCGGGTCATGGACGGGGACCACCCGAGCTGATCCAGCTGGCTGACAAAAATAGGCGATGGCTTGACGGCGTTCGGTCTGCTTCTCGGCAGGGGGCAGCCCAACCCGATGGATAGTCGAGGGCCATCGCCCGCCGCTCCATATCTGCATCAGGTCGCCAAGGTTGATGAGAAAGCAGCCGTCGACGGGCTGGATTCGCAGCCAATCACCATTGGCCCTACCGATCTCCAGGCCGCCGTCGCCAGGGCCGGGAAGAAGAATCGTCAGCGTGCCATAGTCGCTGTGGGCGCCAGCCCGGAGCTGGCCACGTGCAGGTTGCGATCGCAGGACATCTAGCGGCGGATAGTTGATGGCTCGCAGGGCGCTGAGGTGACCATGGTGTGCGCGTGTAAAGAAGTCGTCATCGAAGTCGAGCGCCTGGGCGAAGTGGGTCAGGAGTCGGTCGGAGAGCTGCTCCATGGCGTCGAAGTAGTCGAGCCAGGCCGAGCGGAATGACCGGTCGAAGGCAGGATCTGCGGTCGCGGGCCAGATGCGTTCGATGCCGCCGAAACGCCGTGTCCGATCGTCGCTATCGATTCCAGGGCCGAGATTGAACGTCTCCTTGAGATCGAAGGGCGCCGATGGGGGATCGGCTGTGGTCACGTCGTCGAGTGAGCGAGCCAATGTCTCCTGACCCATGGGAAAGTAGCCATAGGGGTGATGAGCTTCGCTTTGATGACGGGCCGTCATCTTGGCCTCGATCGGCAGATCAAAGAAGGTCTGTGACCGTTCCCAGATTCTGGCGATCAGATCGTCGGGTACGCCATGGTTGGCGATGGCGAGGAATCCGAGGGTTCTGGCCGCATGATCAATCTTCTCGGCAACCTGTTTGGCAGAATCGGCGAGGTCGATGGTCGACAAGTGGGGTAGTGGTTCGTCGAGCTTTGATGATTCGAGCAACAGACCCCCTGAGTCCGAGATTCGACCGATTCTAGGTCGGAGGGTCGTTTGTAACAAAACGGTCGACTGGTGCGCAGCGGAAAGGGTTTGCGGGTAATGTCGCGTGATCAAGAAATGTTCGTTTCCGGCCGCTGTCGGTCCGGTTGCGGAGTCTAGTTTTGGGGAGTCCAAACGACATGCGTAAACAGTGGAAGTTTCTACTCGCCCTGGTGGCGGCGTTCGGTTTGTTCGCTGCAGCCTGTGGCTCAGACGGCGATGATGCGGCCGATGGCGGCGGCGATAGCGAGGCTGCGGCCGACGGTATCGGTGCCGACAAGACGGTTGGTCTGACCTTCGACCTTCTCGGTCGTGGTGACCAGTCGTTCAACGACTCGGCCGCTGCGGGTACCGACAAGGCCAAGGCTGATTTCGGGGTAACCGTTAACGAGATCACACCGACCGATGCGTCGGCTCGTGCCGGAGACCTCCAGCTTCAAGCGGAAAACTCCGACCTCGTCGTCGGTGTTGGCTTTTCCTTCGCTCAAGCCGCAGCTGAGGTTGCAGCCGAGAATCCCGATGTGAAGTTCGCCGTGGTGGACGATTCGATGATGAACTTCGATACTGGTGAGCCGCTCGCTCCGAACGCTGCCGGTCTTGTGTTTGCTGAAGAGCAGGGTTCCTACCTGGTTGGCGTCGCTGCCGGTCTGAAGACCGAAACCAACGTCATCGGATTTATCGGTGGTGTGAGTGGCATCGGCCTCATCGAGAAGTTCGAAGCGGGCTTCGTTGCTGGTGTCCAGTCGGTCAACCCCGACGCTGAGGTCAAGGTCGACTACATCTCCGAGTTCCCGGATTTCGCCGGTTTCGAGTCGCCTGATCGTGGCAAGGAAATCGCATCGGCCATGTACGGCGAAGGCGCCGACATCATCTATGCCGCTGCGGGCCTTTCCGGCTCGGGCATGTTCCAGGCCGCTGCTGATCACACCGCAGCCGAGGGCTCGAAAGTATGGGGCATCGGTGTCGACTCCGATCAGTACAACACGGTTGATCCGTCGGTTCAGGAGTACGTGCTGACCTCGATGCTCAAGCGAGTTGACAACGCTGTGTACAACATCACCGAAGACGTGCTCAAGGACAACTTCGTTCCAGGCGAGGTTCGCTACGACCTGGCCGCTGGTGGCGTCGACTACTCGACAACGGGTGGCTTCATTGACGACATCACGGGTGAAATCGACGAGGCCAAGCAGGCCATCATCGATGGTGAGATCGAAGTTCCCACCGCGCCGTAACGCTACGTTTCCGGATCGATAGATTCCGAAACTTGGAAGAACACTATGATGACGAGTGGGGACGGTCTTTCCGTCCCCACTCGGTGTCTTTTCGGCGAATGTCTAGGGGGAGAAGCAAGATGGGGGAGCTGTGGTCTTAGCGATCGAGTTGATTGACATCACCAAGCGTTTTCCCGGTGTGCTGGCTAACGACAGAGTCAACCTGCGGGTCGAGCTGGGCGAGATCCACGCCATCGTTGGAGAGAACGGCGCCGGCAAATCAACCTTGATGAAGATCCTGTATGGGATGCAGCCGCCAGACGAGGGCAAGATGCTCGTCAACGGCACCGAGGTCGACTTCAAGTCGCCAACCGAAGCCATCGAGGCCGGTATCGGCATGGTCCATCAGCATGTGATGTTGGCCGACAACCTGACCGTTCTGGAAAACGTGATCCTCGGCTCTGAGCCAACGAAGTCGTTCGGGCGGATCGATTTTGAATCGGCGGCCCAGCATCTTCGTGAGGTATCCCACGCCTACGGGCTCGACATCGAGCCGAACGATCTGGTGGAGACCCTCGAAGTTGGCGAGCGTCAGCGGGTCGAGATCATCAAGGTGCTGTTTCGAGGGGCGAAGATTCTGATCCTCGACGAGCCGACGGCTGTGCTCGTGCCCCAGGAGGTCGAGCAACTCCACCACAACCTGCGCGAGCTCAAGGCACAGGGTTCGACAATCCTTGTCATCAATCACAAGCTGCCCGAAGTGCTCGATATCGCCGACACCATCACCGTGCTACGTCAAGGCCGCACCGTCGGCGAGGTCAAAGCGAGCGACGTAACCGCTGGTGATCTGGCTGAGCTCATGGTCGGCTCCGAGCTGCCGTCGCCAGAGACGACCGAGTCGACGGTTACCGATGACGTCGCTCTCTCGCTCCGCGGGGTCACGGTGCTCAACGAGGAGGATCGCCCGGTCGTCGACGATGTCGATTTGGTCATCCACCGTGGCGAGATCGTTGGCATCGCCGGTGTGGAAGGCAACGGTCAGGGAGAGCTGATCGGCGCCATCATGGGAACCGAACATGTCGAGACCGGCACGCTCGAACTTATGGGCCAAGATATCACAAAATGGTCTGTCCGTCAGCGTCGCGAGGCCGGGGTTGGCCTGGTACCTCAAGACCGCCACGAGGAAGGCCTTCTGCTCACGGCGCCTCTGTGGGAGAATGCGGCGCTCGGCCACCAGACCCAGCGACCCTACGCCAAAGGTTGGTGGATCGATCGGGCGGCATCACGGGCCCACACGCAGACTATTCGCAAGCGCTTCGGGGTGAAGACACCCAACGTTGATGTGGCCGCCCATGCCCTGTCGGGTGGAAATCAACAGAAGCTGATCATCGGTCGAGAGATGACGGCCGATCCCAAGATCCTCGTGCTGGCCCACCCGACGCGAGGCATCGACGTTGGCGCTCAAGCCTCGGTTTGGCAGAAGATTCGAGACGCGAGAGCCGATGGTTTGGCCACAATGCTTATCTCGGCCGACCTGGAGGAACTGATCGGCTTGTCCGACACGATCCTGGTGATGCTCCGGGGGAAGCTGGTGGCGAAGCTTGATCCGGCGAACGTGACCCCGCGACAACTTGGTTCATACATGACTGGTGCCGCCATCGAAACCGACGGCAACGGTTCGGCTGATGGAGGTGCGGAATGAACAACCGGATGCGCTCGGCGAGCCTGGCGCTCGCCGCTCCACTCGCCTCGCTGCTTCTAGCCTTTCTCCTGAGTGCCTTGGTGCTCGTGCTCGTGGGCAGCAACCCCTTGGTGGCCTTCGGCGACATGCTTGAATACGGAAGCCGGTTGGAGATCGTCATCGACATGCTCAATCGGGCGACCCCGCTCTACCTTTCGGGTATAGCGGCCGCTATCGGTTTCCGAATGAACCTGTTCAACATCGGGGTGGAAGGCCAGTACCAATTGGCCATGTTCGTCGCCGCTGTGGTCGGTGGAGCCCTGGCCCTCCCTGGATTTCTTCACCTCCTCTTGATTCTCGTCGTCGCCATGATCGTCGGTGGGTTGTGGTCGGGTTTGGCCGGGCTTTTGAAGGTCACCCGGGGTGTCAACGAGGTGATCGGCACCATCATGCTGAATTTCATCGCCATCGGTGGCATCATCGCCGCCTTGATCGGTCGCTTCCGCGACGGCGAGATCTCCACCAACTCGGGAACGAAGCTCATAGCGGAATCCGGGTGGATGCCCAACCTGAACGGGTTTGTAGAGGCCTTTACCCGCGACATCAAGGGTCGGCAGCTTTCCGGCATGCTCGTGGTGGCGGTCCTGGTCGGCATCGCCTATCACCTCACTATCAACCGCTCTCGCTTTGGGTTTGATCTGCGGGCTAGCGGCTTGAATCCGATGGCGGCTCGCTCCGGTGGTGTGCCACCGAAACGGATGGTTGTTGTGGCCATGGTCTTGTCGGGGGCGGCCGCTGGCCTCGTCGGCATGGTCGACCTCGTCAGCCGCTACCACCGGTACGACAACAATTTCTCTCCGGGTCTCGGTTTCGCCGGCATCGCCGTCGCTCTTCTCGGGCGGCACCATCCTGTCGGTGTGGCCTTCGCCGCCCTGCTTTTCGCCTTTATGGACAGCTCCTCGAGCATTCTGCAGGTGACAGGCTCAGCCTCACCGGAAATCGTGATCATCATGCAGGGTGTCATCCTGCTGACAGCGGTGATCACCTATGAATACGTCAACCAGATCCGACAGCGGGAGGAAACCAAGATGGCTGCCTTGGCGACGGCAGGAGGTGCGGCCTGATGCTCGCTGCCTTGCATCGACTACCAACATGGTTGCGGTTTGCGCTCTATGCCTCGGTCGGCGTCCTGGTTCTGGCCATCGCCGAATCGTTCGAGTCGGGCGGCGTTGGCCGCCTAACCGCCGACACCGCCTCTCGTGCCATGCTCAAATGGTGCATCCCGATCCTTCTCGCTGGCCTTGGCGGCCTCTTCTCGGAGCGGGCCAGCATCGTCAACATCGGCCTCGAGGGCATGATGATCCTCGGGACCTGGTTCGGTGCGTGGGCAGCGCTGGAGTTCAGCCCGTGGATGGGCCTTGTCTTCGGCGTGCTTGGAGGCGCGTTGGGCGGCCTGATCCATGCCGTGGCGACGGTGAGCTTTGGTGTCGACCATGTGATTTCCGGCGTAGCCATAAACATCATGGCTCCAGGGGTCACGACGTTCCTGTCGAGCGAGGTGTTCGGAAATCGAACCCAGTCGCCCGATGTCCCCGGGTTGGGAGAAGTAGACGTTCCTGTCTTGGCGGGTGGAACCTTCTTCGGTGCCGAGACCCCGGATATTCTCGGGTCGATCGCTGACCAGGGCGTATTCTTCGTATCGGATTTGGCTAGTTTCGCCCGTGGGCTTGTGAGCGGGATCGCCATCTTCAGCTTGATCGCTCTTGCCCTCGTACCCCTGTCGGGATGGTTTCTCTGGAAGACCAGGGCCGGTCTTCAGCTGCGCAGCGCAGGCGAGTACCCCCTGGCCGGTGAATCTCTTGGCGTCAACGTGATTCGACGGATGTATCTCGGTGTGGTCGTTTCGGGTGCGCTTGCCGGGTTGGGCGGCGCCTTTATCGCCATGGAGCTCACCGGCTTCTACCAGAACGGGCAGACAGGAGGTCGGGGCTTCATTGGTCTGGCCGCCCTGATCTTCGGCAACTGGCGCCCGCTCGGCATCCTGGCGGCAGCTTTCCTCTTTGGTTACCCGTTCGGCGTGTCCTTGCGAGACCTGGATGGTCAATCGACCCATGCATTGCTCTTGGTGGTGTCGTTCTGTCTCGCTGTCGTTTCGCTCTGGGCCGCCACCGCTCGTCGCCTGGTGGACGCGGTGATGGCGCTGGTGTTCGCCGTAGTCATGTTTGCCTGGTATGTGCAAACCGATGTCGCTCCCGACTGGTTGCCGAACGCGATGCCGTATGTGATCGTGCTGCTCGTGCTCGTGTTCGCGGCTCAACGGCTGCGGGCACCAGCCTTTGACGGCCAGATCTACCGCAGGGGAGCGACCTAGAATGAGGTTCCTATGCTGACGAGCGATCAGAGACAACAGTTTGTCGATGACGGTCTTCTCGTTTTGCCCGAAGTCCTCCCGTTGGCCGAGATGGTTTCGCTACGTTCACGCATGGCCGAGATTGTGGACGCCTTCGACCCCGATGAGCACCGCACCGTCTTCAGCACGACCGATCGCGACCAGCGTCGAGATCAACGGTTCCTGGAGTCGTCGGAGAAGGTCAGCTTCTTCTTCGAGGAAGATGCGGTCGACGATGACGGAGCGTTGACGGTCCCGATGGACCAGGCCATCAACAAGGTGGGCCACGCGATCCATGATCTAGACCCGACCTTCGATCGGTTCTCGCGTCAGCCTCTCTTTGCTGAGATAGCCGCCGACATCGGCTTCGTCGAGCCACTTCTGCTTCAGTCGATGTACATCTTCAAGCAGCCACGGATCGGTGGCGAAGTGGTGTGGCATACCGACCACCCCTTCCTCTGGACCGACCCGCCCTCGGTGGTTGGGTTCTGGGTCGCCTTGGAGGACGCCACCTTGGAGAACGGCTGCCTCTGGGCTCTGCCAGGCCACCACAAACGGGGGCCAAAGGAACGCATGCGGCGGGTTGAGCATCGGCCAGGCGAAATCGGCACGCGCATGGAGGTGCTCGACACGGCACCGTTCCCCACCGACGAAGGCGTCGCTTTGGAAGTAGCCGCCGGAACAGTGGTGGTGCTCGATGGGCTTCTTCCACATTGGTCGGCACCGAACACATCGGACCGGAGCCGCCACGCTTACACCCTGCATCTGATCGATGGCAAGGCCTCCTATGCCGAGGACAACTGGCTTCAGCGAAGCCCTGAACTGCCGCTCCGAGGCTTCTAACGTCGCTGCTTTGGGGTCACGCCATGCGGTCGTTGGCACTTTGTGGGTGACGGTGGGGCACAGGCAGTTACCATTGGCCAATGGTAGGAACCACATCTGATTCTTCGCTGTCTGCCGACGTGATCCAGGCTGCCCCCAAAGTACTCCTCCACGACCACCTCGATGGTGGTCTACGGTCGGCCACGATCATTGAGCTGGCTGCCCAATCTGGTTACACCGATCTGCCAACCACCGACCCCGGTGACCTCGACATTTGGATGCAGCGCGGGGCCAGCAGGCTCGACCTCGTCCTCTATCTCGAAACATTTGCCCACACCGTTGGCGTCATGCAGACACGTGAGGCGCTTCATCGCGTGGCCTATGAATGCGCCGAGGACCTCGCCGCCGACGGCGTGGTGTACGCCGAGGTCCGTTTCGCTCCTGAGCAGCACACCGAGCAGGGTCTGAGCCTGGACGAGATCGTCGAGGCTGTGGTCGCCGGATTCGAGGAGGGCACGCGAGGCACCGACCTTCGCATCGGCACTCTGGTAACCGCCATGCGCCACGCCGCCCGTTCGCGGGAGATCGCTGAGCTCGCTGTGCGGCATCGCGACAATGGCGTGGTCGGCTTCGATATCGCTGGTGCCGAGGCAGGCAATCCTCCGACCCGGCACCTCGACGCCTTCCACTACATTCAGCGGGAAAACTTCCACTTCACGATCCACGCCGGTGAGGCCTACGGCCCGCCCTCCATCTGGGAGGCCATCCAGTACTGCGGAGCCGAACGGCTTGGTCATGGTGTTCGCATCGTCGACGACATGGATCTGTCCGACCCTGAGCATCCCGTGCTGGGCCCGCTCGCCGCCTATGTGCGCGACCGACGGATACCCCTAGAGGTTTGCCCTCAGTCAAACATTCACACCGGGGCCGCGAAATCGTTGGAGGACCACCCCATCGGGCTACTGGCCGCAATGAAGTATCGGGTCACTATCAATACCGACAACCGTCTGATGAGCAACACCTCGATGACCAAGGAAATGACCTTGTGCGCCGAGGTATTCGGCTGGGACTGGGCCGTGCTGCAGTGGCTCACCATCAATGCCATGAAGAGCGCTTTCATCCCGTTCGACGAACGGTTGGAGATCATCAACACCCAGATCAAGCCTGTCTACCGTCGCCTCATAGCCGCCTAGACCTATCCACACAGGGGAGCCCAGATCATGACAGACCCAATGATCGGACTGTTCGGTATCAACATGATGCCGCACGGGCCCGAAGCCATGGCGACCATCGCCCAGGCCGCCGAGGAAGCTGGCTATGAATCGGTGTGGACCGGCGAACACATCGTCCTGCCGAATCCGCAAGAAGCCCCCTCGCCTCTGGCGCCCGACGCCACCGTGATAGACACAGAGGTTGCGCTGAGCTATCTGGCTGCGGTTACCAGCACGATCAAGCTCGGTACTGGCATCATCATTCTGCCCCAACGCCAGCCTGCGGTCCTGGCCAAAGGATTGGCTTCTCTCGACCGAGTTTCCAACGGCCGCCTCCTCTTCGGTCTCGGCGTTGGCTACCTGGAACCCGAGATGACCGCATGTTCAACACCGATGGCCCGGCGGGGTCAACGAGCCGATGAGTACCTCCTGGCCATGCGAGCTCTCTGGACCGAGGAGGTCGCCTCATTCGACGGCGACTTTGTGTCGTTCAACTCTGTCAGCGCCAACCCGAAGCCGGTCCAACCCGATCTTCACACCGTGGTCGGTGGTCATAGCGACCGTGCGGCTCGGCGAGCGGTTGAGCTGGCCCATGGCTGGTACGGCTTCATGCGCGATCCAGCCGATGCGGTGGCCGATCTCGCCCGCATCCGACAGGCTGAAGACAGCTTCGACCGCCCGGCATCGCTCGGACGGCTGGAGATCAGCATCACCCCAAAACGGAGCCTAGGACCAGCCGATCTGGCGGCTTATGCCGAAGCGGGCGTCGACCGGCTAATACTCCAACCTGGCTCGCACCGAAGCTTCGATGAGGTTATGGCCTATGTCGAGCGCTACGCCCCAGGCGCCTAACAGCAGGGCGCCTGGCGATCACGCCTCGTTGCGAATGACGTCGATGCCTTCGGGGTCGACGAGCATGTCGAACTTCAGCCGGTTGTGACTGTGAGCTACATGGTGGAGTCCAAAAGCTGACTGAATGGCGGTGTAGAGCCCCATGGCCTCGGTCGAGTTGTTGACCGATTGCTTGGCTAATGTCAGCCCGAACAGTGGCCGTTTGGCGATATGAGAGGCCAGCGCAAGGGTCTCGGTTTCGAGGTCGTCGCGAGGCACGACGCGGTTGACCATGCCGTGTTGAAGGGCTTCGGCCGCGCCGATGGCCCGCCCGGTGAAGAGCATGTCTTTGGCTAGCCTGGCGCCAGCCTCGTAGGGGTGCACGAAGTACTCGTGACCGTTCACGCCGAAGGCGACGACCGGGTCGGAGAAGGTGGCATCCTCGGAGCAGACGATGAGGTCCATAGGCCAAACCAGCATCAGTCCGCCCGCTATCACCTTTCCCTGTACCGAGGCGATTGTCGGCTTGGCGATGTTTCGCCACCGCCAGCAAAGGCCCACATACATCTCGGCCTCTCGGGCCATATAGCCCTCAGCTCCATCAGCACCGAAGTGGCACTGGGTGCCGATGGTTGGCAGCTCGTCGATATCAGACTGATCACGCAGATCATGGCCCGATGAAAAGTGCTTGCCCTCGGCGGCCAGTACGATCACTCTCACCGTCTCGTCCCTGGCGGCTACGTCGAAGGCCTCGTTGAGCTCACTCAACATTTGGTAGTCCTGGGCGTTGGCCGCTTCGGATCGTGTCAGCGTGATCCGACCTACCCGATCTACCGGCACGTCGTAGCGGACCCGGGTCCAGGTGTGGGCCGGGGGAGTCGGGTCGGGGCTGGTCGGCTCTGTCATGGCCAGAGTGTAGAGAGTTGTCGATGGTGGCGCCCATCGGCGGCCAGGCTGATCCGGTCATCTGACCGGTCCCTTCGAGCCCGAGTAGGGTTGGTGGATGGCGAACTGCCTTGGGTGTGGGTCTGAGATGTCGGGTGCGAATTTTTGCGGTCGATGTGGCATGCCAGCACGATCTGCCGGGAGCGGCGACGGTGAGGGCGGTGATACCTCGATGTCGCCCCAGGGGATACTGCTCCAGGGCGGCGATGATTCCGTCGGTGAACAAGGTGCGCTAACCACTGACACACCGAAACTGTTCTGGGCTGGTATCGCGGCGGTGACGGTAGGGGCCCTGATGTGGGCGATGATGCAGGCGCCAGCTGTTGATGAGGCGCTCAACGATGAGGTTGCCGCTCTCGAGGATGAAGCGTTCGATGAGGGGTCGGTCGCCCTCGACCCGGTCGTCAAGGAACGGCTTGACGAGGAGGGTCTTGCGCCCGCCATCGATTCGCGTCTCGATCTGGGGGCCGATGCACCCGCGGAAGAGTCGGCCTCCACCGCCGGCGAGGCGAAAAACACCGTACCCGGTGATGACGCTGGCGACCCGGTTTCGGCCCCACCTGTCGGCTATCGCATCCTGGTCGACGGTGAAGGTCTCATCGATATCGACCTCGACAACGGGGCCGTCGTCAGGCGCAACGGTGAGGTAGACCTCGTTGGTGTCTCGGGCACCGAGCTGATTATCTACGACGCGACCCAAGGGTTTGCCGCCCTTCCCATCGCCGACCTCGACGCCGATCGTCGTGAGCTGTTCTCGGTTCCCGAAACCATTGCAGGAACAACTCCGGTCTCGGCTGCGAGCCTCCGCTCAGCATCGGTGCGTAGCCCCGACACGCTGCTGATCGAGTTCGACCGGGGAACCGGAAATGACGCCGGGGTCGAGGGCATGGGCGACGGGGTTCAGCTCTTCGAGGTCGAGATTGGCTCGGGTCGCTTCAGGGCATCGGCGATCGAGGGGGTAGGCGGCCTGAGCCGGTTCGGAGCGACGCATCACGGATTGGCTTCGGTGCCAGGCGGAGGCCTTTTCGAAGCGAGCGGTAATAGTTATCGCAAGCTGTCCGATGGTCGGCCGCTGCTCTTGGGGATCAATTACGCCATCGTCCAAGATTGTGTTCAGCCCGGTGAGTGTTCAGAGTTCTGGATCGATCGTGCCACAGGCCAACGGGTAGTTCGGCCTCTGCCCCAGAGGCAGAGGATTGATCGGCTGTCCGAGGTTGATGAGATGGCCCGCCTTCTGCGCGTCGATGGGTTGGACGCTGATGGTGAGAGCGAGACGAGTTACTTTGATGTGGAAGGTGATCGCTGGTTGTCGGCTATGCCAGCGTTGTCGGTCCATCCCGAGCTGGCGGCGTTGGGCGGTACGGCCGAAGCCCTCTCTCGCGATGGGCGTTGGTTTGCGGTGCCGACCGGCTATGGGCTGCTGCTCTACGACGTGACGAGCGACGTCCAGTACCGCATGAATTTGCGACAAAACCTGCTCGACAGCCGGCTCCTCTTCGTGTCGAACGGTCGTGAACCGATCGGGTGAACTAGCATCGGGTATGGTCGTCGAACAGGCCAATCCTGGGCGAGAGCAGGTCGAGTTCCTTCCGACGCGGCTATCCGGCGCTGAACAGGTTGTGCATGCTGGCCTCCCGGAGCCGTGGAGTCGGCGTCTCCTCCTTCTGTTGGCGGCTGGAGTCGTTCTGGTCTTCTGGGCCATGACGGCTGGATCCGACGATGAGCTCGCCGCCGTTGAAAGTGATCCGCTGGCCGAGACTCTCAGCGAGCTTGCCGTATCGCCGCAAACGTCGACCAGCGTGCTCGCTTCAATCCCAGCACGGACCACGATCACGTTCCCGCCCGCCTCGTTGGCAGAGACTCAACGACCGTCACCAGGCATGATTGCCGACATCGACCGGTCGCTCGGATTCGAGCCGCTTGGACGTCGAGCCGACCTTTGGCTCTTCGTCGGTGGCGACGGTCCGCTTCAACGATTCAACCTCCAAACGGGAGAGTTCAGCCTGTTCGGGATCCGAGCCACGCCGTTGGCGTCGACGGGCGGCGAGCTGATTATTCAGGGCTGGGATTCCGGCAGGACGGCCTGGGTTGGCCTGGACAATCCGGCTGAGGAAGCGGACGGATGGGTCAATGGCGAGGTCGCTCTCGGCGCCGATCTTGAGACCATGTGGGTGCGCCGGGTTACGACGCCCGCACTCTGGCAGTTGAGCGACCTGACCAACAACCACACCTTGGAGCAACGCGAACTCCCGGTGCAGGCCGCGCCGAGTAGCTACGGTCGCGACGGGGCGACGCCGAGATTGGGCTCGTCGCCTGACGTGTTGTCGACTACCGACGGGATCTTCCACTATGAGTCGGGGACGTATCGTCGGGCGGTCGCTGGCCGCCTGGTTGCCGCCGGTGCGGATCTGGCCCTCGTCGAACGCTGCGGTTCCACCCTCACCGATTGCACGATGGCCTGGCACGCGATCGATGATGGTTGGAGGCCAGTCCCATTCGCCATCCCCGATGGTCCGATCGCGCACGGGCACGTGGTCGGCGACGGCAGGTGGCTCAAGGCATGGTCGGGCTTGGCCGCCAGCCTCATTTCGCTTGAGACGGGGGCGGTGATCGCCGAAGCGTCTTCGCTGGCCGCGCTTACGGTCTCTCCTGATGGCTCGTTGGCTGCGCGGTTGTTGTCTGACGGCACCGTCGAGGTGCTCGACACCGCCACCGGTGATGTGTTGCTCGTGCTCGACGAGTTGGTGCAATCTGGAGAGGGCGGGCTGTTGTTGGTGCCTTCCGAGGACCGCTGAGATGGTTGGACAAGCGGATTGACGGGATGACTACGTACGCATAGAGTCGTCAACCATGTTGGGCTTTGACGAGAACTTCCGAACACCCACCGACTACATTCTCGGGATCACGAAGGAGATCTGGGAGGACCGTGGTATCGCCACCCTCCACCGCTACTACGCCAAAGACATCATCGTTCGTTCGCCGTCGGGTGTCGTCGTTGGTAATCAAGGTGTGATCTCGGCGACGATGGCAACGTTGGCCGAATTTCCCGATCGAACCCTGCTGGGCGAGGATGTCATCTGGTCTGACGACGGCGCAGGTGGGTTTCTCTCGTCCCATCGGATTCTGTCGACAGCCACTCATCACGGCCACGGTGTGTACGGGGCTCCAACCGGCAAGAAACTCCGCTTTCGAATTATCGCCGACTGCGCCGCCCGCAAAAATCAGATCTATGACGAGTGGCTGATTCGAGATCAGGGAGCGGTCGTGCGTCAGCTCGGTCTGGACGCTCGTCGTTATGCGGCCGACCAGATCGAGGCTGAGGGCGGCTTCGAAGCCGCCTCTCGCCCCTTTTCACCCGCTGAGGACAAGGGCCCCGTGTACGGCGGTCGAGGAAACGATGCTGAGCCTGGCCTGCGCTACGAGGCAATGCTGGAGGCCTTGATGGGTGCCGATTTTCGGGTGGTTGCTTCCGGCTACGACCGGGCGATCGAAGCGGCGCTTCCCGGCGGTGTGATGGCCAACGGACGGGACGAGGTCGACAGCTTTTGGATGGGTCTGCGTTCGGCGTTTCCCGACGCCGAGTGGCAGGTTCACCATCGGATTGGGCGACACGACGACGACCTTGCGCCTCGCGCCGCCCTTCGGTGGTCGCTCACCGGTACCCACAGTGGGTGGGGGATGTTTGGCTCCCCGTCGGGCGCTCAGATTCACGTGATGGGAATCAGCCACGCCGAGTTCGGGCCTCGCGGCCTGCGTCGTGAATGGGTTCTGTTCGATGAGACGGCGGTCTGGAAACAGATCTTGCTCCATCGGGGCTGAAGCCGGTTCGGCAAGGTGTCGGTAGGCCATTAATGTCAAGGCTTCGTCATGCTCTGGAGCTCTGATCGCAATGTTCTTGACTGAAATGACTACGTATACATAGACTACGCAACCACATAGACTAATCAACAAGCGTGGGGCGGAAGGGGCGAAGATCGCCTGAAATCCCAGGCCGCAAGCACACGGTGTGAAGATGACGGGAGGGGGAGCCATGGCAGAGAGGTCGCGCCGAGTTACCTCCGTTGATGTCGCCGCTGAG
Organism: uncultured Acidimicrobiales bacterium; assembly: GCA_937922045.1. Taxonomy (GTDB): domain Bacteria; phylum Actinomycetota; class Acidimicrobiia; order Acidimicrobiales; family SZUA-35; genus JAHELU01. The sequence continues at coordinate 33,924 of CAKZXA010000004.1, read as the reverse complement.
GTTGGCGTATCGCAGGCAACGGTGGCCCGAACCTTCTCATCCCCCCATCTGGTCTCCTCGTCGACGCGTCAGAAGGTCGAGGCCGCAGCCGAACGCATCGGCTATGTGCCCAACGCCATCGCCCGCAGCCTCAAATCGCAGAGGACCAACATCGTCGGCGCCGTCGTTCCCGCCTATGGGGAGTATTGGCAGAGTGTTCTCACCGCCTTCTCTCGCCAGCTTGCCGAGCGCGATCGGCAGTTGCTTCTTTTCAGCTTTACCGAGCCTGAGCAGGTTGAATCAGTCCTTACTTCCGTTCAGCAGTATCGCTTGGACGGCCTCGTGCTGGCCTCAGCCACGATCGGCCAACCACTTTTGGCGCAGATGGCAAGGTCAGACCGTCCGCTCGTAGCCTTCAATCAGCCTGCGGCTTCCGGTCTGATCAACTCGGTGTCGGTCAACAATGAAGCTGGCATGACCGACATCGCCGTGCATCTAGCCAACCTTGGTTGCGCCTCGATTCTTTACATCGGTGGGATCGCTACCACATCCACCGACCAGCTCCGCTACCAGGGGGCGGCTCGCGCTCTGGGGCAGCGAGGAATTGCCTGCCCCTATCTCGAGGCCGGCTCGTTCAGCTATGACGGTGGCTACAAGATCGCGGGTTCGGTGGTGGAAAGCGATGTCCTTCCCGATGCGATCATGGTCGCGTCCGACGAAGTAGCACTCGGCTTGCTCGACGGGCTCAAGAAGGCGGGTGTCTCGGTGCCAGGCGAGGTGCTTGTGACCGGTTTCGATGGACTGCCTCAATCCAGCTGGGCTGGCTATGACCTCACCACACTCGTTCAACCGACCGAAGTCCTCGTCGAGCGGGCGATCGACCTCTTGCTCGATCCGCCGACCGGCGGCAAGCCGGCCGAGCTCGTCGTCGAAGGATCGATCCGCCAAGGGCTCACGACAACCCGAACCGATGATCACCCGTTCATGCCTTCGGCCTAGCCGAACGCTGGATCTACGAGCCCATTCGAACGCAAGACATTCGAACGTAAGAAAGGTACAAACTTTCATGGCAGAACTCCTCAAGGACGCAACCGCCAAAGCCGCCCACGGCGGCGACCCCGAGCTGACCCGTCGAGTGGGCGAGATCATCGCTGAGGTCGAACGGCGGGGCGAGTCGGCGGTCCGCGAGTATTCGGCGGAGTTCGACAACTGGGCACCCGAGTCTTTTCGCCTGAGCGATGATGAGATCGCCCAGATCGTAGCCAGCGTCGATCCTCGCACGATCGACGACATCACGTTCGCCCAGACCCAGATCCGAACGTTCGCCGAAGCCCAATTGGCTTCGATGCTCGACGTCGAGATCGAAACCTTGCCCGGCGTCGTCCTCGGACACACCAACATCCCGGTGCAGGCCGTCGGTGCCTATGTGCCAGGCGGACGCTATCCCATGGTGGCGTCGGCCCACATGAGCGTGCTAACGGCCAAGGTTGCTGGGGTTCCGCGCGTCGCGGCTTGTACACCGCCGATCGGGGGCAACGTTCCGGCCGAAACCGTGGCCGCCATGCATCTGGCGGGAGCAGACGAAATCTATCTTGTCGGTGGTATTCAAGCCGTGGCCGCCCTGGCGGTGGGGACCGAGTTCGTCGATTCGGTCGACATGCTCGTCGGGCCCGGCAATGCCTTTGTGGCCGAAGCCAAACGCCTACTCTACGGGCGGGTCGGCATCGACCTTCTCGCCGGGCCGACCGAGACGCTACTTCTCGCCGATGACGTCGGGGCGGACGCTGAGCTGTGTGCCACCGATCTGCTCGGCCAGGCTGAACATGGGCCGACCTCGCCGGCCGTTCTGCTCACGACCTCACGCCAGCTCGGTCTGGACACGATTGCCGAGGTGCAGCACCAACTCGAAACCCTCGCCACCGCCGACGTTGCGGGCCAGGCATGGGCTGACTACGGACGAGTCATCGTCTGCGACGACAACGCGGAGATGTTGCAGATGGCCAACGATCTGGCCTTCGAACACGTTCAGGTCATGACCGATGACGACGACTACTTCTTCGCCAACATGGTCAACTATGGCGCACTGTTTCTAGGGCCGATGACAAACGTTTCCTACGGGGACAAGGTCATCGGCACCAATCACACACTGCCGACGCAGGGTGCAGCGCGCTATACGGGAGGCCTCTGGGTCGGCAAGTTTCTCAAAACCTGCACCTATCAAAAGGTGACGAACCCGACTTCCAGCACCACCATTGGCGAGTACTGCTCACGGCTTTGCGCCATCGAAAACTTTGCTGGTCACCAGGCCCAAGCCGACATTCGGGTTCGGCGTTACTCGGGGACATCATGAGCGATAGCGGGGTCACCGTCGAGGCGGAAGAGTTGAGGCGTCGTCTCATCGAACCGTCGGATTTTGTCGCAGACACGGCGGCGTTTATCGATGTTCGCCTTCCTCGGTCCCAAGGAAAGGCAAGTTACTCATTCATTGGTCCCGGTGTTTCCCAGAACCCAGATCAGGTCATCAACCTGGTGGAACGTCATGGTTACAACGTCGGGGCTGCCGCCCTTGCGCCCGACACGGTAAACAACCCACATCTTCACTTCACCGCCGAGGTGTTCCTCTGTATTGGTGGAAGCTGGCGGTTCACGGTCGGTGCCGAAGGTGAGCAGAGTTTTTCGGTAGGAAAACATGATGTCTTCTCGGCCCCTCCCTGGGTCTTCCGAGGCTTCGAAAACGTTGGCGACGAGGAGGGGTTTCTGTTCGTTGTGCTCGGTGGTGATGAGCCTGGAGGGATCCTCTGGGCTCCCTGGGTCTTGAACGAAGCAGCCAAGACAGGTCTTCATCTCGACGCCAACGACGCCGTTGTCGACACGACCGCTCAAGACGCGGCTGAGCCAGCAGCAGGAACGTCAGCGGAGAACTTTCTCGCGCCGATGACCACCGACGACCTCACCAACCTCGACCACTACAGCGACGATGAGCTGGCATCTCGTCGCGTGGCAACGGCTGATCTGGCCTGGTCGAGCGATGCCCTGCTTTCGGCAAAGCTCAGCGACCATCAAAGTCGTGTCGCTCCGGTGCTCGGGTTTGGCATGAGCCAAGATCGACAGCATCGCCCGCCGATCGGCAACCGCCACGGTTTCTCGATGGAATGGCTCGAAATCGGCGCAGGCTCGTCGACCGGCACACATCGCATCGCCGAGACGCAGGTGCTCTTGCTGGTGGAAGGCGACTGGCGGATCGAGCTGAACCGAGGCTCAGATGTTGTTTCGGCCGATCCGGCTCATGGCTCGCTTTTTTCGGTGCCGCCCGGAGCGTGGCGCAACCTGCACAACATCGGTGCTGGCAGTGCTCGCGCCATGGTCGTGAACGGTCTCGATGGTTACAACGCCATCGAATGGGACGACGAAATCGTGAAAGCGGCCGCCGATGCCGGCTGGGCCATCGACGCCAACGGCTCGGTTGCACCACGGGCCTTGCTCAACAGGTTTGAGCCATGAGGAGGCCATCAGACCATCAGACTCCATGCGGCCCACGTGGCACCAGATTCCTAAACACACCAATCACAACACACCAAACACAGGGGAGAACCCAATGAATACGAACAAGAACAGGTGGTGGCGGCTCCTAGCCGTGGCCATCGCAGCTTCGATGTTTGCCGCTGCCTGCGGCGCTGATGATGCTGTCGAAGATGCTGTCGAAGCCGTCGACGAGGTTGCAGATGATGCCGCAGACGCGGTTGAAGACGCTGCTGATGATGCGATGAGCGATGACGACGGTGCCAGCGACGAAGACGCCGAAGGCGATGCCATGGCCGAGATGATCTCGGAAGAGTGTCCGATTCCGAACCCAGCCGAGGTTGTTGAGATCGATGCCATGGGCTGGGAGTTTCCCATCGTGACCCAGTACGCCGAAGAGCTTGAGGATTGTGAGGAAGGGAACTACCAGTTCAACCTGCAGTTCCTCGACTCGACCGAGGCCCGCACCGCCATGACCCAGGACGCAGCAACGGGTTCACCCACCTTCGAGCTGTACCAGGGCTCGAACGCCTTCATCAGCGAGTTGGCGAACCAGGGATTCCTGCTTCCGCTCAACGACCTCGTCGATAAGTACAGCGCCGACTATGACCTCGATTCCATCGACCAGGCTTACTGGGATATGGCATCGCTCGGCGGTGATATCTATGCCGTGCCGATGGTGTCCAACACCATGCACCTTTTCTACAACGAACCAGCTCTGGCCGAACTCGGCGTGGACGTACCCACCACCTTTGAGGAAGCCTTCGCTGCCTGCGAGGCCATCCGGGCTGGCGGAAACGATATTGGTTTCCTCTACATGCTGTCGGCCGGCTGGTCTTGGCAGATCGAGTTTGATTCTGTTCTCGGAGCGCTGGGCGAATTGCCCGTCGATCCGGTAACAGGTGCCCCGAACTTCAACACCGAAAAGGGTATTGAAGCCGCCAACCTGCTGAAAGATATGCACGAAAAGTGTGGCGGCAGCGCTTCAGGCACCTACAGCACCGATGACATCCAGGCCGCGTTCCAGACCGGGGAAGCCATCCTCGGCCACACCTGGGCCTCCCGCGCTGCAGCAATGGACGACCCCGAGGCTTCGACCGAGGTGGGCAACGTCATGTTCGCACCGGCGCTTAGCACCGGTGGCGCAGTCGTAGCTGCACCAGCCTACATCGATGGTTGGGGCATCCCGGTCGGCACCGCCGAGGACAAGGTCGAAGCGATCTTCCTGGCCATGATGGCGGCAACCGACCTCGAGTCGCAGGAGGCTGCGGCCGAGTTCGGGCTCGTGACCCGCGCCGGCGTAACCAATGCCAACGGGCCACGCGATGGCGACGCCGCAGCTGCCAGCTTGATCGATGGGCGTGGCGCCGACCTCACCCACCCGGCCGCTGGCATCGCTCGCGCCAAGTTGGGCGAAGCACTGGTGACCATCCTTGACGGCACGTCGGTCGAGGACGCCCTGGCCACAGCAGAAGAGGCCTACCTGGCCGAAGCCGGCGAGCAGGATTTGCTCGGCTAACTCTCCGCTCAAGGGTTGGGGGTCTTCGGGCCCCCAACCCTTGATTTGGGGTCTACGGGAAGTCGATGACGGCGGCAATGCAGATCCTCGACGAGGGAGTTGAACAAGCGACCATGGAGAAGTCATGAATCGCAGAACATTCTGGGGATTCACCCTGCCGAGCGTGGTGATCATGCTGGTGCTCATGGTGTTTCCCCTCATCACCACCATCTGGCTGGGATTCCATCGCCTGCTCATTCGCGATCTGAACAACCCCAGCTGGATTGGCTTTGCCAACTATCAAGACGTGCTCACCGATCCGGAGTTCTGGTCGGCCTTCCGGTTCACGATGCTCTTTGTCGTCGTGACCGTGCCGATCCAGATGATCTTCGGTCTCGGCGTTGCCCTCGTGCTCGATGCTGTCGGGCGTGGTCGCTCCATCTACATGGCCGCCCTCTTGTTGCCGTTCATCGTGACACCGGTAGTCGGCAGCCTTGTCTTCAAAGACCTCTTCGAACGCGGCGGTTTGCTGTCCTGGCTCATCGAGGTTGTTACCGACAACCCCTTTGCCGTTGAAGCCTCCAACGTCAAGTGGCTCATCCTGATTCAGTCGATCTGGCATGTCATGCCCTTTGCGATGATCACGTTCTTTGCTGGCCTTCAATCACTGCCAGAAGAGCGGATGGAAGCCTCGGCCATCGATGGCGCCGGGTTTTGGCGGAATCTGTGGCATGTCAAGATCCCCCACCTGCGCAGCCTGATCACCTTTGTCGGCATGATCTCGGTGATGGACGCCTATCGGGTCTACGACAGTGTCTTCGTGTGGACCGGAAGTCGGTTTACCGAAGCTCACACATTGCAGGTGTACAACGTGAGGGTTGCCACCGCCTTCGACATCGGGCGGTTGGGCAAGGGCAACGCCATTGCGGTGATCACAGTTCTCGGCATCTTCGTGGTGCTCATCCCGTTCTTGTGGCGCAGCTACAAAGAACAAGTCTCGGAACGGTTGTAGGGGTACGCGCTTCATGCTGAACAAACGACACCCGCTAACCATGGCTGGGATACATGCCACCATGCTTGTTCTCGTGGCCTGGAGCGTGCTGCCTTTCCTGTGGACGTTCCAGACCTCGATCAAGTTCACGCGCGATGTGGCGGCCAAGATCCCGGTCTTGTGGGGCTACGAGACCACGGCCAACGCCTACAACTCGTTCTGGCTCGATGACGACGAGATCAACATGTGGGCGGTTTTGGCCTTCATCGTCGGTGTCGGTGCGGTTGCCTCGTTGTTGGGCATCGCTGGCCGTCGGGTCTCCAAACGTGGTGGTCGAAGCTGGCTCTGGTTCGCTGCAGTCATTGCCGTGCTCGGGCTCGCTGTATGGCTCTTCCCGCGGCTATGGGAAACCGAGACGGAATACGAGTTCCTGGTCAACTCGATCGTTGTCACCGTGTTGACCATGATCATCTCGCTCACCATCGGCATGCTTGCCGGCTATGGCTTGGCCCGGTACACGGGTATATCGGGCGTCGTGATCCTCATCGTTGCCTTGGGATTTCGAGCGCTGCCCCGCACCGCCTTCGTACTGCCCTATTTCTTTGGTGCCAAGGAGGTCGACGACTGGCTGGTTTCCTCCGGCGTCGGCACCTGGGATTTTCCCCTCATTGATTTCCCCTTCATCGATCAGCTCACCCTGCTGGATACTCGCCTCGTGCTGGTGATGGCGCTGGTGGCGGTGAACCAGCCGTTCACGATCTGGATGTTCCGCACCTTCTTTATAGAGGTACCCAAGGAGCTGGAAGAAGCCGCCATGATCGATGGTGCCTCCAGGCTGTCCGCCTTCTTCCGGGTGATCGTGCCGATCATGTGGCCTGCCATTATCGCCACCGGCCTGTTCACCCTGCTTCTGGCCTACAACGAGTACCTCTTTGTACGCGTTCTGGCCCCGACCAATTGGACGCTGCCGGTCGCTATCGTCTCACTGACCGGGGGCGAGAGTTCTCGTACGATCACCGAAGCCGCTGCGGCATCGGTCTCGATTACGCTCCCCATCGTCGTCGTCATCATCCTGTTCCAAAAGCATCTGGTCAAAGGACTTTCGGCCGGTGCGGTGAAGGGCTAGGGGGCCGGAGATGACCACCTCCTCGACCGAGGCAAAACGGGTTGTACTCGACTATTACGCCCAGCTCGACGAGGGTCTCCGCACAGGCTCGTGGCGCGATGTCCTCCAACGCTTCACCACCGACGACTATCGGTGGCGCGGGTTGCATCCATTCGGTGAGCAGAGCGGCGCGGCGGCGGTAGCCGACATCTTCTACCAGCCTCTCGCGTCCGCCTTTTCGCCCCTGCAACGGCGGCCCGATGTCTTCCTGTCTGGCCCCAACGATGCCGAGACTGACGCTACGTCGAGCTCGTCTACATGGGTCTGCCAGATGGGCCACCTCGTCGGCCTTTTCGATCACCCATGGCTCGACATCCCGGCCACCGGCAAGATGGTGTTCATCCGTTACGCCGAGTTTCACCGGGTGAACAGCGGGTTGATCGATGAGTCCGCCCTCTTCATCGACGTGATCAGCGTGATGCGGCAGGCTGGGGTCTACCCCCTGGCCCCCCAAACCGGATCTTCACACATCTATCCTGGTCCTGCCACGCACGATGGGATCATGACCGGCGAGACCGACCCGGCCGAAGGAGTCGCCACCCTCGATCTCGTCAACCGCATGGTCGATGATCTCAGCGAGACCAACCGGGTTGCCGCTGAAACCGGCGACAACCGAGTACCGGCCGATGTGCTCCGACGCTCGTGGCACGAGGACATGATCTGGTCCGGGCCGGAAGGGATCGGCGCAACCTACACCATCGAGCGTTACCAGCATCAGCATCAGTACCCCTTTCGCTTCGGCCTTGAAGGCAAGACCTTCAACGGTCACATCGCCCGATTCGCCGAAGGAAACTACGCATGTTTCTTCGGCTGGGCCAACCTGACCAATGTGGCTTCGGGCGGATTTCTTGGCCTACCGGGCAGTGGCACGCCGGCCGACATGCGGGTTGTCGACGTGTACCGGCGCGACGGCGACAAGCTGGCCGAGAACTGGGTGTTCATCGATCTCCTTCACTGGCTATCGATGCAAGGTCTCGACGTGTTGCAACGTATGCGTCAACAGCTAGGGCTTGAAGAATTTTGAGCCTTGAAAGGAATCAGATGGAGGGTTCACGCCCACGGCAGGCTGCGCTGACGGCCGACACCGACATGAGCAAGACCGAGGAAACCCGAACGGTGATCGAGGGCATGGTCGATGGCCTCAACGATCATCGGATCGACGACATCGGCCAATTCTTCAGCGAGGGCTTTCGCTGGATGGGCAACCAGGGGTGTGGCTCGAAGCAGGGCTTATCGGAGTTTCAGGACAACTGGCAGCGACCCTTTCAGGCTGCCTTCAGCGACAAGGTTTGTATCGATGAGGCCCGGCTCTACATGGGGGAGTGGGCGGCCGCCTTCGGCCGTCAAGAAGCCACCCACGCCGGAGAATTCATGGGTGTGGAAGCGACCGGCAAGCGGGTCGAGATCCGCTATATGGACTTCTGGCACGTCGTCGATGGCAAGATCGTCGATAACTGGGTCATGGTCGACTTCCCTGGCGTCCTTTCCCAACTCGGCGTTGATGTTTTTGACGGTCAAGGATGGGAAGCCTACGACCGCGGCGAACGCCCTGCCCCCGCCCCACCTACCGACCAATCTCAACCAGGAGAACGCTGATGAAAACCAGCACCGATCGCATCCTTACCACCCACGTTGGTAGCTTGCCCCGCAATGAGGCGGTAACCCATGGCATCTTTGCCTTGGAGAACGGCGAGGCGTTAGATGTAGCCGAGCACGAGCTCAATGTGACGGCTGCGGTTGATGAGGTGGTGGCCCGCCAGGTCTCGGTTGGCATCGACGTGGTGAGCGACGGTGAAATGAGCAAACTCAGCTACGCGACCTACATCAAAGACCGCATCACCGGTTTCGACGGCGACAGCCCGCGCCGGGCTCCCGCCGACTTGGAGGAACATCCAAGCTTTCTTGAACGTCAGGCCAAACTGGGGGGCACGCCGACCTACAAGCGTCCTCAATGCATCGGCCCGATCGAGCTGAAGGATGCCGAACCCTGTCGCAAGGACCTAGAAAATCTGAGCGCGGCGGTGGGCAAGCACCAGCCCCACGATGCCTTCATGAATGCAGCTTCGCCAGGCGTGATCGCACTGTTCCAGCCCAACAACCACTACCCCGATCACGAGAGTTATCTGCACGCCTTGGCCGAGGCCATGCGCCACGAGTACGAGGCGATCACCGATGCCGGGTTTGTGCTTCAGCTCGACTCACCCGATCTTGGTCTCGGTCGTCACATGATGTTCAAGGGCGAACCCGACGCTGAGTATGAGCGTCTGGCCTCCATTCATGTGGAAGCGCTCAACGAGGCGGTGCGCAACATCCCAGCTGATCGTTTGCGCCTGCACATATGCTGGGGAAACTACGAGGGGCCGCATACCCACGATGCGCCGATGAGCCAGGTTTTGCCAATCGCGCTGAAGGCCAAGCCGCAGGCCCTCTTGTTCGAGGCGTCGAATCCTCGCCATGCTCATGAGTGGACGGCGTTTGCCGATGCGGCTGAATCAGGCGTGATGCCCGACGACAAGGTGCTGATTCCTGGGGTGCTGGACACGACGACGCACTTCGTTGAACATCCTGAGCTGATCGCCCAGCGCATCGAGCGGTTCGCTGGCATCGTTGGCAAGGAACGGGTGATGGCGGGTACCGACTGCGGCTTCTCGACCTTCGCCGGCTACGCCGGGCTCGACACCAAGATCGCCTACGAGAAGATGGCAGCGATGGCCGAGGGCGCTCAGCTCGCATCCGCCCGGCTGTGGGCATGAGCACGGTTGAGACGAGCACCTGCCCATGAACAGCTGCCCATGAACACTGTTCACCGCGCCGACCGCCAGCTGCTCGACCCTCTTCGCGCTGCACTCTACGATTTTGAGCCCGACAGCGTTCGATCTGCCCTGGCCGATGTGTTTATTCCGAACGCTGAGGTCCACCTGGCCTACCCCTTCGAGGACTTGGCGGGGGCTGACGGGCTTTACGGCGAGGCGTTTGAACCCCTGTGTCGGGCCATGCCCGACCTTGAACGTCGAGATTTCATTGTGATGGCTGGCCCCGACCCCTACGGGCACCGCTGGGTTGGATGCGGGGGCTACTACACCGGAACCTTTGTCGAGCCCTTTCTTGGGATTCCGCCCAGCGGACATCAGGCGTCGATGCGGTTCCATGAGTTCTACCGCATCGAGGGCGAAGGTCCGTCGGCCAAGATTGTCGAGATGCAGGCCCTCTGGGACATCCCCGAACTCATGATGCAGGCTGGGGTGTGGCCGATGGGTCCGAGTCTCGGCCGTGAGTGGTTGGTGCCGGGCCCCGCTCGTTGCGATGGGCTGCTGGAAGGAGCATGGAACCAGGAGCGATCGCAGGCCAGCGCCGATCATGTGATCGGCATGTTGGTCGATATGGGCAAGCATCCAGACGAACCCGAGGAGGCGATGCGCCTCGATCACTGGTGGCATCCACGCTTCTCCTGGTACGGCCCAGCGGGCATTGGGACCGGGCGAGGGGTCGACGGGTTCAGGCGTTGGCACCAGATCCCGTTTCTGGCCGCTATGCCGGATCGCCGTGGTGGCTACAAGGGCGATGCTCACTTCTTCGGCGATGGCGACTTTGTCGGTGTCACCGCCTGGCCGGGGATGTCGATGACGGTCAGCGGTGATGGCTGGTTAGGGATTCCGCCAATGGGCAAGGCCATCACGATGCGAAGCCTCGACTTTTGGCGGGTCGAGCGCAACGCGTCAGACGGTGTCTTGTCGATCCGAGAGAACTGGGTGCTTGTCGATTTGCTCGATGTTTGGCAGCAGCTCGGTGTCGACGTTCTTGCTCGAATGCGTCAACTGGCCTCTGTCCGCAACCGGTGAGGAAAATCGATGCGCACCTCGGTATGGGTTGTCGTAGCGGCTAGTCGTTTGCGTCGCGAAGCTCGGCAACCCGCGCTGGTCCACCAGGTAACTTCTTTGCCAGATTGCTTTTAGGATCAATGGCGCGCCACACCGGTGTGAGTTGATCTGGAGGTATTCCAGCGTCAAGGGCTTCGAAAGCCACTTCAGCAACGATGCGTAAGTTCATCCCCGCACATCACTGGACAGGTGCCGTCAGCCCCATGGCGTTTTGCGAGACGGCGGCGAAGCTCGCCAAGCACAATCGTTTCGTCTGGTTCGAGAGCTGCAATTTCAGCCTGGATGTCGATCGGACTAGGAATCAGAATCGAAGTACCAGCCTCAAGGTCGGCGAACTTCTTGTCATTCACTCTTGTGTGCGAAGGCCTGGCGGTGTCGTACTTCTCTTGCCACGTTGCCGTCACACTAGGCCTCCACGTCGGTGTTGATAGGAAACAGTATCTCGGTTATGAGTTCGGCTTCAGGTACTTCAGCTGGACTGTTGAAGTAGACTTCGCGGGAGGGGCCCACGATGTCGTGGCCGCGTTCGTTGATCCAGGCAACGACGGTTGCATACGACTCGCCCATGTTCTCGTATGAACCTTTGTGAATGACCGATGCGGTGGGTCCCGCAGGAATCTTGAGTACCTGCACGTCCGATTCGGGCGATGGATCGAAGGTCGATGCGATCGGTACTGCCATGGCGATGTCGCCGCCTTCGGTGATCGTCGGTCTCTTGCGTAGGCCTCCGGGCGTCGCCCGGTACGATCTTTTGATGTCTCATTTGGAGCTGGACCATTGGCTTGAAACGGTGCCCGACGCGACGCGGGTTGCTGAGTTCGTAGAAGGTCCAGGAATCCGCCGCCTTTCTACACCTCGCTTCGATGTTGATCGGCTGACCGAAGAACTCGGCCGAGTGCTCGATGCGGTCGACTACGACCAGAGTTACGGCGAGTGGGGATTCGGCACCTTGCCCGTCACCCGGAGGCCTGGAACCGACGGGCGGGACCCCGTCGATCTTTCTGGCCGATTCTGGATCCGACCCGACGCCAGCTACACCGAGATCGCTCGTGACGACATCGTCGACGAAGCTGGTTACACCGAAATGCTCCCCGAATTCGAAGGTACCTATTTCGAGCAGATCGTTGCCGAGCTACGCGAGATTGCTCCGATTGGTCGGGTCAGGGTCAATACGAAGTCGGTCTTCAACTGCAATTCATGGCATCGAGACCCCGAACCTCGGCTACACATACCGATCATTACCAATCCCGGCGCCCTGTTCGTCGTCAATCATCACTGCACCCATCTCCCGGCCGACGGCTCGGTGTATTTCACCGACACGCGCGGCTATCACACAGCACTCAACGGCGGCGATGACCCGAGAGTCCATCTGATCGCTGCCCTCGCCATCTGAACGACCACAGCTCGAGTTCGTCGTCGAATCGAGGCCTCAATCGGAGCATTGCTGGTGGCGGTCGGGACTCCATCTCGCCATCGGTGAGCCGGCGCTCGCCCTGATCCACGCTAAATATGGGCCTGCTTTGCTCCGAATGACTACGTGTGCAAGAGGCGACGACACAATCGTGGACCGAGCGGCCGATCGTGGCTGGTCTCTTGCGATTCGTCATCCTCCTCGTGCCGATCGTCAGCGCCTTTGCTTTGGCCTTCGCTATCGGCCGGCTGCTCCCGCCGTCGAAGGTAGGTCTCCACCCGATCGTGTGGTGGGTCGGGGTCTTCTCCCTCTGCACGCTCTTTATCCAGGTTGCTAGTCGTCTTTCGGCAAAGCTGCTGCCGGTCGCCGCCCTGTTTCGCCTGTCGATGATCTTTCCCGACGAGGCGCCCAGCCGGTTCAAGTCGGCACTGCGGGCCACGAGCAGCAAGCGGGCACTGTCGCGACTTCGCCAGGCCGATCAAATGGGTATTGAGACCGACGCTGTGCAGAATAGTTCGACCCTCGTCGACCTTCTCGCCGCTCTTGGTGACCATGATCGACTAACCAGGGGCCACGCCGAACGGGTCCAGGCCTACGCCGACCTGATCGCTGAAGAACTGAATCTTTCCACTACCGACCGAGCGATGCTGCGATGGGGAACGCTCCTCCACGACATGGGCAAGCTCGATGTTCCGGCCGAGATTCTCAACAAGGCGGGTCGGCCCGACGAGCAAGAATGGAAGATCCTCCAAACCCACCCGGCCCAAGGCCGAGGCTACGTTGACTCCTTGCGCCCATGGCTCGGGGACTGGCTTGGCGCCGTCGACGAACATCACTGCCGGTGGGATGGCACTGGATACCCCAGCAATCTGGCTGGCGAGGATATAACCCTCGCTGGCCGCATCGCTGCGGTGGCCGATGCCTACGACGTGATGACAAGCGTGCGTAGCTACAAGAAGGCAATGTCGGCGCAAGCCGCCCGCCAGGAAGTAGCCGATTGCGCCGGAACCCAGTTCGATCCCGCCGTGGTGCGGGCCTTTCTTCGTATCAGCCTCGGTCAGCTGAGACTCGTCGCCGGCCCGATCTCTTCGTTTACCGGAACACTCGCAGCGTCCCCAGCGCCGATCGCTGCACCCGTCGTCGGCGCAGCCTCGGCGGCCGCTGCCGTTGCCATCGCCGCTGTGCTCGGGCTCAATCAGGTTCCCGAACCCAAACAGCTTGCCTTCACTGCGACAGAACTTGTCGTCGAGGATGGGGCCGTCGTGGTGGCCGAGGATGCCGAAGGTGGTGTCGACGTAGCCGTTGGGGCGGCTGACACCCTGGAAGTGTCCGTCGTTGACGGACCGGAACATGGAACGTGGGATCTTCGCCTCACCGAAGAGGGGTGGCGGATTGACTACTGGCCCGAACCAGACTTCAACGGCACCGACGAGATGGTGGTCCGCACTTGCGATGCCACCGGTCAATGCATTTTGAGCACCGTTCCCGTGACCGTTCAACCGACTCCCGACGCCCCGCTCGCATCAGACGACTACTACACGACGACCGCAGGCCAAACGCTAGTCCTCGATGTACTCAAAAATGATCGCGACGTCGACGGAGACATTCTGACCATCGTCAACCTGACCGGTGGCGTGAGCACAGCATTCAGTCTCGTCGACGGGGAGATCCAGTTCGTGGCCCCGCCAGCGGCTGGACGTTACGTTGCCTCCTATGAAATCGACGACGGTTCAGGACGAACCGATGTTGCTTCGGTCACGGTTGACGTTTCGTCGGCATCGACGACACCAACGAGCGGACAAACGACAACCAGCACCCTTGTGGCCAGCCAAACGACGGCGTTATCAACGCCGGTTTCATCGACGACGGTTTCATCGACGACGGGGCCCACAACGACGGTTTCATCGACGACCACAAGCCAATCGACGACCACGACCAGCGCTCCGACCACAACGAGCGGTCCGGCCACAACGACGACAACGGTCCCTCAAAACCTTCCACCCGTTGCCGCCGATGATGTGGTGACGACACCCGAAGATACGCCGATCACGATCGCTGCCCTCAGCAACGATCGCGATCCGGAAGCTCAAGGCCTCACACTGATCTCGGTCGAGGGTGGCACACGTGGTGTTGCTTCGATCGGTGCGGACGGAACGGTGATCTATACGCCGATGGCCAATCAGGTCGGTGTCGATCAGCTCACCTACGTCGTCGAGGACTCGGTTGGTCAGCGTACGTCGGCGATGATCGAGGTGACGATCACGCCGGTCAACGATGCCCCAGTCCTTGCCGACCTGCTGGTTGAGGTCGACGAAAACCGCGTCGCCAGCACCGAGATAGCCACCATGATCGGCGCTGACGTAGACGGTGATGAAATGCGCTTCGTTCTGGTCGATCAGCGTCCAACTGCCCTGCTCATAGCTCCTGGAGGGGCCTTCGTTCGATCACGGTCACCGCTAGCCCTGAGCGCCCCGTTTGTTGTCGACCCTGCCACGGGGGTGGTTTCAACGGTCCAGCCTCTCGACTTTGAGTCGGTTCGTAGCTACCTCTTGACCGTGCGGGTGACCGATGGGATGGCATCATCTCTCGGCGTGTTGGTCGTGAACGTGAACGACCTCGACGAGACGCCAACGGCGGTACCGGATACGGCGACGACCGATGAAGACACGCCGGTCGTCGTGTCGCCACTGGCCAACGATTCCGACCCCGAAGGGCAGGCGCTCTCGCTGGTGTCAGCAGGCCCTGGCCTTCTCGGCGCCGTCACGACGATGGCCGATGGCACCGTAAACTACGCGCCCCTGCCGAATGTGTCGGGCACCGACAGCATCCCGTATGTGGCCACCGACCCGGCTGGTAACTCGGTTACCGGGACCATAACCGTGTCGGTGGTAGCGGTAAATGATGCGCCGGTGGCGGTGGCCGATACGGCTGGAACCGACGAAGATTCGGCCGTAGACGTTCTTGTTGTTGCAAACGATTCAGACCCAGAGGGTTCGATTCTCACGGTGACATCGGTGGTGCAAGGTTCGGGCGGTGTGGTGGCCATCACCGCGGCCGACACCATCACCTACACCCCAAACCCCGATGTGAACGGAACCGACTCCTTTACCTACACGATCGCCGACGGTGACGGCGGCTTCGCCTCGGCCACGGCGACCGTGGTTGTTCATCCCGTCAACGATCCGCCGCTCGCCGCGCCGGACACGGTTGTCACCGACGAAGATGTGGCCATCGTGATCGCAGTCACCGAGAACGACACCGACCCGGATGGCGATCAACTGAACGTGTCGATCGAATCGGGGCCGAGTCTTGGCTCGGCCGTTCCCAACGGTGATGGCACGATTACCTATACACCGAACCTGAACGCCAATGGCAACGACACGTTTAGCTACACGGTGTCAGACGGAAATGGCGGCGCGGCTTCAGCCACCGTGGCGGTATCGATCGCTGCTCGAAACGACGCTCCCATCGCCTTGCCCGATTCGGCCTCAACGCCCGAAGACAACGCCGTGGATGTGGCGGTGCTTGTGAACGACTCCGACGTGGACGGGGATGCCCTGTCGGTGACCGTGGGTCCGGCTTCGTCTGGCGCCACCGTCGTCAATCCGGACCAGACGATCACCTACACCCCCAATCCGGACACCAACGGGACCGACTCGTTCGTCTACACCGTGTCGGATGGTGCAGGTGGAGCGGCGTCGGCCACGGTCACCGTGGTTGTTGGACCGGTGGATGATCCGCCGGTTGCGACGGATGACACCGCCTCGACCGATGAGGACGTTGCGGTTGTCGTCCTGGTCCTCGACAACGACGATGATCCCGAGGCTTTGGCTCTTACCGTCGACACCGTCGGGCAGGGTGCGAACGGTTCGGTCGTGATTGCGGCCGATGGGAAGTCTGCTACCTACACGCCTCATCTCGACACGAATGGTTCTGACTCCTTCAGCTATTCGATGAGCGACCCGGCCGGGAACGTGGCTACAGCAACCGTGACCGTCAACGTTGCTGCTGTCAACGATGCGCCGGTTGCGGCCGACGATGCGGCGACCACCGACGAAGACATCGCGGTGGTGCTGGACGTGCTAGCGAATGACGACGATGTCGACGGTGACCCGTTGACGGTGGCTGTTACGACAGCTCCCACCTCTGGTTCAGCCACGGTGAACGGTGACAACACGATTACCTATACCCCTGATCCGGACACCAACGGGACCGACTCGTTCGTCTACACCGTGTCGGATGGCGCTGGCGGAGCATCGACTGCCAGTGGCACCATCACGGTTGCCGACATCAACGACCCACCGGTGATCGCCCCGACCACAAACCAGAGTGCTTTCGTCAACGTGGCCTACACCCAAGCGATCACCCATGCCGATCCCGATGGCACGGTGGTGAGCGCTAGCGTCACCGGATTGCCGGCAGGCCTAACGTGGAACCTCGGAGCCAACGCGATCAACATCGCGGGAACACCGACCGCCGCAACCCTCGATACCACGTTCCCCATCTCGGTCGAGGTGGTCGACGACGACGCGGCAACCGATGTCACGAACTACGCCATCGTGATTGGGCCGGTCGGGTTGTCGCCTTATGCAGGTCTCGTCGTGATCGACGAGGTGCTCTACGCCGAGTCGGAACCCTTCGACCTGGCGCGGCCGTTCGATGCCTACCTCATGGACGAATACATGGAGATTCGAAATACCAGTGCTACCACCATCGACCTCGAGAACTTCAGCGTGAGCGACACGGCCGACCCTGGCTCTGGCGACGATCTAGGCTTCCACAGCGGGGTGCCTCCTTACCTGCCGCAGCACACAGGCCGCGTCAACCAGGCGGTCGCTCAGCCAACGCCGGTTGCCCCGGGAAGTTTGATCTCAGCGCCGATCCGCCGACCGGATTGGACGAGCTATCAGCTGCAGGATGGCTCGCTACGGCCATCGACGTCGTACTCCGCCTACTGGGTCGGTGTCGACTACGGATTCCCGGCGGGCCCGAACTCGAACTGGGAGGCCTTCAACAACGAAGGTGATGACATCTGGCTCTGGGATCCGAATGGGCTGCTCGTCGACTTTGTGGCCTGGGATGACGGGAGCGGTGGAGACCACATAGCGTCTCGTCCGCCGGTTGAGCTTGGGATCTGGGATGTCACGGTCGAGAGCCGGCTCGCCAGCGCAGGCGACGGCCGCTCGATTTCTCGTGCCGGGCCTGGCAACGTGGTTGATCCAAGGTGTTGGGAGCTCACCGGCTCTGGCGACGCCGCGGCCGACGGCTGTGTGGGCGCAACGCCAACCCTCGACACCGACACGGTGGCAATCGCGCCCCAACCTCGAGTCAGCTCCCAGGGTCGCCTCAACCAATAGTCGACGTAGCCGGGGTGGATCAACCAGGAGTGCTCGTCGTGTCGTGACGACGCGACTGGCTCAGGGTACGAGCTGATGGGTCATGGTATGCCCACCCCAACCGCTCACCTGGTCTCGGCCTTCGACGACCACGGTCTCGATGCCATCGGGAATCGAGATGCCGGACTGGCTACGGGTAAAGGGCTGTTCGTCAGCATGATCGTGGCCGAGGACGCGTTCACCGTAGACAGCCCCGTCGGGTCCGATGACCCGCCATCCATCGGCGTATCGGGCAGGACTGTCATAGGGCGAGCTAAGGGTGACGCTAAATGTCCAGGTGCCGTCGTCGTCACGCTCGGCCTCAACGCCAACCACATCGGGGTACAAGGCTCCTGCGACCGCGGCACCGTTATCGTCTGTTGCGTCTTGAGCCGATTCGGCGCCTGTCGCCTCACTGCCAACGGGGCCAGTGTCGAGCTCAGCGGATTCAGGGTTTGAGGAGCAGCCGCTGAGGCCAGCGATGAAAAGGCCGGCGGCCACCCAGAGCAGTGCGATTCTGCGAACGTTCACCTTCGCATTTTGCCACCGTATGGTGCCACATCGCGCTCGGACAGCATTGCTGTCACTGGTTCCGCTTACCGTTGTGCCAAACCCCGGGTCTATAGTGTGCCGGGGCTAGGAGACGATGATCTTGATGGAAAATACCGCGGTCTTTGCCGGACAGGGTAGTAAACAGCTCACCGAGCGGATCTGCGCCAATCTTGGTGTCCCCGTCGGCAAGAACGAGACCATCACCTTCAGTGAGGGCAACACCTTTGTGCGGATCCTGGAGAACGTGCGCGGTCGCGACACGTTCATCGTCCAAACCACGGTCTTCCCCAGCAACGACAACTTCATGGAGCTCCTGTTCTACGTCGATGCGTTGAAGCGGGCTAGTGCAAAGTCCGTTACGGCCGTAATCCCGTACTTCAGCTATGCCAAAGGCGACAAGAAGGACGAGCCGCGAGTTTCGATTCGAGCAAGGGTTTGCGCCGATGCTCTCGAAGCGGCCGGTGTCGATCGTGTCGTCACCCTCGACCTTCATGCTCCGCAGATTCAAGGCTTCTTTTCTGTGCCGGTCGACAACCTGATGGCCTTGCCAATCCTGGCCGACCGCATCATGGAGGAAGGGTTCGACGAATTTGTCGTCGTTTCCGCCGATGCTGGATTCGCCAAGGAAGCCCGCGAATACGCTTCCTATCTGCAGGCTCCGGTAGCGATCGCAAACAAGATGCGGGTCAATCACGACGATTCGGCCGAGGTCCTGGGCGTGCTCGGCTCGGTCGAGGGGATGGTGGCCGTAATCGTTGACGACTTTGCCATTTCCTGCCGAACCCTCTGCGGCTCGGCCCAAGAACTGCTCGACATGGGGGCGACGGCTGTCTATGCCGCTATCACCCATGGTGTGTTTACCCAGGCCGCCATGGATCTGCTCGAAGAGAGCAAGATCACCAAGATGTTTGTCACCGACACCATCGAAACACAGCCAGCTGTGCTCTCCTCCAAGATCGAGATCGTCTCGGTGGATGGCTTGCTGAGCGAGGCCATCCGGCGTGTGGTTGAAGGCGAGAGCCTGTCGGCCATGTTCGACTGGACGGCCAGAGCTCGTTTCTCGTCACATCACGTGTAAACGGCACGAGCTGTTGGTGGCTAGCCGGCGAAGCCGTTGTCGTTGAGGAAATCGTCGACTTCGTTGCGCTTGAGTTTTTGCCCATAGTCGAAGTGATCTCGGGCGGCCTCAACCATTTTCTCGTCAATCTCCCAGAAGGCGTCATAACCGGTCAAGGGTTGTTCATCGCCGCGGTGCTCAGAAACATAGGCCACCTCGACACCGACGGGTCGGCCCTCGCAGCGCTGCTTGACCTCGTCGGCAATCTCCATCAGGTCACGGTCTCGTGAAACGATGATGGCTATCTCACAGGCGTCGGTCAGAATGCTGCTGACGGCGTCCAGTGCGAGGGCAACGTCGATTCCCTTTTCTCGGGAGGCGCGATGCTTCGTTACCGTGGCCTTGGTTTTGGGTGGCGCATCGTCGTGCCAGGGCGGCGGGACGTCGCCCCGGTCGACCCTCCACTCCCAGTGGTAGCGCAGGGTGCGCTCGGTCACCGTGACACCGGTGCGATGGATCAGATCATGGCGACGTCGAACCAGGTTGTACATTCGCTGATCTACATCGGCGTCGTGGATTCCGGAATAGTAGAACGTGCCGACCAGCTCCCGATCGGCACCGGTGAGTTCTTTGGCCAGCAGGGCGGGATGAACGCGTGCGCGGAACCGCTTCTGGAGACCCTTGAACAGGTTCTGCCCATCGATGAACACCATGACACGCGGACTGACTCTGGGTTTGCTGCGCGGGCTGTCACTCATCGGCGTTAGGGGTGCTGGCCGGCCCAGGGGTGGGCGGCCTCGAGCTGGCTGGCCACCTGGATCAGCACGTCTTCGCGTCCATAGGCGGCCACCAGTTGCACGCCGAGGGGGAGCCCGTCGGCGGTCCAGTGCAACGGCAGGCTGATAGCAGGCTGGCCGCTCATGTTGTAGGCCGGAGTGAAGGGGGCAAAATCGCCAGAGCGTCGCATGCCAGCCATCGGATCCGTCGGCGTCGGGTCGAGGCTGCCGATGGCCAGCGGGGGCTCCCCTAAGGTTGGTGTCACCAGGAGATCCCAGCCATCAGCCCACCACTGTTGTGTCGCGCGTCTGAAGTCGACCAAGGCCGTTTGGGCCTGGGCCAGGTCTACAGCCGTCGTCTTCTCAGCGAAGCGAGCGAGCGCCCAGTTGACGGGTTCAACGTCGTCCTCGGTAAGCTCCCTGCCCGCCATCTGCCCGAGGCGCTTGATGCCCATGGCCATCTGCGTGCTCCAGATAGCCATGAAGCGCTGAGCATTGTTCGGATCCGAGAGTGGGTCGGGGAAGGCGGCTTCAACATGATGGCCGAGTCCTTCGAGAAGCCCGGCGGCGGCCCGAGCCGCGGCTGTCGCTTCGTCATGGATTCGACGGCCCTGCACGGGATGGTGATCAAGGAACCCAATACGCAGCTTTCCAGGGTCGACGCCGAGTTCATCGGCGTAGGGACGAGCTGGGGCTGGGGCGATCATGGTGTCGCCGATCCCTGGCCCGGCTACCGCATCGAGGAATCGAGCTACATCTCGCACCGAGCGGCTCACGCACAGCTGGACGGCCAGGCCTGCCTCAGTCCCGCTCGGACCGGCGGAGATCCGCCCCTGCGACGGCTTCAAACCGACCAGGCCGGTACAAGCCGCCGGGATCCGGATCGAGCCGCCACCGTCGGACGCGTGGGCGATCGGCACCATGCCGGCGGCAACGGCGGCCGAGCTTCCGCCGCTCGAACCTCCCGGGGTATGCCCCGTGTTCCACGGGTTCCGGGTGGGGCCATGGGCTAGGGGTTCGGTCACCGGCAGGCTGCCGAGCTCGGGGCTGTTGGAACGGCCGAGCGCAACCAGACCGGCCTGGCGAGTCCTGGCCACAAACGTGCTGTCGGCAGCCGCTTTCGGGAGAAGTTTGGCCAAGGCCTGATTTCCACCGGTTTCGCTCTGACCCGCGTAGGCGCCCCAAAGGTCCTTCAGAAGAAAGGGCACACCTGCGAAGGGCCCGGTAGCGGTCTGATCTGCTGCACAGGAGCGGGCGTGATCGAACCAGCGGATCACGACAGCATTCAGCTCCCCGTCGAGTTCCTCGATGCGATGGATAGCCGCCTCGACCAGTTCGCTCGCACTCACGTCGCCGTCAGCGACAAGTTCGGCTTGGGCGGTGGCATCAAGCCACCTCGTCTGTTCTGCCAAAGGGTCCACGCCTCGACAGTACCGAGGCCGCTTGGGACGGACAAGACGAGCGAGCCAGTGTTCTCGCTACCGTGTTCTCGCTAGCCAGTGCCCTCGTCGATGCTCCAGACCTCTGTCGCTGGGTTCGAGGCGTGCCACGCGAACCAGAAAACTTGAGGTACCGGCACTCGCTGCACCGTCGATCCATCCGCCAGCACAGCTTCCTGCTCGTTGGCCTGTTCTACCCCGATCGGTTGTGGCCCATCGCTCTCGTCTCCATCGAGCCCAGACCCGGAATAGACGCGGGCACCTCCTGGCGTCGGGACGACAAGAAAGGCGCGGCCGCCGACGTTGAAGACCATCGGGTCCTGACCGTCGAGAGTGGCGACGGGAAGGGCCAGCGCGTCACCCTCGTGGCGGAGGCCGATGACCTCGATCTTGTCGTCGAGCACGCTGCCCGGTTGAGCGATGGGGAACCAGACATCATCAGAGGCGTAGTAGTTGGCGTAGGCCTCCGAGCTGTAGTCGTAAGCCAAGGCCGGGCGCTCGGGGTCGTCGAAAAAGGTGGGCCCGGGCGGTTCGATTGTGGCTGTGTCTGGATGATCGTTCAACCAATCCGACCATGTCGTCGTGGTCACGGGAAACTGAGCGAGCTCCGTGCCTTTGAGCGGACCAGCGATGGCCATACCGGCAAAGTGGCTCCACAAGCTCTCGGTTTCGTTGTCGATCATGACCTTGTTTGAGTCGAGCAGGAGCCCTGAGGTCTGAAACGTCAAGAGGGCCGTACTGTCTCCCGCCGTTCCGTCTCCTGCCGTACTGTCTCCTGCCGTGCTGTCTCCTACTATGCGACGATCGAAAAGCAGGCCGGAGCGGCACAGGGTGCAGTACACGAGCGAGACGGGAACATCGGCGATCGTGTCGTTTGCTAGCTCATGGCGGCCCAGTATCCGGACGGGATAGGCCACGGCCACACCGTCGATCTCCACGCCCATCACGATGTCGTCGTCCTTAAGCCATGGTGCTTCCAGTGACCCAACTCGGATCGGTTCGTTGAGCTCGGGGATATCGCCGCGCCTGGCTCCACCCCAGTGCACATGGGGGAGCAGCTCGTCATCGATATCGGCCAGAAACTCGGCGTAGCCCGCGTCTATACGGTCGTAGATCGCCTGCTTCCACTGCCGGTAGCCAGCCCCGGGCGCTTCTGCCTCGGCCGATGACCGATTCCATGTTCCGAAAGCGGCGAAATCAGCCTGTCGCTGACCGACCTGCTCGACGCCGGTAAGTTCACTCAGCGCACTGAAGGCTGCTGCGTCGGTCGACGTTGAGTAGTTGAACCGATGGAGGTCGAGGAGCCACGACACCCACCGCACATCGCCGGACGCCTCCATCGATGTTGCCATGTCGACGCCGCCGGCAACGCTTGGAGTGGTGGCGAACCGTTCGGCTGCGAGCTGGATCTCCTCAGCCGAAGCGCCGTCATCGGCATTGAGCGATCGCACCAGCAGCCAGGCCAACAACAGGCCGAAGACCACCAGACTCAGCGGCAAGGCTCGTCGAAGGCTCATGGCTCTCGAACCCTAGCCGACGGCGCCCTATTCCACCTCTACCTCTTCGACGACCTCTTCGATGGGCCTGTCAATCACTACCAGGGGTGGTCGGTTCCGTCCCAGCGGAGGAAGCGTCCTGAGTCGGCGGGGGTGAGCTCGGCGACGGTCTTTCGGATAGCTGCTGCAGATTCGGGCACGGTGAGGGCGGCAGCGGAGCCACCCATATCGGTTTGTACCCAACCTGGATGAAGAGCCACAACGCCGATGCCGTCGGTGCGCAGAGCGCTGGCGCCCTTGACCGTGACCATGTTGAGAGCCGCCTTCGAGACACAGTACGCAGTGTCGTCACCCATGTTGGCTGCGACTTCCATCGAGCCGAGTTGGGACGAGATGTTCACCACCATCGAACCGGGAGCCGCCGCCCGGAGCAGTGGTAGGGCGAGCCGAGTGATGAACAGGGGAGCGGTAGCGTTGATCTGGAGAACAGCGTTGAACGATGAGGGTTCGTAGTCGAACGGCCCTCGGTGACGCGGATCGACCCCAACGTTTCGGCCGTCAAGGCCAGCGCAGTTGATGAGAAGATCGAGCCGCTCGACACCCTCGGCCAGCCTGGCCATGCCGCCCCGAATCGCATCCTCGTCGGAGAGTTCTATCGGTACGCATCCGGCCACGGGCAGATCGACCTCGCCCGTCCGGGTTGAGCCCCAAACATGAGCACCGTCGTCGATGAGTTGGGTGGCGAGTTCTCGTCCCAGGCCTCTACCAATCCCGGTGATGAAAACGTTTTGGGGGGCGTTCATCGATCCATCATGCCAGTTCGCCATCATCGAGCGCAGCTCGGTAGGCGATCAACGTTCGCTGGCGAGCGTTGGCGTGATCGACGATCGGCGCCGGATAGTCACGGCCAAGAACCACGTCGAGTGCGACGAGGTCGAGCGGTGCAAGGGTCGCCGGTTCGTGGATGGCGGGCGACGGAAGCTTCGCCAGCTCGGGCACCCATGCTCGAATGAAGTCGCCGTCCTTGTCGAATTTCTTCGACTGCGTTACCGGGTTGAAGATCCGAAAATAGGGTGCAGCGTCGGGCCCGGTGCCAGCTACCCACTGCCAGTTGCCCGCATTCTGGGGCGGGTCGGCATCGAGCAGATGGTGACGAAAGAAGCGCTCGCCTCGGCGCCAATCGATAAGGAGGTCCTTCACCAGGAAACTGGCGCAGATCATACGCAACCGGCCGTGCATCCAGCCGGTGGCCACGAGCTGACGCATCCCGGCATCGACCAGGGGAAAACCGGTGGTGCCTGTAGCCCAGCGCTCGAAGCCGTCGTCGTCTTGCTCCCAAGCGATCCGATCGTAGGCGGGCCTGATGGCGGATCGGGAGATGTCGGGGTGGTAGACCATGAGATGGGCCCACCAGTCACGCCAGGCGACCTGCCGAATAAAGGCGGCCCGACCTGGGGTATGGGTACCGATCTGGGCGAGGATCGTGCGTGGCCCGAGTGTTCCGAACTTCAGATCGACCGACAGACGCGATGTGGTCGTGTCGCCGATCAGGTTTCGGCTGGTCTCGTAGTCGTCGACCTGCTCGTTCCAGATCTGTAGACGTTCATAGGCGGCGTCGGTGCCAGCCACAAGCCGGGACGGTTCAGCTGCCGGAAGCGCTTCGGAGCCAACCGACGCCACCGGCCGGCCCTTGCCCGGCTCCGGCAACATCGGCAGCGGTGTGTTGACCCACGTTCGATGAAAGGCGCTGAAGACCTGGGAAAG
This sequence comes from uncultured Acidimicrobiales bacterium, assembly GCA_937922045.1. Taxonomy (GTDB): domain Bacteria; phylum Actinomycetota; class Acidimicrobiia; order Acidimicrobiales; family SZUA-35; genus JAHELU01. The sequence goes on along the minus strand of CAKZXA010000004.1, from coordinate 9,024 downwards.
CCCGCCCTTCTTGGTGAGGACTGCGCCGGGCTCTTGGATGAGATTGCCATAGCTGGTGTGTATCTCGAGCTGATTGTTGAGTCGGGCCCTGACGTGGCTATCACGACGATCGGCGTAGGGAGAAACGTCGGCGTTGAAGTAGAGATCGGTTGCGCCGGTCTCGGTGACGAGCGCTCTCAGGGCATCGGCTGGATCGCCGGAACGGATGACGAGACGCCCCCCGTGGCGGCCAAGCTCGTCGTCGAGAGCGTGAACACTGGCGATGAGCATCGAACGGCGGGCGGGCGAAGCCGAGTTCAGGAGGCGCTGATCGAGAACGAAGACGGCGACTACGTCTGTGTGTTTCGATGTGGCGCGTGCCCAGGCGGGATTGTCATCGAGCCGTAGGTCACGCCGAAACCAGACGAGACCGGGAAGCGACGACGGAATAGATGGCGGTGTCGATGATGATTGCGATGGGCCGATTTCGGGATCCTAGCTGCTCGGCCCGGTCATGGTGTCGCCAAAGTCGTCGTCTTCGGGCAGCGGCTGGCGAGGAGCGATGTAACTTCCTTTCGGCCGAAATCGTACGGGGCGTTCACCCAGCTCTTCGGTGGCGTGGGCTAGCCATCCGACCGTTCGGGCTAGGGCGAAGAGTTGTCCGGCGTCGGCCTTACAGTCGCCGAGCCAGATCAGGGCGCCGAGGGCGAAGTCGACGTTGATTGGTTGTGGCAGCTCATCGGTGATCAGGTTTTCGACCTCTCGAACGGTGTCGAGCCCTGGTGTCGTCGCGAAGGCACTTGCCACGCGCTTCATCAAGACCGGATACCGAGGATCGATAGAGCGGTAGATCGTATGGCCGACGCCAGGTATTCGTTGACCAGCCTCGATCAGCTCGGCGATGGCTTCGGCCGGGCTGGCCTGGTCAGCTCGCTGGAAGAGTCGGAACACCGGCAAAGGTCGAAGCGGCCAGACCATGATCGGCGAGTAGAACGAGGGCTGCGTTTACGGCAACGATCTGTTTGAGGGTCACAGACCCACGGCTCAGACGGGGCCACAGCGCCGCGGCCAAAGGAAACGCCTGCTCCGGGTCGAGCTGCCAAGTTTCGTCGTTAGCGGGCGAACGGCTCGGGAGCGACGCTGCCATCGCACCGATCATGATGCGTCCACAGCGAGCAATGCGCGCAGCCGAAAGGTTGGATCGCAACCCATCCGAAGCCGCCGCCACCTGTACGCCCAGGCCGAAGCGGTGCAGCATGACCGCTGTGCTGGGGAGCGCTGCACTCATCCGGGCACATAGAGTCGCCAGATCTGGGTCGATGGCCTAGGCTGCGTTTGACGTGTCTTGCCAGAGCCACTCGGCGACCTGCTCGAAGGGGTGTCGTCATCGACGAAGCCGATTGCTGATCGCGGGTTGAACACCCCTATCAGCTTCTCCAGCTGGCCCTGCCAATGATGCATCGACCGGCACCGGCATCGCTCGATGCCACACCCGAAGAACTCTGCCACGCCGTCGTTGCCCTCGGTGCCGCGGCGCCGACCGTGCTTGGGGTCTATGCCGCCAAGCGATTGCGCTCCGAACCGGCACCGAGCAACGGCGACCCGTCCCTGTCACATGCTGGCGACTGGTATCGCCTGGCGGCGGGTCGGCGGCCAACGGCCTGGCAGGAGCGGGCCATGAACACCTACCTGGCCGCCACCGTCGACCACGGGTTCAACGCCTCAACTTTTGCGGCGAGAGCGGTGGTGAGTAGCGGGATCGACGTCGCTAACGGCCTGGTCGCTGGTGTCGGCTCCCTGGCTGGGCCGCTGCACGGAGGCGCCCCCGCACTGGCCTTGTTGATGATCCGCGAGATCGGTGATCCAGAGGGAGCGTCGGCCTGGGTTCGACGAAGGCTCGAAGCCGGCCACAAGATCATGGGCTTTGGGCATGCGGTGTACAAGGGCACCGACCCACGCTCAGAACTCTTACGATCGGTGGCCGAGGAGCACGGTGGCGAACTCGTCTCGGCGTCTATCGCCATCGAAGCCGCAATTCTGGCCGAGCTTCGACGACACCGGCCGGACACCGTGATCCAGACCAACGTCGAATACTACGCAGGTGTCGTGCTGCATCTGGCTGGTCTTCCGGACGAGATGTTCACACCCTCGTTCACGGTGTCACGGATCGTCGGATGGGGTGCTCATCTCCTTGAACAGATCGCGGACAACCGCATCATCCGACCGAGCGCTCGCTACGTCGGACCCGACCCGTTAGGCTCGGGCCATGAGCGGGGCGCAGATATTCACATCGACCGATAACGATCTCAAATTCATGCAGCTCGCTCTGGTCGAGGCTCGTGAAGCGCTGAATCATAGCGACGTGCCGGTAGGCGCCGTGGTTGTTCGAAACGGTGAGGTCATCGGTCGGCGCCACAACGAACGCGAGCTCACCGGCGATCCAACCGCTCATGCCGAGGTCCTGGCGCTTCGAGACGCAGCTGCAGCCACCGGCTCATGGCATCTGACCGACACCACCCTCTACGTGACGCTCGAACCGTGCCTCATGTGTGCAGGAGCCGTGCTCAATGCCCGAGTCGACCGTGTTGTCTACGGTGCCGCCGACCTGGCCGCAGGGGCTGCGCTCAGCTTGTACAACACCTTCGACGATCCTCGCCTGAACCATGCCGTCGATCTCACCGTTGGCATCGAGGCCGAAAGCTGTTCGGCTTTGTTGACCACCTTCTTCGCCGAGCGGCGGTAGTGGTTCCGCTCATCTAGCCGCCCGGTTTGCCTCGGCCGATGATCTTTGGAAGCCTACGTGGATGGAACTAGGCGTTTACATCTTCCCAACCGACCAAACCATCCAGCCGATCGAACTGGCCAAGGCGGTCGAAGACCTGGGATACGAATCTCTGTGGTTTCCTGAGCATTCACACATACCGTCCGATCGCACAACGCCATGGGGTGGCCGCGAAGGCGCTCCCGATCTACCCGATTTCTACTGGCGCACCCACGACCAGTTCGTAGCCTTGGCCGCGGCGGCAGCGGTGACCGAGCGGATCAAGCTTGGCACCGGCATTTGCCTCGTCGCCCAACGAGACCCGATCTGGACGGCTAAAGAGGTCGCCTCTCTCGATGCCATCTCCGGCGGACGATTCCTCTTCGGTGTCGGGTACGGCTGGAACGTGGAGGAATACGCCGATCATGGGCTCGAATTCAAGACCCGCCGCGATCGTCTGCGGGAATGCATCCTGCTTATGAAGGAACTGTGGACCAAGGACGAAGCCAGCTACGACGGAGATCAGGTCAGCCTGTCGCCGTCGTGGTCATGGCCGAAGCCGACCCAGCAGCCGCATCCTCCCATCATCATGGGTGGAGCAGCCGGGCCGAAAACGGCAGCCCACATCGCCGAGTTCTGCGATGGCTGGATGCCGATCGGGCCAAGCGGCCTCGGCGGCCTCAACGTCGTTCACGAGGCGTGTGAAGCCATCGGCCGCAACCCCGAGTCCTTGGAGCTTGGCGTGTTCCGAGCCCCAGCCGACGCCGACAAGCTCAAAGAGCTAGCCGATCAGGGTGTAAGCCGAGCCTTGTTCGAGCTGCCCCAGGGCTCGGCCGACGAGGTGCTGGCCGCGCTCACGGAGAACGCCCGCCTCATCGGCTAAGGCCTCACTCATAGAGGGCCCCGGTTAGAGGGTCTCGACGATGTTTGACATCCCGGCTTCCTAGTTCAGGAAGTCGGGATCGTCGCGCAGAAGCTCGTCCCACCAGGGTTGGAACTGAAACCAACCGGCAGCTTCGGAGCCTTGGGCGTCGTAACCGGCCTGGCAGAGTTCGTCAGGAATCTCGATGGGCTCGCCTGCGGCGTCGGCCAGGAGTTGGGTTTGGCAGGAGCGCTCCAAGGCAACAAACCACCAGACGGCGGCATCCACACTGCCACCACAGGTGATGATGCCGTGATTCTGATGGATGAGGGCCTTGCGGTCACCCAGCGCCTCAGCCATCTGACGCCCCGTCTCAAGATCGAGCACGACGGCACCACTTCCTGCGTTGCACAGGGCGATGTCGTTGTAGAACGCTGTGGCGTCCTGACTGATCATCTTGAGCGGTTTGCCCAAGGTTGAGAAGGTGCGGCCGTACATCGAATGGCTGTGGGCGGCCGCCATCACGTCGGGGCGGGCCGCGTGGAGCTGGGAATGGATGGCAAAGGCCGCAGCATTTACCGGCCGATCGCCCTCAACAACCTGACCCTCGTGGTTGACAAGAATGAGGTCAGACACGGTCATCAGCTTGAAATTGAGGCCGAACGGGTTGACCCAGAAATGGTCGGTGTGCTCGGGATCTCGAACGGTGACATGTCCGGCTACACCTTCGGCCAGGCGTAGGCGGCCCATGAGCCGAAGGCCAGCAGCCAAACGTTGCTTGCGGTGTTGACGCTCATCGTCGACGGACGTGAAGGTCGGCGGCTTTGGGAGAGGTAATGCAGATGCTGGACGGGAGGCTGTATCGGTCACCTCTCTATGGTCGGTGCCGCGGCCGCTTCCGGTCAAACCCTGTCACGGATGAATCCGTGGCGCCGAGCGGAAACGACGGCCAGAACAAGCCCGATCGCCGGGAAGATGGTGGACACGAACAAGGCGTTCCGGTAAAGCCCGGTGGTCGACTCGATGAACGAAAACATGGCAGGACCGAGGGCTGAGCCGATCACCATGGCGCTCATCTGGGCGCCACCAATAGCGCCTAGATGGGTGCGCCCGAAGATGCGGGGGAGGGCGGCCGAGGTGAGCGGGGCGTAGCAGCCGGTCGAAGCTCCCCAGGCCGCGATGGCCACGATCCGCAAGGTGGGATCATCCAGGAACGGAACGGTCAGGTACATCACCAGCTGCAAGGCAGACATGGTGGCACCAACCACCACGGGCGGGATGGAATCGACCAGCCAACCACCGGTGACGGTGACCGGGATCGAGACCATGGCGATCGGCACGAAGATTCGCAAGATCTCGGCCTCGCCAATGCCAACTTCGCGGCCAAAATCGACGATATGGAATGTCATCGCAGTGCTGACGACAGCCATTGCGGCCACGGGGATTGTGAGGGCCCAGAATCGAACATCGCGCACCGCCTCGTCCCGAGTTACTGCCGGATCGTTGATGAGCGGGTCTTGAGGCTCGGTGCCCCTGGTTTCGGCCGTGTCCAGTAGGCCACCATCGATAGCCAGTCCACATGACTCCGGGGTGTCTCGGTAGAAGACCAAAACGATCGCGCCGACGACGAAGATCAGGAACAAGGCCAGTTGGCGCCACGCCCAACGGAAGTCTGACATTTCGATCAGCAAGAACAGCAGAGCGGGCGTCAGGGAGAAGAAGAAGCTCATCACGGCGTTGGAAACCGACGACACCAGGCCCCTTCGCCGCTCAAACCATTGCGACACCATGGTGCGGGACGAGAGGGTGAGGAGACCCTGTCCGGTGAAGCGCACGCTGCCGAAGCCCAGCGTCATCACCGCCATGCCGACAGCGGTTGACATGGGCCCAACGAAACTGAGCGCCGTTATTGTCGCCGCCAGGCCCATAACGGCAGCGAACGATACAACCCGTGGGCCGAGCCGATCGATCCAGCGCCCGCCCCGAGGCAGGATGAGGCCGCTAGCACCAGTGCCCATGAGGTAGGCAAAGCTCAGCTGGAGGCGGGAGAGGCCGGTGGCATCGCTCAGGTGGTCGGTGAAGACGCTGACGCCCGCCGTCTGACCAGGAATCGAGGCCAGCGTGCCGATCGCTCCCACCACAACGATCGCCCAGCCGTAGTAGAGGCGAAAGCGCCTGGGGTCGAAGGGCCGATGCGGATGCAAGGCCTCAGTTCTATCCGACTTTGCTAGCCATGGGGCCGCCCAAGGGGCGTTGGCCTGATAGCCTTTCCCATGTGACTCGTGTGCGCCTACTCGCTCTCTTCGCTGCTGCGGCCGCCTTGTTGGCCGCCTGCGGCTCCGATACGGCCGAATCCGAGGCGGTGGCAGCTTCCTCAGATGACACCGCAGAGACCGCTACCGCGATTCTCGCCTCGGTCTCCGGTGGCCAGATCGACATCAACAGCCTCGAAGGCCAGGACACCGTGCTCTGTTTCTGGGCGCCGTGGTGACCTTCTTGTCAACGTGAAGCCGACGCGGTCGCGTCGGTGCAGAAGGAATTCGGTGACGATGTCACCTTTGTTGGCGTGGCCTCTCGAGATGAGGAAGCCGCGATCAGTCAATTCGTCGACACCTACAACGTCGGCGGGTTCGAGCACGCCCTGGATATCGATGGCATCGTCTGGGAACGCTACGGCGTTGTCTCGCAGCCTGCCTTCGCCTTCATCGATGGTGATGGTGGCGAGGTCGATGTCAGAGTCGGCGTTATGGGCGTCGATGGTCTAACCAGCAGGATTGAAGAACTGATCGCCAACTAGCGCGGTGAGCGAACTTGCACCGCTTCCCGAGGATTGGCTCACGGCGATGGCCGTGGTGGCCCATCCCGACGACATGGAGTACGGGGCGGCGTCGGCGGTTCATCGCTGGGTGAATCAAGGCAAGAGGATCTCCTACCTACTCGTCACCCGTGGCGAAGCTGGTATGGCCTCGATCCCGCCCGACGAGACGGGTCCGATTCGAGCTGCCGAGCAACAGGCCTCATGCGCTGCGGTCGGCGTCACCGATCTTGTGTTCCTGGACCACCGCGATGGCCTCGTCGTCAACGATCTGGTGTTGCGTCGGGATCTAGCGGTGGCGATTCGCCACCATCGTCCCGAGATGTTGATCGCAACCAACTTTCGTGAATCCTGGGGCGGCCGGTCGTGGAACCATGCGGATCATCGCGCCCTCGGTCCGGCCCTGTTGGACGCCGCTCGCGACGCAGGGAATCCGTGGCTCTACCCCGATGAGGGAGAGCCGTGGGGCGGTGTCCGCTATGCCGCGTTTTGCAGCTCACCACAATCGACGCATGCGGTTGATATCGGCGACAACCTGGAGGCTGGCATCGCCTCGTTGCGATGCCATGAGCTGTATCTCGAGAATCTTGGCGCCGATGCGCCCGATCCGGACGCAATGCTGAGGGAGGCCGCAGCTGCTGCAGGCCCTCGCCTCGGCACGACCTACGCCGTGCCGTTCGAACTCTTCGAGCTCTGAGCCGCTTGGCGCTAGCCGAACCTATGCAGGCGGTTCATCGGATCGACCATCGGCATGCACGGCGAATCGGGTCTTGACCCGGCCGTGGTTCGGCTCATGGTCAGGCCAGGGCCAGCCCCCGAACTGGGTTGCTCGGTAGTCGGCGAACGCTTGGTGGATCTCGTCTTCGGTGTTCATCACGAAGGGTCCGTATTGGGCGACGGGTTCGCCGATCGGGCGACCCTGAATGAGGAGCAGCTCGGCCCGCTCATCGCCGGTGGCCAGCTCGAGGGACACATCCGCTAGCACACGGGCGCCCTGATTGGCATCGAGCGGCTCGCTGCCGACCATCAGGCCAGGACCTTCAAAGAGGTAGAGCGCTCGGTTGGTAGCAGCGTCGCGAGCCGGGGGCACGGTCCAGCGGGCTCCTGGGCTGAGTTTGATATGCCAGATAGCGATATCGCTCTCGTGGCGAGAGGCCCACGAGTTGGCTGGAGGTTTCGGTGCGACGAGATTTTGTAGTTCGCCTGCGAGCACAACCACCTCGACCCCTTCTCCATCGAAGGTTGGGATGGTGTGGCGCCACAGCATAGTGAAGTAGGGGTCGACCATCTTGTCGGCTGCCGGGAGGTTCAACCAGATCTGGAACATCTCCAACGGGTTCGATCCGTCGGTGTTGATCAAGGGAAACATCTCGGAGTGCTGGACACCGGCCCCGGCCGTCATCCACTGCACATCACCTTGGCCAAAGCGGGCGGTTGCGCCGAGGGAATCCGCGTGGTCCATGAGGCCGTCTCGCACGTAGGAGATGGTTTCAAAGCCGCGGTGTGGGTGCTGGGGGAAGCCCGGAACCCGGTTGCCGTGATACATGCTCCAACCATTGAGGGCCGAGAAGTCGCTGCCGAGGGATCGCCCCGCCAACGATTCGACGGGACCGAGATCTTCGGCACCGGCTGGGTAGGCATCGACGTGGTGAGCGCAGAAGAGGAAGGGATCAAACATCGGCCACTGGGAACCGAGGGAAAAGCGTTCAAGAACCGGGCTTTGTTGATCGGGCATGGAAGCTGGCCTCTTTCAGGTACTGCGGGTGCAAGTGTTGGACACATGGGATAACTCGCGACACCTAGGGGTACATTCCCACACGTTCGTATTGCTGATGGCTTTTGCCTTTGTACCGGGTACTAGCTCTCGCCACCCGCCGTTTACACTGGTTGATGAGGAACCTGAGTAAGGAACTGGTAGGCGCCAGGAGACGTGTCGAGTGAGATGTGAGCGGCGGGGGGAAGTCTTATGAACATGATTCTGCGGGTGGGGGTCAATGCGGTTGGCATCTGGGCGGCGGCTCGTTTGATCGATGGCATAACCTTGAGCAACGAGATCACCTCGATCCTCTTGGTGGCCGTAATCTTTGGTCTGGCCAATGCTTTTCTAAGGCCCTTGGTCCTGATGCTCTCACTACCAGCGGTAGTACTCACGCTCGGCCTGTTCATACTGGTGGTGAACACGGCCATGCTGGCCCTCACCGCATGGCTCAGCGATGCGCTAACTATCGACGGTGTGGTCCCGGCCTTCCTCGGCGCCTTGTTGATCAGTGTGATCAGCTGGGTGTTGTCTGGCTTGTTCAGCGACGACTAAAGCTTCTAGAAGCGGGCAAGCGTGGCCTCCAGAGGTTTGGGGGCGCGATCGAGGTCGACGACCTCGATCATGAGACGGGCGTAGCGAAGGTGCCGTTTGGCCTTGCTGCCGAAGAATCGTCGCAGTTGATTAGCGACGGGTCGCCCTCGCCACTGAGGCGGTCGTAGCGTCGGCGTCACAAAAGCCTGCGAGGGCTAGTCGTTCTCCGGCCGGCCCGAGCTGGCGGGCGAAGCGCGTGATGGCTTGCGCACCCCCCATCGGAAGAACGACGATGCCTTCGTGATCGAGATCCCTGC
>CAKZXA010000003.1 GCA_937922045.1 uncultured Acidimicrobiales bacterium | reverse complement strand
GTGGTCGTGGTTGTCGGTGTGGTCGTGGTTGTCGTTGGCGCAGTGGTTGTGGTTGGTGCGGCCGTTGTTGTCGTCGAACACTTCTTGCCCCGGCAGGGCTTGTCGGGTGGTGCAGCTTGCACAGCTACCGACGCTGACGAGGGTTCCGGCTCAGCCGATCCGACAACGAGAACAGCGGCCAGCACGGCGGTCGCGGCCAGCACTCGAAAAATGAGCGCCAGAGAGGTGCTCTTGGAGTGGTGGTGTTCCATGCTGCAACCCTAATCCTTGGCTTAAGACCCGGCTAGCGGAACGAGACGTTGGCCAGAACGAGCCCGTTGGGTAGCAGATCTCGGAAACCGAGCACCACGGTGAGGATCACCGAGGTGGCCACCGAACCCAGCACCAGATACATCACCACCACCTGCACGAGCACAGCGTCGATCGGATCGACCCCGCCAAGTAGCAGACCGGTCATGGCGCCGGGTAAGGCGATCAAGCCGACCACGTTGGTTCGTTCGATCTGGGGAATGAGCGCGGTGCGGGCGATCATGCCTCCCGACGACCGAACCACCTGGGCCCGGTTCATCCCGAGGCTGAGCAAGGCTTCGATCTGACCCCGGTTGTCTCTCACCTCACTCATCAATCGATTCGCTCCCAACACCATTGCGGGCATGGTGTTACCGATGGTGATGCCGGCGATCACGATCAGGTTGACCGGTTCGTAGGGGATGACACCGAGTCCGAATACCACCAGCAGACATAGGGCAACGGTGGTCACGATGGCGACCACCGCGATTTTCGCCGCCGAGGGCAGTTCGGGTGCTCGACGGTGAGCGACGACGGCGGTGACCACCACCATCAACAAAACCCACAGCCAGGCCAACGCCATCGAACGGTCTGACGAAACGATGAATCCCAAGACGAAACCCACCGCCACCAGCTGCACGGCGGCTCGTGCTGCGGCCACGAGTATGCGGCCACTAAGGCCCAGCTGAAGCCAGAGGCTCAAGCCGATCGCTACCGCCACCAGCACCACCGAGGCGCCGGCCTGGGTCCATGTCACCGATTCGATCATGGCGTCTAGTGTGCCGTCCGAGGAGCGGACCCTGATGCCGAACGCCCCCGCTCAAGGTCAACCGCTAGGCTCGGTCTATGCCTCAAAACGTTCTCGGTGGCGAACTGGAAACCTGTTCGATGAATCCACGCACAGGCTGGCTTCGCGATGGCTGTTGCAACACCGACGGCAACGACACCGGTATCCACACCGTATGTGCAGTGATGACCGACGAGTTTCTCGAGTACTCGGCCAGTATGGGCAACGACCTATCCACCCCCATGCCACAGCATGGGTTTCCCGGCCTGAACGAGGGTGACCAATGGTGCCTGTGTGCGCCCCGCTGGTCTGAAGCGCTGGCCGCGGGCAAGGCCCCCCAGGTGAAGTTGGCTGCCACCCACGTCCAAACCCTCGAATGGTGTGAGCTCAACGACTTGAAGCGCTACGCAATCGACGCGCCAGCCGAAGACTAGCCCGCCGGCCGTCAATGCTCTGGCTCGTTGTCAGCTGCCTTGCTTGTTTGTTCGCTGGTTTGGTGCTGCTCGGCGTGTGTTGGCGCCGCTCTCATCGACGCTGGGTCCGGATCCTGGAGTTCGGGTTCGGCCTGCCGTTGGTGGTTGTTGGGTTGCTGCCCGCCATCTGGGTTGGGTTCAGCATGAGCGGAGACCCCTCGCCGCGGTCGCTTCAGCTAAGCCCTCGGATTAGCTATGAGCGATTCGTTTCAAACGACCAGTCGGGGGGTGCGGTCGTTCACTGGTCGACGATTGACCTGGCCCGAGATCCGGGAGAAGCGTGCCTCGATGTAGTGCTTTCCGAACCGGGCCGCGACGGTTTGATCGAGGCCGAGATCGGCACGGGGTTTGTGGCCGCAACCTCGGCCACGGTGGCGATCAACGTTGCCTTCTTCTACCCGATTCGCGAATACCCCCACTGGTCGAGCTATCCCGCCGTCGGCGACGAGATCACCGCCATCGGCCATGTTGTTTCCGAAGGCAAGCTTCTGGGTCGACCATCGGACTGGGGTCAGTATCTGATGATCGACCCGGTGGCCGGGCAAGCCGCGATCGGGCCGCTCCCCGACACGCCGCCGAGCAACATGTGGGCAGTGCCCGGCCGTGAGCGCATCGTTGCCGATGGCCTCGTCGTGGCGGCCGGTGGTGGCGATCGTTATCCGCGCACCGTCGTCGGTGTTGATCACGATGCGGGGCTGGCTCACCTGACGGTCGTCGATGGCAAACAATGGGGTTACTCGATGGGTTTGACGTTGCTCGACGTTGCTTCGCTGATGGTCGAGCGCGGCGTCGATGATGCTCTTGAACTCGATGGTGGTGGCTCCTCGACGATGGCGGGCACGGTCGATGGCGAGCCAGCCCTGCTCAATCGTCCAAGCCACACCCGTATCCCGGGGCGTCAACGCCCGGTCGCCACCTTCCTTGGTCTGGTCGACCGGTGTGAATAACCGGTGTGACTAGCTCTCGTCCAAGTTTTCTTCCGGGGTGGCGATGAAGACGGCGAGGAGGCAGCCGTCGCGAGTCGAGGAATTGTGGATCGTGCCGGACTTGAGCAGCACGAGATCGCCGGTTCGATACTCGAAGCCGTCGTGGTCGGTGAGGTCGCCTTCAATCACCAGAAACTGCTCATCGCAGGTGTGGCGATGAGGTCGGGTCGAGCTGCCAGGCTCCATGCGGTAGAGGTGAAAGCCAACACCGAGCTCCTCCGACTGATCGAGTTGGAGAATGGCGCCGCCATCAGCCACCAGGGATGCGTCGAAGGGTTCGGTTTGATGGTTGACGACGATTCGGTCTTCGTTGGCTACAGGCTCCATAACCTCAAGCTCTAGCAGTCGTCATCGGCATCGGGCAAGGCCTCGTAGATTGCGACCTGCCCGAGACTTCGTGAACCGTCGGCGGCCCATAGCGTCGTCGGGCGCCGAGTGAACCCTTCACCGGCCGTAGTGTCGAGGCGATCCCAGCAGCGATCAAGCCCGGCGGAGAACAGCACAGACACCGGCACCAGATGGCCCTCTTCATGAAGACTGAGTCCGTCGAAACCCTCGGCTGGCCCCCAGGTGACCTCGTAGGCATAGCCGCTAACCGCGGCGTCAAACCAAGACGAAGGATCTTCACCGGTTCCGAGCAGGTGGCTGACCGTGTGATGTTGAGCCCCGCCGGGTCGTAGCGAACCATAGAAGGCCACACAGTTCTCAGCCGATAACACTACCTCGTAGACCGAGACCTCGACCGGGCCGTCATCGGTTTGAGCCTCGACAACGCGACGGTTGTAGCCAGGCCCTTCGAAGGCGTCGAGGCGATCCCAACGGTCGGGGAGTTCTGGGCTAGCAATGAGCTGCACCGGCATCGGCTCGGCAGAGGGATCAGCGATGAAGCCGGGATAGGGCGCGCCAACGAGCCATGTTGTGGTGAACCGGTGCCCGCGGATTGTGGCTGGCTGCCATTGGCCAGCCAGGTCGGCGAGCACATGCTCGTTGGCTTCACCTGGTGCCAGCGATCCATAGACTGCCAACATCGAAGCAGAAGACATTTGAGCGAGGCTAACAGGATGATGAGAGGATGATGAGCCGGTGAAATACAGCGCGGGGATCGTGCTCTGGCGTACCGCAGCAACCGGCGGTGCAGCAATTGGCGGTGCAGCAACCAGCGATCAAGTCGAGATTCTGCTCGTGCATCCGGGCGGGCCTTTCTGGGCCAACAAGGACGAGCACGCCTGGTCGATTCCCAAAGGTGAATACGACCCTGCCGAGCAGGATCCCTTGACCGTTGCCCGCCGGGAGTTCACCGAGGAACTCGGCCATCCTGCCCCCGAAGGTGAGGGCACCGATTTGGGTGAGCTACCGACCAGCGGCAAGCGGATCCGGGTCTGGCTTTATACCGGCGACCTCGACCCGACCACGATCACGTCGAACATGTTCGAGATGCAATGGCCGCCGCGCTCGGGTCGTATGGCATCGTTCCCCGAGGTCGACCGGGCCGACTGGTTCACGCTGGACGCCGCTCGCACCAAGCTCCACAAGGGGCAGGTGCCGCTCATCGATCGGGTAGAACAACAAATGGGGTCTCGGGGCTGACGACAAGCGACGCTGGCCCGGCCTGGTTGGCCAGACACGCACCGAGCGAGATCACCTTGCCGGGTCCGTCCAACGAAGCGGCCTCATAGATCGTGAGATCGGCCCGTTTGCCGACGGCCACAGCACCGCGATCGGTAAGGCCGAGAGCGTTGGCCGGATGCAGGCTGGCCAGAGCCGCAGCTTCAGCGAACTCGATGCCGGTGAACTCGGCAAAGCGGGCAACTGCCTCCGGCAACGGCAGTACCGAGCCGGCCAACGTACCGTCGGCTAAACGCACCGTGCCGTCAGCCACAACCACCGGCTGCGAACCCAGCATGGTCGGACCATCCTCCAGGCCCATCCCGGCCATCGCATCCGAAACCAGCACGACCCGGTCGCTGGCGAGACGCCAAACGAGCCGCAGCATCTCAGGGGCTACATGGTGACCGTCGGCGATGAGGCCGAGCCAAGCATTCGATTCCAACAACCCGGCCGCGGTACCCGGGTCTCGATGGGTGAGCCCGGTCATGGCATTGAACAGGTGGGTTCCCATGGTCGCCCCAGCTGCGGTCGCCCTGCTCACCAAGGCTGCTGGCGCTTCGGTATGGCCCAGCGAAACGAGCACCCCGCGCTCGCTTAAAGCGGTGATGGCGTCGAGGGCTCCGTCGAGTTCGGGCGCTAGCGTCATCAGCCGAGGTAGCGGCTCGTCGATCACGCTGGGTGGGACGGGGCGCATGGCGGCAAGCGGGTGGGCGCCCCGTCGATCCGGGTTCAGAAATGGCCCCTCGAAGTGCCAACCCAACGGTTCGGCCCCTACCCAATCCGTTGGCGGACCCGCCTTCAAGATTTCGGTAGCCTCCCGACGCACCTCGAGATGGGCTGAGACCAGAGTGGGCAGCCAGGCGGTAACACCAAGTCGGGCCAGCTCGGTGCCCACCTCCCAGACCGCAGGGGGATCCATGGTGAGGTCGAGGCCCCAGCCACCGTTCACCTGGAGATCGATCAAGCCTGGCCCGAGCCGCCAGTCTGAACCGTCCACGATCGTGGCCTCGCCGGGTCGGGCGCCACCCGCCGGGTCGACAAAGGTAACCATCCTCTGGTTGGGTGCTCCGCCAATGCCGACATCGAGGCGAGCATCGTCGCCGCCTAGCAGGCGAGTGTCGGTGATGACGAGGTCGGTCGTCGGGAGGCTCATGCTGTGACTCGCAGATTGGGAACTCTCGTAGGTTGAGGCGCCCGAGTATCAACAGGGGAGTTGCTAGCTCCCGGTGAAGGTGAAGTCGACCGATCGTCCCGTCGATGGTTCGGTCGCCGTCAGCTCCCAAACGGTGCCAACCTGCTCAGAGTTGCACGACCAGCGCACATTCAACTTGCCCTGCTCATCGGTTGTGCCCGGCCGCAGCCCCGTGGCTTGCGGCGACGTGAAGTCGATCTGGTTGTTGGCCAAGGCCCCGCTGAGCGCGGCGAACGGCCGAACTTCGCCGTTGCATTGGAAGGGACTCTCGAAGACATCGATGGCGAGCGGCCCGAGGGTGCTAGCGCCGCTGGTGTCGACACCACTAAAGGTGGCGGTTCCGACCTTGCCCGAAACAGCGCCGGTGCCGGTCAACTCCCAGATCGTTCCGATCTGGTCGATCGAGCATTTCCAGCGAACGGGAAGAGCGCCCGTCGCATCGGCTTGTCCTGGCGAGATGCCGGTGGACTGGGGTGAGGTGAAATCGATCTGCTCATTGGGGTCGGCGCCGGTGATCTGGCCGAACTCGCGCACCGTGTCATCACAGACGAAGGTGTTGGAGAACAGTTGGAAGTCGAGAACGAGAGCGGGATCGAGCGTGGTTGTTGTGGCTGGATCTTGGGTGAGGGGGGCGTCGTCAGGCGTGCTGGTTTCGGTGCCGGCATTGGCGCCTTCGAGAGCACTGATGGTGTCTTCGGTGGTGGCCACCTCACCATCGCCTCGGAAGATTGAGAACACGGCAAACCCAACACCGAGCAAGGCCGCACACAGAGCGGCGAGGGCGAAGACCAGAAATCGGTTCGGCCCTTGACGCTCGAGCACCAGGTCGTCTTGACGGCTCTCATCCCACTCCGAGGCTGTGCTGGCCAGAACTTGCGGCCCGCCTCTCGAGTTCGGTGGTCGATCGTCGTAGCCGTCGTTATAGACCGGCTCGTCGTATCGTCTGTCGTCGGGGCGAGAGCCTTGACCGGCTCGCCGCCGTCGGCTTTCGACATCATTGATCGCAGCGTCGCTGAAGAAGATCGAATCAGCCTGTTGTCGTTTGGGGGGATTCGGCGGAATCTCTCCTCGTTGACCCACCCAGGTTTCGTCCTTACCGTTCACGCTATCTAGGGTAGGTCAACGTCCTGGAAGAAGGGTGTCAGAGCTTGAAGGAAGCTGGACGACCCGATTCGATGATCGGAACAGACGCGTAGGAGGCCCGACCCGCGCTCAGTTCTTGGGGTCGGGCCTCGTACGTGTTTCCGGCTACAACAAGTGCGTTTTTGGCCTACAGGCCAAGAGCGGTGGAGATTTCAGCCAAGGTCTGCTCCTCTGGCTCACTGACTTCGTCGCCACCGAAGCCGAGGAAACCGCCTTCTTTCGCGGCCTTGGCCACTGCGGTGGCAACACCCATAACCCACTCGCGGTATTCTGCCGCTTCGGTGGCTGATGCCTTTTCAGCCAGGAGGGTGTTGACGGTGGCCGCCTGTTCAAGCGCATGGCGCTTCATATCACTACTGTTGGCCACACCCAGTTCCTTCAGCCTGGCCAGCTGACGCTCTCGCATCTCCTTGGCCCGCTCAAGCGCCTGATCCCGGTCTTCCATGTTGGGAAGAACCGAGGTGATGACGCTGTTCTCGGGGTAGGCGGTGAGGCCTGCTGCTGCGGCTTTGGCACTGGCCATCATCTCTTTGGCTGTGCCAACGACGCCGCTCTTGGCCGAGAAGGCCACCGCGGAACCGATGAGGCTCGGCAGCATGGTGAGCATGAGTTGCTCGTCGTCGTCGAAGTCTGGTGAACCTGAAGCTGTGTCTGACATTGTTCGCCCTTATGTCTGGCTTCCGCTCCGCAGCGGAGGCTCAGCATAGAGTCTAGCTGGCCGAAGACCGACCTTTGGATGCTGCGCTGACCGACAAGACTGCGACGACAAACATTGTCCAACCAACCGGTTCTCCGTGCACACCCGACTCGGTGATCGAAACAAGGGTTACGAGGGCGAGAATCGTAAGTGGCCAGAGGGCGACCGGACCCGGGGTAGAAGCCAGGGCCTTGATGCCATTGCTGATGCCACGAAGATAGGCGAACAGGAAAAGGCCAAGTCCCACAAGTCCTACTTCGAGCATGATTTGGAGAGCGGCGTTGTGAGCGTGCGACGGATCCCAACTGACCGTGATCAGCATCTCGTGAACCGGCGAGAAATAGCCGCGAAAAACGGCTCCGTAGCCATAGCCAAGCGCCCATTGATCGGTGGCGATTGGAACCAGGGCTTCCCACAACGGAACCCGGCCCGTCAGTGAAATGTCTTTGTCGAGCCATTTGGCCAGCAAGGCAATGTTGGCGGTGGCGAAGGCCAACGTCGCTAGAGCGGAGGTTGAGATACTGAGGATTACCGCTCCGCGAAGGGTTCGGCGTGCGCGAAACCAGTGGAAAATGGGTATGAGCGACGTCGACCCCAAGCCAACGACGAGCATGGTTTTTGATTCCGACATGAAGAGCAGCCCGCATTGAAGAACCACCGTTGCGTAGAACACGAGTCGATACTTGGGTCGAGCTCGTGCCGTTATCAACAGCGTTGGCAAGGCCAGAGCGGCAATGTAGCCAAGAGCGTTCTTCTGGGGGAAAACACCGCTCCAGCGACCCAACTGGTCGATGCCGTAGCCTGGAAACGCAGCGATGAACATCAGGTTGAGGACAGCACTGATGGAAAACATCCACGACAGAATCTCAAGGATTTCGTCGAGACAGAATCGGATGACGAGATAGCTCGCGAAGAGCGTCACGACGAGGAAGATGACACCGCGTCGAACGGTTTCGTTCATGTCGGCTGACCAGAGGAAGGATCCAGCCGTCAGGGTGGCGAAAAGGTAGATCGAGGGCTCGAGTTTGAAGATCTGGATCAGCATGTCGAAATTGCCGATCACCCGCAAGCTGAGCAAGCCGACGAGGAGCAGAATTGAGACGGGGGCAAGGAGATTCGAGTAGTCGCGGGTGAGGTCGCTGTAGTAGATAAACCAAGCGTTTGGTGTCTGGTGGTAAAACACGAAAAACGTCAAGACCGCCATTGCTCGTTCAACGTTGCCAGGAGCATTCGAAACAGTGGGCGCCAACACCGGAGCGGCGGAGGTCAAACCAATCTCAGGAAGCTCGATTTGTTGGCTGGTGTCAAGCATTTGTGAAGCTCCTCGATTTGCTCAACGTGTCCGCTTCTGTTCCTCCGTGAATAAACTTGGAGCAGCGTCGTGACTACCTATAGCTTACGGCGTGGTCTGGGCGCTCACCATCGAAGGGATCGCAGTTGAGTAAAGATGCGAAGGACAGCATCCTGGTCGTCCCAAGAGATGAAAGCGCCTACGACTACGGCTACAAGACGCAACCTTCCAACCTGGCCTCAGCGCAGCGACTAGGTGAAACGCCCTCGGCGCCTGAGGACTACCGTCCTCAACGAGTGGAGCGGCTGCCGATCAGTCGCTCCACCCTCCTCACGCTTGTTCTACTTCTGGGAGTGGCTGGTCTTTTGACCGCCGTGTTGCTCAGCGATATCGATCTCGGTTCACAACAACTGTCGCTCAGGGCTGACGAAGCCCCGCCCCCCAAGCTCGTGGTCGATTCCTTGGCCGCTGATGATGGCAGAGGTCTAGGTCAATCTGTTTCTGGAGTGGCGGTTCCAGAGGCGGGCGATGAGCGCTTCGCCTTCGCCGAAGGAGAGAGCAACATTGATGGCCGTATCGCTCCCTGCCTGTATGGCCCGGAGCTCGTGAGCACTGGCGAGTGTGTGGGGCGGCTGAATCACAAACAGATTCGAGTGAACGGCATCGACCAGGAGACAATGACCCACAGGGTCGAAAACCAGGACCACCCCTGGTGTGAGGTCCGCGACGGTCGCTGCTTCATCGAGAACAAGCGAATCTTTGGGTGCCTGTCGATTCGCACCGCAGGTGTTGTCGTTCGCAACAACTACATTCAGTGCTATTCGTCCCGTGATCTAGCTGGCAGCAATTCGGGCTACAACGGAGCGGTGAGCGTGTCATCGATCGCTACGGGAGCGCTCATTGAAAACAATGAGATCGCCTGCAAGATCAAAGAATCAGACCCCGACCAAGCCCCCTGTGATGCTGGAGTAATCGCTCGGGGGGGAGAGATCCGACGCAACGTGATCGTGGGAGCGGTCGACGGAGTCGATCCAAGTGACTCCGATGGCGTCGTGGTGGAGGCCAACTACATCCACGACTTCTCGATCGTGTGGGAAGGCTGGCGCAATGACATGTCTCACGCCGACGGAATCCAGGTCGAAGGATCGACTGGCCCAGCGTTCAACCTGGTCCTACGCAACAATGTGATTGTGGCGCCGACAGCGCCAAGTCAGAGCGCACAATTGCAGGGCATCTTCGCCAAAGGGAACTCGGAAATTGTGGTCGATGGCAACGTCCTGGTTGGGGTCTTCGAATCAGCCCATCGAATCACCTGTATGCGCGGAGCGCGATGCACGGTTCGAAACAACGTGATCGATGTTGCTCATAAGGGTGAGGCGATCAGCATTGAAGACGGCACGATCGAGCCAAATAACCGCCTGTCGGACGGCCAGCCCATCAACTGATCGGCTCCGCCGTCGCCGAGGTTTTTACGTCGGGCATTTGACCAAATAGCATGAGTTTGACCTACTAGGTCTAGGACCAATTTTCCCCTAGACCTGAGAACGAGGGATTCGAATGCTCAACAGGACGGTAAGAGTGGCCGCCGTGCAGGCCGAACCGGTGTGGCTGGATATGAAAGCCACCGTCGACAAATGCGTTCAGCTGGTCGAGGAGGCGAGCGCCGGTGGCGCTGAAATCGTGGCCTTCCCCGAAACGTTCATCCCCGGCTACCCGTGGTGGATCTGGCTCGACAGCCCCGGCGCGGGCATGGCGTTGGTACCTCACTATTGGGCCAACTCGCCGACTGTCGACGGGCCGGAGTTAGCCACCCTTGCGGCCGCAGCGAAAGCCAACGACATCACGATCGTGATGGGCTACAGCGAACGCGATGAGGGCAGCATCTATATGGGCCAAGCCTTCATTACCCCTGAAGATGGTGTAGCAAAGACCCGAAGAAAGCTAAAGCCGACCCACGTCGAGCGTTCTGTTTTTGGTGAAGGTGACGGCTCAGACCTCGATGTGCTGGACTGCGACTTCGGCCGGCTCGGAGCACTGTGCTGCTGGGAACATCTCCAACCATTGTCGAAGTATGCGATGTACAGCATGAATGAAGACATCCACTGTGCGGCCTGGCCATCATTCTCCTTGTACCGGGGTGCGGCCAATGCCCTCGGCCCGGAGGTGAACAATGCCGCCAGCCTCATGTATGCGGTGGAAGGGCAGGCTTTCGTGCTCGCTCCGTGTGCCATCGTTGGCCAGGCCGGACATGATCTGTTCTGCGACACCGACGTGAAAAAGCAGCTACTGCTCCAGGGCGGTGGGTTTGCCCGGATCTACGGTCCTGAGGGTTCGATGCTCGCCGAACCATTGGCCGAAGATGAGGAAGGCATCCTCTTTGCGGACTGCGACCCGGCACTCCAAGCCATCGCAAAGTCTGCGGCCGATCCCACCGGGCATTACAGCCGGCCCGATGTCACCCGCCTTCTCTTCAACCGGTCACCCCAACCGGCCGTGACTACCATCGACCTGACAGACGCCGCAGCCGACGTGGCCGAATCCGATGTTGTGGAGGTGTGATGTCTGACTTCTATACCGACGCTCAGCGTGGCGTACAAGAGAAGTTCGATTCGGCTCCCTTGGCCGACCGTCTTAGCGAGTCGATTTTTTCCGAAACGATCGATCCGGATCTCCACCAGCCGTTCATCGAAAGCCGAGATTTCTTCTTCCTTTCCACCGTCAACGAGCGCGGCGAACCGACCGTGTCCTACAAGGGCGGCGATGTGGGCCTCGTGCACGTGGTGGATCCAAAGACGGTGGTGTTCCCCATCTATGACGGCAACGGCATGTTTTTGTCGGTTGGCAACATCGCTGACACAGCCAAGATCGGGATGCTCTTCATCGATTTCGAAACCCCGAACCGGGTGAGGGTGCAAGCCACGGCGAGCGCGAGCGAGAACGATCCCGAGATGAGCCGATACCCCGGAGCTCTACTGGTGGTTCGGGCCACGGTGGATCATGTGTTTTTGAACTGTGCCCGACTAATCCACAAACATGAACGGGTGTCGTCATCTCCCTATGTTCCCGATGACGAGGGCGAAACCCCCTACCCAGCGTGGAAGCGCATCGATTTCGTTCAGGATGTTCTTCGCCCCGTCGACCAGGGCCGGGCCGAGGACGAAGGCGGGTTGATCAGTATCGACGAGTACGCCGACAAGCTGATGGCCGGCGAGTCCTAAGCTCTAGGAGCCGGTGATCGCATCCAAGACATTGAGGCGCCCGGCCCGGCGAGCCGGTAGGAGGGCGGCGATAAGGCCTGCGACTATGGCGGCTCCCACCATGATGGCCAGCCGCCCAACAGGCACGCTCACCACCCGCATGTAGGTGTCGGGTATGGCGGTGACCACGCCCCAACCGAAGACCAGCCCGGTGGCGATTCCCAGCACGGCGCCAAAGGCGGCGATGGCTGCCGACTCCCAACGGATCATGCGTCGCGTTTGGCGCCGGGTCATGCCGACCGCCCGCAACAAGCCGATCTCACGTGTTCGTTCCACGATCGAGAGGGCAAGGGTCAGACCGATGCCCATGAGGGCGATGACGATGGCGAGCGCCAGCATCATAGCGATGGCGTTCATCATGGAATCGATCTCGGCCGCTATGCTCTCGCGGTACTCGGCTGAGTCCTGAACCTGGAGCTGGGGGTAATCGGCGGTTAGCGCCGTCATGGCCGCCTCCGCTTCTTTTGCGGTCAC
Source organism: uncultured Acidimicrobiales bacterium (assembly GCA_937922045.1). Lineage (GTDB taxonomy): Bacteria > Actinomycetota > Acidimicrobiia > Acidimicrobiales > SZUA-35 > JAHELU01. The sequence continues at coordinate 3,358 of CAKZXA010000003.1, read as the reverse complement.
CCCGTCGGCCACGTCGGCGGCGATCCACTCATAGCTCGGGATATCGATGTATTGCTTGGCTGCACTGAGATCGAGGAACGCCCCGTCGATCACCGTCTGATCGGTAAAGGTGGCGACGACCTCGAAGGCAGCAACGATGCCGTTGTCGAACTCGATGTCGATCGTGTCACCCACCGAAACGGCGAGGTCGTCAGCCTCGTTGGTGGGCAGGATCACGGCGTTGGCGACGTCGGTTTCGAGGGAGCCTCGGTCGATGCCGAGGTCGAAGAGGGCGCCGAGTTCGTCGAGCTCAGCAATGCCATACCACTGCTCTCTGTCCGATTCGGCTGTAGCTGACTGAGCTGCATCACCGGCGGCTGTCGCCCCGTCGGCCCAGACGGCAGGAAGACGGACCCGAACATCGGTTGATTCCATGACCGTGCCTAACTCGGGAGCGACCTCTACCTGGGCGGCGAAGTCGGCCGGAAAGCCGATAAAGGCCGAATCGCTGATGAGATAGTCGGCGGAGGTAGCGGTGTCGAGCGTGGTGGAAATCTGACTCTTGAAGGAGTCGCCCACCACCAGGGCGGTGGTGATCAGTGCGAGCCCGATCATGAGCGAGGCCGCTGTTGTCGCCGTCCGGCCTGGGTGGCGCACAGCGTTCTTCCGAGCAAGCTCGCCCGCAGTTCCGGCGATCAGGCCCAAAGGTTTTGCCAGCACATTGATCACCGGCCCGGTGGCCAATGGACTGAGGATGGTGACGGCGAGGAAGACGAGCATTGCGCCGCCGGCGAGAGCAGCAACAATCATGGTGGTTCCGCCCAAGCCCTGGAAACCGACAGCGCCCAGCGCAAGACCGACGACCAACATCACCACACCGAACCCGCTTATCAACCGGCGTTGGCGTTGCGTTGATGCCGTCAATCCACTCAGAGCGGCAATGGGTGAAATGGAAGCGGCCCGGAAGGCGGGGAGAAGGGCCGACACCATGGTTGCGCCAACACCGATACCGAGCGCCACCGCAATGGTGCGAGGTGCAACGATGAGATCGGTCGGCGGAAGGCCGGCGCCGATGGCGTCGAAGGCGGCCAGCAGGCCCTTGTGGATAGCAATGCCGGCGCCGACACCGATGATCGATGCACCGAGACCGAGCAGGGTGGCCTCGGTTACGATGCTTCGGCGGATCTGACGTGGTGTGGCTCCAACCGCCCGGAGTAAGCCGATCTCGCGAACCCGTTGGGCCAGCACCACTCCGAAGGTGTTGTAGATGATGAAGATGGAGACGAACAGCGACACACCAGCGAAGCCGAGGAAGATGTTTCGGATGATGCTGATGGCGCTGTTGAAATCGCCTGCCGTTTCCTGTTCGAGTGTCTGACTGTTGACCGTTTCCAGCCCGGCGGGGAGCACACCACCAACCGCGGCCTGCAGCTCTTGGGTGTCGGCGCCGTCATCGAGTCGAACGATGATTTCGTCGAATGTGCCAGCGTCGGAACCGAAGAGAATCCGAGCATCGTCGAGGTTGAAGCCCATCAGGGTGGCCCCCAGAAGCTGGTTGTCCTCGCCGAAGCGATGCAGGCCCGAGAGCTCGTAGTCAACCGAACCGTTGGGATTCACGAGGGTGTAGGTTTCGCCGACGATGAATTCGTGATCGGCCGCTGCGTCTACGTCGAGAACGAATTGGCCGGGGCCGGGTGCTGCACCCTCGACGATCGCGCTGAGGTTGAGGCCGGGATCGCCAACCCACGAGAAACCGATGAGTGGTGGGCCGTTGGCCGAGATGGGCTCGCCCGCCGGTGTTATCGGCTGGACAAAGCCAGCGACCTGGCCTTCGGCTACAGCCACACCGTCTACGGCGTTGACCGCCGCCAGCGTCGACTCGTCGAGTTGGGTTGTGTTGGCGAAATCGTCTGTCTGACGAATGGTTAGATCGGTGCCGCCGACGATCTCCTTTGAGAGAGAGCCGAAGGAATCCCGCAGACCGTCTGAGGTGATGAAGGAGGCGACGACAAAGCCGACGCCGAGCACGATGGCGAGCCCGGTCAGGGCGAGGCGGCCCTTGTTGGCCGCCAGGTTACGTAGGGTGAGTTTCCACATGTCCGATGCTCCTAAGCGCCCAGCGACCGCATGCGGTCGAGGATCTTGTCGGTGGTCGGCTCGTTCATGTCGTCGATAATGCGGCCATCGGCCAGAAACAGAACGTTGTCTGCGTAGGTAGCTGCCGACGGACTGTGGGTAACCATGACGATCGTCTGGCCGTAGTCGTCGGTCGCTCGGCGCAGGAAGCCGAGAATCTCGTCGCCGGTGATCGAGTCCAGGTTGCCGGTGGGCTCATCGGCAAAAACAATCTCTGGTCGAGCGACGAGAGCTCGAGCCACCGCTACCCGCTGTTGTTGTCCGCCTGAGAGCTCGGCTGGCTTGTGGTCGAGGCGCCCTCGCAGCCCAACCGCGTCCAGTATCTGGTCGAACCAGGGAGGGTCGGCATCCTTGCCGGCAAGCTGGAGTGGGAGCAGGATGTTTTCTTCGGCGGTGAGTGTTGGCACCAGGTTGAACGCCTGGAAGACGAACCCGACGTGCTCTCGGCGCAGGAGCGTCAGCTCGTTTTCGTTCATGGTGGACAGGTTTCGTTCGCCGACGTGGATCGAGCCCGAGGTGAGCGAATCGAGGCCGGCGAGGCAATGCATGAGGGTTGACTTCCCCGAGCCGGATGGACCCATCACGGCGGTGAACCGGCCCCGCGGAAGCCGAACGTCCACCTCGTTGAGGGCGACCACCTGGGTCGAGCCGGTGCCGTATACCTTGGTGGCGGATCGGGCCTCAGCTGCTGCTATCGACGCCAGGGCCGCGGCCTGAGCGGCCGTGCCGCTAGCAGCGGCCGCTGACGTGGGTGCGAGAATATGGGTTGACATGACTCGTGGTCTCCTTGGGATACTCCGACGAACCCCGAATTGGGCGATGTCATGAGCTTCCCCTGAAACGACGAACCCCGAAATTGGGGATTCCACTAGTTCTGGTCGGTGAGGATGTGGGGTGAGCCTAGGGGTGACCCTGATGCCTCTCAGGGTCGCCCCTGAGAGGGTCTGTCGTGTCGGCGTCGTCTCGGTGCCGCGAGCTCTAGACCTCGAGGAGTCGAGCCACGCCTTTTCCAGCTGCCTTGGCGGCATAGAGCGCCTGATCAGCGGTTGTGACCCAGCGATCGATTCCCGCTTCGCTGTCGGTGCACCAACCGACCCCCACGGTGACCCTCGACCGATAGCGGAACCCGCCGCCGAGGGTGAGTTCTTGTTTGAACCCATCGATGACCCGGTCGGCCAGTTCTTCCGCCTCCTCGATAGAGGCGAGATGCTTAGGGATGATGAGAAACTCGTCGCCACCCCAT
>CAKZXA010000002.1 GCA_937922045.1 uncultured Acidimicrobiales bacterium | reverse complement strand
TGTTTGTCGCCAGAGGCCGCACTGAGTTGATCGATCAGGCCTTGGCGAGAGAATCCGGAGAAGTCCAGATACGATTCGGCGGCTCGGACAGCCTGCTCTTCCCAATTGACATCAAGGCTGTCGACTGCAGCGGTTGCATCTTCTACCTCGTATTTGTCGCCGAAGTCGGATGAGAGTTGATCGATCAGGCCTTGGCGAGAGAATCCGGAGAAGTCCAGATACGACTTGGCTGCTCGAAAAGCATTCTGCTGAACTGAGCTTAGGTTTGAGTCGGCCTCCGGCTCGACCTCTTCAGGCGTCGCTGTGGACTCCTCGTTGGCCGAATCCCCATTAGCGTCTGTGGAATCAACGTCAATGGCCCCCGTTGTCATCGTGGAATTGACGGAAGCCTCATCGCTGCTGTTGTCAGCTTCTGGATCGCCAGCGGTTGCACTCATGGCAATCAGAATCCCGAACAAGCCCGCAGGGATCAAGAAGCGTTTCTTGCGCCACCAGGATCGTTTCGTCGCCGCGGGTGGAGGCAATGGTAGTGGTGATGCCTGAGGAGGATCGAAATTCATGATGGTGGACCTTAGGTTGTTTAGGGGAATAACGAATCTATGAATGGAGGGTGTTCGAGGGAAGCGTGCAGGTTGAGGAGTTTGGAAGACGACGATTGTATCTCGCCAACAGCAGATGTCTCGTCAGAGGTCGGCTGACGAGGCTGATAGCCGATTTGATAGCCATCAACGCCAGTTCGGCCCAGTCTTGTGGAGCGTTCTGCGACTCGTAAGGCGACCAATTCAGCACCACCCAGCATCGCCCAAGCCACTCATCCAGGCTTGGAAAGCGTGTGAACCGCAAGGTTCCGTGGGTTCGAATCCCACCTCCTCCGCAAATTTCGAGGGAATGCGACAACGTTCGAACACGGAGTGCCTCCCGGGCTTGGTTCGAGGGACTGTCCCATTGTCTCTACAAGAACGGGTTGACGATGGTGACGCCTCGAAGCGTTGACCCGGTATTGAGGTCCTCCGTCAGGATCTCTGTGCATCCGCTGGCCGCAGCGGCCTCAAGTATCAGCGAATCCCAGTAGCTCAGCTGGTGACGCTCAACGGTTGAGCCGGCGGCCAAGACTAGCTCGGCGTCGATCGGCATGACGGACAGGTCCGCAAACGAGCGAACGGCTGCAACGGCATCCGCGATCGACAGTGGAGTTGCGAGCTTGCGGGTGGCAACGACAAAGAACTCACCGAGGACCTGACTGCTCAGTACTAGGCTGGCCGACTCGTCGGCGATGATGTCACGGGCTCGCTGCTGTTTGTCCCTATCTGCGTTGTCGTAGAGGTAGACAAGGATGTTGGTGTCGAGAAATCGTCTCACGAAGATGTACCCGCTCGGTGTCAGCGATCATGGAGGGATTCGCGATCCCATGAGCGGCCCTCAGGACCACTCGAACTACTGGCACCGTCAGCTAGGGCGAGAATACGCGATCGCGCCGCCGAGTCACCGGGGGTGACGAGACGTTCTAAGTAGTCGCGGACGAGCTGGTTTACCGACGTTCCGTTGGCTGCGGCTCGTTCGCGCGCTCGGCGGAGCATGTCGTCGTCGATCGACAAGGTCAGGTTGGCCATAGTGATCAGTGTAGCACGGGTCCGTGTAACGCTGCACTAGGGATAGATGCTCGCGGTTTGGGTTGCCGCCCCGACCCAAGAGTCCACTGTTTCAGGGGTTCGAACTTTGTCGCATAAGGACCGCCAATCTGGGAGACAACGCGTGACGTTCGAACCCAGCGAGACTAGAAATCAGGGTGAATCCGGACGTCCCAAACGATGAGACTTGATCCAGACTCAACGAGTCGCAAGGTGATTGGGAGAACGGAAACGGCGGTGAAGGTTCTGCTCCCGTCGCTGCGTTGGCTTAGCAGCGACCAGGCGGCTTCCGCCTCGACTGCGGTTTGGTGAAGGAGTCGGTAGAGGTCTCCTTGTTGAACATCATCGCCAAGGTTGGAGCCGTGTTGCCGCCACCACCGGTCGATGTCGCCGAGTACATGGGCTGCGATGAGGAGCACGCCACAGACTCTAACGGCTAGCCTTCACCCTCAGCAGCCGTGATACAGTAGAGATCATGAGTTCTCGACGCGTCCCCTTGGCAAAGTGGCGGGAGATGTCGGACGCAGATCAGCGGGCGGTCATCAGGGCGGGGCTCGTCGACTTCGACGACCTGCCTACTAGCATCCGTTCCGAGGTGGAGGAGATGCTAGCCACCAGCCGGCCCGTTCCGTCCAAGACCTGACAGCAAACAAACGGATCTCTGGGTTGGTGAGCAAGCCGCCGCTGAACCGTCCCGACGAGAGCTCGATGACCGGGGCCCTCACCATCGAAATCTGCCGGATCTACGATGACAATTTCCGGATGCACAACCAACCCCCGCTGGTGGCGGTGGAGATGTCAGCAGATCCGGAACCTCCATATCGAGGCGGATCTTACTGGCAGGTGAGTGCTTTGATCTCAAGAGGCGCACACCCTCGCCGGGCGTAACCCCAGCCTCTTGGTCTTGCATGGTGGGCTATGTTCACCGAATCCATGCGCCACCTGTATCTATTGGTGGAAGGGGTTCTCCCATGCAACGCCACTGCGGTCGACGTCGGCGACGTTGCGAGTCACGAGGGTTAGCCCGTTCACCATTGCGGTCGCTGCGAGGAGCCCGTCGATGACCGACAGGGGATCCGGGGTGCCGATCCTCGCCCACTGATGGGCAACGTCGCGAGTGATAGGGAGGATTCGATCCGAGTAGCCGAGTTCCAGTGTGGCCAGCCAGTTGTCGAGTCGCTCGGCTGCGGTGGTGTCGCGCCGTCGTATCAGTTTAGCGCCTCGATGCAACTCGGCGAGGACGAGAACCGACAGCCAGATTCTGTCTTCGGAATGATCTTCGAACCAACTTCGGACGCCGGCATCGGCTCGTGACCCCTTTCGGAATTCTGAGATGACGTTTGTGTCTATGAGATAGCCGGTCACAGCTCGACGGCCCGAGGCAGATCGGGCCTCCGGGCGAAGTCGTCGTCTTCACCAACTTCAGGGAACGATGTCAAGTGTTGAGCGAACCCCTGACTTTCGAGGGCAGTCTGCAAGATCCGTCGGTGCTCTTCCTCAGCTGAGCGCCCGCTGGCAGCAGCTCGCTCCTTGAGGAGTTGGACAAGGTGGTTGTCTAGATTTCGGACAATGAGTTGAGCCATCGGTGTGTCTCCCGGTTTCGGAATGCTATCAATGATAGCGGCGCTATCTGATTGGCGCAAGCAACTCGGTCAAGGTCAGGGTGGGGTCCCTGCAACCACTACCACCAATCATCGCAGTCGCATTAGGACCGCCAATCTGGGAGAGAACGTGTCACGTGCGAACACGGACTATGTCTCTTGCCCGGGGTAGATGCGCATATCCCAGACGACTATGTCGTCATGGCGCTCGGTCAGTTGAAGGGCGATCGGTAGCAAAGCGATCGCAGTGGCGAACACTCGGGTGCCGTCGCGGCGCACCGGGAGGAGCGACCATGCAGCCTCAGCTTCCACTGCTGTACGGTGGATGAGCTGGTAGAGATCGCCTGCGCGGATGTCGCCATCTAGATCGTCACCATGACTTCGCCACCATCGGTCGATGTCTCCAAGTACGTGGGACGCGATTAACAACACGCCGTCACGCTATCTAGGGTGTATGACGATGTGGTAGCCTCAACATATGGAGCCTCGTCGAGTCCCGATCGCGGAGTGGCGCGAGATGACTGAAAGTGAGCAGCGGGCGGTGATCAGATCCGGGATGGTAGATGTTGCGGATCTTCCAGAGGAGTTCAGGGCGCTGATTAATGATATGGTCGCAACCGCGCGCCCACAGTCGTCGTCGGCGTAGATCCCAAGTTGGTCACGGTTAGGGAGGGGACGTGAGTGTCCGAACCCAGCCAGGTCACGTTGGAACGTCGAGGATTAGGGACAACGTTTCCCGAATTCGGGCGACGAGTGCTGATCCGATGTCACCCGAGGTCAGCATCGAGCCATTCGGTCTCGCTCGGTGTGAGCGGCGTGCTCAGTTGCTCGCCGATCTTGTCCTATCGGAGCCGGCGAATGGCCAGAGCGACCGTCTCGCCAACCGTCGTCCCGAGTGACTCGACGAGCTTTTTGATCTCGTTGTGTGTGTCGACATCCACTCGGACGTTCGTACTTTGCATGCAATTGTGTTAGCAAAAATGCATACTCCCGTGTAGTCGGCCTCCACCAAAAAGCCAGGTCCCTAGTTTCGTGAACGAAACGGAGAGCCTGGCCTTTGGTAGAAGAATTGACGTCCGTTCGCCGAACGCTATTGCTAGCGCACTACTTGATGTCGATGGTTGCCGAGCCCCAAGATACTTTCCTGCCCCGTTGGGACTTGAGGTAGTACGTTGCGCCTTTGGGCACCGTCGTTCTGTAGCCACCGGCATTGAAATGCAGCAAGTCGCTGGTGCCGTTCTTGTTTAGCCGGTAAACGCGGGTCCAGTCGGCGCAAGGATCAAAGTCCCACTCTAAAAAGGCTGTACTGCCGTCCTTGGACCGTTGTGTAAGGCCCGTTGGCTTTTTCGGTGTTGTCGAGCACCCTGGCTTCGGGCCGACTGTCAGATTGTTGGACCGTGCAGAGATTCGAGAACCCCGTGTCGCCGTCACGAAGTAGGTCGTACCTTCTTTCGAAGATGCATATTCCTTGGTTTGGACAGACGCAACAAAGCTCCCATCCTTCTTATGGATGTTGTAGTTCGTTGCGCACGGGACGTTCTCCCACACGATTGAGCGCGAATACAGTTTCTGCTTGATTACTGGTGCGCTCAATCCCTGACTATCGCAGGACGCTGCACTCACCCCTGTTGGCGCAAGCACCGTGACCAGGCTGACGATTCCGACAACGAAAGCCAACATG
>CAKZXA010000001.1 GCA_937922045.1 uncultured Acidimicrobiales bacterium | reverse complement strand
ACCGAAGCGAAGCTGGTTCGGCCGGCCGCTCACCCCGGTCAGCACACCGACGAGGTGCTCGCAGGCTTTGGGTTCAGCGACGACGAGGTTGCCGATCTGCGCTCATCGGGAGCGGTGGCCTAACGGGCCGACGAGGAGCGTTGCTGGGCGTCACGAATCGGATCGAAGGTCGCTCAGTCGGCCAACGCCGTCAGGTCGACAGCACCTATCCGGGCCTCGGCGCCGTAGTGGTCGAGCATGGAGCCCCAGGCATTCGGGCCGACGTAGCCGCGTCGGCGACGCGGGGCATCGGAGCCAAACGATTCCCACCCCCGATGTTCGATGACGACCCGAGTTCGGTTCCCGTCCGGCTCGAAGGAGACGATGACCGTCGAAGCGCTCGCGGCATCTTGGCCTGGGAGCGGTGACAGCTCGAACCAATCCGGCGGTTCCCAGGCAATGATCTCGGCCCAGATTGCCTCCGATCCGTCGGTTGCGACCCCGACGAGCTGATCTCGGTCGTACCCTTTTCCCTGTTCTGGATGGGTTTCTGGATGGGTTCGGCGTCGACCAGGACGGTCGCTCCGGTGTAGCTGACGAAAGCGTCGAGGGCATCGTCCCAGAAGGAGTCGACCCAGGCTCGCACCGCTCCAAGGCCGTTGGGGTCGACGCGGTAGAAGCGCCTGGTTCCCTGAGGTCGAACCGTTACGAGCCCGGCGTCCTTGAGCACTCGGAGGTGTTGTGAGACGGCAGGTTGGCTCACGCTTGTTTCGTCGGTGAGTTCTCGAACGCTGCACCGCTGCCCGGGGTTTAGCGTCAGTTCGACCAGAACTGGAGGAGCTCGAAGCCTTCGGCCACGTAGTCGGCGGGACGCTGGTTGAAGTCGAACAGGTCGACCATCAGCCGTATCACCTGGAAGAAGCCGTCGCGAAGAGGGTTCGGGTAGAACAGCGCCATGATCAAGATCATGAAGCCGAACTGGCGAACCGGGCGCATCAGCTCTTGAACCGATTGGGGCAATGTTGGCTCGATGGCCGCGTACCCGTCGAGTCCTGGCACCGGCAGCATGTTCAACACGAAGACGAAGGCCTGGAGGAAGCCGAAGACTGACAGAGCGGCCGTGAGGTGAGGCTGGGACTCAAACTGCACAACCCCCAACCCAACGATGGTGAGCGAGGCAATAGCGAAAGCGAGATTCGTCAACGGGCCAGCCAGCGCCACCTTGATGGCCTGATTGTCGCTCAGCTTCGACCGATCGATGAGGACGGCGCCGCCGGGTAGGCCGATGCCTCCCATAGCGAGGAAGACGACGGGCATGATGATCGAAAGTAGGGGATTCGTGTACTTGCGAGGATCGAGCGTGAGATAGCCCCTCTGCTCCACCGAACGGTCGCCCGCCTTCCAGGCGAGATAGGCGTGGGCAAACTCATGAAGTGAAAGCGAGAGAATCCAGCCCGCGATCACAAAAATGAAAACCGCGATACCGGGATCGATCACGTCGGTGGTCGTCAGCCAGGCGCCCGCAGCGGTGGCTGCAATAATGGCAAAGAAGATGGGACTCGGCCTGGTTAGAGGGGTGGAGCCGTAGTCGCCGTAGTCGCTGTACACCAAGCCCATCGTACCGGTGGCAGGTTAGGCTGAGTTGGTGTCAACACTCGTCTGTTTCCATGCCCACCCTGACGACGAAGCCATAGGTACCGGCGGGCTGATGGCCAAAGCAGCGTCCGCGGGCCATCGCGTGGTCCTGGTCTGCGCCACGAAGGGCGAGGTGGGGGAGCCCCAACCGGGTGTGTTGAGCGACGGGGAAGAGCTCTGGCAGCGTCGCATGGTCGAGCTGGCAGAATCATGCGCCATCCTCGGTGCCGACGAGCCGCGCTACCTCGGCTACGAAGACTCGGGCATGGTCGACGAGGAAACCAACAACAACCCGGCCTGTTTCTGGCAGGCCGATGTTGATGAGGCGGCTGAGCGCATGGCCTCGATCCTGCGCGAGGTTGATGCCGATGTCCTCACCGTCTACGACGCCCACGGGCTCTACGGCCATCCTGACCACATCCAAGTCCACCGAGTCGGGCTCCGGGCCGCCGAGTTGGCCGCCATCGAAAACGTCTATCTTTCGACCGTCAACCGTGATGCTGCCATCGCGTCCTTCGCTGAGGTAGCCGAGCTTGCTGCCGCCAACGGCGAGGCCGACGACGCTCCGGACGCTGCCGATTTCGAGGAGTTCGGCATGCTGGAGAAAGATCTGGCCTACACGATCGATGTTAGTGATGTGGTGGCAACGAAGCGCAAAGCAATAGCGGTCCACAGAAGCCAGGTCGGGGAGGACAGCTTCTTTCTCAAAATGCCGGAAGAGATCTTCATCAAGATGTTCGGCTCCGAGGATTATGCGCTTCCGGGCCAGACCGATACCGGCGGCCCTGTGGCCGTTGAGCTGCTGCCCGGCCTCTAGAATCGGACTACACAGGTCCGCCTCGTGGTTCAGTCGACGGGTCGGGGTACGTAGAGATCGTCTTCGGTGACGCCTTCCAACACCCCGACACCCCGAAAGACGTGGGAACGACCATCGGACCGCACGAGAATCGCGGGACCGGAGAACGAACCCTCCGGTCCGGACATCTCCAGATCGTAGGGTTCTTGTTTCATCGGCCATCGTTTCGACGAACGTTGAATCAGTTCCCAATCGATGTCGCCGGTTTGTTCCTTGGCCGCAACGATAAGGTCGCCGCCCCTGCTCGGCATGACGCGTCCCGAGGTGCGGAGAGATTCGATGTAGTACCGACGGTGCTTCACCCATCCAGCCTGGCACCAAGTTGGCGGCAATACGACCTTCGCACCGTCGATCGCCATCTGCTGGTGGCTGTAGGCTGTCGTTCGTGACATTGGGAGACCTGCACGTCATGATGGGATGGCTCGTCATCGGCCTCAACGCTGCGGCTGGTCTTTGGGCCCTGGCCGCTCATTGGGTTCTCGCCCTACGAGGTCGGCTGCTTTGGATCTTTACCGCGGCTGCTCAGACGTTGCTCATCGTGCAGGTCATCCTGGGGGTTATTCATATGAACCGGTCGGAGATCCAGGTTTCGGGCCTTCACCAGGCCTACGGCTTTGTCTCGATCTTCTCCATCGCCATCATTTACAGTTACCGCCAGCAGATCGCTCGCTGGACGTATTTTCTCTACGGTTTCGGTGGTCTGTTTATCATGGGACTGGGCCTTCGAGCGGCGCTGTTAAGCTAAAAAGCTCCATCGCAGGCGAGGCCCAGCGGTACCACCACAAGGGCGAAAGCAGTTACATCTCGTGTCGAGAGCAAAGAACTACGTACAGAAGAAGGCGCTGGAGAAGCTCCCAGGCCCCGCGGTTGGTGCCCTCGGTGGCATCGTGATGAAGGGCGTCGACAAGGCCGTCGAAGAACGGTGGATACGCGCTCTCAAGGCCGCCGACCAGGCCGAGGGGCGCACCGTCGACGAACGGGTCGACAACATCATCGCTGAGTTTCGGTCCGAACTGACCAAGGTAGGAGCCGCTACCGGAGCCGTAGCGGCGACACCAGTTCTTGGCACGGCGGCCGCTAGCGCCGCCCTAGCTGCCGATCTTGGCTGGTTCGCGGTGAGGTCCACCGATCTGATCATGACGATCGGGGCCGTCTACGGACGGACCGATTCGACCATGGAAGAGCGGCGAGCCTGGGTTCTGTCAATTCTCGCTTTCGGCGAGGAGGCGGCAGACCAGTTCGCCTCCCTGCTGCAGGGGACGGACCCGACGATTCGCCTCGGTAGCGAGCAGGCCAAATCCAAGGTGGCTTCGGTGGTCGGCACCGACGCTGTGACCATTGATGCTCTGCGTCGGATCAATGCCAGCCTCGCAGCCCAGGTAGCGAAGAAATACGGTACGCGTCGAAGCGCTCTGGCTCTGGGGAAGCTGTTGCCCTTCGGCATCGGAGCCGCGGTTGGTGGAGCGGCGAACTTCGCCTTTGTCCGAGTCGTTGGCAAGCAGGCTAAGCGGTTCTTCACCTCGGCGCTCCCCGTCGGCCCTTCGGCGTCCAACGGCTCGTTGCCGCCGCCTCCGACAGCCGGTGATCTCATGCCTCCAATCCCTGGCCCGATCGAAACCGACATCATCGAGTAGGCCGTTTTTTCTTGGCCGTCTAGTCGCTGACCACCAGATTTTGTTGGATTCGTGGATGTTTGGGCTAAGGATCTGGGCACTCCGTTCCGATTCATGGAGCAAGGCAATGCGAGGGCGAGCGTGCCCACATCTGTCGTTCCTAATGTCGAGCTACCGCGAGTGAAGAACATGCCGTCATCACCAGATGTCCCTTCGGAAGATTTACAGCCGGCGAAGAGCCTTGCTCAAGCGTTACCCAATGTGCCCAATGACTTGCTCGGGGCGGGCTTGGTTGAGGTGGGCCATCTGGCGGCGACCGATATTGCACCAGACGAGGCCCTGATGATCGCAGAAGCGTTGGTCGACCGGCCGAGGCCTCCGATGCCTACCGGTCTAAGCGGGAGCCGTGAGGTGGTCTGCGGGACGCCGGTCGAGGACGAAAACGAATCATTGCCACAGCGCTCCCGGAACGAGAATGCGGTGTCGGCGGTCTCGACCGAGGCCGGTGAGGTTCCCAGCGATCTGGTCAACCTGCTCTATAACGCACTGCCCGACGACGCCTCCTGAACCTTTAGCACTGCTGAACCTTTAGCATGGCTGAGCCGCCGCCCTGGAGGCTCACCGCTGGCCTACTCAGCGGCTCACCGTCACAGGCCGTCACTACGGTCCTAGCGTGGCCATTCTCGACTCGAATCTTGCGTCCGAAACCCTCGTAGCGACCGAACAATTGTCGCTCGGCACGATGGATGCCGAGTTCGATCGTGTGGCGAGCCCGCCGTTGAAGCTGCGCCACGACGTCGTGCCGGGAGTGGCATTTCACCCAGCGGTTGCTCGCTGGTTTGAGCATCGGTTTCCTTCGGGCCCGACCCCTCCACAGGTGGAAGGTTGGCCTCACATAGCCGCCGGTCGTCACACCCTCATCGCTGCGCCCACCGGATCGGGTAAGACGTTGGCTGGTTTCCTGATGAGCATCAACCAGCTTTACATCACCCACGCGGCAGGTCATACGATCGAGGGCACCCAGGTGGTCTACGTGTCGCCGCTCAAGGCCTTGGCCGTCGACATCGCCGAGAACCTGGAACGACCCCTGCTTGAGATCGCCCGCACGGCAGCCGAAATGGGCCTGACAGCACCTGAGCTAACCATCGGTGTGCGTACCGGCGATACGCCCCCCAGCGAGCGCCAGGCTATGGTCCGTCGCCCACGGAGCTTTGTGGTCACGACACCGGAGTCTCTCTATCTGCTGGTCACCGCGGCCAAGAGCAGGGAGGTTTTGCGAACGGTTGGCACCCTTATCGTCGACGAGATCCATGCTATGGCTCGAGATAAGCGGGGCTCCCACCTTTCGCTGACCATGGAGCGACTCGATCATGTCTGCCATCGGTCGCCCCTTCGCATTGGGCTTTCAGCCACCCAGCGACCGGTAGAAACCGTTGCCAGGCTTCTTGTCGGAACGAGGGAGACAGCCAACGCTGCTGGTGGGTCGAGCATCGAGTGTGCCATCGTCGACGGTGGTCATCAGCGCGCTCTCGACCTCGTGATCGAGTTGCCCGAAACCGAGCTGGAAGCCGTGGCCTCGAACGCCCAGATGGACCAGGTGCTCGACCGGATCGCCGTTCTTGTTGGCGAGCATCGCACGACCCTTGTCTTTGTCAATACCCGACGTCTGGCCGAACGATTGGCTCATCAGTTGGGCGAGCGGCTTGGCGAAGAAGTGGTAGCTGCCCACCACGGAAGCTTGAGCAAGGATCGTCGGCACCGCGTTGAGCGAAGGCTACGGGCCGGCGATCTGAAGGCTCTGGTGGCCACGGCGTCACTTGAGTTGGGTATCGATGTCGGCCCTGTCGAACTGGTCTGTCAGATCGGTTCGCCTCGTTCGATCGCCACCTTCCTTCAACGGGTTGGGCGTTCCAATCACACCCGGCATGGCACACCGCGCGGCCGTCTGTACCCGCTCACCCGCGATGAACTCATCGAATGCACCGCTCTTATGACGGCCATTCGTGGTGGGCGGCTCGACGTGTTACACCCGCCCGAGGCTCCGCTCGACATCCTGGCCCAACAAATCGTGGCCGAGACCGGCGCCGAGGAGTGGGAGGCCGATGCGCTCTTCACCCTGATTCGCCAGGCTGCCCCTTTCGCCGGCGTCGAGCGCGAGACCTACGATCGGATCCTCACGATGGTCAGCGAAGGGATCATGACCGGTCGGGGTCGTCGAGCGGCCTGGGTTCACCATGATCAGATCAACGGTGAGCTGCGAGGCCGCCGAGGCGCTCGCTACGTTGCCCTCACCTCTGGCGGCGCAATTCCCGAGATCTACGACATGCGGGTTATCGCTGAACCCGAAGAGACCTTTATCGGCACCGTCAACGAAGATTGGGCGATGGAGTCGATGGCCGGTGACGTCTTCCTGCTCGGAACGCATGCATGGCGCATCCGGCAAGTGACCGGGGGTGAGGTACGTGTACTCGATGCTGGTGATGCTCCACCAACGGTGCCGTTCTGGACAGGCGAGGCTCCGGCCAGAACGACCGAGTTGTCCGAGGAGGTTTCACGGCTGCGAGCCAACGTCGACGGCTTTCTCGACGACGATGATCCGGCCGGCGCGGTTGGCTGGCTTCGAGCCGAGTCGGGTATTGCAGCCGACGCAGCGGCCCTCATCGTGGCCTACTTGGCGACGGCCCGAGGCACGCTCGGCATGATCCCGACGGCCCAACGCCTGGTGATGGAACGCTTTTTCGATGACGCCGACGGGATGCAGCTAGTCATCCACTCGCCGCTCGGTGGGCGCATCAATCGGGCCATGGGCTACGCACTGCGCAAGAAGTTCTGTGTTGGCTTCAATTTTGAGCTCCAAGCTGCGGCCTCCGACGATGCGGTGGTCATCTCGCTTGGTCCTCACCACTCGTTCCCGCTCGCCGACGTTCAACACTTCCTGCGCCCCGACATCATCCGCGAGACGCTGACGCAGGCCGTTCTCGATCAACCCGCATTCCAGACCCGGTGGCGTTGGAATCTCAACCGGGCCTTGATCGTTCTGCGTATGCGGAACGGCAAACGCAACCCTCCACCGATTCAGCGTATGCAGAGTGATGACCTGCTGGCCGCCCTCTTCCCCGACGCCGCCGCCTGCCAGGAAAATGTTTCCGGCCCGGCTCAGATCCCCGATCACCCTCTCGTAGCCCAGACCATCCACGACACCCTGACCGAAGGCATGGATGTTGATGGCCTGATCGAACTATGGGAGTCGCTGACCGACGGGCGGGTGGAGATGTTCTGTGTTGATACCACCGAACCATCCGTTCTGTCCCATGAGATTCTCACCGCTCGGCCCTACGCCTTTCTCGACGATGGCGAGCTGCCGGAACGCAGGACACACGCTGCTCCTGTTCGAAGGGGACTACCTGTTGATCCAACCCAGATCGGTTCCCTTCTACCCGAGGCCATCGAATCGGTGCGGGCCGAACTGATTCCCGACCCGCGCACCGCCGATGAGCTTCACGACCTGTTGCGAGACACGGTTCTGCTGTGTGCTCGCGATCGGTGGGAGTCCTTGATGAACGAGCTGGTCGAGCGTGGCCGCGCGGTTCGACGGTTCCCCGAGTCATCTCCGGCTACCGCTGAGCTCGGCGAGCGCTGGCACGCGGTCGAATCGACCGAGGCCGTCGAGGTTGTCTTGAGCGGTACGCCGTCTGAACAGCTCTTTCCCGAGCAGGTGGCAACCGACGTGCTCCGAGGACATCTGGAGCTGTATTCGCCGGCCACCATCGCTGATCTTGGCGCCGCGACCGGGCTGCGGTCCAGCCTGCTCCAGGTGGGTCTGGCCACCCTGGAAGGGCAAGGCATCGCTATCCAAGGCCATTTCACCAATCCTCAAGCCCCCGGCACCGATCGAAGCGGAGAACCGGTCGAATGGTGCGCACGACGGCTTTTGGCCCGAATGCACGCTCGGTCCCGAACGAAGCGACGTCGGTCGGTCGAACCGGTCAGCCCTGAGCTCTTTGTCAGGTTTCTTACCCGATGGCAGCACGTGGCGCCGGGCACTCAGTATCCGTCGGCTGTTGGCATGGCCCGCGTCTTGGAGCAACTCCAAGGTTGGGAGGCCGCGGTGGCAGCATGGGAGCCGGATCTGCTCTCAGCTCGGATCAAGGGCTATCGCCAGGAATGGCTGGATCGGCTCTGTCACGACGGGGAGATCCAGTGGTTACGGCTGAACCCGAGGTCGATGGACGATCCGGATCGTCGTGGCGGCGGCCTCTCGAAGGCCACGCCGGTCAGCATCGTCTATCGACAGGATCTGGCCTGGTTGCTGCCGGCCGTCCGCGGCGATGCGAAAGCTCCAGTGCCGGCGAATGGAGCGGTCTCTGAGATCGTCGAAGCCATCGACGCATTCGGACCGCGATTCCTCACCGAGCTTGCAGCCGACACCGGCCGTCTCCCGTCCGATGTTGAGCGAGCGCTTTGGGAGGGTGTGGCTCGCGGGTTGTTCACCGCCGATGGTTTCGAGGCGGTTCGGTCGCTTACTGCACCGCCGTACGAGCAGCGTCGAGAGGCGCGTCAGATGCGGGCCGTGTCGAAACTGCGGCGCAGCGGGGTGCGAGCCGCCCACGCTGCTGGTCGGTGGTCGGTCGTGCCGAACGTGCCAGAGGGGGCGCCCGAGGATCGCGATGACCTGGTTGAAGCCTTGGCCGACCAGCTCCTGCAGCGATGGGGCATCTTGTTCTATGACCTTGTGGCCCATGAGAACCTCGCCATCCCCTGGAGAGATCTTCAGTGGGCGCTTCGACGGCTCGAAGATCGAGGCCTGGTGAAGGGCGGCCGATTCGTGAAGGGGTTTAGTGGTGAACAGTTCGCTCTACCTGAAGCGGTGGAGGCCCTCAAGATGGTTCGCCGGATCAAGGAGAACGCGGTTGGTTCGGTGATCGTCTGTGGGTCGGACCCGCTGAACCTCACCGGGATCATCCTGCCCGGTGACCGTGCGCCTGCTCGAAGAACGGAGGTTGTTCGGTTGCCGTGTTAGGCAGCGACGGGCCGCTACCGTAGGTCTATGGCAGCTCCCTCGTCCGCCACGCCCGACCGGCCGGTTGATCACGTCTTCTACCATCTCGGGTTTGGGGCCCATCAGCTTGCTGAGTCGCCGCAAGCCGTTCTGTTGTCTGGAGACCCGGGCCGCACAACGAAGATCGCCGATCGCTATCTGACCGATGCCACCTGCCTCTCGACAGAGCGTGGCCTGACCTCATGGTTTGGCTACACGGCATCGGGGACCCCTGTGCTGGCCAGCACGAGTGGAATGGGCGCACCGTCGATGTCGATTGTGGTGAACGAGTTGGTTCAGATCGGGGTCGACACGATCATCCGTATAGGTACTACCGGTGGGATCCAGCCCAAGGTTGAACTCGGATCGGTGGTGGTGAGCTCTTCGGCGCTCTGTTTGCAAGGTGCAGCTGATGACATTGCACCGCCCCGATTCCCCGCCGCCGCTGACCCCTGGTTAACGGTTGCACTGGCCGAAGCGGCAAGGAGTCTGAGCGTGCCCTGCCATGTGGGCGTCACCGCCAGCGTCGATACGTTCTACGAAGGCCAGGAGCGGACCGAGAGCTCTGCCGCAGGTATTCAGCCGCATCTTGTTGGTCGAGTCGACGAGTTTGCCAGGCTCGGCATTCTCAACATTGAGATGGAGGCTGGGACCTTGTTCAAGATGGGGCTGGTGTATGGCTTCCGGGCTGGTTGTGTGGCTGGCGTGATCGCCAACCGTATGGCTGACGAACATCCCGATCTTGAGGTGAAGGCTGCGGCTGTCGATGCGGCGATCCGTACCGCCATCGCCACCGCCGATAGCTTGCCAATCGCCTAGAGCGCGAAATGGCCACCCCGGAGGGTGGCCATTCAGTCAGGCTTTCGTGGTGGAAACTCGCTAGTTCGACATGCGGGCTTCCAGCGAATCGAGCTGATCGGCCAGTTCATTCGGGAGACGATCGCCAAACGTGGCGAAGTGCTCTCGGATGAGTGCGATCTCTTGCTGCCAGCTTTCATTGTCGACAGCCAGGAGTTTTTCCATGGTCTCATCGGTGACATCGAGGCCGCTGGTATCGATCGCTCCTGCGGCTGGCACGTTGCCGATAGCGGTTTCCACCACATCGCTTTCGCCGTTGAGCCGGTCGAACACCCATTTGAGGATGCGGGAGTTGTCGCCGAAGCCCGGCCACATGAAGCTGCCATCGTCGTCACGTCGGAACCAGTTGACCCAGTAAAGCTTTGGCAGCTTGTCGGCAGTGGTCGCATCGCTGAGATCGAGCCAATGCTTGAAGTAGTCGGCCATGTTGTAGCCGCAGAACGGAAGCATGGCGAAGGGGTCGAAACGGACATCGCCCACCTTGCCAGCGGCAGCCGCTGTCTTCTCGGAACTCATGATCGAACCCAGGAACACGCCATGGTTCCAGTCGCTGGCCTCGGTGATGAGGGGTACGTTGGTTGCCCGTCGGCCGCCGAACAGGATGGCAGAGATCGGGACACCCTTGGGGTCTTCCCATTCGGGAGCGATCGAGGGGCATTGGCTGGCGGGAGCCGCGAAGCGAGCGTTGGGGTGTGAGGCCGGAGTTTCGGACTCAGGGGTCCAGGTATTGCCCTTCCAGTCGGTGAGACGGGCCGGGACTTCTTTGGTCATGTCTTCCCACCAGACATCGCCATCCTCGGTCAGGGCGACATTGGTGTACACACAGTTGCTGTGCAGCGTTGCCATCGCGTTGGGGTTGGTTTCGTCTGAGGTGCCAGGGGCAACGCCGAAGAATCCAGCTTCGGGGTTGATGGCGTAGAGCTGGCCATCGTCGCCGAACTTCATCCAGGCGATGTCGTCACCGATGGTTTCAACCTCCCAGCCGGGAAGGGTCGGGATAAGCATGGCCATGTTGGTCTTCCCGCAGGCCGAAGGGAAAGCCGCAGCGATGTAGCGCTTCTGGCCCTCGGGCGAGGTGACGCCAATGATGAGCATGTGCTCGGCCAGCCAGCCGTCGCTCTTGGCCATGGTGGAGGCGATGCGGAGGGCAAAGCACTTCTTGCCCAGGAGGGCGTTGCCGCCATAACCGGAGCCGTAGCTCCAGATTTCCTTGGTCTCGGGGAAGTGCACGATGTACTTGTTTTCGCCGTCGCACGGCCATGGAACCTCGGTGCGTCCGTCGATGAGCGGATAGCCAACGGAGTGCACGCATGGCACCCAGTCGTTGTCGCCGAGCACGTCGAGAGCGCCCTGTCCCATGCGGGTCATGATGCGCATCGAGGCCGCCACATAGGCCGAGTCGGTCAGTTGCACGCCGATGTGGGCGATTGGTGAGCCGAGTGGGCCCATCGAGAAGGGAACCACGTACATGGTGCGGCCTCGCATCGCACCGGTGAAGAGCTTGGTCATCTCGCCCTTCATCTCAGCCGGGTCCCGCCAATTGTTGGTGGGACCGGCCTCCTCGGGCGTGGCCGCGCAGATGTAGGTGCGCTCTTCGACCCGAGCGACGTCTGCCGGGTCGGATAGGGCGAGGTAGCTGTTTGGGCGCTTGTCCTCGTTTAGCTTGGTGAAGGTTCCGGAGGCGACGAGTTCGTCGGCCAGCCGCGCGTACTCCTCTTCAGATCCGTCGCACCAGTAGATGCTGTCAGGTTGAAGGGTCTCCGCCCAGTCACTTACCCAGGCCAGTAGCCGGGTGTTTGTGGTCGGTGCTGCTTGTAGGTCTGTCATTCCGGTCGACTCCGTTGTCGGGTGCTCGTCGCCGGAAACTCAGCTTGCTTCAGCTTGCCTCTGGTAGATCGGTATTCATATCCACTTCCGAGCCCAACCTCAGGCCACTGGCCTTCTGTTGGCCGTCAAGGTCAAAAACGACTCGTTGCCCGGGTCGGAGCATCCGGAAGACGGATCCCTCGAGAGCTCCAGGGGCGAGTTCGTACTCGGTCATATCGACCGTGTCCGTGATGATGACCCCGTCTCGAGTAACCGGATCATACGACTTCACGAAACCTTGCACGTTTCACTTCCTTGTTCGGTGGCCTTGCGGGCCGTGTGGCTACGAATCCTCTACTTTAATGGAGCGTGCTGGTGTCCGCTGAGTTTCCGATAGCTAAACAGTAGTTGGCCATCGACGACAGCGAAAATTATCTTACCTCCTATCTCGAATACGTATGAGTTAGATCTATGACATTTATCACAGTTCTGAAGGGCCAACGACCGTTCTGCTCCTTTCGGTCGACTCGACCTTTGGCCTGAGCCCGTCTGAGTAAGCCCTGAGTAAGGTGGTTGCGTGGTTTCGACGAACGCTGAGCCTGAAGCACCTGGTGTCGACCTTGGGCGACTGGCCGACCTGTCGGTCACCAAGCTGCACGGCGTGGGGCCCAAGAAGGCCAAAGGCTTGGCGTCGATGGAGTTGGAAACATGCCTCGATCTGCTGACCCATTACCCTCGCCGTTACATCGACCGATCCAAGCAAGCTCGCATCGCGGATCTGGCTGAAGGCGAAGAAGCCAGCGTGCTGGTTTCGGTTCTCACAACCAACTCGCGTCGGGTAAAGGGTGGGAAGGTGATGGTCTTCTCGACCGTGGGCGACGACTCCGGTTCGATCAAGATCACCTTCTTCAACCAGGCGTGGCGAGAGCGGCAGCTCACCCCTGGACGGCAGGCGGTGATCTACGGCAAGGTCGAGCTCTTCCGCGGGCAGCGTCAGATGACGAATCCCGTCGTCGACCTGGTGGGCGACAAAACAGCGCGCATCATCCCGGTGTACCCCCAGTCGTCCAAGTCAGGTCTGCACAGTTGGGACATAGCGGAGTGGGCGGCCGAGATTCTCCGCCGGAGCGTACCGCCGGCTGGCCGTGGCATTAGCGACCCGCTTCCCGATTATCTGCTTGACCGACACGACTTCATCACCCGGGAGGCCGCCTTCGTCGGGATCCATCAGCCTGAGTCGATGGCCGAAGTAGCTGAAGCTCGCCGACGGCTTGTCTTCGACGAGTTGTTCAGGCTGCAGCTCGCCTTGGTTTTACGCAAGCGAGCGATTGAACGGACCGAGACAGGACTCGCCCACGTGATCGATGGGCCGCTGCTGGCGGGGTTCACCGAAGGATTGCCCTTCGCTCTTACCTCAGCCCAAGACAAGGCGATCGCAGAGATATGTAAGGACCTGGCCCGACCGATACCCATGCACCGCTTGTTGCAAGGCGACGTAGGGGCGGGCAAGACCCTGGTTGCGGTTGCCGCCATGTTGGCCGCCGTCGATGGCGGGCACCAGGCTGCGCTCATGGCGCCGACCGAGGTTCTGGCTGAGCAGCATTTCGCCGGCATTCGGGCCCTGCTCGACGGGTTGACTGTGGAGGCTTCGAACTCGTTGCTAGGCGAGCGTCCGCTCAAGGTTGAGTTGCTCACCAGTCGCCTTGGCACCGCCGATCGCAAGCGGATCCTGGCCGGGCTGCTCACCGGCGACATCGATCTCGCCATCGGCACCCACGCCCTCATTCAGGAGAACGTGATGTTCTCGTCGCTCGGAACGGTGGTGATCGACGAGCAGCATCGCTTCGGGGTCGAACAGAGGGCTGCTTTGCGGGACCGAAGCTACGGCGATGCCACTCCCGACGTGCTGGTGATGACGGCAACGCCGATTCCGCGCACCGCGGCCATGACCGTCTATGGCGACCTCGATGTTTCTGTGCTCGACGAGCTACCACCGGGCCGAACGCCGATCGTCACCCGGTGGGTGCGGGCTCCAGGCGATCTGGCGCAGGCTCCCGAAGAGTTGGAGGGCGCTACCGATCTGGAAGCTATGTGGGCTGCGGTAACCGAACAGATCGATCAGGGTCGTCAGGTATATCTGGTCTGCCCCCTCATCGATGAGTCAGAAAAGCTGGAGGTGGCGTCGGCCGAGGCGACCTTCGATCGCTTGCGCCAGGTAGAGCTCGACGGCTATCGCCTGGCCTTGCTCCATGGACGGCTGGGCTCAGCCGAAAAGGATGAGACGATGGAGCTGTTCCGGTCGGGCCAGGTTGATGTGCTGGTGGCGACGACCGTGATCGAGGTGGGGGTTGACGTGGCCAATGCAACCGTCATGGTGATCCTCGATGCCGATCGGTTCGGCATAGCCCAGCTTCATCAGCTTCGTGGCCGGGTCGGGCGTGGTGAGCACGCGTCGAGCTGCTGGCTGGTCGGTCAGGCTACGACCGAAGACGGCGAGGCACGCTTGGAAGCCTTGGTTGCGTCGACCGATGGATTCGAGCTAGCCGAGGTCGATCTCGACCTGCGTGGGGAGGGAACCATTCTTGGGGAACGACAAAAGGGCCGCAACGATCTGAAGCTCGCATCCCTGCGCCGAGATCGCGAAGCCGTCGGTCAGGCCCGCCAGGCCGCCATCGACGTGGTCGACGCTGACCCAGCCCTCGAAGCCCATCCAAGTTTGGCCCGCGAGCTTCAGGTGTTTCTCGACGAGGCAGACGCCGAGTTTTTACTGAAGAGCTGATATTTGCCGGTGGGTTTGCTGCAGTTCGTCATCGGTGGCGCCCCGGATGGGAAACGGAAACGGAAGATCATTGGCTACGCGCGGCATCACGTGGATGTGGAGGTGGAACTCTGTCTGCCATGCTGCGGCGCCGGTGGCGTGTAAAAGGTTGACGCCATCAGAACCGAGCCGTTCGGTGAGCAAGATGGCCACCTTTTTAGCGCTGCGGGCGACGTTGGCCAGGTCGTCGGGGTCGATGTCGTACAGATCGGTGGCATGGCGTTTTGGGATCACCAGCGTGTGCCCGATCGTGATGGGGTTTATGTCGAGGAAGGCCAGGGTGTGTTCGTCTTCATAGACCCGGCGGCTCGGGAGCGTGCCAGCCACGATGTTGCAGAAGACACAGTCTTCGACGGTCATTGTCCATCCTCGGGCGTGCTGATGACGACATCCCAACGATCGAGGCAATCGACACAGCGATAGGGCATCACGGTGCCCTCATCGACCTCGCCGTCTTCAATGAACCAGCCGAGTGGGCGACAGAGCCCGCCGCAGTCGACGCACACTATTTCGAGATCGGGGAGGGGCACCAGCTAAGGATAGGGTGCTGAAATGCGTGTTATCGCCGGTTCGGCCCGTGGTCGAAAGCTCGTTGCGCCCGAGGGGCGCACCACCCGGCCGATCACCGATCGGGCCAAAGAGGGCATCTTCAATATGATCGAGGTCCGACTCGACCTCGACGACGTACGGGTTGTGGATCTCTTTGCCGGAAGCGGCTCTTTCGGCATTGAATGCATTAGTCGTGGCGCCGCCCACGTCACCTTCGTCGATCGCGACCGAACCGCTCAAGCCACCGTTCGCCGGAACCTTTCAGACCTTGGCTTCGATGATCAGGCGACGGTCGTTGGCGCCACCGTGGAGTCGGCGTTGATGTCGATCGGACCCGTGGATCTCGCCTTCTGCGATCCCCCTTACGCCGATGATCCGTGGCAGACCCTGCTCGATCAGATCGAGGCCGGCATGCTCGTCGGCCACGCCGACACCCCGATCGAACTCACCGATCGTTGGGTTGAGATCCGTCGTAAGAAGTATGGGCGGGCCCACGTTGTGCTCGCTCGACGCTCCGAGTAGATGTCGCTCCGAGTAGTAGATGTCAAGGTGCCAGCGGTCGACAGTACTGCTCGTACCGAGCTAGGTCCATCGGTTCAGGGAGCAGCGTGTCGGGATTGAACAGGCTGCGTTCCACGGTCGACAATCGACCGAGGTAGGTGTGCACGGCGTAACAGACCTCATCGCCTTCGGCCGCGATGGCGTGTATCGCCGTTGGGCCCATCGTGAGTGTCTCACCGGCGCGAATCGTCTTGCCGCCCGAGGCAACGATCGCGGGCTCGGACTCGACACGCCGGTAGAAGCGATGGACCTCACCGCCCCCATAGATGCCGATGATGGCGCTCATTTCATGGTCGTGGGGTGGCTGGTCGATGCCGGGCGGCGTGGCGAGAACCATCACGGTCAACGTGTCATCCTCAAAGATGGTGGCTTCATCGCCACCAGAACTCGCTGTTGGGTTCAAAGACGGAGCACAGGCCTTGATCGCATCCGGTGCGGTAATCAGATCCCGGGTGGCTGCCGCTATCTCATTTTCGGCGGTTGGAGAGTGGGCTAGCGCACGGCACTGGCCCACAAAATCGTCGAGAACGCTCATTACGTCAGGCTAGCCCCCAGTCCTGATGGCGGACCAGTCCAAAAGGCCGGGTCAATGACGCGATCGGACCGAGCACTGCGGCTACTGTTGCCAGCAACGTCTGCGAAGCCATCGGCGGACGAATTCGAACCTACGTCGGACGCAGAAACCGGAGATGCTCCATGACCGTGGCTCTGTACCCAGGGTCTTTCGATCCCGTGCACAACGGGCATCTTGCCATTATTGGTGCTGCGACTCGATTGTTCGACAAGGTGATCGTCGCCGTCGGCCATAATCCGGGGAAGGCTTCTGGCATGTTTGACGGGCCGACTCGGGCCAAGCTGCTCACCGAATCGGTGGCCGACATCGATCGAGGTCGTGGTGTTGTCGAGGTCGCCTTGTTCACCGGTCTGGTAACGACTGCCGCCGCAGATCTGGGTGCTGACTGCCTTCTGAAGGGTGTGCGCAGTGTCTCCGATCTCGATGCCGAGATGCTGCAAGCCAACATGAATGCTGCGACCAGCGACCCACCAGGGCTACCAACCGTCTTCCTTCCCGGCATTGGCGATGCCGCCCTGATCTCCTCTCGCTACATCCGTGAGATAGCATCGCGGGGCGGAGACGTGGGATTAGTTGTTCCTCCTAACGTCGTCGACGGCCTGAAGAGTCATCTGGCCGCCGGCACCAATCGAAAGAGCGATGGTTCATGAGCAACACCGAGTACCGCCGCGCCGAACGCCGGATCCTTCGTTCGGAGCCCGACGATTATCCGGACGATGAGTACGAAGAAGAGTATGAGTCTGACGAGTATCAGGGCGATGATGCCCACCAGGATGGTGGCTCCGTGAACGAGGAGCCGTTGCCAAACCCCTATTCGGTTCCCGAAGTAGAAGACCTGCTCGAAGAGGCCATCGAGATGTTGGCCGAGGCTCGACCTCTGCCGATGTCGAACACCGTCAAGGTCAATCGCGATGAACTCTTGCATCTGCTTGAGCAAGCCCAGGAACGGTTGCCCGAAGAGCTGCGAGCGGCGCGTTGGCTGCTCAAAGAGCGCGACGACTTCGTGGCTCGGGCACGCCAAGAACATCAAGATCTGATCGATGAGGGTCGGGCTCAGGTCGGCCGGATGGTCGAACGTCAACAGGTCGTGAAGGCAGCCGAGCATCGGTCGCGCCAGATCGTGGCCGAGGCGACAGAAGAGGCCAACACGATCAAGCGGCAGGTCGAGGACTACTGCGATCAACGTTTGGCCAGCTTCGAGCAGATCCTGGCCCGCACCGCTGGCACGGTGAAGAAAGGTCGTCAGCGTCTGCTCGGCACAGCCTTGACCACCACCGAAGAGATCATCAGCGCGGCAGCCGAGCGCAATGGCCGCATCGACCTCGTGAACGGCGAGCACGGACACAGCGACGACTACGACGATGAAGACGCCGACTACGACGACTTCTGACGAGCGCGTCCTATCCTGGGAAGGCGTGACTATTGAATCGCCAGAACCGTCACCGGTCGAGACGCCCCCAGATCAGCCACCGAAACTCATGGTGTCGGTAACCGAGCTGCGGAAACGTCTCGGCCAGCGCCAAGTGGAGCACGTCGAGATCATCCTCGGTCGTCGGGAGGTCGTGTCCTCGCGCACAACCGAAGACCCGGTACAAGGCAGAATCACCATTGAATCGATGGAGCGTGGAGTAACCGCGCTGGGCACCGTCACCTTCCGGTGGGAAGGCGACTGCCGCCGCTGTCTAGAGCCCACCGGTGGCCCAATGGATGTTCTCATCGACGAGATCTTTCAGGTCCACGCTCCGACCGACAGTGACATTATCGACTTCCATGGCGACCAGATCGATCTGGTTCCAGTGGTCGCTGACGCCGTCGCCCTCTCGCTGCCGCTCGCCCCGCTCTGCCGAGTCGATTGCGCTGGCCCCGACCCCGACCGCTATCCGGCGCTGACGTTTGACGAGGCTGAGGCTGAACGGGCAGCCGAGCGGGCGGCCGCTACCGATCCGCGCTGGGACGCCCTTTCCTCGCTAGATCTCGACGATTCATCCCAAAGCTAAGCACCGCCGGATGGGCTAGCGGGCGAGCGAACTAAGCTACGTGGCTATGCCAGGCCCCACCACCAGCTCTTCTTCGCCGAACCCGCATCCACCGGCAAACCTCTCTGGGGCGTTGCCCGAGAACGATGATCCAGCAGCGGCCAGGCCGACCCCCGCAGAGCTCGACACCCCAGAGTGGATCCTGCCGCTGCGCTATGAGGCTAAGCGCCGTATCTCCTGGCTGGCGCCGCGCGAGATTCTGCGCAGCGCCTACCACGCCTACCTCGCCTCGATCTTCAGTGCCTTCGCTGACAACCGCGAGTCTCAGGCATCGCTGCGTCCTGCGGTTGCCCATCACCGGCTAGGACCCGGCGCGCCGGTGGCAGAGTTCGTCAACGACCCGCTTGCCTGGCATCGCCCGGCGCCGGAGCGGACATCATCGGGCGACGACGAAATCTCGATTGGCTACGAGCGTCTCTGGATCGACTATGTGGCCGATCTCGGCGACGGCTTTAGTGCCACCTATACGATCGCCCACCATCTGGCCAAGGCCGTCGACATCCCGAGTGACGAGATCGGCCCCGAGGGCGATTCCGCCGCGTCGGTGCTGAAACTACCGCCGAGCGACATGATCGTGATGGGCGGCGACGAGGTCTACCCAACGGCGAGTCCAGACAACTATCGACATCGCACCGTCGGACCCTACCGCACCGCTTTGGGCGCGAGCCATCGCCCCAAGGTGCCCCTCTTTGCCATCCCGGGCAATCACGACTGGTACGACGGCCTCGCCTCCTTCCTCGACCGCTTCACCGCCTATGTACCCGGCGGCGATCGACCCACCTATCGCGGCTGGCGCAGTCATCAGACGCGTTCCTATTTCGCGGTGCAGCTCACCGATCGTTGGTGGCTCTGGGGTATCGACATAGCTCTCGACGCCGAGATCGATGCTCCTCAAATGGAGTACTTCAAGAAGGCGGCAGCGATGTTGCCGGATGGGTCTCGCCTCGTGCTCTGTACAGCCAAGCCGTCGTGGCTGGAGCGCACGCCACCCAGCGCCTTCAAACGAGCGCTCAACTCGGTGAGCGCCGCCTTTGGGCCGAAGCCGTCGGCCGATGATGGATGGGACCGTCTCAACTATTTTGTGACGAGAACCGTTGGCTCCGAGAATGCGCACGGTGAGCACCGCGATCTGAAGGTTCGCCTCGTGCTCTCCGGCGACAAACATTTCTATGCCCGCCACACCGCCGAAGATCCGGATGCGCCGACACTCGTCGTGGCTGGAGGCGGAGGCGCCTACCTCTCGTCAACCCGCGAAGCTCCAAGGGCGGTCGATGTTGCTTCCGACTTTGGTGGCGACAATGACGTGACCTACACAGCAGAGAAACTCTGGCCGTCTCAGCGCCGCTCAGCCGCTCTCGGCTTCACCGCCATGTGGCGCTTTCCCCTGCGCAATCCGCGTCTGGCCACCCTCCTGGGTGGGGTCTACACGCTCTTTGCTTGGGCCGCTATCGCTGGCACCGGTCTCGACCGGACCGCGGCGGTCGAGCGTATGGCGGGTGGCCCATTCGACTGGCGCAGCCTGCTCGACGTCGTCACCTTCAGCGGCAACCGATTGGCCGGTTTGGCTCTGTGGCCGGTGATGATGCTGGCCTGGGTTGGTCTGGCTGGAGCACATGGGGCGCCGAAGATCACCGTGGCTGTGGCCTCTAGCGCCCACCTCATCCTCCACGCGATCGGCATCGGCCTCACCGGTCGATTGGCAGCCCAAGTAGCGGTCGACAGTGGCGGTTCCGACGCCCTGGTCTATCTGATCGTCGCCTTCGCCGCCGGTTCGGCCGCTGGCCTCTTCATGCTGACGTTGTATCTGCTGGTCGCTCAGTTATGGCGGCTCAACCTCAACGAGCTCTTTGCCGGCATCGCCCATGAGGGTTACAAACACTTTGTTCGTTTCAAGGTGAGCGACGATGACATCGAAGGCTTCGTCGTTGGCTTCGCTCATGTCCCGTCGTGGAATCTGACCTGGGTAGACGGTCGTCCGGTGGTCACGACCCGAACGCCGCCGGAACCCGAACTGGTCGATCGCTTTACGGTTGAAGCCTAGAAGTCGTTCCCAACTACGCTTGCGCTCGTGACTCAAGAGATGAAGATCGATGAGCTGTTTTCGGTTGCTGGCAAGGTGGCATTGGTGACGGGGGGTTCCCGTGGAATCGGGGAGATGATCGCCGCTGGACTTCTGGCCAACGGGGCCAAGGTGTACATCAGCTCCCGCAAGGCTGACGTATGTGAGGCGACGGCTCTACGTTTGAGTGAAACCTACGGCGGTACGTGTGTGGCGCTGCCCGCCGACCTTTCGAATCTCGAAGGAGTCGAGCACCTGGTGAGCGCACTCAGCGAGCGCGAAGACCATCTCGACATTCTGATCAACAATGCCGGTGTCTCCTGGGGCGCCCCGTTCGATGACTTTCCCGAGAAGGGCTGGGACAAGGTGATGGACACCAACGTGAAGGGTGTTTTCTTTCTAACGCAGCGGCTTGTCGGCCTGCTCGAAGCTTCCGCCAGCGCCGCGGCACCCTCCCGAGTGGTCACTATCGGTTCGATCGACGGGATTCAGACGCCTGCCTTCGAGACGTACTCCTACGGCACCTCGAAAGCGGCCGTTCACGCCTTGACCCGGCACATGGCCTCAACCCTGGCCCGACGTCATATTCTGGTCAACGCCATCGCTCCCGGACCCTTTCCGACGTGGATGTTGTCGACCGGTGTCGGCGGCGGTGGTGATGTCGACAACACCGATTGGGATGCGGTCGGCGATCGCACACCGGTTGGCCGGGTCGGCACGGCCCAAGACATTGCTGGCCTCGCCATCTTCCTCTGTTCACGGGCCGGCAGCTTCACCGTTGGTGAGGTCATCAGCTGCGATGGTGGCATGATCGTTGGCTGAGTGGGCTAGAACCCGGTGGAGTCGGCGTCCGGATTCGGTAGTCTGACGACGTTGCCGTCGGCGCCTACTCGCCGCGTCAACCGCAAAGCTACGTGGCTCGATGGTCGGGCTCAGTTTCGAAGATCAGGTTGCAAAGTGGCCGTACCAAAGAAGAAAAAGTCAAAGTCGAAAACCCGCAGCCGTCGGGCATCGGCGTGGACACTGTCAGCGCCTGCTCGCAGCACCTGCAACAACTGTGGTGCAACCAAGCTGCCTCATCGTGCGTGTCATTCCTGCGGCACCTACAAGGGCCGCCAGGTCATCGACGTCAGCGCCTAGGCGCAACGAATCAGCGGGTCTGTGACGCAACGACTGCCGGTAGCCGTCGATGCGATGGGCGGGGATGATGCCCCGGCCACAATCGTTGAAGGGGCGCGCCTAGCCGCCTATGAGTTTGGGGTTCCCGTGCTTCTGGTCGGCGACCCCGACCGTCTTGGCGATGTCGGTGACATGCCGATCCTGCCCGCTAGCGAAGTCGTGGAGATGGGGGCCGACGCAGCCACGAGTATTCGGCGGCTGAAGGACTCCTCGATTGTTCGTGGCGCGGAAGCCGTGCGCGACGGGTCTGCTTCATCGCTGCTCAGCGCTGGCAACACCGGAGCGGCTATGGCCGCCTCGCTGCTGCGGATCGGTCGGATCAAGGGTGTTTCCCGGCCGGGGATTGCGGTGCCGATGCCGGTGTTGGGTTCAACACCCTGCACACTGCTCGATTGTGGCGCCAACGCCGATTCCCAGCCCGAGTGGCTGGTGCAGTTCGCTCGTATGGGCACCGCCTATGCGCGTCACCGATTCGACCTCGCCAGTCCGCGAGTTGGCATCCTGACCATCGGTGAGGAGGCGGGCAAAGGTAACACGCTGGTGAAAGACGCCTGTCAACTGCTTGAGCATGGCGATTGGGCCGAGGCTTGCGGTGCCACCTACATCGGCAACATCGAAGGCAATGACCTCATGAGCGGAGCAGCTGATGTGGTTATCTGCGATGGTTTCACCGGCAATGTTGCTCTGAAGTCGTTGGAAGGGTTCCACGACATCTTGCAGGGCAACGTGATGGCGGCGCTTGATGATCCGGTCTTTGATGCGGTGAGGCCAGCTTTGGACAAGAAGGTTCGTCCGATCTTCGACACCTTCAATTCCCGTGGTACGGGAGCGGCCATGTTGCTCGGCACCCGAGGCGTCACGCTGATCTCTCATGGATCCTCATCAGCGAACACAATTGCCAATGCCATCAGAACTGCAGATGCCATCGCTGGCGAAAGGATTGTCGACAATATCCGAGCCGCGGTCTCATAACAAACGTTCGGCCCTGATCTTGCCGGGTTTTGCGCCGGTTTGTGTCGATCAGGGTTGCTAGGCCCTCGGTTCGTACGCTGTTTGCTAAGATGAGCAGCTGTCGTCATCTGCCTTGGGGATAACTCCGGCAGGAGGGTTAGCGGCGAGACCGCAACACTCTGGCGGTACCAATACTCATTCCTACTTTCTTTGTTCGTAGTCGAACATCTTTCCTGGACGAAACGATCACCGCGGATCGTGGCCGTCTGGGCGAGGAGGACGTGTTACTAATGCCGGCTGAAACCCATATGGAACGACACCCGATGACGCGCGCTGAGATCTTTGAGCTCGTGCGCGATCGGCTTGCCGATATTCTAGAGATCGAGCCCAACCAAATCCGAGAGGGCGACTCGTTCGCCGATGATCTCGAAGCTGATTCCCTGGCCCTTATCGAGCTGGTCGAGGCCCTTGAAGAAGAACTCTCTGACCGAACGGTCGGATTCCGGATTGAGGATGAAGACCTGCAAGACCTGAAGAGTGTTCGTGATGCCGTCGACTATGTCGAGTCGAAAGCAGGGGCAACGTCCTGAGTCACGAGGTCGACCTGTCCTCGTTCTGTGAGCGTCTCGGTCATCGATTCGATGAGCCGGAGCTACTGACGCTCGCGCTCACTCATCGCAGTTTTTGCGCGGAGAACGAGACAGACGACTCGAACGAACGCCTTGAGTTTCTTGGTGATTCGGTCCTCGGTCTTGTGGTCACCGACCACATTTTTCGTCACTACCCAGATCTGCCCGAAGGGCAACTGGCGAAGCTTCGAGCCTCGGTCGTCAACACGATCACCCTGGCTGAGCTGGCCCTTGAGCTTGGTGTTGGACCTCTCCTTTTGCTCGGCAAAGGTGAAGATCAATCCGGTGGGCGGGAAAAGGAATCGATCCTGGCCGATGCGCTTGAAGCCATCTTCGGCGCCGTCTATGTCGACGGTGGCTGGGATGCGGCAGCACTGGTCATACTCGGCCAGACTTCAGATGCCATTGTCGACGCCGCCGCTGAGCCGGGGCGCAAGGATTACAAGACACAACTGCAAGAACTCACCGCCCGTATGGCGCTGGGAGCACCGGTTTATGAGATAACCGGTGCAGGGCCTGATCACGACAAGGTGTTTACGGCCGTAACGATCGTTGATGGCGCGCCACGGGGGCGCGGGGTTGGGTCTTCGAAGAAAAGAGCCGAACAGGTGGCGGCACGATCGGCCTACGCGGCGGTATTGGAACAATCGGGAAATGGAGATGATCTCGATGAGTCAGCTTGAGCTGCCTGAAATCGAAACGCTACGCCGCGATCTCGAACGTGAGATGGTTGGGCGAAAGGTCAAAGGGGCTGAAGCACATGTGCTTAAATCGCTTCCCGGCCTCAAAGCCAAGAAAGACTTTGGCTCCGAGCTGATCGGTGCCAAAGTTGTGGGGGTGACCCGCAAGGGCCTCCACATCATTATCGACTTCGACAATGAGCATACGGTTGTTCTCGCCCTGGGTGAGAATGGTCGGATACAGAAGCTGGGCGGTCGAGCCGAGGTCGCCTCGGACATTGCCGCCATCATTTCCTTCACGCAGGGCGGTGACCTCCACTTCACCGATCGCAAGGGCTCCAGCTCGCTGCAGATCGTGCTTTCTGAGGAGGTTGAGTCGGCCCTGCCACCGGTGGAAGACGTTGGCCTCGATCTTCTCGAAAGCCCTCTTTCCTGGGTCGACTTCGGCCGTCTCGTCATCGGCTACAAGATGCCGCTGATGTTGTTGCTCACCGACTCCACCGTTTTCGTTGGCATCGGCGATGTGTATTCGAACGAAATCCTGTTCGATTCAGGTCTGCGTCACGATCGAAGCTCTCATGAGCTGTCAACCCAAGAGATCCGGCGTCTTTACCGATCCGTGGTCGGCGTTTTGCACGATGCGATCAAGTATCGAGGCACGTCGCTCGAGGATCGCCCCTTCCTCGATCTCCTAGGTGAACCGGGTGAATTCGGCGATCATCTGGCCGTTTTCGGCAAGGCGGGGGAGATGAGCCCTCGATCACGCGAACCGATTAACAAAACCAGCTTCAAGCATCACCCTGTGTTCTTCTGTAACACCCAGGTGTAGGTACGACGAGCAGAGTTCGTCGACCGCCGAGACTTCCTGGGTGAAGCGACCGGCGGGGCTGAAGGTCGGCCTCAAGCCGGTGGTGGGAGTGTAGAATCGCTAGGTGTTTCTGAAGGCGCTGAGCATCAAGGGCTTCAAATCGTTCGCAGATCCGGCGGACCTTCAGCTCGAACCAGGCATCACGGTCGTGGTCGGTCCAAACGGCTCGGGCAAGTCAAACGTCGTCGACGCTATGGCCTGGGTCCTCGGCGCCCAGGCTCCCTCTGCCGTTCGGTCTCAGAAGATGGAAGACGTGATCTTCGCCGGCACGTCGTCGAAGAAGGCGCTCGGCCGAGCCGAAGTCTCGCTCACCATCGATAACACCGATGGTGAACTGCCGGTTGAGTTCAACGAAGTCATGATCACCCGAACCCTCTTCCGGAGTGGTGATTCCGACTATGCCATCAATGGTGTCTCCTGCCGTCTACTCGACATCCAGGAACTTCTCTCCGACTCAGGTGTCGGTCGGCAGCAGCACATCATCGTTTCGCAGGGTCGGATCGATGATGTGCTCAACGCTCGGCCAGAGGATCGCAGATCGATCATCGAGGAAGCCGCCGGTGTCCTCAAATACCGCAAACGGCGTGAACGGGCCGAGCGTCGCTTAGCCGCCACCGCCGACAATCTGAATCGGCTGAACGACCTCTCCCGCGAGGTTCGGCGCCAAATCAAGCCACTCGAACGACAGGCCGAAGCCGCCCGCCGCCATGGTGCGCTCATCACCGAACTGCGCGAGCTGAAAACCCACCTCGCCGGCCGCGAGCTGAGCATTCTCATCGAGAACGTCGAGCGTGGGCGCACGGTTCGATCCGAACTCAACCGGCGCGAGGGCGAGCTCGCCACCTCCTTGTCCGATCTCGATCCGCTGATCCTCCAATCCGAGGCTGAACTTGCGGCGCTCGGAGCTTCCGACATCGCCGACGTGGCCAGCCGAGCCCGCAGCATGGCCGAACGGATTCGCGGCCAGCTGAATGTGATCGGCGAACGTAGGACCCGTCTCGACGGTGAATTGCAGGCCGCAGTCGACGACGGACTCGTGGCCAACCTGGAAGCCGAGTCGGCCCGAATCACGGCCGAGCTGGCGGTGGCGTCGGCTGAGAGCGACGCCCTGAAGCCCGAGTTCGCCGATCTCAAAGTTTCTGAGGCCGAGCTGACCCACGAGCAGCTCTCGTTCGATACCGAATGGGGCGAGAGCATCGCCCCATCCGACAATCAGGCGGCCGAGATACGTACCCGTATCGAGGCATTGGCGCAGGCTTCGCAACGCAACGTGCAGGAGCTGGCCCGCTTCGGACAGCAAGTTCAGTCCATCGACGACCGTAAACGAGCAGCTGCCGAAGCTCGGGATCAAGCATCGGCTGATATTCAGCGGACCGAACAGGCCGAGCCCGACCTGGTGACGAGGGTCAGCGAGACCACCGCCAGCCTTGAGCGAGCCGATGCTGAATTGGCGAAAGTGCTCGAGGATCAGCGCCAGGCCGACGCCGAAGCGAGCCGTTGGCACGCCCGGTCAGAGGCCCTATCTCAAGCATTGGATGAGGCTCGAAGCCGGGCCGGTGTCGATGCCCTCAACGCTGCCGATGGCGTGCTTGGCACCCTGCTCGACCTCGTCCAGATCGACGAGGGCTGGGAGCCGGCGGTTGAAGCCGCTATCGGCGACGCCTTGCTCGGCGTCGTGGTCGACTCCACCGACAATGCCATCAAGGCCTTACACACCCTGGACGCCAACGGGCTGGCCGGAGGTGTGGTCGCTCTCGGCGCGAGCCGGAGTCCGGCCCCACCGAACGGCCTCCGAAACCATGTGCGATCGCGGCGGCCCGAAGTGGAAGCATTGCTCGATACGCTGCTGGCCGACGTCGAGGTGGTCCAAGGTTCATGGCGCGACTCACTGAGCCTCATCGTTGAGGGCACGAGCAAGGGTGCTTCCCGAGTCTTTGTGACCCGCGAGGGCGATCGTTTTAGCCCGCGAGGGTGGCGGCTTAAGCAGGGTTCGACCGGTGCTACCGGAGCCGCCTATGAGGAAGCCAAGGAGCGGGCGACCGAGGCGAGCGAAACAGCCGAGCTTGCGGCCAAAAGCGTTATCCAGGCCCGCGAGACGCTCACGGGGTGTCGCCGAGCCAGGGCTGAGGCTGACGAGTCGCTTCGACAGTGCCGTACCGATCTCGAACGAGCGGCATCGCTCCGCGAGCGGGCCAACGCCGAGATTCTTCGGTTCGAAGCCGACCGGGATCAGCTGGTAGCCGAACGGGCGGGCGTGTTCACCCGGAAACAGGATGACGCCAATGAGATGCGTCTGCTGTCGAATCAGTTGCCGGCGCTTGAAAACGAAGAAGCTGAACAGAAGAGCCGGAGCGAGGCCCTGGCCCGGTCCCGCACATCGCTCGAGGAGCGCAGCAAGGCGGTAACCACTCGCCGCACCGAGCTCGAAGTAAAGATCGGCGCCATCGAGGAGCGCAGCGACCTGCTGCGTCGGCGCAAAGCGGAGACCGAAGCCCGCCTTGAACGCCTCGTCAACGAGCGAGACCTGGCCCGCGAACGACGCGAACGAATCGAAGAATCGATCGCTGCCGTCGTCGGTCTCGAAGAGACCTTAGTGGGGAAACAAGATCGCCTCGCCGGATGGGTAGAGCTTCTCGAAGCCGAGCAGCACGCCCAGTCGGCGGCTGCTCGCAAGGTCTCAGACGAACTTTCACAACAGCGAACACACAAGGCGCAGTCGGAGGCAGAGCTGATCGACGTGCGCGATCGTCGAAGCCGGATCGAGCTGAACGAGACCGAGTATCGGGTCAAGCTTGAAGCATTGACCGAGGCACTCAAGCGAGAACTCGACACCGATCCCGAGATCGCGATGACCGCCGAGTGTCCCGAGCTTCCAGCTGGCGTCGGGGCCGAGGCGCGGGTCCAAGACCTCGAACGTGAGCTCAAGATCATGGGAGCTATCAACCCCTTGGCTCTCGAAGAGTACGAGGAACTCAAAGAACGCCACGAGTTCCTCAACAGTCAGCTCGATGACATCAAGTCGACCCGCCGAGATCTCCACAAGCTGATACGTTCGATCGACGAAGAAATCGTCTCTGTCTTCTCCTCGGCCTACGCCGATGTGGCCGAGAACTTCGTGCATCTGTTCACGACGCTGTTTCCTGGCGGCAAGGGAGCGGTCACGCTGACCAACGGTGACGACATCCTCAACTGTGGTATCGATATCGAGGCCAAGCCGTCAGGCAAGAACGTCAAGAAACTCTCGCTGCTCTCCGGAGGCGAACGCTCACTGGTGGCTCTAGCGTTCCTGTTTGCGGTGTTCCGCAGCCGGCCGTCGCCGTTCTACGTGATGGACGAGGTCGAGGCGGCCCTCGATGATATGAACCTGAGTCGGTTCTTGGCCTTGGTGGAGGAGTTCCGCAAGGAAGCCCAGCTCATCATCGTCAGCCACCAGAAGCGCACGATGGAAGCCGCCGACATTTTGTATGGCGTGACCATGGCCCCCGGTGGTTCCTCCAAGGTTGTTACCGAGAAGGTCGAGGACCGTAAGGCAGGCCGACTCCCGCCTGGTCTCGAGCGCGACGCCAGCTGATGTTGGTTTGACCTAGCCGCGATCGGCCAGGTCATACTCGGCCATGAAATAGGGATGCGCTGGGTCGTAGCGGGTAAGCGGCTGCGGATTGTCGACGCGGCCTACCGGTCGTACGTCATCGCCGAGCCGTCCCAATCTGGCATCGCCGAGAGACTGCCGAGCTTGCTCGCCGAGAGCGCTCAGCCGTTGAGCGATCTCTGGGTGTTGGTCTCGCACATCTCGTGATTCGCCCGGGTCGGTCTCCAGGTCGTAAAGGGCATCGAGGGGTTCGCCTTTCTTGGCCAGGTGGAGTTTCCAGCTGGGGCGGCATGCCCCATCGCCGCCAGAGCGCCCTGCTGGACTAGTCCGGTGGCGGCCAGGGATCGTCGAACAACCCGAGTTCGAACTTCTGAGCCAGCACCCGGCTGGCAGGCTGCTCAATCCGTTCGATCGGCACGAAGCCGTCGGCGGCAGCATCGATCCGGGTGAGGAGGTCCTCGACCCTGGTCTCGACGGGAAGTCGCCAATCTTCGTAGGGCGCAAGAACGCCGTCGTGGTCGAGGTCTCGGAACCGCAGACCTTCGTGGATGAGCCAACCGTCGGTTGTCATAGTGGTCCTCTTTCCAAGAGGGCCGATCTTAAAAGGGAGGGACTGGCTACGGCAAGCGTTGGTGCCAGGCGAGACTGAGGGCTGCAGCCAGAGCGAGAAGGACGAGACCTGCTCCAACCGCCCTGTCGGTGATTTCTTTGTCGACCTCTTCGTAACCGATTGCGGAGCCGATATCGGCGTACACCTTCTCGAGTTCTTCCAGGGAAGAAGCCTTGAAGAAGGCGCCGCCGGTATCTTCCGCGATCGTGCGCAGGTTTTCCTCGCGGACGGGCACAGCAATCTGGCTCGGGTCGTTCTCAGGGGTGCGCGGGTCGTCGTAGACGATGAAACCGTTTCGAGTGCCGAAGGCGATGGTGGAAACCTTGACGTCGTCCTCAAGGGCGGCAGCCACCGCTTCGGCGTCTTCTCGGCCGACAGTGGTTTCCCCGTCGGAGAGGAGCACGATGCGGGCCGGGGGCAAGTCGTCTGCTTCGCCGGCGGTCGGCAGGCTTTCGAGCGCTGACAACGAGGTAAAGATTGCTTCGCCAATCGCTGTCGACTCAGCGAGCTCGAGGTTGTCGATCGCGAGATGCACGGGCTGGCGGTCGAGCGTGGGGGCCACCTGAACCGATGCGGCTCCAGCGAAGGAGACCAGGCCAACATTCAGGCTGGGTGGCAGCTCATCGACGAAGCGGTGGGCTGCGGCCTGAGCGGCGTTGAGCCGGTTCGGGCTCACGTCTTCTGCCATCATCGACAGGGAAACGTCTATCGCTATCACGACCGTTGCCCGTTCGCGGGGCACGCGTACCTTGGTCGCCGGCTGGGCGAAGGCTGCCACGAGAACAGCGAGAGCGAGGAGAAAGACGACAGCCGGAATGTGGCGTCGGGTTCTCGGCTGCTCGGGTGCGATCGCATCGAACAGCTC
Organism: uncultured Acidimicrobiales bacterium; assembly: GCA_937922045.1. Lineage (GTDB taxonomy): Bacteria > Actinomycetota > Acidimicrobiia > Acidimicrobiales > SZUA-35 > JAHELU01. The sequence continues at coordinate 104,503 of CAKZXA010000001.1, read as the reverse complement.
GGCTGAGGCAAACCTCAGGGCGTAGGTTCGCCGCCTCCGTTGGAGAAGAATGTAGGTGAGGGCAAGGCCAGCGACGATGAGGAGGAGGACGAGCCGCTCAGGCGAAAGGAAGTTCATCGGGAGCCTCCATGGGGCGAAGCCGTGATCCGATGTGATCGCTTCGAAACGAAGGCGACGAGATCGCCGAGCCAATCCCGGTCGGTCGAGAGCACGAGATGATCGACACGATTGCGCCTGAAGGTTTCGCCGAGCCGGTCTTGGCGGGCGTTGGCCGCCTTGGCGTAACCATCGCGGACCGACTTGCGCTGGGTTGCGATTTCCCGTTCGGCTCCGGTTGCAGGGTCCCGCAGGACCACGAGGCCAACGTCGGGAAGTTCGAACTCTCGGGGGTCGGTGAGCTGGACCGCTATGACATCGTGGCGTCGGGCCAGCACCCCGAGAGCTCGTTCCCAGCCCGGTGCGACCCAGAAGTCGGAGATTATTGCGACGAGACCCCGGCGTTTCGCGATGCTGCTCGTTCGGTTGAGGGCATCACCCAGATCGGTGACGCCACTGTTGTCGCCTCGTTCGCCTTCAGCGATCATGTGGAGCAGCCGAAGCAGGTGCTTGCGCGAACCGCGAGCTGGCACCATGGTCGAATCGCCGCGTCCGACAAGATAGGCGCCCAACTGGTTGCCGTCCTTGGCGGTCAAGAACCCGACGGCAGCGGCTGCGGCCAATGCGAGATCTCTCTTCTCCTGGCTGGTTGTGCCGAAATCGAGTCGGGAGGACCGATCGACCACGAGCCAGGTGAGTAGCTCGCGCTCGGCGATCGTTTGGCGAATGTGGGCCTTTGATAGTCGGGCGGTCACATTCCAGTCGATCCGGCGAATATCGTCGCCCGGGGCGTATTCACGGGTTTCACCCAGCTCTGTTCCATGACCTGGCACCAGTCCGCGATGGTCGCCATGGAGGAGCCCGTCGAGGCGATGGGTCACATCGAGCTCGAGGCGTCGAAGTATCTCGCGCGTGGAGCCGTCGATGCCGGAGGTGGCAGACTGTGCCGAGGAATCTGATGTCATGAACGATTCTGAGCAGTCGGGGAAATAGGGGTAGCTGGAACCATGGTCAGGATGCGGTTCAGGATGTCGTCGGCGCTCATCGATTGGGCGAGGGCCTCGTAGCTGAGCATTAGCCGGTGCCGCATCACGTCGCGGGCCACATCGAAGGTGTCCTGGGGGGTGGCATAGCTTCGGCCCCGTAGCAGGGCGAGCGCTCGCGACGCGGCCACGAGGCCCAGGGTGGCCCGAGGGCTGACACCGAAGTCGATGAGCGGCTCGAGCTCAGGCATGCTGCGGACGCCGGGTTCGCGAGTGGCCATCACAAGATCGACCGCGTATTGGGCTACCGCCGTGTCGACAAAGACCCCGTCGGCCATGGCCTGGAAGTACTCAAGTCGATCAAGGGTGATGACCGGTGATGCACTCGGTGCCGAAACGCCTACCCGGCGTACGATCTCCAACTCCTCGACCGGTGATGGGTACTCAACGATCACCTTCATCAGGAATCGATCCCGCTGGGCTTCGGGCAAGGTGTAGACACCTTCAGACTCGACCGGGTTCTGCGTGGCCAGCACGAGGAACGGTGACGGAAGGGGCCGCGACGTGCCGCCGATCGAAACCTGTCGCTCGGCCATGACCTCCAGCAGGGCGGACTGGACTTTGGCTGGCGCACGGTTGATCTCGTCGGTCAACACCAGATTGGCGAAGACCGGGCCCCATTCGATGTCGAACTTCTCTTCGCTGGCTCGCCAGATTCGGGTACCGACCAGATCCGATGGCAGGAGATCTGGCGTGAACTGAAGGCGAACAAAACTACCGCTTACCGTTGTGGCCAGTGTGGACACAGCCAAGGTCTTGGCCACACCGGGAAGACCTTCGAGCAAGATGTGCCCCCGCGCCAGCAAGGCGACGAGCAACCGCTCGACCATCTGATCCTGGCCGACGATGACCTTGCGGATCTCGAACAGGATGCGTTCGAGCTCGGCCGCGGCAGCCTCGGCGTCGGCGGCTTGTGTGCCAGCGGGCTGGGCCGGCTCGGTTTGAACCGGAGGCGGCGGGACAGCGACCGAGTCTTCGGACGAGGCAGCTGATACGGGTTCGGGTGAGGTATCGGACATCGTTATCCAAGTCTGCTCGAACCGGCGAAAACCAGACGAAAGGGCAAATAAGCCGAAAGGGCTCCGTCTCGCGGGCTCGGAAACTAGCGTGTAGGGGTGCGAATACTGGTTGTGGACGATGAGGTGGAGTTAGCCGAAGCGGTGGGAACGTCGCTCCGACGTGAAGGATACGCCGTTGACGAGGCAAACACCGGTCAAGACGCTCTTGAGAAGATGATCATCAACCCCTATGACCTGGTGCTGTTGGACCTCACACTGCCCGACATAGACGGGCTTGAGATCTGCAGAATCGTGCGTACGGACCCGATGTACGACCCGGCCACCCGGATACTTATGGTGACGGCCAGAGATTCTGTGAGCGACCGTGTCGTCGGTCTCGACGAGGGAGCCGACGACTATTTGATCAAGCCGTTCGCTTTACAAGAACTTTCGGCCAGGGTCCGTAGTCTGCTCCGTAGAGAGACGACGGGTGGCGATGCCGTGCTCGTTCAGGGAGCGCTTTCTCTCGACATGGCCCGTCAACTCGTCTCCTGGCACGATAATCCGATCGATCTGACGACCAAGGAGTTCTCCCTCTTGCGGTACTTCATGAGCCATGAAGGTGAGGTTCTCAGCCAGGAGCGTCTCCTTGAGCACGTGTGGGACGAAATGCTCGATCCCTTCACAAACACCGCTCGGGTCACCGTTGGCACGCTGCGACGAAAGCTCGCATCGGCCACCGGCCTCGCCTTGATCGAAACCGTCATCGGGGCTGGCTACCGGTTCATCGATCCCGACCAGGCTGAGCCTGCGACGTAGGGCCTGATCATGGTGCGAGTAGCAGAAACAGCCGGCGTTGTCACCGGGCCTAAAACGCCTGAATGGATGCCTCACTGGACCCAGTCCATTCGTTTCCGGCTCTCGATCACCTATGCCGCAACCCTCTTCGCTGTTGGCTCCGTTCTCATCGGAGGCATGTACGCCTGGCAGGTGCAGCAACTCGAAAAGCCTGTACTGCCCCGCATCACCCAGCAGAACGTCTTGCTCGAACGTTCCGGCGAGCGAGTCCAACTCAGCTGGCCCTCAGTTCTGAGGGACGACTTCTATTCGGCGGTGGTGGAACAATTCGAGAACGAAACCGAACTAGCCATGATCGACGACCTGCGGAAGGCCTCGCTGGCTGGCCTTGGCATCCTGGTGATCGTTGCCTTCGTCTCGGGGTACATCCTTTCCGGTCTGGCGTTACGACCGATCGATCGTATGACGAGGGTGGCTCGGGATATCTCTGGCAACAGCCTGACGAAACGTATTGGCCTCGGTGGCCCTGAGGATGAGCTGAAACGGCTGGGGGACACCTTCGACGCCATGCTCGACCGTCTCCAGGCGGCCTTCGAGGACCAGCGTCGATTCATTCAAGACACATCACACGAGCTGCGAAACCCGTTGGCCTCGGCCCGAACGAACCTCGAACTCGTGCTCTCCGACGAGCAGGCATCCGAGCCAGATCTGCGCCGGGCGGCCGAGGTGGCCCACCGTTCCACCGAGCGCATGAGCAACCTGGTTGACAACCTGCTTGAACAGGCGAGGTCTGGTGTTCCTGAAGTTCAGGTTGAACAGGTCGACATGGCGGCTGTGGCCGCTGAATCGGTAGCTGATTATCACGCCGCGGCCCGCAAACGCGGCCTGTCGTTGGCCTTGAGCGTGCCAGATGAAACCGAACCATCAGCTGTTGTCCAGGGCGACCGTGAGGCTCTCATGCGGGCGGTGAGCAATCTCTTGTCGAACGCGGTTCGACTCGCACCCTCGCCGAGCACCATCAGTGTTTCGGTCGACAGCACCGACGCCAGCGCGAGGTTGCGAGTTGCCGATGAAGGTCCGGGACTGAGCGAGGAAGCGCAAACGAAGGTCTTCACCCGCTTCTGGCGAGGCGAACGGGCAGGTCCGGGTACCGGCCTCGGTTTGAGCATCGTCAAACAGATCGCCGAACGCCACGGTGGCCATATCACGGTCGAGTCGGCACCCGGCCAGGGTTCCGTCTTCGCTCTGAGCCTTCCGATCTGTGCCAGGGCTCGAGTAAAGCCGACCGAGCCGATAGACGCCACACAGGCCATGCCCGCTGAGGCCGCCCCCTGATGATCGGGCTCTAGGCGTCGTGATCTCTAGGCGTCGTGATCTCTAAGCGTCGTGATCTCTAGGCACATCGTCATCGGGGATAAGAGCACCCGCTTGCACCGCCTCGTCGATGACCGCAGCAGCCAGCGACCATAGTTTCTCGGACCCTTCAACGATTGGTCCGTTCATGGCTCGTACCTGGTGAGCGGCGATACCGTGTTCGCGCCAGCTACGCCCGCCACTGGCTGCGTTGAGCAGTAGGGGCTGCAGGCGATCCAGAGCGTAGGCGAAGCGCCCCGTCGGGGTGTCGCGGGTCTCATACTCATCCCAGAGCGAGCGAAACTCGGCCGCCTGATCCTCGGGAAGGAGACCGAAGAGGCGATCGGCCGCCGCCTGCTCGAGCGCTTCCTTGCCGCGGCTGGCCTCGACATCGTAGATGTAGGTGTCGCCAGCGTCGATCTCGACGATGTCATGGACGAGGACGAGCTTTAGCGCCCGGTGAAGGTCGACGTCATCGCCCGCGTATTCGGCGAGGCAAAGGGCGAGCATGGCCAGATGCCAGGAATGCTCAGCGGTGTTCTCATAGCGCGAGGTGTCGATCAGTAGGCTCCGTCGAAGGACGCCTTTCAGCTTGTCTAGCTCGGTGATGAAGGCGATCTGGCGTCCGAGACGCTCGTCGAGAGCACCCGCCAGTTCAATGACCCGCTGCTGGCTCAGGCCGGATCGGCCCTGGTGGGAAGTTGACGCTGCTTCGGGTGAAGATGCCACGACTAGCAACCTAGGCTGGAGAAGCCGTATGAAGCCAGAGGAACCCTTCGAGGATTACCGAGTCCGCAACCACGGGCCCACGGGCCCAGCCGTGACTATCGGCTGCACCGTTGTGGCTCTCAGCCTCTTGCTTTGGAACATGCCGATTCCAGGACTTCGAGGCGCCTACCGGGACATGACAGCGCCCGCCTATGGCATTGCCCGGCTCAACCAGAACTGGGGCCTGTTCGCTCCTGAGGTCAGCCAAACATCGCTCTTCGTACACATCGAGCTCGTCCACGCTGACAACTCGGTGACCAGGCTGGACTTTCCTGATGGCGAGCCGTTCATCGGTACCTATCGGGCCTACCGCTGGTCGGCTTTCGAGGAGACCTTGTACGAGGAGCCCGAACTTCAAGACCACGTTCTTGAATGGGCGGTCAACCAGGTCGACGATCCGTCCTCGGTGGTGAGGGCTGAGCTGATAGCGGTCGAGTCCGATGTCAGCACGGGAACCAGCGGCCCGTTCGTGGCCACCTACGTTCGGGACGTTGTCGCCTCGTTTGAGCCAACATGAGCATGGGCCGGTCGGGGTCGCCCAACGGACGGTTTGGGCGCGTTTCACCGAGTGGTTTGTCGCTAGCCCGGCTTGAGCAATTCTGGTTGAAGCCGGTCGATGCGGCGCCCTATGTGGTGGCTCGAACCGGCTATGGCCTGCTCGTCACGGGTTGGGCGCTGAGCCTGGTGCCAGACTTCGATCTGATCTTTGGGAGCCAGAGCCTCAACGATCCTTTCTACCCAACATGGCGAGTCCTGAGCCTGTTCCGCTTCGTCGACCAGCCGCTGGTTCTCGGCGCTGGCCTTGCGGCGTTGATCGTGAGTGGGGCGGCGGTGGCGGTGGGACATTTCACACGCCTCAGCCTGCCGCTGGCTGCACTGCTACAGATCTCGCTAGCCGACTATGCATCGGCGTGGTCGATCGGTGCCGAGTCTGTTATGCGTCTCATCGGGTTGTTCTTCGGGGCCTTTGGCCTGATCACCGCAACGGACCGACAGGGCACGGCTACAACCGCCGGTCACCCGGGGGCGAACCCCAACGGCATGATCGCTCGCTGGCCAGTTCTGCTGGTTCAGCTACAGATCCTGCTGGTGTATCTCACCAGCGGGCTTGAAAAGCTTCGTGGCGCTGAATGGCAAGAGGGCTCGGCCGCTTACCACGCCCTGGAGATCGAACATCTCCGTCGGTTTGAAGCTCCGGAGTTCCTCACCTCGACGTCGGTGCTAGTCACGTTGATGTCGTGGAGCACCGTCATTATCGAACTGGGATTGCCCGTTCTGCTGATCTGGCCTCGAACGCGCAAGCTGGCCTTGCTCCTGGCCGTCATCCTTCACCTGGGTTTCGATGTCTTTCTCGAACTCGGGTTCTTCGGCCCGGCGATGGTCGTCGGCCTCGCCTGCTTCCTGGACGCTCCGTCAGCCAAGCGCCTACTGCGCCGCTGGCCTTTCCGGGGCTAGTTGTCCCACTCGCCGAGGGTTACGGCGACGTCGACCTTGTTTTCATTGCGGATGATTTCGAGGTTGACGTCGTCGCCGGACTGACGTGCGAGCACCAGCCCTGCCAACTCCTCAAGTGTCGTCACGGGAGCGCCGTCTATCGTCAGGACCCGATCGCCGGGCACGATGCCAGCACTGTCGGCGGCGGAGCCGTCGGTAACTTCGGTGATCTCTACGCCCGGCTCACCGCCCGGCGGCGCCGAACCGCGCACGCCCAGGAACCCGGCCCGAATCGGATCACCGTCGACGAGGAGCTGGGCGATGCGCATGGCGTTGTCGATCGGCACCGCGAAGCCGACACCGACGTTTGTACCGCTGAAACCGTCGGTCTGGATGGCGGTGTTGATGCCGATGACTCGACCGTCCTTGTCGGCAAGGGCACCACCTGAGTTGCCGGGGTTGATCGGCGCGTCGGTCTGGATCATGGCCACGATGCGCTGGCGCTCGTTGAAGATCGGACGATTGACCGCTGAGACGATTCCCGCCGTCACCGATTGCTGAAGTTCGAACGGTGAGCCGATCGCGATGGCGACCTGACCAACCTTGACCTCTTCGTCCAAGGCGAGATTGGCGATCGGGAGATTCTTGCCCTTGCCAACCGAGACGACAGCGATGTCGGTGTTGGCATCGGCACCGACCAGGGTGGCGGGAAACGTTTCCCCGTCGGCCATCTGTACAAAGAGTTCTTCCGCACCATCGATGACATGGTTGTTCGTAATGATCAGGCCGTCGTCGAACACCACGCCGGAACCGAGGCCGAGGTTTGTTTCAATCTGGACCACGGCTGGTCCGAGAGCCTCGGCCACGAAAGCGGCCGGTTCGAGAACCTGGGCCGCATCGGAGGCCTGGAGTGTGGTCGCAACCGTTTGGGTCTGACCGACGGCAGCGGTCGTGTCGTCGGCCCCGGTGCCGAGCTGGGCTGCACCGAAGCCAGCGGCAGCGACGAGGCCACCGCTAAGAAAGGCAACGATGGCCCGCCATCCCCAGCGAGAGCTGGCGCGAGACGGGGCAGCGGCCGATTCGGTGGTGGGAACGGAGCTGGGCGGGCTCAGCGGTGTTCCGGGGCTTGCTTTTGGAGCTGTTTGAGCGCTGCTTGCAAGACCAGATGCGGTTGCGTCGCTGGCTGGCGAGGCAGTTGGTGGCAGGTAAGGAGGTGTTGAGCTAGCCGTCCGAAAGGGAACGGGGGGAGCGGACGGCGCCGACGATTCGATCGACGGGTTCGGCTGTGTCGTTGTCGACGACGTCGACGATGTTGGTTGAGATCCGAGAGCGGTGGAGGCCGGCACCGTGGGCACGGCGGTTGAAGCGGCCGAAGGTGTTGAGGCGGCTACGGGCGTTGACGCGGCGAGCGGGGTTGATGGAGCAGGTGAGGGCGGAGGAGGGGTGGCGGCCGGGGGAGGCGGCGTGATGCCAGATGGCGGCGGTGGCGTGGTGGCGGTTGGTGGTGGGGGCGTGACCGTTTCGGCCGTCGGTGGAGGTGGGGTCGGCCGGAGGTCGCGAGGCATCTGCTCGGTCGGGTCGCTCGGCATCTGAAAGGTCTGGTCGTCGTCGGTTGCACCGACGACGGGTGACGGAGCATCGCTTTTGAACCAGCTCGAGGGCTTCTGGTCGGCCTTGAACTCGTCTGACGACACCTGTCGTACCTCCGTGGTCGGTTCTCAGTTCCCGGATGTTCTTGTGCTGCATTGTCGTACCGGGTTGAGGCTTGCCCCTACGGTAGCGATCTAGGGCGAAAGCATGCCTAAACGCGGTGACCGGGGGGCGAACCTCACCTTCAAAGTCGGCGTCCGTTCGTTAGGATCAACTGTAATGCCTCTAGAAACCATCATTCTCATCGCGGTCGCTGCGTTTGTGCTGCTCTCGGTCTCCGGCGCCTTTCTTGTCTCTCGTCGTCGCGGTCGCGATCTCGAGCTCGATCCGAACCCTCCGCCCATCACGGGTCGAGCCGGAACCACGACCCTTGAACGCCCCACCCAAGATCTCGACGCACAGCCCACCGATCTCGATACCCCAGGTCTCGATACACCGAGCGATGCCGATGTCATCGAGCTCGACGTTCAGCCCGAACCCGAGGCTCCTGTCGTCAAACCTTCGTTCTTCGAGCGGCTCGTCAAGGCCCGTGGTGCCTTTACTGGCTATCTCGGTGGCCTGGTCGGTCTGTCGAAGGTTGGCGATGACGAATGGGAAGAACTTGAAGAAGCCCTCATCCGGGCCGACGTCGGTGTGAAGACGTCGATGAAGCTCATCGAGGATGTGCGAACCGAGGCCAAGGAGACCAAGGCCGAGGACGGCGCTGCGGTGCTCCAACTCCTCAAGGCCCGCATGCACACCGAACTCGCGGGCAAAGATCGTTCGTTGCGAATCGACGAAGGGGAGACCAACGTCTGGCTCTTCGTCGGAGTAAATGGTGTCGGTAAGACGACGACCATCGGGAAGCTGGGCAAGCGACTTCTCGCTGAAGGCCACCGTCCTCTGATGGCTGCTGGTGATACCTTTCGAGCTGCGGCCGCCGACCAGCTCGGCATGTGGGCCGAGCGTTCAGGGTCTGAGTTCATTCGTGGCGCAGAGGGCGGCGACCCGTCCTCGGTGATCTTCGACGGTGTGGCAGCGGCCGCAGCCCGAGATTGTGACGTGGTGTTGGCCGACACGGCCGGCCGACTGCACAACAAGTCGAATTTGATGGATGAGCTCTCCAAGGTTCGTCGGGTGGCGGCCAAGGAGCCTGGCCACGTCACCGAAGTGTTCCTCGTGCTCGACGCCACCACGGGACAGAACGGTATGAACCAGGCCAAGGTTTTCACCGAAGCGGTTGAGGTAACCGGCGTTGTGCTCACCAAGCTGGATGGTTCAGCGAAGGGTGGCGTCGTCTTTGCCATCGAATCCGAGCTCGAATTACCGGTGAAGTTGGTTGGACTTGGCGAGGGTGTAGACGACCTTGTCGATTTTGAACCAACTGAATTTGTCGACGCCCTCTTCGAGTAGTCCCTAGACCGCTACCTCTAGCCGCTAGGCTTGCATCGCCATGTTTGAATCGCTAACCGACACTTTTGAAGGCATCTTCAAGCGCCTCCGTACCAAGGGCGTGCTCACCGAAGCCGACGTTGACGAGGTCCTTCGGGAGATCCGCGTTGCCTTGCTGGAAGCCGATGTCAACCTGACGGTTGTCAAGAGCTTGCGTTCCAGAATCAAGGAGCGCGCTATCGGGGAAGAGGTGCACAAGGCCCTCAACCCGGCCCAACAGGTCATCAAGATCGTCAACGAGGAGCTGACCGAGAGCCTCGGCGGCGCCACGATCGAGATCACCTTCTCGGCGAAGCCGCCCACCGTCGTCATGATGGCGGGGCTGCAGGGTTCAGGTAAGACCACGAGCTCGGCCAAGTTGGCCCGCTGGTTTAAGAGCCAGGGGCGCAACCCCTTGCTCGTCGGCGCCGACCTGCAGCGACCAGCTGCGGTTGAACAGCTACGTACCCTCGGCGGCCAGATCGATGTGCCGGTCTACAGCGACCCATCCGATCCGGTAACCGTTGCAGCCAAGGCGATCGACGAAGCTCGTGAGACGGGTCGCGATGTGGTAATCGTCGATACTGCAGGTCGCCTCGCTATCGATGAGGCGTTGATGGAGGAGGTCCGCCAGATCTCCCAGGCCGTTTCACCGGACTACACCTTCCTTGTCGTCGACGCCATGACCGGTCAAGACGCAGTGACCGTGGCCGAAGCCTTCCACGAGAAGCTGGCCCTCGACGGCGTTATCCTGACCAAGCTCGACGGTGACGCTCGCGGTGGCGCTGCCCTGTCGGTCAAGGAAGTAGTGGGGCGTCCTATCGCCTTCGCCGCCACGGGCGAGAAACTCGAAGACTTCGACCTCTTCCACCCCGACCGTATGGCGAGCCGCATTCTCGGCATGGGCGACATGCTCACGCTTATCGAAAAGGCAGAGCAAACCTTCGAGCAGGACGAGGCCGAAGCGGCCGCGGCCAAGATGCTCGAAGGTCAGTTCACCCTCGACGACTTCCTCGATCAGATGCAGCAGCTGAAGAAGATGGGCCCGCTCGGCAATCTGGTCGGCATGCTGCCCGGCATCCCCAAGGAAGTGCGCGACGTCGAGATCGATGATCGACAGATCGGCCGAATCGAAGCGATCATCAAGTCGATGACGACCGAAGAGCGGGCGAATCCCGAGCTGATCGACGCCTCCCGTCGAGCTCGAATCGCCAGCGGTTCGGGTACGAACCCAAATCAGGTCTCGGATCTCGTCAGCCAGTTCGGTGAGATGCGCAAGATGATGAAGCGGATTGGTGGCATGGGCACCAAAAAATCTCGCAAGACCAACCGCAAGGGCAAGAAACGCAAAGGTAAGGGTGGCGGTCGGGTTACGGCCAAGGGTGGCGCTGCCGCCAACACCAAAGGCGGTGGTCGGGTTACCCCGAAGGGGACGAAGTCGACCAAAGCACCATTGATGTTGCCCGGTCTGGATCGTCTCGACGATGCCGACCTCGAACAGATGGCCCAACAGCTCGACGACTTCACACCCTAGGTCTCGTTACCGAGATCCGCTCGGGGCGAGTGGGGGAAGAAGCCACAGACACCGATACGCTCAGGTGTTGCTTAATGAGCGTTCCTGAGGCCGGGCTTGATGCCCCTCGATGGCCAGGCCGCTCTCTCGACGAGAGCCCTCGGCTCTTTGACCGATGAGCACATACTATTATCACATACTGTTATTCAGCTTTAGTACTACCCAGAAATTCCTGATACCGGAGAGAGATTCACGTGGCCGTTCGACTGCGCCTAATGCGGATGGGCAAGAAAAAGCAACCGCACTACCGAGTGGTGGCCGCCGATGGCCGTTCCCCTCGCGATGGTCGGTTCATCGAGATTGTTGGAACCTACAATCCTCGTCCCAACCCCTCAGAGATCAAGATCGACAATGCCAAGGCCGTTCATTGGCTCCGCCATGGCGCCCAGCCGTCCGAAGCAGTGTTGAAGCTGCTGAAGATTTCGGGTGCATGGGAAGCCTTCGAAGGCGGCGTCTCGGTCGAAGACCTAGAAGCCAAGGCCGAGGCGGCGAAGGCCGCTGCGGAGGCCGCCGAAGCTGCTGCCGCCGAGAGCGGCGCACCGACGGAGACGGTCGGAGCCCAGGCGTGAGCGATTCACCAGCTCCTACCGCAGAAGCGGTACTTCTCCATCTGTGCAAATCCGTCGTTAGCTGCCCGGATGATGTCAGCATCGAAACCTCAGCTGATGGTGATAGGGTCCGCCTCGACGTCACCGTCAACAACGACGACATGGGTCGCGTTATCGGCCGTCGTGGTCGGGTAGCAACAGCTATTCGAACCGTCGTCGGTGCCGCCGCCGCGAAAGACGGCGTGACCACCGAGGTCGAGTTCGTCGAGTGAGCGAGAACCCCGAGCTGCTTGAGGTCGGACGGATCGTCAAGGCTCACGGGTTGAAGGGTGAGGTCGTCGTTGTCCTCACCACAAACATGATTGAGGAGCGCACCGCTTCTGGCACCTTGCTCCGTGCAGGTGACCAATGGCTGAAGGTCGTGAGCGCACGGCCTCACCAGGACCGGTGGCTCTATACCTTTAAGGAGATCGGCGATCGTAACAGCGCCGATCTTCTTCGCGCTAAAGCACTCTACGCTGAGCCCATCGATGATGAGGGTGAAGTCTTCGTCCACGAGCTTCTGGGCCGCCGCCTCATCGATCAGCACGGAACCGATCACGGCACGGTTGAAGCGATCGTCGACAATCCGGCGGCCGACCTGCTCGAACTGGGTGATGGTCGGCTCGTGCCCTTGAACTTCTACGTCGACCACGACGAGTTGTCGGTCACAGTCGACGTGCCGGCGGGCCTGCTCGACGACGAGGCCCTCGACGCCAGGAGCTAGATCAAACGGTGAGGATCGACGTCATAACGATCTTTCCGGAGCTCATCGAGAGCTTCGCGGCGGTCAGCCTGATCGGTAAGGCCTGCGATGATGGCCTGCTGGCCATAACCACGCACGATCCTCGCCAGGAGGCGACCGATGTCCATCGGTCGGTCGATGACGCTCCCTTCGGCGGCGGGGCCGGCATGGTCATGAAACCCGAGCCGCTTTTCGCCACGATTGAACAGGCAGACTGTCCGCGTCCGGTGATCTATCTCACCCCGTCGGGTCGGCGGTTTGATCAGGCCACGGCCCGGGAGTTGGCGGCGGGCGACGGTCTGACGCTTATCTGTGGCCGGTTCGAGGGCATCGATCAGCGAGTGCGCGATGAACTTGTCGATGATGAGCTTTCGATCGGCGACTATGTGTTGGCTGGCGGTGAGGTAGCGGCCACGGTCGTTATCGAGGCGGTCGGTCGGCTGGTGCCCGGTGTTTTAGGCAACGCTGCATCCGTCGAGGAAGAGTCGTTCAGCCACGGGTTGCTCGAGTACCCCCATTACACTCGCCCCGCTGAGTTCCGTGGCTGGCAGGTTCCCGACGTTCTACGCTCGGGCGATCATGCTCGCGTCGACCGCTGGCGTCATGCTCAAGCCCTGCTGACGACGGCTCGGGTGCGGCCGGATCTTCTTGCCGAACGCGGCGGTCTGGACAAGAGCGACCGAAAAGTTCTCGCTGAGTTCGGACTGCTGGATCAACTCCCACCGGGGTTTGGCTCGGATGATTCGAGTTAGCGACGACAGCCTGATTGACGATTCTCAAGCACCGGTGGTAGTTACCAGCGCTGACGCTAACATTGTGGAGTCGCAACCTGTCCGGTGAGCGCCACCGCAACGCACCTTAGCGATGCAAAGGCGTAGTCCACATGTCGTGGAACTGATCTCGATCTGACCGGCGGTTGCCTGGAGAGTTGGAGCCTTTTGCTCGGCTCGTCGAAGAACCCACGTAGGAACGACCATGACCATGAATCTCACCGAACACGTCGAACAAGGCCAGATCCGTGACGACATCCCCGAGTTCAATCCGGGAGACACGGTCAAGGTGCACGTACGCGTTGTCGAGGGCAATCGCGAGCGCGTCCAGGTCTTCCAGGGCGTGGTCATCGCCCGTCGTGGTGATGGTGCTCGCGAGTCGTTCACCGTCCGCAAGGTCAGCTTTGGTATCGGTGTTGAGCGTGTCTTCCCGCTGCACTCACCGATCATCGAGAAGATCGAAGTCGTCATTCGTGGCGATGTGCGCCGGGCCAAGCTCTACTACCTCCGCGACCGGGTCGGTAAGGCCGCCAAGGTCAAGGAAAAGCGAGACCGCTAGTCCGCAGTGACCACTGACTTCTCGGTCGGTTTGGTCAGCCTGCGCTACTACTTGCGGTTCTGCCGCCTGAAATCACGGTCGAGAACCGGTGTGAGCGAAAGCTTATAGTCGTTGATCTCGGTCCTTCGGTGGATGGAACAGTCGGTGGATCACAATCGAGCGGTAGGCAGGCGCGGCGAAGATGCCGCAGCTGTTTGGTACGCCACAGAGGGCTACCATGTTTTAGCGCGGAACTGGCGTTGCGCCGAGGGTGAGCTAGACCTCGTCGTCTCCGACGGCAGCTGCATCGTCGTGGTCGAGGTCAAGGCTCGCTCGTCGACCAGATTTGGGTCCGGCGTTGATGCCGTCGATTGGCGCAAACAAGGCAAGCTTCGTCAGTTAGCCCAGCGATGGCTTAGCGACGCCGATCGCTTCTACGACGAGGTTCGCTTTGACGTGGTCGATGTCGACGGTCGTGGCCATCTCATCGTGTACGAGGACTGCTTTTGAGCGGCGCTATCAGCGGCGGCCCTGTCAGCGGCGGCCCTGTCAGCGGCGGCTTTGTCGATTTGTCCAGCAGCCGCGATGCCAGTGGCGTCGCAGGTCTGGGGCTGAACGTGGTACGGCGACCAGGTGTCCCTGCCCGGGCGGGATATCTTGATTACAACCGGGGCAGAGGTAGTACTTGGTGGCCTCATACGGTTGCACGAAACGGGTTTCGGTATCGTCGCTGTCGGATGGATCGGGTAGGCGGGGAGGGCCCTGACGTTTCCTGGGTTTGTTGCCACCAGACTTCTTGGCGGCCTTCTTCTTCGAGCGTGGACCGTTCGCCATCAGCCCAGCAGCGCCCAGGCGATCAAGGCGGCCGTGACCACAAACACCGATGCCACGAAGAAATAATCGAAGGTACTGGCCGTATGCTTTCGGTGCGGATCGAAACCCATAGGAGCAGTATGGCTAGAGAACGACGAATCCCCTGGGCATCCTCGCTTGAAAATGAAGCAGTGACGAATGACTCGAACCGGGGTCGACGCGTTCTCGTCACCCTGGCGGCTGCGCTGATCTTGGCCTTGGCTTTGTCGGCATGTGGAGGCGGGGCACCGGAGGTCAGCAACGGCGACCCGGTGTTGGAAGAGGGGCGACAACTCTATATTCGCAACTGTGCGGGCTGTCATGGCTTGGACGGTGGGGGAGCGACTGGTCCCCAGCTCAGCGGAGGAACGGCTTCGGCCACCTATCCAAACATCAAGGATCAGATCGACATTGTGGTAAACGGGCGAGAGGCGATGCCAGCCTTTGGCGGCAAGCTGAGCGGCCAAGAGGTCGAGGCTGTGGTTCGGTATACACGCGAGACGCTCTAAGCCTGCTCAACGGCTACCTCAGGCCGTTCAGCGTCAGTGGTCGCCGGTACATTCAAGACATCGGTTCGATCGAGCCACCTAGCGGCCCTCAGCCGCCGAAATCTTCAATCGTTTGGAGTTTCGGATGCTTGCAACCGTGCCTTCGGCCATCATCCAGGGTGTTGATGGCCATGCAATTACCGTTGAGGCTCACATCAGCAATGGGCTGCCGTCGTACACGCTCGTCGGGCTTCCCGACGCATCGTGTCGTGAATCTCGCGATCGGGTTCGGGCCGCTATCTTGTCGAGCGGTTTCAGCTGGCCCCGTCAGCGGATCACCATCAACCTGGCACCCACGGGGCTACGAAAGCAGGGGGCCTCGCTCGACCTTCCAATCGCTCTCGGCATTCTGGCCGGATCCGGCCAGGTGAATCCGGCCTTGCTCAACGGCGTCGGTGCGCTCGGCGAGCTCGGCCTAGACGGTTCCGTACGGCCGGTGGCCGGGCTGGTCTCGCTTTCGGATGCGGTCGAAGCGCAGGAGCTCTTTGTGCCTATCGATGGTGCAGTGCAGGCGGCCGTAATCCGCCCGGAGGGTGTTCGGCCCGCTCGTTCCCTGGCCCAGGTCGTCGACGGTCTGGTCAACCCCTCTCGCTTGCCGGAGGTGGTCACCCCAGCGCGTGCTGCAGCGGTTGGTGCCGGGCCCAGCGTGACCGGGAAGGTCGGCGATTTGGCCGATGTGCGCGGCCAGCCACTTGCCAGGTGGGCTCTTGAGCTGGCTGCTGCCGGTGGTCATCATCTGCTGATGATCGGCCCGCCGGGAGCGGGCAAAACAATGTTGGCCAGCCGCCTTGTCGGGCTCTTGCCTGATCTCGATCCAGCGATGGCACTGGCGGTAACCAGGGTGCACTCGGCGTCTGGCATCGAGGTTCCGCCCGGGGGTCTTGTTCGCCGCCCACCCTTTAGGGCACCTCACCAGGGCGCCTCCACGGTGGCGATGATCGGCGGAGGAAGTGCAGCGATGCGGCCGGGCGAGATAAGCAACGCTCACGGCGGCGTACTTTTCCTTGATGAACTGGGAGAGTTTCCCGTGTCGTTGCTGGATGCCCTGCGCCAACCGCTTGAAGAGGGCGCGATTAGGGTGAGTCGAGCGGCGCGCGCGATCACGATGCCAGCTCGGTTCTTGCTCGTGGCCGCTATGAACCCGTGTCCATGTGGCGAAGGCGGTACCGACGGGATGTGCCGTTGTTCCGATGCGGCCCGTGCCCGCTATGGTCGCCGGCTCTCAGGCCCCCTCCTCGACCGCTTCGATCTGAGGATCGAGGTCCGCCCTCCTGCACCGAGCATCCTTCTTGGAGGGGCTGAAGAGGAGTCAAGCGAGCTGGTCGCGGCCAGGGTTGCGCAGGTTCGGACGCTGGCTGAGGAGCGTGGCGTACGTTGCAACGCCGACATCCCGCCCGATCGGCTTGACGAACTCGCCGCCCTATCGCCGGAGGCAAAGAGCATGTTGCGATGCGTTCTGGAGACCGGGAGGCTTACGGGCCGGGGTCTGCGACGGGTTCGAACGGTCGCTCGGACGATTGCCGATCTGCAGGGCAAGGTGGGCGTGCTCGATGTCGACACGGTGCAGGCTGCCCTCGGGGTCCGAAGCTTCCCCCTGTCGGTTCTGGGTGGTGCGGCGTGACTCGATCTGGACGCAGCGAACCCCGCCAGGCGGCACCGTATGAAGCCGACCTCGCTGCTCGGCTGATCTTGGCCTCTTTGGAGCAAGTAGGCCCGGCTCGGCTGCGATGGCTTCTTGGTGATGATGATCCAATCACGACGCTGGAGATGTTGGCGAGCGGCCAGATATGTGCACAACGGGATCGGCCTCCGATCAAGACCCTCGATCTGCTCGAACGCTGGGCCCGGCAGGCGGCCAGTGCCGACGGTGAACTGTTGTGCGAACAGCAGGCATCGATTGGTGCCGGATTTTTGACGCCGCTCGATGCCGAATGGCCGTTCGCCCAGGAGGCCGACCCGCCACTCGTTGTTTTCCTGCATGGAGATCGAGGCATCCTGGGAAAGGCCTTGCCCGTCGGTGTCGTCGGCACGAGGCGTTGCACGAGCGTTGGCCGCACCGTGGCCTACAACCTTGGGCGGGACCTCGCCTCGGCTGGTCTGCCGGTTGTCAGCGGTCTCGCACTGGGCATTGACGGGGCTGCTCATCGGGGTGTGCTCGATGCTGGTGGTTCGGCGCTGGCGGTGGTGGGTAGTGGTCTTGACGTCGTCTATCCGAAAGCCAATACGTCGCTGTGGCACGAGGTGGCGCAATCCGGCCTGGTTCTGACGGAGTGCCTCGCTGGAACCACCCCCGAGCGGTGGCGCTTCCCGGCTCGGAATCGACTTATCGCCGCTCTTTCATCGGCTATCGTCGTCGTCGAATCTCACCACAGGGGTGGATCGCTGCTCACCGCCGATGAGGCGGTTGAGCGGGCCTTGCCGGTCTTTGCGGTTCCCGGTTCTGTCTTGAGCCCAGCGTCGAGCGGTACAAACGGTCTTCTCCGAGACGGCGCCATCCCGCTTGTCGAACCTGGTGACGTGGTCAACCATCTCGACCCGAGTGGCATCCACTCGAGAGCAGGTGCGAAACACCCTCAATCCAATGAGCGTGGAGTGCCCGAGGTGGAAGGGGTTGCTCCCCGCCTGGTCCGTTTGGTTCTGGAGGAAACGTCGCAAGGCCCGGTGCATCTCGGCACGTTGGTCCTGGCATCTCGTGAGACCACCGCATCTGTGGTCAGCGGTGTGCAGCGTATGGTCCTCGAGGGGTTGGTGGAGACCGACGGTTCAACCGTGGTTCAAGTGTCGGATGAACACGGCGGTAGGCGGTGTTGAAGCTCGCTAGTTCATCAAGCATCGAGACGCTCCGACAGCAGCTACGGGTTCACGCCGTCGCTGGCCGAACCGCGTTAGGCTCGCTGGTCATGTCCGCCGCCGCATCAAAAACGAGGTACCTGCGCGCCCTCGGCTTCGAGCCTCGAGTCCCGCAAGACGAGAGTGACGCTCGATCTTCGTCACCGTCGCCGTCATCATCTGAACTGCTCCAGGAATCTGCCAATCCTGCCGATCGGGGTACGAAGGGTCCGCGTGCGAAGGGTCCGCGTGCGAAGGGAAATTCTTCAACGAAAGCTCACGTTGAGTGGTTGTCCGCCGACGGAGAGTGGGTACGTGGGAATCAGGTCATCGCGGCCAGTACTCCCGCTCCTTACTCGACGAATCCACTCACCTTGGCGGGACCCGTGGCAATTGAATCAGAATCCGAGCTCAGTACAGTCTGGGCCCGATTTAAAGAGACCGAAAAACAGGCGGACAGAGACGATCTAATCGTCTACTACGCTCCGCTCGTCAAATACGTGGCAAGCCGTATTGCGGCCGGACTGCCCCAGACGGTCGATCAGGCCGATCTCATCAGCTATGGCATGTTCGGTCTAATCGACGCCATCACGAAATTCGACCCTGAGAGGGGTTTCAAGTTCGAGACCTACGCTGTGTCGCGCATCAAGGGTGCTGTTCTTGACGAACTGCGATCAATCGATTGGGTGCCACGATCGGTGCGATCGAAGGCCAAATCGGTTGAGCGGGCAATGTCCAAGTTGGAAGCCCAGTACCATCGCCCACCGACCGATTCTGAGATCGCAGAAGAGCTCGATATCACCGAGACTCAGCTCTCTAACATCTACAAGCAGATCAGTTCGCTTGGCATGGTCGCTCTCGACGAGATGTTGGCAGGTGGTGGCAGCGAAACATTGACCTTCGGCGACACGCTGGCCGACCGTCGCGATGGTCCAGGCATGACCTATGAGCGGGCTGAGGTCAGGCAGTTGTTGGCGCAAGCAATCAACAAGATGAGCGAGCGAGAAAAGATCGTGCTCACGTTGTACTACTACGAGAACCTCACCCTGGCCGAGATTGGCAAGGTGCTCGGGGTGACGGAGAGTCGCGTCTGTCAGATCCATACCAAGGCGGTTCTCCAGCTTCGCTCGCGGTTCGACGCAGCGGAACGGGTCTCCGCCTAGTTCGTCTTTCGCAATCGAGTTCCCCTTGCCCTAGCGAGGCCCTCCTCGGAGTCGCGGCTCCTGCAATACGCCACTGTTGTGACCTGCGGGTCGGCGGCGGGCAGGAGGTTTTCATGGTTCGGATGTATGTGTCGGTGGCCCTGCGGTTGGCACTGCGCTTGGTGCTGCGGTTGCCACTGCGTTTAGTGCTGGCGTTCTCGCTGGCAACGGTTGTGGGGCTGCCTGGAGGGTTGACGCCAGCAGCGGGAGCAACCGCTGAACGATTGACCATCAGCGATCTCGAACGTGCCAGGCTCCAGCTCGAGGATGAGCTGTCGTTCTGGATTCCCCCGGTTCTCGCCGCTGTCGTCGACCCCTTCCGTCCGCCCTCCAATCCTTATGGTGCTGGTAATCGCGGTGTCGAATACGGCACGTCGCGAGGTGATGAGGTGGTGGCGGTGGCCGTGGGCACCGTGGATTTCGCCGGCCAGGTAGGTGGCGACTTGTTTGTCGTCGTGGTGCACCCAACCGGCCCCGGCGAGCCCACCTTGCGTTCGACCTACGCTTACCTCGCGACTATCGAAGTCTCGCGTGGCGACGAGGTTGGCCAGGGGCAACGAGTCGCTCTGGCGGACCAGGGATTTCATCTGACCGCCCGCTTGGGCTCGACCTACGTCGATCCAGAGGGTTTCATGGGGCTCCCGGATTACACGCTTCGACTTGTCTCGATGCATGGAGCCGTCGCCCAAGGCGTGTCCGCCCCGCCAAGGCGATATAGTTCACTCCGGTCTTCAGGCCGCCTGTCGTCACCGTACTGACAGCGCTGAGGAGCTGAACCTTACGAATCAAACAAGACGGTCGATCCGAATCCACGGTCTTCGATCCCAACAGTCGCCAGGCGGCTGATGGGTTTGGAGCTGAGATCGGCCACAACTAACCGGAGGAACAAACGTGACTGCAGTCGTCACCATGAAGCAAATGCTTGAGGCCGGAGTACATTTCGGTCACCAGACACGGCGCTGGAACCCGAAAATGAAGCGGTTCATCCACGGCGACCGCAATGGCGTTTACATCATCGACCTTGAGGAAACACTTCGTCGGATCGAGACCGCCTACACCTTCGTCCGCGACACCGTCGCCGATGGTGGCACCGTGCTCTTCGTCGGAACAAAGAAGCAGGCCCAAGAGCCGATCCGTCGCCACGCCTTGTCCGTCGGGATGCCTTACGTCGACCAACGTTGGCTTGGTGGCATGCTGACCAACTTCCAGACGATCTCAAAGCGCGTCTCGAAGATGCTGGAGTACGAGCGCATGCGCGCCGCTGGCGACTTCGAGGAGATGCCGAAGAAGGAAGCGCTTCGCTACGGCCGCGAGCTGGAAAAGCTCGAGCGCAACATCGGCGGTATCAAGACGATGGCCAAGATGCCGAGCGTTGTCTTCGTCGTCGACACCATCATCGAGCACATCGCCGTCACCGAAGCTCGCAAGCTTGGTATCCCGCTCGTGGCTCTCGTCGACACCAACTGCGACCCTGACCTGATCACGTATCCGATTCCAGGAAACGACGATGCCATTCGATCCGCAGACCTCATGATCCGCGTGGTCGCCGAGGCAGTGGCGGAGGGCAAGTTGATGAGGTCTCGCAAGACCGGCGCCCCCGATGGCACCTCAAACGAGCGCACTCCAGAGCAGGAAGCTGAGATCGCGGCGGCTCAGTCCGCAGCTCGCGAAGCGGCCGCGGCTGACGCAGCTGCTCGTGAAGCTCGCATCGCCGCCCAGCAAGAAGCGGTTGACGCCGTCCCGGCTGAGGCTGTTCCGGTTGAAGCTGCTGCCCCTGAGGCTGAGGCTGTTCCGGTTGAAGCTGCTGCTGCCCCTGAAGCTGAGGCTGCTCCGGTTGAAGCTGCTGCCCCCGAGGCTGAGGCTGCCCCCGAGGCCTGATGATGTCCCGCGGTTAACGCGGAACCGTACGCAACAGAACGAACGCAACACCCCGAGGTTTTATGATGTCTATTTCCGCCAAAGATGTACAAGCGCTGCGCAAAGCTACCGGCGCTGGCATGATGGATGCCAAGAAGGCGCTCACCGAGGCCGACGGCGACTTTGACGCAGCCGTGCAGGTTCTGCGTGAGAAGGGTCTGGCCAAGGCGGCTGGCCGCACTGACCGCGACAACAGCGAAGGCATCGTTGCCGTCGCTCAAGACGACACTGGTGCCGCTCTCGTTCATCTCAAATCTGAGACCGACTTCGCTTCGAAGTCGGACGACTTCCGTCGACTGGCTCAAGAGATGGCTGATCTGGTTCTGGCCAAAGGCCCTGAGGCCGTCTCCGAGTTGGACGGCGACCTCGAGAAGCTCAAGCTGGAGATCAAGGAAAACATCGACCTGGGTCCGGTGGTTCGTTATGAAGCCACCCCGGATTCGGTGATTGATGCCTACATCCATGGTGGTGGCAAGGCTGGTGTTCTGGTTCAAGGCGAAGGCTTGACCAAAGAAGCCCTCCACGAAATTGCGATGCACATCGCCTTTGCCAAGCCGTCATTCCTCAACCGCGAAGAAGTTCCGGCCGATGAGCTTGAGCGTGAGAAGTCAGCGTTGTTGGACATCACGAAGAGCGAGGGAAAGCCTGAGGCCGCATGGCCCAAGATCGTCGAAGGCCGTCTCAATTCCTGGCTCGGCGAGCGTGTTCTTGTTGAGCAGGGTGTCTTCGGTGACAAGGAAACCGTCGCTACCCGTATCGGTGATGCCACGATCACTCGCTTTGTGCTCGCCCAGGTCGGCGTTTAGTCCGACCTCTTCAGCGACAACGCCTATAGCCTTCGGTGAGGTAGCGACTCTTTCGAGCGCGACGCGCCCTAGGTACGCTCCTCATAGTTCTTCGGCGGCTGTCGTCGGACAACAGACATCCAAGGGAGGATTGTCTTGACCACCGAACCACGCTGGCGCCGCATTCTGCTGAAGCTCTCGGGAGAGGCTTTCGCAGGGGAGAGAGGCCATGGCATCGATGAACAGGTGATTGACCGAATCACCGACGACATCATTGATGTGTGGCGAAATCTTCGTATCGAAGTAGCTGTTGTCGTTGGAGGTGGCAACTTCTGGCGAGGCATGGCTGGCGCCGAGCGGGGTATTGATCGGGCCCAGGCCGACTATATGGGCATGTTGGCCACCGTGATGAATGCTCTGGCCCTTCAAGACATGCTCGAAAAAAAGGGTGTGCCTACACGCGTTCAATCCTCGATTCGAATGCCCCAGGTCGCCGAGGAGTACATCCGCCGAAAGGCGATCCGCCACCTCGAAAAGAACCGTGTCGTGATCTTTGCCGGCGGAACCGGCAATCCCTTCTTTACCACCGACACCACGGCCGCTCTGCGGGCCGTCGAGGTCGATGCTGAAGTGCTGCTCAAAGGTACCCACGGTGGGGTCGACGGGATCTACACCGCCGATCCGCGGTCCAATCCTGACGCGGTGCGGATCGATGAGCTTGGCTACCTCGACGTGCTCAACAAGGATTTGCGAGTCATGGATCCGACCGCCATCACCCACGCAAAAGAGCACAGCCTTCCCATCGTCGTGTTTGATCTGATGGCGGAAGGTAATCTCCGGGGCCTGTTGTGTGGCCAGTCAATCGGTACAGTGGTGCAGTAGTAACAGAGTGAGCAAGAGTGTGCTTGTAGTCGCAACGGCGAGCAATGACGCTGGAATGATGTACGAGAGCACCACCAAACCGACAAGCTGCTAGCGCGGTCCCGCCAATGTCGGTCGCTGACTGATCAGAGCGTCAACGCTGATCATGCCGTGCGATCGCAGCGGGACTCAGGCTTCAATGCCGAGAGCGTGGGGTCTCGTTAGCAGCACAAGATGGGTGTACGAGATGAGTGAGATCGAAGAGCTGGTTCTGGCCGACGCCGCCGAGCGGATGGAGAAGGCAATCGCTCATTCGCGAAGTGAGTTCGCCTCGGTCCGCAGCGGTCGAGCCGCTCCACAGCTGGTTGAGAAACTCCAGCTTGAGGCCTATGGCGTGATGATGAAGGTCGT
Organism: uncultured Acidimicrobiales bacterium; assembly: GCA_937922045.1. Classification (GTDB taxonomy): domain Bacteria; phylum Actinomycetota; class Acidimicrobiia; order Acidimicrobiales; family SZUA-35; genus JAHELU01. The sequence continues at coordinate 81,335 of CAKZXA010000001.1, read as the reverse complement.
CGAGGTTGCGTCGGTCTCAGCGCCCGAAGCTCGCCAGCTGTTGGTCACACCCCACGATCCGGCGAATCTTGATGGTATCGAGCGAGCGATTCGTATTTCGGATCTCGGTGTTTCACCGTCGAACGACGGCCGTGCGATCCGGCTGAACTTTCCGCCCTTGACCGAAGAGCGGCGCAAGGAGCTGGTCAAGCTTGTCCGCAAGATGGCTGAGGACGGCCGAATCGCGATTCGAAGTGTTCGCCGCGAGAGTCGGAAAGACCTTGAAAGCGCGGAAAAAGACAACGAAATGAGCGAGGATGAGCTGGGCCGGGCCGAAAAACGGCTGGACGCTCTGACCCAATCGTCGGAGGCCGCGATCGACGAAGCGCTCCAAACGAAAGAAGAAGAACTCCTTGAGGTGTAAGACGACGCCCTCGAGTCGGTTTACACTTAGATCACGACACTGAGGGCGTACCTCACCACTGAGGAACCCCTCCGTGACGCTTGGACCTTACTCTCTAGACCATCTACGTAGATAGCCATTTAGGTAGAGGGTGCTGGAGCATGGGAAGGACGGCCAGTATGGCTGACAAATACACACCGGATGAACAGGACCGGGACGAACAGGCCGGTCAGAGTATCTTCGATCTTTTCGAACCACCGCCTGAGCCTCACCCCAACCAGTTCGGCAAGATTCCGGTTGTTCGCAATGAGGACGGCGAAGAGGTGGTTGTCGCGCCGCTCGCCACCGAGGCGGAGCGCCAAGCTGCAGCCGAGGCTGAGGCCGCAGGTCTGCAGCACTGGACGGCACCGGCTACCGGTCAGATTCCTGCTGTGCTCGGTCCAGAAGGCGATGGGGAAGAGCAGCGAGTCCGCGGCCCATCATGGCATGGCGACGATCCGTCATGGTCAGGTCCCGACCTGTCGGATGTGTTCGCTGACGAGGAAGGTGTTTCGTCGCACAACTCGCCCGACCCGGCCCGCAGGGCCGCCCGTATCACCCGTGTACCTCGTGAGACCGAAGCTCTACAGGCCCAGACGACCGTGCACACAACGCCGCCAGAAGCGCCACGTCCACTCCAAACCCCAGCGCCGGTGAGCGCTGGCAGGTCGGCCGTGCAGCAAGCACCGGTTAGTGCACCAGTACTTGGTGGCGGAGTTTTCGCCGAAAGCCAGCCCGCCTACGAGGCTCCCCCTCTGGTCGATGAGCGGGGCCCCGAGATCGATCCGGGCGACGAAGAGTATTACGACTACTACGAAGAAGAAGATGACTACGGGATGGGTGGTCTTGGCCCGGTTGGCGGCCGTGATCTGCCGAAGGCGATCCTTGCCGGGGTCGGTTTGGTGGCCTTGCTTGGACTCGCCGTGCTCGGTGGTCCAACGCCGATGCTCGTTCTGATTGTGTTGATGGCCCTCCTGGCTGTGGTCGAGCTGTACAACGCCATGCGAATCGCGGGCCTTCGTCCTGCAACGCTTCTGGGAATCGTCGCCACCATTGCTCTTCCCGCTGCCGCTTTCTACCGAGGTGACGCCGGCTTCCCCCTGGTTATCGCTCTCACCGTGATCTTCGGCTTCTTGTGGTATCTCGTCGGTGCCGACAATGAACGACCCGTCTTGAACCTCAGCTTGACGGTGTTCGCCGTGCTCTGGGTCGGTGGTCTCGCTTCTTTTGCTGCTCTCATGCTGCGACAGGAGTTCGGCATCGAGATTCTGGTCGCCACCATCGTGATTACCGTGGCGTCCGACACGATGGCCTACATCGGTGGGCGGGCTCTTGGCTCAAGACAGTTCCACGCAGCCAGCCCAAACAAGACATGGGAGGGCACGATGATTGGTTTTTGTGCCGCCCTCTTCACCGGGTTCGCACTGGGTGTGCTGCCTATAGGCGATGTGTTCCAAGAGAACTTCCTCGGTGCGATTCTGCTCGGTGCCGTCGTTGGGCTGCTCGCTCCGATGGGCGATCTGGCCGAGTCGTTGGTCAAGCGAGATCTCGGTATCAAAGACATGGGAACCATCATTCCTGGCCATGGCGGTGTGCTCGACCGGCTCGACGGTCTGCTCTTCGCCCTGCCTGCGGCCTACTATCTCTCCCTCGTCTACGGCCTGTTCCCAACCTAAGTGGTAACGACGGTCGCCATCGCCGGGTCGACAGGTTCCATTGGCGTCCAGACTCTTGAGGTCGTGGCCGACACCCCCGAGGATTACCGGGTGGTGGCCTTGGCCGCGGGGAGTCGGTTGGACGATCTCATCGATCAGGCTGAGCGGGTACGACCCGAGGTGGTAGCCCTGGCCGACGAGTCACGGCGAAACGAACTGAGCGAGCGACTCCCGGCAGGCATTGAGATTCTGAGTGGACCGAGTGCGTTGGCCGATCTGGCAACAGTGGCCGATGTGACGGTAAACGGCGTCGTCGGCTTCGCAGGTTTACCGGTCACGTTGGCCTGTTTGCATGCGGGGAAGCGGTTGGCGTTGGCGAACAAGGAGTCGCTGATCGCAGCTGGACCCGTCGTACAACGGGCCCGCCGCACGCCGGGTGCCGAGCTTGTGCCTGTCGACAGTGAACATGCAGCACTCCATCAGTGCCTGCGTGCCAACACCAACCCGGCCCGGGTGGCCCGACTCCAGTTGACCGCTTCCGGTGGTCCCTTTCGAGGTAGATCTAGCCAGGAGTTGGCTAAGGTCACCATCGAGGAAGCCCTGGCTCATCCGACATGGTCGATGGGGCCAAAGATCACGGTGGATTCGTCGACCTTGATGAACAAGGGGCTGGAGGTCATCGAGGCCAACGAACTCTTTGGTGCCCCGGCAGGTGAGGCTGGCGCCCACATCGGCTTCGACCAGATTGATGTCGTGGTGCATCCACAGTCGATCATCCACTCGATGGTCACCTATGCCGACGGTTCCACGATCGCCCAGCTCTCTAATCCAACAATGAAGCTTCCGATCGGTTACGCCTTGGCCTACCCCGATCGGTTTCCGATCTCCTACGGCGGAATCGATTGGTCACAAGCCGGTCGGTTGGACTTCGAGGCTCCCGACCGTTCGGCCTTTCCATGTCTCGACCTGGCCTATGAAGCGGGCCGGGTTGGCGGAACTGCTCCGGCCTGGTTGAGTGCAGCGAACGAGGTGGCGGTCGAGGGCTTCCTTCAAGGCCACGTCCGTTGGGCCGATATTCCAATCGTGATCGAAGAAACGATGGCCAAGTACGACGGGCAGGACGCAGAGAACCTCGATGCTGTCCTTACCGCTGATTTAAGCGCCCGCAAGTATGCTGAAATGGTGTTATCGCAACGATGACACCCCAGGGTGGCGTGACAGAAGTGGTTCAGATTTCTCAATGAGTGACATAAAGAGTGGCGTGCAGCCTCTAGCCGACAGCGAGTCGAAAGCGTTGGACGAGCAGGCGCCGTGGGTAATGGCGGATCCTGTTGAGAACGACGAGGCTCGAAGCAACCCGCTTGGTCTCATCTTCTTAGCCGGTCTTTTTGCCTGGTTATGGTTTGGGGCCGGCCCGCGCTATTTCCTTGTCGTTGTTGGCCTCGTGGTCATGATCTTCCTCCACGAGCTCGGTCACTTCATGACCGCCCGCTGGACCGGCATGAAAGCCTCCCAGTTCTTCCTGTTCATGGGGCCCCGGCTTTGGTCATTCAAACGAGGCGAGACCGAGTACGGGATCCGGCTTCTTCCCATCGGCGCCTTCGTCCGCATCCTCGGCATGCACAACCTCGATCCGGTTGCACCCGAGGATGAACATCGGGCCTATCGCAATAAGAGCTATGCGGCCCGCATGTTCGTCATCACCGCGGGCTCGATGATGCACTTCATCCAAGCCATCGTGCTGTTCATCGTTGTTTCCAGCGTGATCGGTCCTAACGATCCGAATAAGTGGACGATCGATGTTATTTCTCAGGTCAACGACGGCTCTCCTCCAGGTTCGCAGTCGCCAGCAATCCTGGCCGATCTTCAGCCGGGCGACGATATTGTCGCCATCGATGGTTTCGACGTAACCAACTGGGGCGAGGCCGTAGAGTACATAGCGTCTCGTCCTGGTGACGAGGTTGCCCTGACCTTTGAGCGGGCGGGCGAAACCTTCGAACGATCGACGGTTCTGACCGAGATCGAACGCCGAGGTGAGCAGGTCGGGTTTCTGGGTGTCGCTCCCAGCTTTGAGCGAACTCGGCTGAGTCCGGTCGAAGGGGTGAAGAACTTTGGTAGCACCCTGTGGGAGGCGACAAAATCGATTCCACGGTTCGTATCGCCTTCGACACTGGGCCAACTAGCCAGCCTGATGGTGGCTGACGGGCCGGTCGATGTGGAAGCTGAAGCCGAGCGGCCGGTATCGCTGGTTGGCGCAACGAGGATCGCTGGCGATCCTGATTTCGATATCACGGTGCCGATCGGCTTGCTTGGCGTCTTCAACGTCTTTATCGGCGTTCTCAACCTCATGCCCCTTCTCCCGCTCGACGGTGGCCACGCAGCGGTTGCGACCTACGAAGCCGTCCGATCACGCAAGGGCAGGCGATACCACGTCGACATCGCCAAACTTCTGCCCATTACCTATGCGGTAGTGCTGTTACTCGGTTTCATCATGGTGTCGACCGTCTACCTCGATATCGTGCGCCCTATCGGCTGAGTTTCTAGAGACTGGGCACGTAGAGAAGGGCATACACCATGGAAGCAGGAGCTGTTCAGTTCCCCCGAGCGGTGACGCGCAAGATCATGGTGGGCGACGTGCCGGTCGGTGGCGATTCACCGATCACGGTCCAGTCGATGACCACCACGAAGACGGCCGACGTTGATGGCACCCTTCAACAGATCTATGCCCTCGCGGCCGCCGGTGCGGACATCGTTCGATGCACCTGCAACGAGCCCGAGGCGGCTGAAGGTCTAGCCCGGATCGTTCCGCGGAGCCCGGTTCCGATCGTGGCCGACATTCACCACAACTATCGCCGAGCACTCGAGGCCTTGGAAGCCGGCGTACATTGTTTACGCCTCAACCCTGGCAACATTCGTAAACCCGACCAGATCAAGGCCGTGGCGAGCGAGGCCAAGGATCGCGGCGTGCCGATCCGTATCGGGGTCAACGGCGGAAGCCTAGATCCGGCGCTCTACGAGAAGTATGGCGGCCGGGTAACCCCCGAGGCCATGGTCGAGTCGGCGTTGCAAGAGATCGCCTACTTTGAAGAGGTCGACTTCGATCTCATCAAGATCTCGGTCAAGGCATCCAACGTTCCACTGATGATCGAGGCCTACCGGCAGCTCAGTGAGGTGACCGACCATCCCCTCCATCTTGGGGTAACCGAGGCCGGGCCGTTGCCAGCAGGGCTGGTCAAGTCAACCGCTGGCATCGCCACCCTTTTGGCCGAAGGCATCGGTGACACCATCCGTTTCTCGCTTACCACCGACCCGGTGGAAGAAGCTCGCATGGGACGAGTGCTGCTCGAGTCGTTCGGGCTCCGAGAGCGCAAGAACGTCGATCTGATCGCCTGCCCTTCGTGCGGCCGGGCCGAGGTCGATGTGTACAAGATCGCTGAGGATGCTCAAGCTGCCTTCGCTGACCGTCAGCTTCCGCTTCAGGTTGCGGTGATGGGCTGTGTGGTCAACGGTCCAGGAGAGGCCCGCGATGCCGATATCGGCATCGCCGCAGGCAACAAGCGCGGTCATCTGTTCATCAAGGGCACCAACGTGGCTGTCGTGCCCGAAGACGAGATGGTGGACACGCTCGTCGAGTGGGCTGAGTACATCACCGAACACGGCGTTGAGGCGGCGATGGTTCGTGCCCAGGCCACACGAGACGTTGCTCGTAAGGCGGCAGAAGAAGACCGTCAGCGCAACCTCGACGATCGGGGCGATGACGCCAACGATTCTGAGCAGGTCGTAGAACTGTTGCGCAAGAGCCGCTAGGCGTCTGGCTCCTGTTCATCGAGGTCGACGATCACGGCGTCCTCGATGTCAGCATCATCAATGTCGACAGGTTCGCTGTCGACAGGCTCGCTGTCGCTCTCTCTGGGTTCGTTGAGCACGTCGGCCGATGCTGCTGTGGTCGAGATATCTTCTACGTCGGAAACAGCATGGGCGAGCGCATCGCGACCCTCAACCGATGAACGGATGTCGTCAAAGGCGGAGTCGTTTGCTGCGATCTTGCCTTGGAGCATTTCCATCTTCTCGGCTGGGCTAGCGTTGAGTTCGCGTTCCTTGCTGTCCAGATCCGCGCTCCATCGTCGTTCAAGGTCTTGTTTGGCGTCGGCAGCAGCGGATGCTTCCTGCGACAGCCAGGCCTTCACCGTGTCGAGAAATCCCATAGGAGAAGCCTAGCCTGGACGATGCAGCGGGGGCTGACGACGATCTCGCAATCGATCAGATAGGATGGGGCGGAACGTGGGCTGGCGCCCACGTTTTTGATTTCCAGGTTGCTGAGTTCTGTCTCCAGCCGCGAAGAGATGCCCCAGGAGGTGTTGAGATGACCGATAAAGGCTCGGCCCTAGCCGACCGCATACACGAACTGTTAGCAAGCGTTGTCGAGACCGCCGGGGTTGAATTGCTCGACGTTGAGTGGAACGGGGGGACGCTACGTGTGGTTATCGACCACGCCGATGGTGTTTCGACTCAGGCACTGACTGCCGTGAACCGTCTGGTCTCGCCGATTCTCGACCAGCACGACCCAATCTCTGACCGGTACGTGCTCGAGGTGTCGAGCCCGGGTGTAGAGCGACCTCTGCGCTCACCGGAGCACTTTCAACGTGCCATCGGCGAAGATGTCGCTGTAAAGCTTCAACCAGGCGCCGATCTTCGGCGGCTCAAGGGGCGCTTGACCGCTGTGGAGGCCAACGTCATCACGATCGACACCGTCGAGGTTGATGGCTCCCCACTCGGTGCGCCCGAAACGCATACGATCGATCTTGATGAGATCGATAGAGCCCGCACCGTCTTCGATTGGGGGCCCACCCCTAAAAAGGGCGGGAAGAACCCGAACAAGAAGTCGAAGAAATCGAAGAAGTGACGCTGGTACGCCAGGAACGGCATGGTCAACGCCCCCTGCGGCACCACAACTGAAGATCAACTGAAGAAGAACACGAAGAAGAGGAACGGGGAATACCCATGAGTAACGAGATGACCGAAGCACTTCACGCCTTGGCGGAAGATCGTGGCATTTCGATCGAGAAGCTGTTTGGCATCATGGCCAACGCTTTGGAGTCGGCATACAAGCGCATGCCCGAGTCCTACGAGTACGCCTGGGTCACCATCGAGCCGACGTCGTTCGACATCCGGGTTTTCGCCCAAGAGCTCGACGAGGACGGCGAACCCTACGGTCCCGAAATGGATGTCACCCCCGACAGTTTCGGACGCATCGCCGCTCAAACCACCAAGCAGATCCTGACCCAGGGCATCCGTGAGGTCGAGCGGGAGATGAAATACGAGGAGTACGCCGGCCGCGAAGGCGACATCGTCACCGGCATCGTGCAGCAGACCGATTCGCGCTACACGCTTCTCGATCTCGGCCGTGTCGAGGCTCTCTTGCCTCAGGCCGAGCAGGTGTCCATGGGCCCCCGCTCAGAAGGCGGAAACCGGGTCAAGGCCTACATCGTCGAGGTCCGCCGCACGGCCAAGGGCCCTCAGATCGTGGTCAGCCGCACCCACCCCGGACTTATCAAGCGACTCTTCGAACTTGAAGTTCCTGAAATCGCCGACGGCGTGGTCGAAATCAAGGCCTGCGCCCGGGAACCGGGTCACCGCACCAAGATCTCCGTCTGGTCGAACGACCCGAACGTCGACCCTGTGGGTGCCTGCGTTGGTGCTCGCGGTTCCCGAGTAAGGATGGTGGTCAACGAACTCAACGGTGAGAAAGTCGACATCATCCCCTATAGCGAAGACTCCTATGACTTCGTGGCCAAGGCGCTTTCGCCAGCCAAGGTCAAAGAGGTTCGCCTCGACTACGACACCGGCACCGCCGAGGTCATCGTGCCCGATTTCCAGCTTTCCCTAGCGATCGGCAAGGAGGGCCAGAACGCCCGCCTAGCCCACCGCCTCACCGGCTGGCGCATCGATATCAAGAGCGAAACCCAGCTTGCTGAGGAAGCGGCCTACGCCTCCGAGGAATGGGCCGAAGGCGAGTGGATCGTCGATCCGGAGTCTGGTGAACAGATGTGGCAGCCAGCCGACGGCAGTCCAGCCATCTCTGCGGAGCAGTGGAATGCGCAAGCGGGCGAAGGCACCGAATCGCCGTCCGAGGACGCAGAGGCCAGCGACGACGATTCGACGGCTGGCGATTCGGTAGACGATCGTGTGGCCGAAGCTGATGATTCGGCCGACGACAGCTCTGATGATGGGTCTGATGCCGAAGACTCGAAGGCTGCAGACGCCTCGGACGAAGAGGAGTAGGTCCCCATAGGACCTGAACCACAACGGACCTGCATCGGTTGCCGAACCCGCCATCCTCAGCGCAAGCTGATTCGGCTTTTCGTCAACGATGCAGGCGCTGTTGAGCAGAGTCGCTCGGGTCCCGGTCGGGGTGCATGGCTTTGTGCAAACACAGCGGTGACATGCCTCGACGCTGCGATTGAGGCCAGAAGCCTCGCTCGAGCCTTCCGACGTCGTCTCGACCCTGGTGCCACCGGGGCGCTCCGAGACCGGTTGACGGCGGCGGCCGAAGCCCCTCGCTCGGCGGAAGCGTGAATCGGCGAGAATAGGCCAAAAACATTCAGGTAGAGTTTCATCTTGACGTTTGGATGGGTAACGCCTAGGTGGCCGCTAGGATGATCAATCGCCTCGCTGCCTTTGTAGCGAGTTCTTTTTCTTGAGGTGATTTCAACAACGTGCCAGCAAAAGTCAGAGTTTACGAACTCGCCCGTGAGTTGAATTTGAGCAACAAAGAAGTGCTCGACCTCTGTGCCGATCTTGGCATCGGGGTCAAGAGTCATTCTTCGAGTGTTGTTGAGCCTCAGGCTGATCGGTTGCGCCGAAAGGCGGAACGCGAAGGACTCGTCAGGGAATCACCTCCAGAAGAGGTTGTCGAGCCGGCAGACAAGCCAGCTGACAAACCGGCCGCTGTCTCGTCGAAGAAGCCGCCACCAAAGAAGAAGGCGACCGAACCGGCAGCCGACGCTCCGTCCGAAGCCCGAACAGAAATGGGCTCTGAAAGCGCCGAGGCTCCAAAGCCAGCACCTGAACGCAAGGTTGTGTCGTCGAGCGGCAAGAGCGGTCCGGATAGCGCCAAGTCCATCCCACCTCCACCTCCAGCGATTCGTCCAATCGATGCCGCTCCGGTAGCAGCACCGCCGACGGCTCCGCCAGCCCCTGCTCCCGAGCCTCCTGCTCCTGAGCCGGTTCCTCCTGCTCCTGAGCCAGCCCCTGCGCCGGTCGCTGCACCCGAGCCGGCACCAGTTGCCGCCGAGGCACCGGCGCCGGTAGCAGCCGATCCCGGACCCGAGGTAGTAGAAGTGGTTACTCCTGCTCCTGCTCCTGAGTCGGCCCCCGCTCCGGCCGCCGCTTCTTCGACACCCGTCGTCGAGCCTGCATCAGAGCAGCCGAAGGTCGACGCAGTCTCGGCCGCCCCCTCCGCTCCAGATGCCACAGCGCCAGCGGCTCCCGCTTCAGCTGAAGCGGCTCCGGAGGCCAAGTCTGGCGCCGGCAAGCCAATTCCACCGCCGCCCGGCCCGCCGAGAAGTCGTGCTGGCAAGCCGATTCCGCCCCCACCCGGTGGCGGCAAGCCCAAAGCAGCACCATCGTCGTCGCGTGGCGGTGCGTCGCGTGGCGGTTTCCGCTCTACGCCTGCGAGTCCAGGTGGAACCGCTGGTCGCGGCGGCCCAAGCAGCCCTCCCGGTCGTGGTGGCCCTCCCGGACGTGGTGGCCCTCCCGGTCGTGGCGGCCCGCAGAACCGTGGTCGACGTCGAAAGAGTCGTCGTCGCCGCAGCCGCGAAGAACTCACGCCCATGGACGTGCCGACGTACTCGTCGGAAGATGCTCCGGTGCCACAGGGTGTCGTCGTCATCGAACGAGCCTCAACCGCTCAAGATCTTGGCCCACGGCTGAATCGTACGGCGGCCGACGTTGTCCGCTTCCTGCTCACCAACGGTGAGATGGTTACGGCGACCCAGTCGCTTACCGATGAGATGATCGATCTCTTTGCCACCGACGTTGGTGCCGAGATTCGTCTCGTCAACCCGGGCGAGGAACAAGAGGTTGAGCTGCTGAAGATGCTCGACGTCGACGCTGAAGAGCCTGACGAGGAAGACACCTCCGATTGGCCGATCCGCCCACCCGTCATCACGGTCATGGGCCACGTCGACCACGGCAAGACGCTGCTGCTCGACAAGATCCGCTCAGCCAATGTCGTCGAGGGCGAAGCCGGTGGCATCACCCAGCACATCGGTGCCTACCAGATCGAACGTGATGGCAACGTCATCACCTTCCTCGATACTCCTGGTCATGAGGCCTTTACCGCCATGCGAGCTCGTGGCGCTGACGCCACCGACATCGTCGTACTGGTCGTCGCCGCCGATGATGGCGTTATGCCTCAGACGCTCGAAGCGCTCGATCATGCCAAAGCGGCCGATGTGCCCATCGTGGTTGCGATCAACAAGATGGATCGTGAAGGCGCTGATCCAGATCGAGTTATGTCACAGCTCGCAGAGCGTGGCCTCGTTCCCGAGCCATGGGGAGGGGAAACCATTATGGTGCCTCTCTCAGCCATGACCGGCGACGGTGTCGACACCCTGCTTGAGAACCTGTTGCTCGTGGCCGAAGTCGAAGATCTGCGAGCTCCGCCCGACGGTCGAGCCGCTGGCTCGGTGCTCGAAGCCCACCTCGATATCGGACGGGGCCCTGTTGCTACCGTCATGGTTGAGCGAGGCACGCTAAACGTCGGTGACCCGCTTGTCTCCGGTGCAGCTTGGGGCCGTGTGCGGGCCTTGGTCAATGATCGTGGTGAGCGTGTGAAGTCTGCTGGTCCTTCGACCCCCGTCCAGGTCCTCGGCCTGAATGAGGTGGCCGAAGCTGGTGACACCTTCATCATTGCACCAAACGAGAAGGTGGCAGGTAAGGTTGCCGACACCCGAGAGCATTGGCAGCGGCTGGCCAGCCTTGGCCGCGATGCCTCCGCTACGAGCGGCGGCGCCAAGCTCGAAGATATCTTCAAGCAGATTCAGGCTGGCGAGACCGCAACCCTGAACCTGATCGTCAAGGCCGATGTCAACGGCTCGCTTGAGGCGGTCTGCGACAGCCTTAAGAAGCGTGAGCGAGACGATGTAAAGCTCGCTTTCGTTCTCCGAGGCGTCGGTGGCATTACCGAGAACGATGTGCAGTTGGCTGCGGCTTCGAACGCAACCATTCTTGGCTTCAACGTACGTCCCGACCGCAAGGCGCGGGAGATGGCCGAAGCCGAGAAGGTAGAGATCCGTAACTACGAGATCATCTACAAGCTGCTCGAAGACATCGAAAACGCCATGCTCGGCCTGCTCGAACCTGAGTACGAAGAGGTCGTCACCGGCGACGCACAGGTACGCGAGATCTTCCGGGTCCCAAGGATCGGCGCTATCGCTGGTTGCATGGTTACCAATGGTGTTATCACCCGAGGTTCCAAGGTTCGCTTCCTCCGCGAAGGCACGATCATCTGGAAGGGCGAGATTCAATCGCTCAAGCGCTTCAAGGAAGACGCTCAAGAGGTTGCCTCCGGCTTCGAATGCGGCATCGGTCTGTCCGACTTCCAGGATCTGAAGGATGGCGACATTATTGAAACCTACGAGGAGCGCGAGATCCCGCGCACCTAGGTGTTCGGCGGCGCCTCGCCAGCTCCTGGGTTCGTGCCGATGTTCGTCCTCGTTGCCGAAATAGATCTCCATGTTCCTGGCGCTCAGTCTCTAAAACAGAAGCGTTCAGTGCTCACCTCGATTATCCGTCACCTCGATCAGATGCATGGTGTTGGAGCAGCCGAGGTAGATCACCACGACACCTGGCAGCGAACGACCATCGGTGCTTCCGCCGTCGGTGCATCGGTGAGCCATGTGCGGTCGGTCATGGACAGTGTTGACCGATACGTCTGGTCCCGACCTGAAGTCGATGTTCTGGAAATCAACCGAAGCTGGTGGGAGGACGCCTAATGGCTCGAGGATCAGGAAAGAACCAGCGCGGAGGCGGCCGTCCGAGACGCAATCAGGGACGCGCCGCCCGACCCCAAACAAATCGTCACTTCCCCCGAACCGCTCGCCTCAATGCTCTGCTGCATGAGATAGCGGCCGACTTTATGGATCGTGTCGACGACGATCGGTTGCCGTTGGTGACTATCACCGGCGTTGAGGTAGATTCAGATCTCAACCGGGCCCAGGTCTTTGTGAGCACGCTCGACCGAACGTCAGCCGAGGTAACAGCCGAGGACGACGAAGAACTGCTCAATATCTTAGCCGCCTACGCGAAGCCAATGCGCTCAGCGATCGGAAACCAGACACGGCTTCGTAAGACGCCGGAGGTGATCTTCCAGATCGATCCGGCAGTTCGTACCGGCGCCAGGATCGAGGAGATTCTCAGCACGCTCGATCTTTCGGATGATGTTGACGACGATGCTGGCGACGTCGGGTTCGACGGCGACGAGGAGGAGTAAGGTGGCTCGCAACCGTCGTCGAGCCGACAGCGGTATCTCCGGTTGTGTGATTATCGACAAGCCGGCCGGCTGCACGAGCCACGATGTCGTCGATCAGCTTCGTCGCCGATTCGGCACCCGCAAGGTGGGCCACGCAGGAACGCTCGATCCGGATGCGACCGGTGTCCTCGTTCTCGGCATCGGCGTTGGTACCAAGCTGCTGCAGTTTGTGACTGGTGTCGACAAGACCTACACCACCGAGATCGTCTTTGGTGTCGAGACCTCAACGCTCGATTCGTCCGGCGAGGTGACGGCACGACACGATATCGAGCTACAGCCTGGGGATGTCGGCGCGGCTGCCGAGCAGTTCGTCGGTCCCATCGAGCAGATTCCACCCATGGTGTCGGCCATCAAGGTGGATGGTAAGCGTCTTCATGAGCTCGCTCGCGAAGGCAAGGAGGTGGAGCGCGAACCGCGTCCGGTCACGGTGCACCGCTATGAGGTTGAGCCCACCGATGAACCGCTGGTCTATCGAGCCGAGATCGAGTGCTCTTCCGGCACCTATGTCCGCAGCTTGGCTGCTGATCTCGGCACCGCCTTGGGTGGCGGCGCCCACGTCCGCAACCTGCGACGCAGCGCCGTCGGCTCGTTTCTGCTGGCCGAAGCGGGTGGTATCGACGAAGCCGAGCTTCTGGCCGTCGGCGAACTGCTGCGTGGTATGCCAACGCTGGATATCGATGCGGAGCAGGCTATTCGGGTCGGCTACGGTCAAACCCTTGGGCCTTCCCCCCAGAAGGGTCGGCTTGCGATTCGTGACGACTCGGGGACCGTGCTGGCCGTCTACGAAGACCGTGAAGGTGAGCTGTGGCCGGTAAAGGTTCTTCAGTATTGAGGCTCGAGAACACAGTATTGAGGCTGGAGAACACGCTCCGATGCTTGTTCGCCCGGGCGTGAGCGATACGATTCTCACTGTGATCAACGCGTGCCCGTCAAGTCGTCGTGTAGCGCTTCGGGAGCCGAACGAATGCGCGTGATAACCGACCTCGCCCAATGCGAGGGGGCCGAGCACGATCACGCGGTGACGATCGGTACCTATGACGGGGTTCATCTGGGCCATCAAGCGGTGATACAAGCGACCCGCAAAGAGGCTGAGCGGCGAGGTTTGCGCAGTGCGCTCGTCACCTTTGATCCACACCCAGCAATGGTCGTACGACCAGACTCGGCGCCCCGGTTGCTCGTCGATTTGGAGCAGAAGCTCGAACTGATAGAGGCCTGCGGTGTCGACACCGTCCTTGTGGTCCCCTTCGATGAGATTCGCTCGTCGGAAACCCCCGAGGAGTTCGTGACCTCGGTTTTGCTCGATTGTCTCGGCACGAGAGCCATCGTGGTGGGCGAAGACTTTCACTTTGGCAAGGATCGCGCCGGCGACGTCAACCACCTAAGCGAGCTGGGTCAGCGATACGACTTTGCGGTCACTGGTATTGCCCTACTCGAGGGCGAGTTGGGAGATCGAGTGATCTCGTCGACCGCTATCCGTCGTTGCCTGGACGAGGGCGATGTACAGACAGCAGCCGAGCTGCTCGGCCGGCCTCACGAAACTCGGGGCCCGGTAGTCGGCGGTGATGAGCGAGGAAGAACGATCGGTTTCCCGACGGCCAACATTGCGGTGCCGCACGGTCGCTCCATCCCGGGTGACGGCGTGTACGCCGCCTGGTACGAGCGCCCCGATGGGAGCGTCTATCCAGCTGCCATCAATATTGGCAAACGACCGACGTTCTACCAGGACGCCGAACACTCGCTCGTCGAGGCCCATCTGATCGACTTTGACGGCGATCTCTACGGCGAACAGGCGAGGGTGAGATTCGTGTCGCAGCTGCGTCAGGAACGCCGTTTCGACGGGATCGACGCCCTCCAGGTCCAACTTGCGCAAGACGTGGCCACAGCCCGTGAGGCTTTGTCTACCGCCTGAGGTGAGGTGGGAAATCGCCGGTAGTATGGGGAGCTGCCAACACGAGGCAAGCTGTCCCCATCGATCGATGTGGGTGGTTGCGGTCGAAACCCGCTTTGCGGTTTCGACGGCTGGGCCACGGGTCCCGAACTCTAACGAAGACTCTTGAGGAGAACCGATCAAAATGGGTAATCAACGACCTGCAAACCTTCCTGACAAGGCTGCGACGATGACCAAATTCGCTCGCGGCGAAGGCGACACTGGATCGCCCGAGGTACAGATTGCTCTGGCCACCGATCGGATCAATCACCTCACCGAGCACCTCAAGGTTCACAAGAAAGACTTCCACACGCAGCGAGGCCTGTTGGGCCTGGTTGGTCGTCGTCGTCGCATGCTGGACTACCTCGCCGATATCGATGTCGAGCGCTACCGCTCGCTGATCGCCGAGCTGGGTCTGCGCCGCTAGAGATCAGCCCAGAGCCGTTTTCTACGGCCTGACGACGCTGGTCTCACGCGACGCCACACCCCTCCCCAACTCCCCATGATGACGCCCGACGGCGTGAGGACTCTCGAGTTCGGTCTTCCAATCGATCGCGAGCGTTTTCGCTCTGCCAAAGCGGGCACGTCGATCGCGGTTTGCATCCCGTGCCACAATGAGGCGTCAACGATCGGCGCGCTGGCACACGTCATCACCACCGAGCTGCTCGCCCCGGGCCTGATCGATGAGTTCGTCGTGATCGACGATCAGAGCACCGACGAGTCTGCCCGGCTCGCCTCGGATGCGGGAGCGACGGTCGTCCCGATCGAAACCATCAACAAGCGCTTCGGTCAGGGGCGAGGCAAGGGCAACGTGTTGTGGGGCTCGCTCCACGTGACCACCTCTGACATCACGGTCTGGTGTGATGCTGATGTGACCAGTTTTGCCACCGACTGGGTTCTGGCCCTGGCGTTGCCGCTCTTGGAAGACGATGGGCTCAACCTCATCAAGGCCTTCTATGACCGCCCAGAAGACGATGGAGGCGGTGGTCGAACGACCGAGCTTGTGGCCCGCCCTGTGTTGTCTCTCTATTTCTCTGAGTTGGCTGCGGTTAGGCAGCCGTTGGCGGGAGAGTACGCGCTGCGCCGCTCGGCCGCTGTTCAGATTCCGTTCTCACAGGGTTGGGGTGTCGAGATCGCCATGCTCATTGACGTGGCCGAGCTCTTCTCGGTCAGCTCGATCGGCCAGGTCGATTTAGGAGTACGCCGTCATCGACATCGCCCGCTCCGACAGCTCGCTGTCCAGGCAGCCGAGGTGATGGCGACGGCCCTTTCGCGCTCGCCAGCAGGTAAGCCGTTTACGAGCCTTGATGAGCTCCTCCTTCAGACGGCGGACGGGTCCTCGGTGGCTGTCAATGTGTCCGAACGCCCGCCTCTCGATAGTTTTGATAGTGGAGTCGGCTGAAACCGGGACTCCACAGGCGTGATGGTGGGGGACGGTGCGTCGTCGACGTCGACCGTTCGGCCAGCAACAACCATAAGGCAGAGCACGACGGCATCGACCTCTACCTCCACGAGCGAACAGACGACAACGACGTCTCGGCCGACTACGCAGCGCACGACGACGGAACCAGCGACAGACGACCACCCGCCCTCTCCGTACCACGACGACCCGAGCTACGACCACGACCAGGCCACCCCCGCCTAAAACGTCGCTTTCCAACGGTAGTTTCGAGCGCAACCCGGGCACAACAACGTGCAGGCGCGGTCGGAGGACGACAGACTCGATGAGCGTTGTTCTTGGCAGCACCGACCGGGCGGGCGAGACGTGGACCGTGGCGACCGACCAGGGTCGTTGGAAGAGCTGCACCTTTACCTACGTGGTGCCCGATGGGCAAACGACAACCCGGCTGCGCTTCATCTCGGGGCCGACGCAGGACGTCGGATACGGCAACCTTCTCGACAGCGTTGCCGTGCCTGCGGTGGACTGGTCGAGCTAGCTGTCGGTGTGTTGGTGAAGAGCGGTTGGTGTTGGTTCCACCAACTTGCAGCTGATCGCCGCTATGCTAGCCATCGGTGCAGTAGCACCCCGCGTAGGCATGGCCTGTCAGGATCAAATCCGGAGGGCTAGGCCGCACGCTAATCAACAAAGAGGTAGGTCAGCTACCAGTTTCCGATTCCTCGGAGCGAAGGGAACCGCCGCCCGCCGTCGTAGTGCACCTTTCAGGTGCTGGACGGGACACGGCGCCTTGGTCGAGTCGAGTGATCGAAATCTGGGATCTGACCTGTCAGTAAGCAGACGAAGGTCGTCTGTACAACTACAGATCCAGGAGATCCCTTATGGCGGATGCAATTTCCGTATCAGGGACTGTCACCAATGGTGATGGTCTCGACATGTACCTTGAGACCGGCAGACTTGCCGGCCTCGCTAGCGGTTCCGTAATGGCCCGCATGGGCGACACCAGTATTCTGGTGGCCGCCACCGGTGCCAAGCACGTTCGCGATGGCATTGACTTCTTCCCGCTCACCGTCGACGTTGAAGAGCGTTCCTATGCTGCCGGCAAAATTCCCGGCTCGTTCTTCCGTCGTGAAGGTCGGGCTCCCGATTCGGCCACGCTTACCTGCCGCCTGATCGACCGTCCGCTCCGCCCCTCGTTCCCCGCCGGTTACCGCAACGAGACTCACGTCGTCGTCACGGTTCTGTCGGCCGACCAGGTGCACCCGCACGATGTTCTCGCTATCAATGGCGCCTCCGCGGCGCTGATGGTGTCCGATGTTCCTTTCGAAGGACCCATCGGTGCTGTTCGCTTGGCCTACACCACCGACGGTGAATGGCTGCCGCACCCCACCTTCCAGGAGGGCGATGCGTCATCGTTCGAGATCGTGGTCGCTGGGCGTCAACTCGATAGCGGCGACGTCGCCGTGATGATGGTTGAGGCCGGTGGCACCCAAACCTCGTGGAACAACTACGAGAACGGCGCACCGAAGGTCGACGAAGGCGCACTGGCCACGGCTCTCGACGAGTCGAAGAAGTACATCAAGGAAGCCATTGCCCTCCAGATGGAGTTGGTAAAGGCTGCTGGTGGCCGCAAGGCGCCGATGGACTACCCGGTCCAGACCGACTACACCGACGAGCAGTACGCTGCCGTTGCCGCCGCCGCCGAGGCCAAGATGGTCGACGCGATGGGCATTGCCGACAAGGCCGAACGAGGCACTGTCGAAGGCGCCCTACGCGACGAGACGCTCGCATCCCTGAACGCTCAGTTCGCTGACGCAGCCGATGGGGGAGCGCTTGCTACCAAGCAGCTCAAAGCTGCCTTCCGGTCGCTGTCCAAGAACGTGGTGCGTCGCCGCATCGTAGAAGACGGGTTCCGAATCGACGGTCGAGGAATCGCCGACCTGCGTCCTCTGTCGTCTGAGGTTGGGGTTCTACCCCGCGTCCACGGCTCTGGCTTGTTCCAGCGGGGCGAGACTCAGGTGCTCAACATCACCACCCTGGGTATGAAGCGCATGGATCAGATGATCGACGGTATCGATCCGACCGATCGTAAGCGTTACATGCACCACTACAACTTCCCGCCCTTCAGCACCGGCGAGACGGGCTTCATGCGAGGTCCGAAGCGTCGTGAGATCGGCCACGGCCTTCTCGCTGAGCGAGCCCTCGTTCCGGTGGTCCCCTCTATCGAAGAGTGGCCCTACACCCTGCGTCTCGTCTCCGAGGTGCTCTCGTCAAACGGTTCGACCTCCATGGCTTCGGTCTGCGGCTCGTCCCTCTCGCTGATGGACGCTGGCGTGCCAATCAAGGCCCCGGTGGCCGGTATCGCCATGGGCCTCGTCTACGCCGAAGGCAAGTACACCACGCTTACCGACATTCTCGGCGCTGAAGATGCCTTTGGTGACATGGACTTCAAGGTTGCGGGTACATCCGACTTCGTGACCGCTCTGCAGCTCGACACCAAGATTGATGGCATCCCTGCCGATGTCTTGGCCGATGCGCTACAGCAAGCCAAGGAAGCCCGCCTCAAGATCCTTGAGGTTATGGAAAACGCCATCGCCGCTCCTCGTGACGACGTGCGAGATGGGGCGCCGAAGATTGTTAGCTTCGAGATTCCCGTCGACAAGATCGGTGAGGTCATCGGGCCGAAGGGCAAGGTCATCAACGCCATCCAGTCCGAGACCGGCGCCGACATTTCTGTCGACGACGATGGTGTGGTCGGGATCGTGGCTATCGCCGCTACCGACCGCGAGGTCGTCGATGAGGCTGAACGCCAGATTCGACTCATCCTCGATCCTCCCACCGCCGACGTGGGCGAGACCTACCCCGGTCGCGTGGTCAACATCACCAAGTTCGGTGCCTTCATCAACATCCTGCCGGGCCGTGACGGCCTGCTCCATATCTCCAAGATTGGACAGGGCAAGCGCATCGACAGGGTCGAGGACGTACTCGAGCTTGGTCAGGAAGTCGAAGTTGAGGTCGAGGACATCGATCCCAATGGCAAGATCTCGCTGAAGATCTCCGGCGATGAGAATGACTACAGTCGCTCAAGCTCCAATGGCTCCAGCCGCGGTGGAGACCGTGGTGGGGATCGTGGCGGCCGTGGCGGAGACCGCGGTGGTCGTGGTGGGGATCGTGGCGGCCGCGGCGGAGACCGCGGTGGTCGTGACAGCGGTGGCGGCGGTCGTGAAAGCGACAGCGGCGCTCCTGATGACTCCATCAAGATGAGCTTCGAAGATGATTTCTCCGTCGATGGTTTTGGCGATCTCGGACCGGAAGGTGCGCCTGTCGTGCCTGAGGATGACCGTGGTGGCCGTGGCCGCGGACGGGGTCGTAGCCGCCGCTAGCGGTAGTCGACAACACAAGAATCTAGAACCTTCTAGGCGAGGGCCGTAGGCGCACATGGCGTGCACCTACGGCCCTTGTGCTTTTGTCGTTGTGGTGGTCAGTGCGATGCCGGCGTCCTAGGCTCAGCAGCATGACGATTCGAGTTGGTGTTTTTGGGGTGGGCGGTCGTATGGGAACAACGGTGGCCCACGCAGTCACGAACGCCGACGACCTAGCACTTGTTGGCGCCGTCGATCCGTCGTACAGCGGTGTCAGCCTTGGAGAGGTCGCTGGTCTGGCTGATTCGACCTTGCCCATCGCCGCTGGGCCTGACGAGCTGTTGGATTCCGAAGGTCATCCGATCGTCGATGTGATGGTGGACTTCACTCATGTGGACGCCGCCCGAGCCAATCTTGACTTCTGTGCCAGCCACGGCATCCATGCCGTGGTCGGAACGTCGGGTTTCACCGAGGCCGATCATCGGTCTATCGCTACCTCTTTCGACCGCTCGAAGTGCCTCTTGGCCCCAAACTTCGCCATCGGGGCAGTGCTCATGATTCGATTCGCTGAGCTGGCAGCGCCCTACTTCGATACGGGCGAGATCATCGAACTGCACCATGATGGAAAGATCGACGCCCCCTCGGGAACCGCAATCGGCACGGCTGAACGTATGGCGAATGCGAGCGCCGACTGGAGCCCAGACCCAACTGAGACCGAGACGATCGAGCGAGCCCGTGGAGCGAAAGGCCCTGGGGGGATACCGATTCACTCGGTTCGCATGCGGGGCATGACAGCCCATCAAGAGGTGATCCTCGGCGCCGCCGGGCAAACACTCACCCTGCGCCACGATTCCTATGATCGTTCCTCGTTCATGCCTGGCGTGCTGATGGCGGTTCGGGCTGTTGGCGATGCGAGAGAATCGCTCACCGTTGGACTCGATCGGTTGTTGGGAATCTAGGCGCAAGCCCGGCCAGGGATCGACCGACATCTCTACTATGGCTCTATCTCCCTACATCGCTGAGATTCGAGAGCTGATCGGTACCCGTCAGCTCCTCGTTCCAACCGTGACCCTCCTCATCGATGATGGTGATGGGCGCTACCTGCTTGGGCGTCGATCCGGCATCGGTGATTGGATCACGATCGGCGGCATGATCGAGCCTGAGGACACGCCAGCCGAAGCTGCACGCCGGGAGGCCAGCGAAGAGATCGGGTGCGACCTCGTGCTCGGTCCAATCATCCATGCCTATGGGGGACCGAAGTATCAGCTCACCTATCCCAACGGTCACCGCATCTCCTGTGTAGGCGTGGTGTATTCGGCCCGTCTGGCCGGGGAGCCTCAAGCCGATGAGGATGAGCTGGACCGCATCGAGTGGTTCACCACTGAACAGATGAGGGGCATCCCCATCAATCCTTTCAACCGTAACCTCCTGATGGAGCTGGGCTTGCTCGACAAGACCGAGGTTGAGGTTCGGCAAGCCACCGGGGACGACGTCAGTATTGTCGAAGGATTGGTAATCGCGGCCTATCACCCCTACACCGAACGCATGGACAGAATGCCGGCACCGATGCTGGCCAACTACAGCAAGCTCGTCGATGACGGCCTGGTCTGGGTGGCGACTCATGCCGGCAGCATCACTGGTCTCATCGTGATGTGGTTAGAGCAAGACCATCTCTATGTCGACAATGTGGCCGTTGAGCCATCGTCGCAGGGGGCCGGTATCGGCCGTGCTCTCCTCGCTCACGCAACCGAGTACGCACAACGTGAGGCTCGGGAAGAAATCCGGCTCTACACCAATGAGCTGATGACCGAGAATCTCGCCTTCTACCCGCGTCTCGGATTCACCGAGACACACCGGGCCACCGACAGCGGCTACCAGCGGGTCTACTTTTCGCTCCCGGTCGAGATCAGCTAGTTCTCGCCGTCGGCGGTGTCACTGGTTGAGGCCCCGGCGTCTGAGTTGGGCGTTGTATCGGTGGCGGCTTCGGTATCTTTCGTGGCGTCATCGGCCAGCGAGCCGAGCATGTGAAGCTCTGAGTTGTTCCCCCGGAATTCGCCGAAGACAGTCCAGGCCACCGCTATCGCCGACACGATCAGAAGTGGAAGCCGATAGGCAGCGATGAAGTCGAGAACCCGGTCGATCGGAGATTCAAGCACCTCTCCTACCTGGCGGACCATGACGAGACGAAAGACCGTTCCACTGATATTGAGTGCGATGAAGGTGCGAAGCTTGACGCCGGTGGCCGCCGACAAGGCACAGATGATGTTGTTAGGAGCGGCGAAGATCAGCGGATACGACGCCTTGCGGAAGAAGGCTTCGCCGTCGCGGATGAGCGGTCCGTAGGTACGGCTACGCCGCTCGGTCCAGGCGATCGCTCGGTCGCCGTACCAGAACCCGAGCAGATAGTAGAGCGGGTCAGAGGCGACGAGGCGTAGGAAACCGACCGTGTAGAACGTGAGGGCCTCGAGCTGGTTTGTTGCGAAGATCAGATTCCGGTTGCGCGGGTTTAGAGCTATGAGCAAGGCCGGGTACTTGTCGACAATGCCAGCTACGACGAGGTCGGCAGCCAGGGCCGACACTTGGGAGAGTATGACGAGACCGATGACGACGCGCACGATTGCCTTACGAGGGGGGCGGCCGCGCACAAATCTGCCCGCCGCTGCGTCGTCGTGGCCTGTGGACTCATCGTTCACCAAGCGAGTCTCGCACCGTTGTGTCGAAAACCGGGCGCGGTTTGGCACGAAATCCGCCAGTTTGACCTCTGATGTTCGCTTGGGGCCCATCGGTGGGCGCCGCGACCTTCCCGTTCGCCTTCATCGTCAAAGAAGTATCCTTGGAGGTGATGCCCACCGATGCAGCTGAGCGGTCACGCCAACCGGACGAATCCACCGTCGTCGACGGCGATAGTCCCGATTGGGGTTTCGCTCGCCAACCTTTCTGGTTGTTCTCTCACCTGATCGCTGTTGTGGTTGTGGTTTCTTTCGTCAACTTTGGCTTCTGGCAGCTGAGGCGGTTGGACGAACGTCAGTTGGTCAACGTCGAGGTTGAGGCTGCGCTCAACACCCCGCCTATGGACGTACTTTCGGCCTCAGAGATCGATCTTCTCCCTGAGTACCAACCGGTGAGGGTTTCAGGCGAGCTGTTGGAGTCGGACCTCGCTCGCGTGGTGAACCGATCACATCGATCCCAGGCCGGCGAGTATGTGGTGGGAATTCTTCGCCTAGACGACGGCTCCTTACTTGCTCTCAACCGCGGCTTTGTCACGATCGGCGTTGAGGATCTCGACCCTGCGCCGACCCGGACCGAGGTGTTCGGCTGGGTCCGGCCCTCGGTGGAGCAGGAACGTTTCGGCATCGATGACACGGGTACCACCAAGCAGATGCCTCGCCTGAACACCGACATGGTTGAGGTTCGCCTCGGGTCAGACTTGGCGTCGAACTGGCTTCAGGTCGCGCCTGAGGTTGACGGCTCATCATCCGCACTTCGCCCCGAGCCGGTGCCGTTGCCGCCGCTGACCGAAGGCTCCCATTTGAGCTATGCCGTCCAGTGGTTTGTGTTCGCCCTCTTGACGCTGCTTTTCTATGGGGCGCTTTTGCGGCGGCGTTCCGGTCCTGGCGGAGCATAGCTAACGCTCGGTTGAGGGCCCGGCCACGAATTCCGATCTGGCCAAGAAGCGTTAAGTCGCCTGAGAAGCCGTGCGAAGAGCCTATGATTGGCCCCCGAAGGCCCTCAGTCTGGGATATCTCCACGATGGCCTGCCCCTCTCCACCTCACCGATCTGGAAAGCGAGCCTGAGATGGCACGATTTGGAACCGTTCTCACCGCTATGGTTACGCCCTTCGACGCCGACGGCGCACTCGACCTACCGGCTGCACAGAACCTGGCCAAGTACCTGGTTGAGCATGGTAACGACGGGGTGATCGTGGCTGGCACGACCGGCGAATCACCGACCATTAGCTTCGAGGAGCAGCGAGAGCTCTTCGTCGCTGTCCGTGAAGCGATTCCCAACCATCAGGTGGTTGCAGGCGGTGGCTCAAATGACACGGCGACCGCGATCAAGAACACCGCTATGGCTGCCGAAACGGGAGCCGACGCGATTCTGGCCGTTTCCCCTTATTACAATCGTCCCTCGCAGGCTGGCCTTGTCGACCATTTCACTCAACAGGCTGCGGCCACCGATCGGCCCATCATGATCTATGACGTACCAACCCGAACCGGCCGTCGGATGGAGCCCGAAACCATCGTCAAGCTGGCCGAACTCGACAATGTGGTCGCTATGAAGGATGCAGGCGGTCGGCCGGCGGTTTCGGCCGAGGTCATCGCCGAGGTCGATGGTGCGCTCGATTGGTACTCCGGTGACGACAGCCTCACACTACCTCTGCTCTCGGTCGGGGCTTGCGGTGTCGTTGGCGTAGCGACCCACTGGGTCGGCACCGAGATGTCGCAGATGATCGCGGCCTTCAGCGATGGAAAAGTTGACGAGGCTCGCCGACTCAACGCCGCCATGCTCGAATCGTTCAGCTATGCGAACCGAGATGAAGCGCCAAGCCCGTTGCCGACCAAGGTGATCATGAATCTGCTCGGTGTGCCGGTCGGGATGCCCCGACCGCCGATGGCGATAGCGCCCGCTGATGCTGCGGATCGAGCACACGCTGTGTTGGCCGGTCTCGGTCGGGCGGCCGTCTGATGCCCAGTCCAGTACGTATCTCCTTTCTTGGTGGTCTTGGCGAGATCGGCCGCAACTGTGCGGCCATCGAGATCGACGGCCGCATCATGCTCATCGATTGCGGGATCATGTTCCCTGAGGCCGACCATGCAGGTGTCGACCTGATCCTGCCCGACTTCACCTACCTGCGAGAGAACGCGGATCGTGTCGAAGGTGTCGTCGCCACCCATGGCCACGAAGACCACATCGGCGCCTTGAGCTTCCTGTTGGAAGAGATCCCGCTGAAGATCATCGGCTCACCCTTGACGATCGGTATGGCCAAGAACCGAATCAACGAGCGCGATGTGGCTGACCGAGCCACCTTTATCGAGGTCTCCGATGGCGATCGCATCCAGGTTGGCCCCTTCGACTTGGAGTTCTTCCCGGTCACCCACTCGGTGCCGCATGGGTTCGCCACAGCCTTCCATACGCCACAGGGCGTTCTTCTCCACTCGGGAGATTTCAAGCTGGACATGACGCCGGTCGATGACCGGTTGACCGACCTGGCCGGCCTTGGCCATCTCGCCAAGGACGAAGGTATCCGCCTCTTCCTCTGCGATTCGACCAACGCTGAGTCGGCTGGCTTCTCGGAGTCCGAGACATCGATCGGCCAATCGATCCAGGACCTGTTCCGAGCTCGTGAGGGTCGGCGTATCATCATTGCCTGCTTTGCTAGCCACATTCATCGCGTTCAGCAGATCGCCGACGCCGCCATCGCGAGCGGCCGCACCATCGCGACGATGGGCCGGTCGATGAACAACAACGTCGGGCTGGCCCGCGATATGGGGCTCCTCAGCATCCCCGATGCGAAGCTCCGCAACATCGATGATGTAGAAGACATCGCACCCGCTGATCTCTGTGTGATCTCCACTGGCTCCCAGGGAGAACCGTTGTCGGCGTTGGCCCGTATGGCCTCGGGCGACAACCGGTGGCTGACGATCCAAGAGGGCGACTGCGTCATTCTTTCCTCGCATCCGATCCCTGGCAACGAGTCGAGCGTTTCTCGCGTCATCGATGGTCTGTACCGTCTCGGCGCCGAGGTCATCCATTCCGGTGTGGCCCGAGTGCACGCCACCGGCCACGCCAAGGCTGAGGAGCTTCGAGTCATGCACTCGATCGTCCAGCCTGAGTGGTTTATCCCCGTGCACGGTGAGTTCCGCCATATGAGCGAGCACGCCAAGCTGGCTTCTGGGATGGGAACCGATCCAGAGAAGATCGTTCTCTGCTCCGACGGCGATTCGGTGCTTCTAACCGACAAAGGCATCGAGCGCACCGACGACATCTCAGCGGAATACATCTATATGGCGGGTTCGGTCGGGTCGCTCGACGAGTCGGTTCTCTTTGCTCGCCGAATTCTTGGCCAGGATGGATTCGTTTCCGCCGTCATCACGATCTCGATTCGGGGAGCCGATGCTGAGATGGTTGGATCGCCGGAGATCTTGAGCCGTGGTTGGGTAGACGGCGCTGAAGGTGACGGGCTGCGCAAGGAAGCAACCGAAGAAGTGCGTGACGTGATCGAAGAATCGTTGCGCAGCGGTGTTCGAGATCGCCAGAGCCTGGAGAAGGCGGCCAGACGAACACTGGGTCGGTTCGTGAACCGACGCACAAGGATGCGTCCGATGATTGTGCCGGTTGTGCTCGGCGCCCATGAGGCCAAGCAAAGCGCTAAGCAGGGCAACAAGCAGGGCAACAAGAACAGCGGCGGCCGCAAGCGCAAGTGATCGATGTGGGTACACCACTTCAAAGCTGATTGCGGCTAGTGTTACAACCACTGTGGCAATATCAACTCGGAACCCATCACGTTCCGGTCGAGGGGCTACGGGCGGACGCAAACCGGTACGCAAGAAGAGCGCAAAGCGTCGCGCCCAAGAAGATCGCAGAGATATGCAAGGTCTGGCACTCATCGCCTTTGGCCTTCTTATCGGTCTTGGCCTGTACACAAGTGCCATCGGCACCCTCGGACGGATCCTTGTCGACGCGTTCGGGACCGTTTTCGGTCTCGCTCGCTTTCTCATCCCGCTACTGCTGATCGGCACCGGCTTTCAGCTACTGCGAACGAAGCGCAAGCGTCGCCGAAAACGGAAACGCACGCAGGCTGACTACTACCGGTGGCTGGCCTTCGGCTTCCTGTTTGCTGCGAGTTTCGCCATCATGGACATGGTCGGTGGTCGCCCCCATTGGGGTTCGACCGCTGCCGATCTCGGCTCGGCCGGTGGCTGGATCGGGGTGTGGATCGGCGGCTCGATGGACGAAGCGTTCGGTCTGGTCGGCGAGATTCTCATCACGCTAACAATGCTGGTTGCCGCTGCCGTGCTGTTGACTCAACTGTCGCTCGGCACCGCGGCTGACAGCCTGGCCGAACGTATGGGACTTGCCTTCGGCCGGATGCGAGACCGTGTTGACGACATCGACTTCGGTCGAGAGCGCGACGAGGGGACCGGTTCGCGACAGCGAGTGGCCCGCAAGGACGATGATCCGTCGGCCGAGTACGATCCCGACGCTGAGGATTCTGACGTCTACATAGACCTTCGGGCGTCGCGCGTCAAGCGTTCCGACGACCCCGATACCGACGTGTTCGGCACCCGCGGACTGCGCCAAGAGGAAGTGGCCGATCACGCGAGCGAAGCTGAGAACAGCTGGGAGAACTCGCCATCGCCAGAACCCGTGATCGAGGTGCCGCAGGCAGCCATGGCCGAAGGTCTGGCTATGGCCGTTCCTCAGCCGCCGGATGGCCAGTGGACCCTGCCGTCGATGGAGCTGCTCGGCCTTTCCGAGTCGCAAGATGTCAACCGGGCCGAGGTTGAGAAGACCGGACGCCGGCTTGAGCACGCACTGGCTGAGCATGGTGTGGAGACACGGCTGATCGGTGTTGTGGTCGGCCCTACTGTCAGCCGATTTGAGCTGGAGCTCGGCCCGGGTGTCAAGGTTGCCCGCGTCACGTCGCTCCACAAAGACATCGCCTACGCGATGGCAACGCCCGATGTTCGCATACTGGCCCCGATTCCGGGCAAGCAAGCCATCGGTGTTGAGGTTCCCAACGTTCGACGTCAGGTCATCACCGTCGGCGACCTCCTTTACTCAGAGGAGGCAATCAAGGCGGTGCATCCGCTTGAGGTCACGCTCGGACGTGATATCACGGGCCGCACGATCATGTGCAATCTGGCCCAGATGCCTCACCTCCTGGTCGCTGGTCAGACCGGGTCGGGCAAATCGAGTTCGATCAACTCGATGCTCACCTCAATCCTTATGCGTTCGACTCCCGATCAGGTCCGCTTGATTCTGGTCGACCCGAAACGGGTTGAGCTGACCCAGTACGAGCGCTTGCCTCATCTCTTGACCGAGGTCGTGACCGACCCGAAGAAGGCGGCGAATGCCCTCGCTTGGGCTGTGCGGGAGATGGAAAGACGCTACGACCTGTTGTCCGATGTGGGCTTCCGCGATCTCACCGGCTACAACCAGGCCGTCGAAGACGGCACCATGGGAACGTTCAGCGGGCCTGAAGGCGAAGAGCAGGCCTACGCCAAGCTCAGCTTTATCGTGATCGTGTTGGACGAGCTTGCCGACCTGATGATGGTGGCCGCCCGCGACGTCGAGGAGTCGATCTGTCGGATCGCTCAGAAGGCTCGCGCTGTCGGCATCCACCTTGTTATCGCCACTCAGCGCCCGTCGACAAACGTGATCACCGGTCTCATCAAGGCCAACGTCCCCGCTCGACTCGCCTTTGCTGTGTCCTCGCTAACCGACAGCCGCGTGATCCTCGATCAGCCTGGTGCCGAGCGGCTGGTGGGCCGCGGCGACGGCTTGCTGAACGACGGCACCACCAGCACGCCTACCCGGTTCCAGGGCGCATGGGTGACCGAGGAGGAGGTCTCCTCGATCGTCGATCATTGGATCCAGCAGGCTCCCGACGTCATCTACGACTCACGAGTCTTGGGGGAAGAGGCAGCCGGCGGTGAGATGGGTGCTTTCATTCCCGGTGGTTCTACCGGTGATGAAGGTGACGACGATCTCTTGCTGCAAGCGATGGAACTCGTTGTTCGTTCCCAGCTCGGTTCGACGTCGATGCTTCAGCGCAAGCTCAGGGTTGGATTCGCAAGGGCTGGCCGTCTCATGGACCTTCTCGAGGAACGAGGGGTCGTTGGGCCTTCCGTTGGCTCGAAGGCACGCGAAGTATTGATGACGGCCGAAGATCTCGATGCTGGCCGATGGCCGGTCGGTACCGCAGCGCCAGCCGCCCAGGTAACCCGCAGGTCGAGCGGTTCGGCGCCCTCCAGGGCGCAGTCGCCGGCGCTGCCGACCCGCAAGGAAACCCGTCAGGGCCCGGCCGATCGCTTGGACGCCGAGGGCGTGCAACGTTCGTCGGCCGCACCTGCTCCCAGCCCAGCCGAGGCGCCCGCACCGCCATCACCGGCCACTCTTGAGCCTCAAGCCGAGCTCGACGCGTCCCGCGGTTCGCATCCATCGGCCGCTGGATCGACGGTCGCGGCCAGTGCCACCGATCAGCAGCCAGTGGTGATTGAGCCAAAGAAGCGGCAGTGGACCCTGGCCGAGCTTCCCAACCCGGAACCCGTGGCTTCGCCACAGCAGCCACGGGCGAAGTCGCCGTCGGCAAAACCTCAAACCGACAAGGCGGTTCCTGAAGAGCCCGACGTGCCCGTCCCCGATGCGGTGAAAACGGCCGATGTGGCGGCTACGCCGGTCCGCAAGCCGGCGATCAAGGCCAAGAAGGTAGCTGAACGGCCAGGTCTCGATCCGTCTCTCGATCCCGATCCGGTGCTCAATCTCAATCCAGACAAGGCTGAATCGGTCGTCGACGACGCTGGCGGCACCTCGAAGTCTCGATCTGACGACAGGCCCGAAGATGCAGCGCCTGCCTTGCGGGTGGTCGCAGATCCGGACCCGGCTCTCCTGGTCGATGAGGACACGCCGTTCGATATCGATGGTGACACCGATTTCGGGTTCAAAGATCTCGTCGAAGATGAAACGATTCATCCCGAAGATGAAACGATTCATCCTGATGAGGTGTTCGATCTCAACGACGTGTTCGATCCCAATGACGAATCTGAGGATGTACCGGCACCGGTCCGCCCCCAGGCATCGTTCGACCCTGACGACGATGACGACTTCGACGTTGATTTCTCATCGGGGGCAGATCCAGCACTAGCACCGCCTCCGGGCTACGACTAGTCGGCGATCTGGTTGTGCTCGTCGAGCCCGTCTTGGTCTTGCCGGAATGAACCCCGAAATTAGGACGCTCGCGCTGGTATAGCAGCGGCAACCTTGTAGCCTCCAGGCGTGGAGCTGCTCGTCAATCCCAGCCTTGTCGTGGCCGCTATCGAGATCGTTGTCGGGCTGTTTCTTCTGACCCGGGCCGCCGATGAATTCGTCGAAGGCGCAGCAAACGTAGCCAGTTCGCTGCGCATTTCTCCAGTCGTAATCGGAGCGGTCGTCGTCGGTTTCGGCACGAGCGCCCCCGAGCTGCTCGTGTCGGGTCTCGCGGCTGCCGATGGGAATCTTGATCTTGGTGTTGGCAACGTGGTGGGTTCCAACGTGGCCAACCTCACGCTGGTGCTCGGCGCCGCGGCCCTCATCGTTTCGCTTCGTGTCAGCCCGTCAGTGTTGGCCCGAGAAGCCCCGCTGTCGCTGCTCTCGGTTCTGCTCTTTGCCTATTTCACCTTGAATGGCCTGGCCCGGTGGGAAGGCATCGTCTTGCTGTGCGTGCTGGTCGCAGCGATATCTTGGATCATTCTCGGTGGTCGAGTTGACGAGGCGGTAGATCATTCGCTCGACAGCGATGGTGGAGACCATTCAAACCTTTGGCGTGAGGCGATGCGAACCCTCGTCGGCCTCGTCGGCACGGTCGCAGGCGCTCAACTCCTGGTATGGGGGGCGACAGCGGTGGCAGAGAGCCTCGGATTGAGCGGCGGCTTCATCGGGTTCACCCTGGTCGCTATCGGCACGTCACTGCCCGAGCTGGTTACAGCGATTGCGGCGGCCCGCAAGAACGAAACCCAGTTGATCCTCGGGAACCTTCTGGGAAGCAATATGTTCAACAGCCTGGCCGTTGGCGGCCTGATCTCTGTGGTCGGCGCCGGAGCGATCGGCGATCGGGGACTTGCGACCGTTGGTGTTGCTGGCATGGTCGCGGTAGCTGTTATCGCGTGGGTATTCATGGTCACGCTGAAGAAGGTGCACCGTGTCGAGGCAGGTATTCTGCTGGCCATCTGGCTCGTGGCCGTTGTCCTGATGGCAGGTAGTGCAACAGATGGTTCGGTCACCTCGGAGGCGTTGAACCTCATCGGCCGCTAAAGTGCAAGCAGCTTTCAGACTCACTAGAGGCATTTCTGCCGATCTGGGGTTTGATCAATTCTCGTTAAGCCGGAAAACCTCTCGGGGGCAATGCAGGTATGAGCAGCGGTATCGATCA
The DNA here is from genome assembly GCA_937922045.1 of uncultured Acidimicrobiales bacterium. Taxonomy (GTDB): domain Bacteria; phylum Actinomycetota; class Acidimicrobiia; order Acidimicrobiales; family SZUA-35; genus JAHELU01. The sequence continues at coordinate 50,908 of CAKZXA010000001.1, read as the reverse complement.
TCTCGTCGTGGCTGGCGGCCATCTTGAAGCCTTGATTTCATGGTTCGAAGAGAGCGCGGGCGTTCGGCCGACTCCTGGTGGTCCACATCCAGGCGCCGGAACGCGCAATGCTCTCGTCTCACTTGGACCCTCCACCTATTTGGAGCTGATCGGGCCCGATCCTGATCAACCAAAGCCGTCGGGCCTTCGACCGTTCGGCATCGATGGTCTTGAGCCTGGCGAGATCAAGTTCGCCACCTTCGCCGTAGCGGTCGACGACGTCGAATCATCGGTTGCACGCCTGGCGGCGACCGAGGCTATCCCTGGAGAGGTTCAGTCGATGGCGAGGACGAGGCCGGATGGGGTTGAGTTGTCATGGAAGCTCGCCGTCCCCAATGACGAACGACAGCAGGGCATCGTTCCCTTCCTGATCGAATGGGGAAACGGAACCCCCCATCCTGCGTCTGATTCTGTCGAGGGATGCCACTTGGCCGCCTTGTCGCTCCAGCATCCCGACCCAGACTTCATCAACGCTGCTCTCGCCGAACTCGATCTCAACGAGGAGTCGCTTGGTCTCATCGAGGTCGGTGCTGGCCACCCAGCAGTCGTCTCCGCCACTCTGGAGACCCCGAACGGCGCCTTGCAGCTCTAGCTCAGACCAGGCATTCACTGATGTCCGGCTTTCGTCTGGGTCGAACCGCCCCGAGCCTAGTATCTTGAGCAGTAGAGGGTCTGCAGGCGGACGAGACCACGCGAACGAGCCAGGAGCAGTAGAACGTTGACTCTTCTCAACCCGGGAACGCCTCTTGAGACGACGCTTCTCGCCGGTGGCCTTCAGTTTCCTGAGGGGCCGGTGTGGCTATCCGACGGATCCGTGGTGCTGGTGGAGATACAGCGGGGGACCTTGACGCGTGTCTCGCCCGAGGGCGATGTCGACGTCGTCGCTGAGCTCGGAGGTGGCCCAAACGGGGCTGCCGTTGGCCCCGATGGCAAAATGTACATCTGCAACAACGGCGGATTCGTTTGGCACGAGGTCAATGGGCTGACCATGCCGGGTAACCAGGCGCCCAATTACGCCGGTGGCAAGATTCAGCGGGTCGACATGGTAACCGGAGAGGTCGAGATTCTTTACGACGAGGTCGACGGCATCATGTTGCGGGGTCCAAACGATCTCGTCTTCGATTCCTCCGGTGGTTTCTGGTTCACCGATCACGGCAAAACTCGACCCCGTCAGCGGGATCGGGGAGGCCTGTACTACGCCAAGAGTGACGGATCCGAGATCCGCGAAGTCGTGTTCCCCTTGGATGCACCGAACGGCGTGGGTCTTTCACCTGATGAAGACATGCTCTACGTCGCCGAAACCCATCAGGGTCGGCTTTACCAATGGCCACTGTCCGGCCCTGGCGAGATTGCGGGCTATTTTGGGCCTGAGCATCGCGGGTCGGTGCTCGCCGACCCCGAAGGCGGCCCTCTCTTTGACTCGTTGGCCGTCGACTCGCTCGGCAACATCTGTGTAGCCACCATTCGCAAGGGTGGCATCACGAGCGTGACGCCGGAGGGCGCGTACCGTCACGTTCCGTTCGACGACCCCCTGACCACAAACATTTGTTTTGGTGGCGCCGACATGACCACCGCCTTCGTGACCCTCTCGGGCAGCGGGCGTCTCGTTTCGTGTCGTTGGGAAGTCCCCGGGCTTCGGCTGCCGTTCAATCGGTAACGTAGGCCTGGAGCCGCTAGGGTCCTCCCGGTGCGGTTGATGAAGGGCAGACAGGCAGCGGAAATCGCAGAGCTTGGAAGGCGAGCCGTCCTCGGTTGCTTTCTTGCTGGCCTCCTCAGCCTTGCCTCCGTTCTGTGGTCGACGCCAGCTAGCGCCCATACCGATCTGCTGCAGGCTTCACCCGGTCCCGGCCAGCAAGCCGGAGGGACCATCGACTTTATCGACCTCGTCTTCGTCGAACCGGTCAGCGAAGTCGTTCTTACCGTTGTTGATCCAAACGGTGATGAGGTTGCTGGCGCGATGGTGGTGAGCGACGGCCATCTCATCCGTTACAAGATCGAGGAGCCGCTGACCACCACCGGGCGTTACATCGTCGGCTACACCATGACCTCTGCCGACGGCGACTTCACCGAAGCCGATTTCCATTTCGCCTACCACCCTGATCTGACCCAGCCTCAACGCCTCAGCCCCGACACGGTGCCGTCACAAGGGCGATCCCTGGTCGCCTGGGTTGCGAGTATCGGTCTGGCTGTCAGCCTGTTAGGCGGCGTTGTTCTGGTCATGGCTCGGTTGGAACGATCCCGAGCGGCTTCAGCTCAAGTGCCGGACTCCTGAACAGGTGGAACAGGTACGCTAAGAGCCGATGGCACAGTATTGGATTGAGACACTTGGTTGTCCGAAGAACCAGGTCGACTCCGACAAGCTCACAGGCACGATGGGCGCGGGCGGTTATGAACCGGCCGACCGGATTGAGGACGCCGATCTTGTTGTCATCAACACATGCGCCTTTATCGATGCCGCCAGGCAGGAATCGATCAGCACGATCCTCGCTGCCGACACAGCCCGGCGGAGTGACGCCAAACTTGTGGTCACCGGCTGTATGGCCGAGCGTTACGGCCAAGAGTTGGCCGAGGCCTTGCCCGAGGTCGATTTGGTTGCGCCGTTTGGGGCGTCGGTAACGGCTGCCATTGCACCGGTCGAAGGTGTCCCGGTTGCGCTTGGGGCTACCCGACCAGCCGGCGCGTCGTCCGAGGCTACAACCGCGGTGCCCGCCTTCGATCTGCTCGAATTGCCCCGCCCTCGTTCTGCATCGCCTTGGGCCTATGTGAAAGTAGCCGAAGGCTGCGACCGCAACTGTGGCTTCTGCGCTATCCCTTCGTTCCGAGGTAAGCAGCGGTCGCGCTCGACCGAGTCGATCCTGGATGAGGTTGCTTCGCTGGAGGTAGCCGAGGTTGTCCTGGTGGCTCAAGATCTGGCCGCCTACGGGCGTGACCAATCGATGAGAACCGAACGAGCCAGGGCCGAAAGCGAACCTCTCGGATGGCCCATTATCGACCTGATCGGCCGAGTGTCGGCCAAGGTCGACTGGGTTCGGCTGCTCTACCTCTATCCGTCCGACCTCTCCGAGGATCTGATCGACGCCATCCTCGCTACCGACGTGGCCTACTTCGACCTTTCCCTCCAGCATGTGTCCCCGCCGCTGCTGCGCAGAATGCGTCGCTGGGGAAACGGTGACATCTTCACCGAGCGCATCTCCGAGATCCGCCGACGTGAACCCGAGGCGGCCTTTCGGTCCAACTTCATCGTTGGCTATCCGGGTGAGACCGAGGCCGATCACGATCAACTGCTCGACTTTGTGGCCTCATCCCGCCTCGACTGGTGTGGCTTCTTTGCCTACTCAGAAGAGGAAGGTACCTACGGTGCCGATCTCGATGGCAAGGTTCCCGCCGGCCTGATGGCGGAACGTCTCGCTGAACTAGGGGAGATGCAGGATCGCATCACCGCAGAAAAGCGAGCCGGTCTTATCGGCTCGACGAAACGCGTACTGGTCGATCGGCCTGGTGTTGCTCGCTCAGCCGGCGAGGCGCCCGAGATCGACGGCATCATCAGGGTGCCCGAAGCGTTGCCCCCCGGCACCTTTGCCACGGTGTACATCACCGATTCAGAAGGTCCAGACCTGATTGCGGTCGCGGCGACCGAGCAAGTAGCGCTCAGCGCCGACAGGCAGATCTGATGGAGCGGCGGGCGGCGGAGAGTGCGGACAGCGCGGACAGTGCAGACAGTGCGGAGCGGATGGACCTCATCGGGTCTGAATCTTGGGCTCTGGCCGCCAATGCATTGACGATCATCCGTTTCGTTGGTGCACCCCTGCTGGCCGTCATGGTTGCCTTCCGCAACCCCTGGTGGTTGAGTTTCTGGTTTGGCTGGTTCCTCGGCGCCACCGATTTCCTCGACGGACGCTTTGCCCGTCGGGCCAAACCCACCCGACTTGGCGCCTTTCTCGACCCGTTGGCTGACAAGCTGGTCATCCTGCTCGTCGGCTATGTGCTGGTTTCTATCGGGCGTTTCGGTTGGCTTCCCGTAACGATCATTGCTGTCCGAGAGGTTGGTCTCACCGTGTACCGCAGTTATTGGGCCCGACGTGGTCTGGCGATTCCCTCGCGGAAGTTGGCCAAATACAAGACGTTTGTGCAAGGCCTTGCCGTCGCCGCCGCCATGTTCCCACCACTGGAGAACAACCACTGGATTGCCGATGGCCTGTTATGGCTTGCTGTTGGTATCACCCTGGTCACCGCTTTTCAGTACGCAATCGATGGGCAAGCATCGCTCCGCTCCGGAGGCGAGCGATGAACCACAACCGCTCGCGGGCCCGCTTCCTTGGTCTGATGATCGTTCTCGTTCTGGCCGTCAGCGCCTGCTCAGGTGACGCTGAATCCGGTGCTGAAACAGACCGAGGCGACGCAGATCCGGCGCCTGCTGATGAGGACAACACCGATGCTTCCGAGGCCGGTAACTCGTCCTCGGATGAGAGCCAGCTGGCGCCGGCCGTTGATATCGAGACCGAGTTTGAACCGGCCGAGTGCGCCGCCGATCTACCGGTCGATCCTCTTCCGGTATGTGGCGTTGTTCGCGTTCCGATGGACTGGACAACAGGTGATGGCGAGGTAGAGCTGGCCGTTGCTCTGTTCGAGTCGACGTCGGAAACCCCCGAGCTCGACCCTGTCGTGTACCTCGAGGGTGGCCCCGGTGGGCACGCTCTGGAAACGTTGCAGTTCTCGGCGGAGGATCTCGTGGTTCCGCTGCTGGAGCGCAGCGACGTTATTGTCTTTGATCAACGTGGTGCCGGCTTGTCAGTCCCCAGGCTGGACTGTTCGGAAGTTGAAGCCCTTTCTCGTGATCTTGAGGACACGCCGTTCGTTGATGACGACGTGGCCGACAAGCAGTTCGTCGAGGCCCTGACAAGCTGTCGATCGCGATTGCTCAGCGATGGCATCGACCTGCAAGATTTCAACAGCATCAACAACGCTCATGATGTAGACGCCATCCGCAAAGCCCTTGGTTATGAGCAGTGGAATTTGTTCGGCATCTCGTACGGGACGAAGCTTGGCCTCGAAGTCATGCGTCAACATCCCGACGGTGTGCGCAGCGCCGTGCTCGACTCGGTCTATCCCCCCGAGGTCGACTCGGTGGCTGAGAATCCGCTGACCTTCACCGAATCATTCGAGAACGTGGTAGCAGCATGTGCCGCCGAGCCTGAGTGTGCGGCCGAAGGCGATCTGGGGGAGCGTCTCGCGAGCCTGGCCGGAGAACTCCAGGAGTCGCCAAAACGTATCGAAGCGCGAGACTGGATCGCTGGCGACAGTGACGAGATATACCTCACCGGCGACACCCTCGTCGCTATGGTCACCCAGTCGCTCTATTCGCCGAGTTGGTTCTCGGATCTGCCCGAGCTGGCCACCGACCTTGAGGCTGGCCGCACCGAGGTCGTCGAGACGTTCGCTGGCCAGATCCGGAGTACGGAACGCTTCTTCACCGATGGCATGTTTTTCGCTATTGCCTGCAATGAAGAGATCTCGTTCGCCGACCCGGCGGAGGTAACCGATCCTCCCGATCCATTCGGGTTGCGAGACACCTTCCAGCTCGCATCGAATACAGGTACCAAGGCCTTTCTAACCTGCGATGCTTTCGAGAACGGGCAGGCACCAGCCTCATCGAATCAGCCGGTTGCCAGCGATCTGCCCACCCTGCTGATGGCGGGCTACTTCGATCCCGTTACACCCATCAGCTGGGCCGAATCGGCCGCTGCGTCGCTCACCAACAGCTATCTTGTCGTCGGTCCCCATCAGTCACACGGTGTCTCCGGTGGTGAGTGCGGAATCGGTATCGTGTCTGCCTTCTTCGACGATCCGAGCGCTATGCCCGACTCGTCGTGTCTCGACGATGAAGAGGTCAGGTTCCTCGCCGCCGACCCTGATGGTGTTGAACTGGAGTCCTTTAGCTTCGACGTTGCCGAGCTCGGTCTTACGATCTCAACGGTTCGCCCTACGGACTGGACGACTGGCGCACTCGATGGAGATCAGTACCGTCGCCAGTCGTTCCTCGATCCCACCCAGTTGTATCAGCTTGCCGGTGGTCCGGAGTTGGGAGCGGGTCTCGCAGGGTTCATCGAAGATACGTGGCAGGTCGATCTCACCGAACCGACTGCCTTCGATGGGACCGCAGGCTCGACCTTGAGCGCCAGCCAGCTCGATCGAGCGTGGCAGCGCCGGGTCGGCCGGTCCGACGCAACAGCTGTCGAGTGGTTTGAAACCTTGGCCGGTGACGGCGTTCAGATCTATGTGATCCTGGTTTCTGCTCCGTCGGAGCTCGATGCGAACCTGGAACAGATAGTGCTGCCGGCGCTCACTACAATTCAGGCCGAATAGTCGACCAACCTCCCGCAAGGAGGTGAAGGGGAGGACGTTGTGAACGTCGAAGTCGTTGCCATCGGCACGGAGCTTTTGCTCGGCCAGATTGTCGATACAAACTCGTCGTGGATCGGTGAGCAGCTTGCGGCCGCCGGTCTGAACTCCCACTTTCAAACCAAAGTTGGTGACAATCCAGCCCGTATCCGAGCGACGCTTGAACTGGCACTACGTCGCAGCGATGCCGTCATCTGCTGTGGTGGCCTCGGCCCGACTCAGGATGACATCACTCGGCAGGTGATCGCTGAACTCATGGGAGCTGAGCTGGTGCTCGATCCGGCCATCGCCGCCCGTATCGAAGAGATGTTCACCTCTCGAGGCCGCGAGATGCCGTCGAACAATCTATCCCAGGCCATGGTGCCGGAGGGAGCACGTCCGATAGCCCAGCAACCCGGCACTGCCCCTGGGCTTGTCTGCCCGATAACGTTCGACGGTGAAGACAAGGTGATCTACGCCGTTCCCGGTGTGCCTTACGAGATGCACGAGATGGTGCTCGGCACGGTCTTGAGCGATTTGGTAGCTCGTTCCGGTCAGCCATCGGTGATCCGCTCGCGGGTATTGCGCACGTGGGGAGCCTCGGAATCTGCGCTCGCTGAGCTGCTGGCCGATCGGATCACAGCGCTCGATGGTCTCGGCAATCCGACGTTGGCCTTCCTGGCTAGCGGCGTGGAAGGCCTGAAGGTACGGATCACGGCCAAGGCTGTCTCCGAGCCTGAGGCGCTTGAGATTCTCGACGCCGAGGAGGCGACGGTGCGGGCCATCATCGGCGACATCGTCTTTGGTCTCGACGACCAAAATATGGAAGCGGTCGTGGTAAAGGCCCTCGTCGATCGTTCTTTCAGCATCGCGGTGGCCGAGTCGCTCACCGGCGGCTACGTGGCCGGTCGCATCTGTGCTGTTCCTGGAGCCAGTGCCGTGATGCGCGGCGCGGTGGTGGCCTACAACACCGAAGTAAAGACATCCCTGCTCGGGGTTCCCGAGGGTTCGGTGGTGACAGAGGAGGCAGCCTTGGCCATGGCCGAAGGCGTGCGCAAGCTCCTCAATGCTGATGTGGGGCTGGCAACGACCGGTGTCGCCGGCCCGGCCGAGGCTGAGGGTAAGCCGGTTGGTACAACCTGTCTTGCAGTGGTTACCCCCGACGGCGCCAAGACCTGGACGATTCGCCTGCCCGGCGATCGGGAACGGATTCGCCAGTTCTCCACCATTACCTTGCTCGACCGGCTACGACGGATGCTGGCCGGCGCGGCGTAAAGCTCGGTCAGCTGCTAACAGCCGTAAGCCAGCCATGCGGGTCAGGGTTTTTGCCGACCTGGATGGCGGTCAGGGCCTCGCGTAGTCGCAGGGTGTTCGCACCCGGTTGACCATCGCCGACGGTGATGTCGTGACCGTCGAGTTTGATGCGACCGACGGGGGCGACAACGGCGGCCGTGCCGGAGAGAAAGGCTTCTCCGTGTTCGGCCCAGGCCACCAGTTCGTCGACCGGAACGGACCGCTCTTCAATCTCGTAGCCCAGATCGGTGGCCAGCGTGATGATCGATGCTCGGGTTACCCCATGAAGGAAGGATTCGTCGAGGTTGCGAGTGATGATCCGGTCGTCGTCGACCAGAAAGAAATTTGAGGCCCCGGTTTCGGTGATGTCGCCGCCCGTGGCGAAGAGCACCTGATCGGCGGCGTGATCGCGTTTGGCGTCCAGCGTCGGGCCGAGCGCCATCACGTAGTTAGCGCCACTCTTAACCATGCCGAACTGGGGTGTGGTGCGTGGTGTCGTTGTCTCTATGAAGATTGTGAGAGGGCGCACGCCGCCAGCAAAGTAATCGCCAACTGGTGAGGTGAGCACGTAGAGGATGGCCGAGGTGCTTGGCGAGGCGGCAGCGCCAATGTTTTGCAGGGTGCCGATCAGGGTTGGGCGAAGGTACAGCGATCCTGGCGGATCGGGTGTATGCGAAGCGTTAGCTTCTACCGCGTCGATGATCATGGTAGAGATCATCTCGGCGTCGGGTGGGGTCATGTGGAGCTTCCCAACGCTTTGCACCATCCGGTTGGCGTGATCGTTGAGACGGAAGATGGCCAACGAGCCATCGACCTGGCGATGAGCCTTGAGCCCTTCGAAACATGTGCTGCCGTAGTGCAGTGCGTGGGTTGCCGGATGGAGGGAGAAATTCTCTACCGGGCTCGCTTCACCGGAATAGGTGTACACACCCTCGTTGAGATGGGCGACGGTCATGCGTTCACCGAAGAGCGTTCCAAACGGTGCGGTGAAGGGATCCTGGCTCGTGCTCATAACCATAGTTCTATAGGCAAAGCGTGCTCTCTGCCCACGTTTTTCGCAAACGGCCGCTCAATTAGGCGACCACAGTGAGGCGGGAATCGCTTGTTGCAGCTTCGACCTGCGAGCACCGAAGATTCGAACTAGGGTCCCCGTATGCGGTTCAGCTTCTGGATTGGGAACAAGCACTCATGGCCCGAGATTGCGCGTAGCGCCGTCGTCAGTGAAGATATGGGCTGGGATGGCCTCTGGTTCGCCGACCACTTCATGCCCTTTACCGAGGACGTCCAAGGACCGATTCACGAGGTCTGGTCGATTCTCTCGGGGCTGGCGGTCTTGACCCAACGGGTTCGTCTCGGCCCGCTGGTGTGTGGCAATACCTACCGCCATCCGACAGTGCTGGCCAAACAGGCGGTTGCCACCGATCACATCTCGGGGGGTCGAGTAGTGCTCGGCATCGGTTCGGGGTGGCAAGAAAACGAACACCTGGCCTATGGCCTACGGTTTGGAACGTTTACCGAGCGGTTTGAGCGACTTGAAGAAGCCCTACAGATCATCCGCTCGCTGAGGAGCGAATCGTCGACCTCCTTCGATGGCAAGTACTACCGGCTCACCGACGCTCCGCTGGCACCGAAGCCCAAGGGATCGCTGCCGATTTTGCTCGGTGGGGGAGGGGAGAAGAAGACCCTTCGCATGGTGGCCCAGTACGCCGAGGAATGGAATGTCTGGGCCGACCCCCAGATCATGGCCCACAAGATCGGGGTGCTCGACCGTCACTGTGAAACGCTCGGGCGAGACCCTCGTTCGATTCAGCGTTCCGCTGTCGCCCTTCTTTTCCTCTGTGACGATGCAGCCCGTTCGGCCGAGATTCGAGCCAACCATCCTGGTCGACCATCGTTGATCGGCACGGCCTCGGAGCTCCAAGCCCAACTGGCGTCCTTCGCTGAGATGGGCGTCGACGAGGTCATCGTGCCCGACTTCAACCTTGGAGATGGGGCGGCGAAGGACGAGATGGCGGAGCGCTTCCTAACCGAGGTTGCTGCCCCGTTTCGTTAACCGTTCGTCGCTGGCCTTGGAGCGCTAGAGGTGGTCGACGACGACCGTGTCGTAGAAGATGATGAGGTTCGTTCTGTCGATTCTGTTGTCGTCGGCGCCGGTCTGGTCGTCGTTGGCAAGATGACGCCTGCGGTTGCCTCTTTTGCTTCGTCGGTGACTACTCGCCCGGTGCTCAAGGCATAGAAGGTAGACCGATCAGGGCATTCGATCTGGAAGACGAAATCTTGGAAGTCGAACTGTTCGAGGGTGAGTTTTGTCCACAGCGATTCGAGCACGAGGTCGTCCAGCTGGCAGAGACTGGTAGCGACCGAGCGGAGCTCAGCTACCTCGGCCTCCGATAGCGAGCGGCCTTCAATGGCCTCTAGTCGCTCCTCGATAGTTATGACGGGTTCCTTGTCGGAACAGGCGCTGAGCAGAGCACTGAAGACGAGTATCGCCGTCGTGCCGACGGCCATAAGCCCTCGGTTTCTGCGACGGTAGTGGCCCACGGATGCTGAGCATAGCTTGCGCGAGGGTTGGAGGTGGAGACGCGGGCAGGGGATGTCCTAAGCGCCCTCTGGAAAGAGGATGCGTGAAATGGTTGACCGAACAAAGGTTCGTAGCTAGGATGGCGGCCAGTAGCCAAACTACACGCAGGCAATTTCTTGCAGGCTAGTTTCGTTGGCGATGATTTCGTTGGCGGTGATTCCGTTGGTGGTGATTCACTGTCACACCTCATCTCTACGGTTTGGGACACATTCCCCCGAACCAAAATTTTGAATGTCCCGGACAGGAGCAACTGTGGAAAAGAACAAAGCGCTTGACATGGCTCTCGGCTCGATCGAGAAGCAGTTCGGCAAGGGCGCCGTAATGAAGATGGGCGAGAAGACGACATTGTCGATCGGCACGGTGCCGACGGGGGCCTTGGCTCTCGATCTTGCCCTGGGTGTAGGTGGCCTCCCGCGAGGCCGCGTGGTCGAGATCTTCGGACCGGAGTCGTCGGGTAAGTCAACGCTTGCCATGCACGTGGTAGCTGAGGCTCAACGCAATGGTGGTGTGTGCGCCTACATCGACGCCGAGCACGCCATGGACCCCATTTACGCTCGAGCTATTGGGGTCGATGTCGACGAGCTCTTGATCTCGCAGCCCGACACCGGCGAACAGGCTCTTGAAATCGCCGACATCCTGGTTCGTTCAGGCGGGGTTGACGTAATCGTGGTCGATTCGGTGGCTGCACTGACGCCTCGAGCCGAGATCGAAGGCGAGATGGGTGACCATCACGTCGGTCTTCAGGCCCGTCTGATGTCGCAGGCTCTTCGCAAGATCACTGGCAACCTCAACAAGACTGACACCATCTGTATCTTCATCAATCAGTTGCGAGAGAAGATTGGTGTCATGTTTGGTTCGCCCGAGACGACGCCGGGTGGTCGGGCTCTCAAGTTCTACAGCTCGGTTCGGTTGGACATTCGCCGGATCGAGTCGCTCAAGGACGGTTCCGAGGTCGTGGGTAACCGCACTCGGGTGAAGGTTGTCAAGAACAAGGTAGCCCCTCCCTTCCGGCAGGCCGAGTTCGACATCATGTATGGCAAGGGCATAAGCCGTGAAGGCTCCTTGCTCGATATCGCCGTCGACCAGGAGATCGTCAAGAAATCGGGCGCTTGGTACACCTATGAAGGTGAGCAGATCGGTCAGGGTCGAGAGAACGTCAAGAACTTCCTCATCGAGAATCCCGACCTCGTAATGGAGATTCAGGATCGTGTTCTCAAAGCCGTTGGTTTGATCGAGTCCGACGAGCCAGATGAGGCCGAGGTAATCGATCTCGACGGTGAGGCTGATGGCGATCCCGAGAAGGCCGACAAGGCCGACAAGGTAGAGAAGGCGGCGAAAGCAGCCAAGTCCGACAAGAAGGGCGAAGCGGTAACCCTCGACTAGTGGCACCGCTTGCGGCGGATGATGCGGGGAAGCATCACCCACGCCGTGAGAAGGCAAAGCTGTAGAGGCCGAATGGCCGGTACCTGGTTCGTGAAACCGGGTACCGGCCATTCGACTTCGCGGGCGCTACGCTAGAAAGGTCCCTGGTACACCGGAAGCTAGGAAGTGAACGTGGGCCTTTCAACCGTCGAATTCGGGTTGACGTTCGACGACGTGCTGCTCGTCCCGCAGCGCTCGTCGATTCGTTCGCGACAAGATGTGTCCATCGCGACCAAACTCTCTCGTCGCATTGGTCTGACGATCCCGATTGTGGCCGCCAACATGGACACGGTCTGCGAGATTCAGATGGCGGTGACGATGGCACAGCTCGGGGGCATCGGCATTATCCATCGCTTCTTGCCAATCGAGGTGCAGGCCGAGATGGTGGGCAAGGTGAAGGCAGAAGGAGACTTGTACGTTGGGGCCGCCGTTGGTACCGACGGTGATTCGCAACGGCGCAGTCAAGCGCTGGTTGACGCTGGCGTCGACGTGCTCGTTCTCGATATTGCTCACGGCCATTCCAATCATGCCATTGAAATCGTTGGCCAGATCAAGGCCGCGCTTCCTAGCGTCGACGTGATCGCTGGTAACGTCGCCACCCGCGCTGGAGCCGAAGATCTCGTCGCTGCTGGCGCCGACGCGATCAAGGTCGGTGTAGGCCCTGGTGGGGTTTGCACCACGCGGCTGGTTGCTGGCGTTGGTGTTCCCCAGCTAACGGCGATAGACAACTGCGCGTCTGCCCCGCTTATCTCCCCCGACGGTGATCGCATCCCGATCATCGCCGACGGAGGCATCAAGACGTCTGGCGATATCGCTAAGGCCCTTGCCGCCGGCGCCAGCACGGTGATGATCGGTAGCCTCCTGGCCGGGACCAAGGAAAGCCCTGGCGAGGTTGAACAATCGGCGCACGGCCTTGTCAAACGGGTGCGAGGCATGGCATCGTTCGAGGCGTTGGAACGTCGGGCGCTTCGTCATGGCGAGGTTGTCGACCAGGAATATTTCGAGCAACGAGCACCGGAAGGCGTCGAGGGCACCGTGCCGTACCGCGGTTCGGCGTCGAAGGTGATCGCTCGCATGGTGGCTGGCCTACGTTCCGGCATGAGCTACAGCGATGCCCGTACGATCGAGGAGTTCTGGGAGAAATCCGAATTCGTTCGTGTGACCCCATCCGGTGTTCGCGAAAACACCCCTCACGCAACGGTCTGACAATCGAGGGCGGACCTGTGGGTTCGTGATTTCGGGCCCCTAGGCCTCTAGCCGCAGAAGCTCGGCTACTGCTAGGCGTGGCGTGCGACCACAAGCATGTCGCTGTGTGTACAGTGTAAGTCGCCGTGGGTGTAAGTCGCCGTGGGTGTAGGTCGCTGTGTGTGCAGTGCAAGTCGGTCAAGAGTCTAGGGAGTGGCGGGTAGCGATGCGTGACGTGGACGGCGGCGATGAGATGCTTGAAGGACGCCCGCCTTTGGTTCTGGGGTCTAGCCCATCGGCACCAATGCAGCCTCCTGATGGTGGGCGGCGATCGCTTCTCGACCGATTCTTGGTCTTCGATCATCTATTTCGAACCCCGCTTCACCGCGAGATCTTGGTTTCGCTGGTACTCGCTGCCATCGTGCTCGTAGGGGTGGCGACCGTTCGTGAACGGGCTCGAGACGGAGACTCGGTTGCGCCGGGCATTGCTTCCGAGATGATCGAAGGCGGTGAAACCGATGACGGCCGATCGACGGGCTTTTTCCGCAACCTGTTTGGCGTCGATGATGCAGATGACAACAGAGACGAAGATGAAGAGACGTTGGTCGCGTCCGTGCCAACGGCAGGTGACGTTAGAGATAGCGACGACCCGGATGGCGGAGAGAAGGCGAGTGAAACCGACGGGTCGGAGTCGGTCACATCTACGTCGGTCGCATCGACGTCGGTCGCATCGACGTCGGTCACATCGGAGTCGGCAACGTCTACGTCGGTCACATCGACGTCCGCTCCATCGACAGGCTCATCCTCGACAAGCACCGTTCAGCCTGCGACGACCGCTGGTACGGTGCCCGCCACGGTCTCGTCAACGGCCACGGTGCTGTCGTGGACAACTCGACCCTCAACGAGCCGACCGTCGACCATAACACTACCCTCAACGAGCCGACCGCCGACCACCGCCACCACGATCGGCCAGCCAATTCAGCCAGAGCCAGACCCTGCCCCTGCTGGTGCTGGCCCACCCTTCAGAAAACATAGTCTGCCTGGCACGATCCAGGCTGAGCACTTCGATAGCGACGGCCAGGGCAAGGCCTACAACGACCTTGACGTCGAGAACGTCGGCGCGGCCCTTCGTAAACAGCAGTCGGTCGACATCGACGTAACCGATGAGGGTGATTACTACGTCCGGAAAACCCGCACCAGCGAGTGGCTGGAGTACACCGTCCAGGTGCCAGAGGCCGGATCCTACCGTGCGACGGTGAAGGTGTCCTCGACCAACCAAGACCCTGGAGAGTTAGCCGTACAAATCGACGGGGTACGCTTCGCCAGGTTCGACGTCGGACATACCGGAGGTAACGCCACGTGGGTCGAGCTGGTGTCCGAACCGGGAGAAATCAAGGCTGGCACCCATGTCGTTCGGCTGGCGATTCTCAACGGCGGCAAGTTCAACATCGATTTGTTTCGTATCGAACCCAACTGACCTGAAACGAGCTAGCGGCACCTCGCCGGTCCACTGAATTGTCGGTCGTGCTACGCCGAGAGCCTAGAATGGTAAGGCACGGGAAAGAGTCTGACCTGAGTCCCAATCAGGAGCCACAGGCCCCGAACTCTCCGTTCTCTTTCCCGAGGGGAGCAGTGTGACCAATTCAAACCAGGTGGACTCGTCCGCGGAGCCACCGATCTTGGCGGCGCGCATGAACGACACCGAGACGTTTGACCCCGAGTCTCCGAAGATTCGCGCCCTGCAGAAGCGCACGCTCGGTGCCCTGTTCCTCAGCGCTATCTTCGGCCGTGCTTCGATGTCGGTTGGTTTCGTCGTCGCTGCCCTGCTGGCCGAGAAAATTCTAGGTTCGAGCTTGTGGGCTGGCATCTCGACTGCGGCTATCACGATCGGCACAGCCTTTAGCGCCACCCGACTCAGCTCCTACATGAGTCTTCGGGGTCGTCGACCGGGCCTGATCGTGGGTTACGCGGTTGCGGCCGTCGGTGCTCTGATAGCGGTAGTTGGCGGCGACCGGCGATTGCTGTGGGCCTACCTGTTCGGCCTCGTGCTCTTCGGCGTCGGCCAGGGTGCAACAAACCTTGCTCGCTATGCGGCCGCCGACTTGGCGGTGCCAAGCAACCGCGGCAAGGCCATCAGCTATGTCGTGTTTGCATCGACGATTGGCGCCGTCGGTGGCGCAGCGCTGGCCGGTCCAGCCAGCGACCTGGCCGAGTCCCGTGGCCTTGATCCACTCGTCGGCCCCTTTATCTACTCCGCCGGGTTCTTCATGCTGGCCGGACTCGTACTGCAGCTCTTTCTCCGGCCAGATCCGTTGGCCGTCAGCGGAGGGTTAAACTCCGTCGAATCGCCGCGCACCGCCGGGTTCGGTCAGGGTGTTGCGGCCATCATGCAGAGCCCGATGGCCATTCTTGCGGTGGTCGCGTTGGTGATCTCGCAAGCCGTGATGGTCATGGTGATGGCGATGACGCCGCTTCACATGGCTGCTCACGACCAGGGTGTCGAGCTCGTCGGCCTGGTGTTGTCAGCGCACACCGCTGGGATGTTCGCATTTGCCCCTATCGCTGGGTGGGCGGCCGACCGGTTCGACCGGGTACCGACCATCATGGTCGGTGCTGTCGTCCTTATCATCGCAACCATCATGACGGCTCTTGCTGGCGAAGCGCCAGCTGGGCTCATGTTCCCGGGCCTGTACCTGCTCGGTTTGGGATGGAGCTTTGGCATGGTGGGCTCAAGCGCCCTGCTCACCGATTCCTTGGACGGGGTCGATCAGGTTGCGGGCCAAGGGGCGGCCGACGTGGTCACCAGCATCGTGAGTGGTTCAGCTGCCCTGGTCTCCGGGGTGGTCTTTACTATGGCTGGCTATCACGTCTTGTCGATGATCGGCATTGTGGCTTCAGGCGTCATGCTGGTCTTCGCCTTCTGGCGGCTACGGCTCGAGCCGACACAGCGAGCGGTTTAGGGCACATCGACGGTCAGGAGATCATGGGCGATGACTACATCATTGTGGATGGCCCCTGCCTCGGCCTGGAACGCTTCGGTGGTGGGGTAGCGGGCCGAAAAGTGGCCGAGAACGAGCCGCCGTGCTCCGGCTTCAACCGCCAGTTCGGCAGCCTGGCGGGCCGTCATGTGTCCATAGCGGTCGGCGAGCTCGGCCTCCTCGTGGAGATAGGTCGATTCACAAACGAGGAGATCGACATCCTTGGCGAGGCGAAGGGCGGCGGCGCAAGGAACCGTGTCCATGATGAACGCCATCGCCTTCCCTGGTCGGACTTCGGACACCTCATCGAGATCCACTCGCCTGCCATCGGAGGTCTCTAGCCAGCCCTGGTCGATCAGCTGTCCCACTTCGGGGCCAGCAATGCCAGCCTGGTGGAGCCGGTCGGGCAACATTGTCCGGTGTGGGGGTGCCTGCAGTCGGTAGCCATAGGTCGTGACTCGGTGCATCAGGGGCGCCGCCAAAAGGTCGAGCTTGCCCAACGTTGCGATGTAGGCCGGTTCGGAAGCGGCGCTGGCTTCGACCGGGCGGCCGACCACATTGCTCGTGTCGTGGAAGATTGTGGCCGAGCGCAGTCGCTCAAAATAGTGCTCGCCGTCGGAAGGGTAGAACACGGGGAGTTCAGGTAGGCCGCCCTGGCGAGATCGAGCATCCAGGGCTCGCCGCTGGATCACCCCCGGTAGGCCAAGGCTGTGGTCGCCGTGGAAATGCGTGATGCAGACACCGGTCGCTCGGGCGATCGCAACACCGGCCAAGGTGCATTGGCGCTGCGTGCCCTCGCCGGGATCGAAGAGGACGAGCTGGTCATCCCAACGCAGGGCAAAGGCGTTGTGGCTCCGGTACCGGGTTGGTGCCTGGCTAGCGGTACCCAGAACGATGAGCTGACGGCTTGACACGCTCCTAGTATGGCGCGACCGTCACGCTCCGAGCTGGCTAGGCGGCTTAGTGATCGGCCCCGCCTCTTGTGCCATCGACTATGATCCGCCAAGCGGAGTATGCAAGCGTGGAGTATGTAGGTAGATGAAGACAGTTTCGATTGATCTGGGCGGCACCCACTGTCGAGCCGCGGTCGTTGACCACGACGGCACCATCGTGCAGCGAACGCAACGTCTGACCCCAGTTTCTGACCCCAGCC
This sequence comes from uncultured Acidimicrobiales bacterium, assembly GCA_937922045.1. Lineage (GTDB taxonomy): Bacteria > Actinomycetota > Acidimicrobiia > Acidimicrobiales > SZUA-35 > JAHELU01. The sequence goes on along the minus strand of CAKZXA010000001.1, from coordinate 33,879 downwards.
CCCTCTTCCTGGCCGACATGGCCCGGGAGGTGGCCGAGAAGGCGGGATCGGGGGTGGCAGCCGAGGGTGTTGTTGTCGGCGTTCCCGGCATCGTCGACCACGAGGCCGAAAGGCTTCTGCTCGCTCCCAACCTCCCCGCCTCGTGGATTCCCTTGTTAAACGAAGAATGGTTGGCCCATCATGCTGGGTTGCCGGTCAGTATGGCCAACGACGCCGACCTGGCTGCCGTGGGCGAGGCCACCTTCGGTGCGGGCAAAGACCACCGTGATGTGTCGTACATGACGATCTCAACCGGCATCGGGGCTGGCAGCGTGGTTGGCGGCAGGCTCGTTCGGGGTTCCCGGTCGGGCTCTGAAGTAGGGCACCTCATCATCGATCGCGTTGCCGCCGCCAGGGGTGAGGCAGCCACCGTCGAGGACCATGGCTCCGGAACCGCGATCGCCCGCCGTGCAGCACAATACGGCTACGCCGAGAGCGGTTCAGCCTTCGCTGATCTGGTGCGATCAGGCGACGAAGGAGCGGTTGATATCTGGACCGAAGCAATCGAGTCTGCTGGCCTAGGCGTCGTCGCTTTGGCATGGATGGTGTTGCCATCGATGATCGTGATCGGAGGCGGTGTCGGCCGCAATGAAGACATCGTGCAGCCGATCCTCGCCCGACAGCTCAAACGTTTTGGTCCAATGGGTGGCGACGGCATCGAGCTGGCAACAGCGGCACTAGGCGATGACGCGGCCCTCGCTGGGGGAGCAGCCTGGTGGGTGGCGATAGGCCGTGGCTGAACAGAGCTTTCATGTTTTGGACGCCGTCGACAATGATGGCTGGGACCGGCGGGCCGCCGACGTCCTCGCCGCCGGAATTCAAGACGCCGTCAACCGCCGAGGCTCATGCACCTTCGCCATCAGCGGAGGTTCATCGCCTCGACGTGTCTTTGAAGTTCTGGGGCGTCGAGACCTGCCTTGGGAATCGGTAACGATCCTCCAGGTCGACGAACGGATCGCCCCGATCAGCAGTGGCGAGCGCAACCTCGCTCCACAAGAGCTCGCCCTCGGATCGACCGGCGCCCGCTGGCTTCCCCTGCCGGTTGGAGATCTGGTCGATGTCGACTGGTCGCAGCCGGGGGCCAGGGCGACGGCCGCCGCGGTTCTGGAGAGCTTTGCCGTCGAGCTGATTGAGCTCGCGGGTGAACCGCCGGTGCTCGACGTCGTCCACCTTGGTCTTGGCGTCGACGGTCATACCGCCTCTCTGTTTCCTGGAGATTCCCTCAGCCAGGAGCTGAGATCATACGTCGGCCTGGCTGAACCCACCGATCGCACCCGGCGGCTCTCCCTCACGCGAGCCTGTCTCGATCGGGCCCGCATGGTCGTCTGGCTGGTAAGCGGCTCGGAGAAGACGGCGATGTTGCAACGGCTCATCGCCGCAGACCCGTCGATCCCGGCTGGATTGGTCCGCCCTTCACACTCTGTCATCGTCGCCGATCAATCGGCTGTCGGCGGCGAGGCCGACTAGTTCTCGGTGGAGTCAGCGAACCTGAAGGTGGCGAGCACCGGCTTGTGATCGCTGCCCTTGGGAGCGAGAAGCTGTACTCCCAGCGTTTCGAAGTGATCGGTGAGCAGCACGTGGTCGAGCCGGTAGATGGCGATCGGCAGATCCCGTGTTGGCCAGGTCGAATCTGGTCCGCAGCCCTTGTTGTCGTGCACGTCGCTCCATCCTCGACCGAGCAGGGTGCGGAACGGGTAGTGGTCTTCGGTGGCGTTGAAGTCGCCGGCCAGAACCTTTGGGGTCGACACGTCGACAGTGGCCAACTGATCGAACTGTCCTAGCCATGGCTGAACGTTGCGAGGCTGTGATGGGGCGGTCGTATGAATGGCGGAGACATCGAAAGCCCCGTAAGGCGACATGACTGTGGCCGTGATCTTGCTGCTTTCACCGAAGGGTTCGCCGACCACCTGATCGATCGGCCAACGGCTCCAGACCAAAAGACCAACCGGATACTCGCTTGCGTCGGAGCTTCGATGTGTGAAACTGCTCATGTTGGGGTGACGCTGCAGCGTGTCGTAGAACTGCCAATTGACCTCCTGCAGGACGATGATGTCTGGCTGGTGAAGAAAGACCGTCTCGGCGAAGTCTTCGGGTGTTGTCCCGTCTCCGACAAGGACATTGGCGGTGAGGAGCTTGATCTGGTCGTCGCTTGTGGTGGCTTGACACCCGATGATCGCATCGAACGGGTTTACCGTGAAGACGAAAGCTGCAGCCACGGCCGCGGTTCCTACCCGGAGGCTTGGGCTTCGGCTGATAAGGGCGGCTATGCCGGCCACGGTCAGCGGAACGACGAGGGCTGGAAAGAGGCCGACGAGAGCGATGGTCAAGGAACCACTCACGGGCTGGTAGCGGAGATAGAGGACCCAGGTGCAGAAGAGGACAAGACACCACCCGATGACCATAAACAGCCAGTGGTGGGGCTTGTAGCGGGGCTCAAAGGCCTTGGGCGGGCCGGACGACGGTATCGCCGGGAGCTGCTGTGTTGGTTTCGGGGTGATGGTGCGGGGGCGTTCCGTTGACCGGGGGTCGTTCGGATTGAGGTTCATAGATGTTCGCTGTGTGGAGTCAAGGCCTGGGTGGGGGTAGTCGGAACGGTCTGCTTCTGCGGTCTGCTGTACGGTCTGCTTCTGCGGTCTGCTTTTACATTGTGCCCTTTCCGTACATTGTGCCCTTTCCGCCTCCGGTATTGTTGTCGCCCCGTCTACCCTTGAACCGTGCACGAAGAAAAGCGCTATCTGCTGCGAACCTACGGGTGTCAGATGAACGAACATGACTCGGAACGCCTGGCCGGTCTGTTGGAAGAGGATGGCTATTCGGCAACCGAGGAGCCGGCTGAGGCCGACGTGATCGTCCTCAATACGTGCTGCATTCGGGAGAACGCCGACAACAAACTTTACGGTGCTCTCGGCAACCTGAAGGGGCTGAAAGAAGATAAACCGGATCTCCAGATCGTGGTTGCCGGGTGTCTTGCCCAAAAGGATAGGGAGCAGATCCAAGAGCGGGCTAGCCATGTCGACGTCGTTTTTGGAACCCACAATGTGCATCGAGCCCTCGACCTATTGGCTGAGGCCCGCGCCAATGGTCCTGTCGTCGAGATCTGGGAAGAGGCTATGCAAGGTGAGGCCGAGGCTTTCCCGTCTGCTTTGCCGGTCAAACGCGAAACCGACTATGCGGCCTGGCTCACTATCCAGATCGGTTGCGACAACTCCTGTGCCTTTTGCATCGTGCCTTCGGTGCGAGGCAAGGAGATCAGCCGGTCACCGTCGGAGATCGTGAGCGAGGCGCGCCGGCTGGCCGATGAGGGCGTGGCAGAGATCACCCTGCTGGGTCAGAACGTCAACTCGTATGGGCGAGATCTTTCGCTGGCAGCCCGCCAAGCGGGCGAAGATGTGCGCATCCGCCCGATGTTCGCCGATCTCTTGCGTCAGGTTGGCGCCATTGAAGGTATCCAGCGGGTCCGCTACACCAGTCCGCACCCGAAAGACATGACGCCCGATGTTTTTGAGGCGATGGCTGAGGTGGATGCTGTTGTGCCCCACCTTCACTTTCCTTTGCAGTCGGGTTCCGATGATGTCTTGGCCGCAATGCACCGTGGTTACAAGGCGCAGCGGTATCTCGAGAAGCTGAGACAGGCCCGTGCAGTGATCCCCGACTTGGCGGTCACAACCGACATCATCGTTGGCTTCCCGGGCGAGACCGATGACGACTTTGAAGCAACGCTAGCGGTGGTGGCCGAGGCCGAGTTCGACGGTGCCTACACCTTTGTCTTCTCCCCTCGTCCCGGAACCGAGGCCGCTGAGATGGCTGATGCTTTCTGCGATGCCGACGTCGTCAAAGACCGCTATGCCCGTCTGCGAACCGTCACCGAGCGATCCGCTCTCGCCCGTTATCGGGCGCGGATCGGCCGGGTTGAAGAAGTGATCATCGAAGGACCATCCAAGAAGGATCCGGGCGTTCTAAGTGGACGGACGGTTCAGAACAAGCTGATCCACTTTGTCTCAGAACCGCTGAGGCCGGGAACCTTCGCCACGGTCGAAGTCACCGATGCGGCTCGCCAGTATCTCATGGGCCAGCTGATCGAGGTAACCGCCAAGCCTCGGCATCGCACCAGAATTCCCGTCTCGTCACTTCTCTGATCCTTGTTTGCCCGTCGGTGATTTCTCGACGGTCTGGGGCTTGGTAGACGAGGCGAGAAGCCGTTCGATAAGTTCAGTGCTTGCCGTTGATGCTGATGCCGCTGCGCGCTGCACGACGATGAGGTCGCGCCTGAGCAGGGGCGGCCGCTGGGCTCGAACCAGTGGATTGGGCCCGACTTCGGCTTGGGCGACCGGTAGCACCGTCCAACCCATGCCGAGTTCAACCATCTGGCGCAAAACTTCGGGCTGATGCGACTCGGCCTCGATGCGAAACTCGGCACCGAGTTTCCGGAGCGCCCTGGCCACGTGTTGACGAGTGTGCGACTCGGCCGGAAAGGTGACCCATGGTCCCCAGGTCGCGGGAAGGCCGGTCGGCTGGTTTGGCGGGCCGTAGATTGCGAGTTCCTCGGTGGCGGCCAAGGTGACGGTCACGTTGTCGGGGAGTTGGGACGGGGCAACGATGAGCGCTGCGTCGAGCTGGCCACTCAGCACCTGGTTCAGCAACGTCGCCGAGGCCGCAACCGTTAGATGGAGCTCCACCTCAGGAAAGTTGGTCCGAAACGCCTTGATGGCATCGGGGTAGTGATGGACCGCAGCTACGTCGATGAGCCCGAGCCGTACGGTGCCACTTCGTCCAGCTCTCGCCGCCACCGCCCACCGGGTGAGGTCGCCAATTGCGGCCAGCACGTGCTTGGCGTGCTCGGCTGCCTTCTCTCCGTCGGCGGTGAGTGAGCGCCGTCGTCCAGACCGTTCAAACAGGGTGACGCCGACGCGGCGTTCGAGCTCGGCCAGCGATTGGCTAAGTGCTGATGGCGTTACCCCAACCTCAGCAGCCGCGTCACCCCAAAGCTCAGCCTCGCTGACGGCGGCAAGGTACTCCATGTTTTGGGTGGTCACAGTGAGCAAGTTCGTCTGAACCATTAGTTAGTATAACTTATCTATGACTCATAAAACTTAAGAAGTCTTTAGTATTGACGTCATGTCTGAACGCGCCAACGAAACCTCCCCGTCGTCCCCGTCTGGAACCGGAAAGCTTGGCATTCTGCTCCCTGGCCTCGGGGCCGTCGCCTCGACGGTTATCGCTGGCGTCTTCGCCGTCCGCCAAGGCCTCAAAGCGCCGATTGGCTCGGTGAGCCAACTCGATGTTCTCGAGCTCGGCGACGACGGCTCCGACCGCCGACTGATCAAGGACGCCGTCCCCCTCGCCGATCTGAACGACCTCGTGTTCGGTGGCTGGGACCCGATCTCAGCGAATGCCCTCGACGCGGCGCGCACGAGTGGCGTACTCTCCGACGCCGACCTCAACGCCATCTCTGGCGAGCTAGAGGGAGTGGTAGCGATGGAGGCCGTCTTCGACCAGCGATGGGTGCAACGGCTCGACGGTCAACGGGTAAAGAGCCTGGCCAGCAAATGGGACCAGGCGATGGCTCTTATCGACGACATCGAGCGGTTCCGGTCCGAGAACGAATGCGATCGCCTTGTCATGATCTGGTGCGGTTCGACCGAGGCCTATCAGGAGCCGTCAGGCGTGCACGAAACCGTCGCCGATTTCGAGGCGGGCCTCAAAACCAATGACGACAACATCTCGCCCAGCCAGATCTACGCGTATGCCGCCATTCAGTCTGATGTGCCCTTTGCCAACGGCGCCCCCAACCTGTCGGTGGATCTTCCTTGTATGCAGGAGCTCGCTATAGAACGTAAGGTGCCGATCGCTGGCAAGGATTTCAAAACCGGCCAAACCCTGATCAAAACCATTATGGCGCCGGGGCTAAAGACTCGAATGCTGGGGCTTCGAGGCTGGTATTCCACCAATATTCTGGGCAACCGCGATGGTGAAGTACTCGATCATCCCGACAACTTCAAAACCAAGGAGGCCTCGAAACTTGGTGTGTTGGAGTCGATCCTGCGGCCGGAAGACAATCCTGACCTGTACGGCAATGTCGACCATGTGGTGCGCATCAACTACTACCCGCCTCGTGGTGATAATAAGGAAGGCTGGGACGCGATCGACATTTTTGGCTGGATGGGCTACCCGATGGAGATCAAGATCGACTTCTCTTGCCGTGACTCCATCCTCGCTGCACCACTCGTCTTGGACCTAGCGCTGTTCCTCGACCTTGCAGCACGTAACGAGATGAGCGGTGTTCAGGAGTGGCTGAGCTTCTATTTCAAGGCACCGCAGCAAGCCGGCGACGATACGATCGACAACTCGATCTTCGCCCAACACGATCGATTGAAAGCGGTCTTGTCCAGCTTGGTCACGAGCTGAGCGGGTCGAAAAACCTCTTCAAACTTGCAGAAATCTGCCAAGTTTGACAAGGTAAGATGCCCGAGACGGCAACAAAGCGCACCGCAAACGCACCGCAAACGCACCGCAAACCAAGGCTGCTTTCCATTGAATCTAGGTCGACAGACACAACCTAAAAGCCTCCGCAACTGGTTGCTGGTTCCGAGTCCCTTGCTCGGGCCTGCGAGCTGGGGGCACGTTGCGTCTGTTCTGAAGACCTATGACCAGGATGTCACAGTGCCGTCGACGACCATGACCACCACCGATCATGTGGATCACGTGGCGCCCTGGTTGGACGAGGTGTTGGATCAGATAAAGCCTGGCCCTCACCCATCAACGGTTGTTGTTGGTCATTCGGCCGCATGTCCGCGGCTCCCCTTGCTCACGTCAGCGCTGATCGAGGAAGGCTGGAACGTCGAGTCGATGATCATGGTCGACGGTCGGCTTCCCGACGGCCGCGCCTTTACCGAGTCGGAGCCAAACTTCGCTCGGATGCTCGACGGCCTCGTGCGCCCTGACGACTATCTACCACCATGGCCCCGATGGTGGGGTTCCCTGGTCGAAGGGCTTGTGGTTGAACCGCTCGCTCGCGATCTCGTTTTTGCTGAAGCTCGGCCGATTCCTCGAACCTGGTTTGATCAGCCGTGTGTGGCTCCTGAGCTACCCACGGTGGCCAAGGGGTTCCTCTGTTTCGGACAGGGATATCAGCAGTCGCGAGACCAGGCCCGAGACTTGGGCTGGTCCACGGCCACACTGTTTGGCGACCACCTCCATCAGGTGGTCTCGCCGAAACCGGTTGCGGCCACGCTCATGGGAATGGCCGATTGCCTGGCCGGTGATGGTGGCAACTGAGCTGCTGGCTCCAATCGATGAAATCTTCGGGCCGAAGCCCGAGCACTCGATTGCTAGACTCGCCAAGGCGTGACAACACCCCGCCCTGACCCCATCGTGACCCGCTTCTATCGTTCGACCGCCTCGTTTTCGACGACGGCGGCGACGGCTGACCAGCCTGAGCTTCACCCTGAACCGAATCGGCTGGCAGCAGCTGTCGGCCATGGGCTACGCCATCTGCACCAGGTTCAGCTTCCCGCCGATGAGGGGCATGGAGATGTCGACCTTGCTCCCGATGGGGGAGAGCTTGCGATCTGGGCGCTAATCGATGAGCGTCGATCACAGAACCGCATCGATACCCAACGGTTGCCAGAGCCCTACGCCCGATACTCGGCCGATGAGCTGATCTCGCTCGCCCGCCAGGCTCCTCAAGGAAACCGGGATCTGCGATGGTGCCATACAAACCCTCAACCCTCTCAGGTCGTCGTCGACCAGGGACGGTTCGTGGCCTTTGTCGATCCGTGCCTAGCTCGGATCGGTGATCGTCACCTCGACGTGGCCATCGCCCATCTCAGCCTGCAGGATGTGTTTGGCCCTGAGGCGGTGATGGGGTTCTACGAGGCATACGACGAAGATCCCGACCTGATCCAGCTCGACCGGGCCATGCTGCTCGCCCTGTTGGCAGGCTTTGGCGCCAAGCCGGCCGAGTCGTGAGCGAGCTTCGTCGTTGCCCTCTGGCCATCGTCGGTCCGACCGCTACCGGCAAGACAGCCCTGGCTGTTGGGCTCGCCCAACGCTTCCCCACGCCTGCGGCGTGTGAGATCATCTCCGCTGACGCAATGGCCGTTTACCGTCGGATGGATATTGGAACCGCGAAGCCATCGGCCGAGGAACTGGCGGCAGTGCCCCACCACTGTGTTGATGTGGCCGATCCAGCCCACGACTACAACGTTGCCCAATACCAGGTCGACGCCAATGCTGCTCTGGGAGCTCTTGAGAGAGCGGGCCGGGTAGCGATCGTGGTCGGTGGCACCGGGCTCTACGTGCGAGCGATCGTCGACAACTTCACGATGCCAGCCCAGTTCCCCGAAGAGCGAGACGCTATCGAGGCCGAACCCGACACCGGGGCGCTTTGGGAAGCGTTGCATGCCCTCGACCCGGTTGCGGCCGCCAAGATTCTGCCGACCAATCGTCGTCGAGTCGTGCGTGCCCTCGAGGTGACGAAAGGGTCGGGCAAGCCCTTTTCATCGTTTGGTCCCGGTGTTGATCACTATCCACCAACGCGTTTCTGCCTGGTTGGCTTGGAGATCGATCGGGACGAGATGGATCGTCGTATCGACGCTCGCTACGAACGTCAGCTGGCGGCTGGGCTGCTGGCCGAAGTCGAAGCTCTCCTGCGCTTGGGTGTGTCCCGAACCGCGGCTCAGGCGTTGGGTTACAAGGAGCTGTTCGCTCATCTTCGCGGTGAGATGACCCTCGACGAAGCGTTGAATGAGGCGCGCCGTCGAACCAAGAAGTTCGCCCGCCGTCAGCAACGCTGGTTTCGACGGGACCCTCGTATCACGTGGTTCGAGAGCGGAGCGCCCGATCTCGAAGACAGGGTCGGGGGTCATTGGGAGCGTCATGGCGCCGATCCTGATACCAGTCACCGCTAAATCAGGTGGCAACGACGGCCAAACCTGCGACACTTGGGACAGACTGAGAGCACAATGACGCTGACGAATAAGAACTCCTCCGATTTGCTGACGCTGACGAAACACCATGGCCTTGGCAATGATTTTCTCATCGCCTTGAACCCCGTTCGCTCCATCGACGACGACGAGGTTCGCCTGCTTTGCGATCGCCGCCTTGGTCTGGGAGCTGACGGTGTTCTGACTGGCGAAGGGCCCGCCGATGACGGCAGCTGGCGGATGGTGCTGCGCAATGCGGACGGAAGCCGGGCCGAGATCAGCGGCAACGGTATCCGGTGTCTGGGACAGGCGATCGCTCGCAACCAGAGCCTGGAATCCACCAAGACTCATGACGTTGTGGTGCAGACCGATGCTGGCACTCGAACGCTCACGCTGTATCCGGTCGACGAAACCACGCCTGAAACCGCTACCGTCCGCGTCGCCATGGGGGCACTTGCCGAAGGCCCAGGGCTCAGCGACGCGTGGGCTGAGGTTGGCGTCGCCCTGAAGGATCAGGCCAGCGCCGACATCGGAAACCCGCATCTGGTCGGATTCGTCGACGACCTCGACGCCTGCGACATCGCAATCATCGGTCCTCGAATTGAGGCCGACTACCCCCAAGGTTGCAACGTGCACCTCGTTGAAGTGATCGACCAATCCACTGTTCGCCTCGCCGTCTGGGAGCGAGGCATCGGTATCACCCAGGCCTGTGGGTCTGGTGCTTGCGCCGGCGCGTGGACTGCTAATCAGCTCGGCTATGTCGACGAGATCGTGCAGGTGTCTATGCCTGGGGGCGCGGTCACCGTCGAGCTCGTCGATGGAGAGGCTCTGCTCACAGGGCCGGCGACCTATGTCGCCGAGGTACGAATTTGAGTTCTTCCAATGATCGACCCGACGCTGAAACGCCAGCGTCCACGGTTCAAAGCTCTGGCGGTGACGACACCGAAGACTCCTACGACGACTCCTTCTACCATGATCGCAATGGGGCTCCCGACTCTGGGCCCGGTTCCACCAGCGATAGTGAGCTGGGCGAGAACGGCGAGACCATCGGCGACCACCGAGGCGCCTTCGGCGAGTTTGGTGCGACCGTCGAGCGCGGCTTTCTCGATCGAAGCTTTCGCGAGCGGATCGTGCTGGTTGGGGTAAACACAACCGGGCAGGACGAAGCGGAGACCGAGGCCTCGCTCGACGAGTTGGCGCTTCTGGTCGACACCGCTGGCGCCGATGCCCTCGAACGCATCGTGCAGAAACGAGACCGGCCGGATCCCGCCACCTTCGTAGGCCGGGGCAAGGTCGACGAGATCCTTGAGTCTTCGCTGGCGATCGACGCCGACACCGTCGTCTTCGACGATGAGCTCAGTCCGGGTCAGCAACTCAACCTGGAGCGAATTCTCAAACGAACCGCCATCGACCGCACAGCGGTGATTCTGGACATCTTCGCCCAGCACGCTACCTCGGCTGAAGGTAAGGCGCAGGTCGAGCTGGCTCAGCTGCGCTACCGGTTGCCGCGGTTGAGGGGCAAGAAGAACTTCAGCCAGCAGGGTGGCGGAATCGGTACAAGGGGTCCTGGAGAAACCCAGCTTGAGGTCGATCGTCGGCGCCTTGTGCGGCGAATGCACAAGTTGGAACGCGAGCTGGCCGGGGTGGAAGCTCGTCGGAACAATCAGCGCAAGGCCCGCCGCCGTTCGCCCTACAAGTCCGTGTCGATCGTGGGCTACACCAACGCTGGTAAATCGTCGCTGCTGCGCCGCTTGACCGGAGCCGATGTCCTGGTCGAGGATCGCTTGTTCGCAACCCTCGACCCGACAACCCGCCGCCTCCAGCTACCTGGAGGCGAGCAGATTCTCGTTACCGACACCGTTGGTTTCGTACGTAAGTTGCCTCACCAGTTGGTCGAGGCGTTCAAGTCGACCCTTGAAGTTTCGGCTACCGCCGACTTGCTGATCCATGTGGTGGACGGTGCTGGCCCCGATCCCGATGGCAACATGGAAGCGGTGCAAGAGGTTCTCAACGAGATCGGTTCTGGCGAGATCCCCCAACTCGTCGTGTTCAACAAGATCGACCTGTTGAAAGGCGAGGATCGCACCGCTGATCGACTCGTAGCCCACCACGCTGACTCGGTTTCGGTTTCGGCTGCAACCGGTGAGGGAATCGATGGGTTGCTGGCCGCCATCGGGTCGGCCCTGCGGGCCATGGCCGACGACTATGAGCTGTTTGTTCCCTGGGCTCGGGGTGACGCACTCGCCGCCATCCATCGCGAGGGTGATGTGGTGAGCGAAGAGTCGACCGACGAAGGAATGCGGGTTCAGGCCCGGCTCGAACCGTCCTCAGCGCTCCGGCTTTCCCCCTTCATCGTGGAAGCGCGAGGCGGAACCAAGAAGTGATTACCAAGAAGTGATTACGATGGATCGGCAGACAACAAGAGAAGAGATCGCTTGATGGGCTATCAGCCGCCTCCCTACCCCTACGACCTGCTCGATGAGCTCAAGACCATCGGTTCTGCACACGACGGCGGCCTCGTCGATCTCTCGATAGGTTCACCCTTCGATGCGCCCCCACAGGCGGTGCTCGATGCGCTAGGCAACTCGGGTACCGAACGAAGCTACCCACCGAGCATTGGGACACCGGCGTTTAGAGAGGCGGCCGCCTCCTGGCTCAATCAACTTGTCGGGGCATCGCTGACGTCCGACGACGTACGAGCAACCATCGGTTCGAAGGAGTTTGTTGCTGGTCTGCCGCACTGGCTGAAGCTGCGCACCCCTGAACGCGACACGATTCTTTTCCCGGCAGTGAGCTACCCGTCCTACGAGATGGGCGCAACCTTGGCCGGCTGTCGGGCGGTGCCGGTGCCGGTCGACGATGCCTGGAGGCTTCGACTCGACGCAATCGCTCCCGAAGACGCGGCACGAGCCTTGTGCCTGTGGATCAATTCGCCGGGCAACCCGGCCGGCGGTCTCGACGATCTTGACGCTGCCGCCGTCTGGGGTCGAGCCAACGATGTTCTCGTGGTTTCCGACGAATGCTACGCAGCCTTCACGTGGGATGGACCGGCCCGTTCAATCGTGACCTCGGGGCTCGACGGTGTGCTGGCTGTGCACTCGTTATCAAAACGCTCGAACCTGGCCGGTGCCCGATCGGGTTTCTATGCCGGCGACCCTGCCCTGATCGAGTATCTGGGACAGCTCCGCCAGCACGCGGGCTTTATGCAGCCAGGGCCGGTTCAAGCCGCAGCGGTGGCCGCCTTCAGCGATGAGGCCCACGTTGAGCAGCAGCGTGATATCTACGTCCGACGGCTTGAGCTTATGCGGAAGGTTACGGCCGCTCTAGGTTCGGATGCGCCGATGCCAGGTGGCGGCTTCTATCTTTGGGCCCCGGCGCCCGATGGCGATGCATGGGCTTTCGCCCGCAGGCTCGCCAGCGAGGCTGGAGCCCTGGTCAGCCCAGGCAATTTCTACGGCGCCCAAGGATCGGGACACGTTCGCATTGCCCTGGTGCAACCGGATGAGCGCATCAATCTGGTGGCGCAACGCCTCGGGATCGTCGGCTAGCGCCCCTCTTTCCGCCGACGCCTCCTAGTCGCCGATACCGTCGGCGACAGCGGTGTCGTGGGGGAGTGATCCACGCGAGGCTCGAATGTAACCGAAGGGTGTTTCGTAGCGAAGGTTCGAAACGCGCGACGTGTAGATGTCGGCGTAACGCTCAACCTGGCGTGCGAAAAGGCTCTTGTCTCGTCCCGCCCGCATGAGCGGGCCCCAGGCTTCGTTTCCGAGATTGGCGGCGGCTTGAGCCAGGGGAGCGATTCGGTCGTCTAGGGCCATGGCCTTGGAGCTAACCTTTCGCAGAGCGTCACCGCTCTGCTTGTCGGCGCCGGGTCGCTTGGACACCAACCGAAGCCAGGCCTGCTCACGGTCGAGCTCGATCTTCTCAGCCATCAGCCTTTCGAGCGTGCGCTGTTCGTTAGCGAAACCGATGGCATCGACCACTTCGGATTCAAGCTCTCGGACGACGAGGGCGGTACGCCAGCGCAAAACGTCCTTGGTCACGTGGACATCACCGAAGAGATGGTCACCAACGTAGAGTGTCTGACGGCCCGACATGCCCAGACTCTTCTCGACCAGGAGGGCGTTGCCGCCGAAGTAGACGGCGCCAGCTTCCAACGGGCCATAGTGTGGTTCGAGCAGGCTTCGTTCCTCGTCGACCACTCGGTAGATCGGATTCGTGTGGGAGAAGAACCGCGGCTTGTTGGCCGAGACGATAACGATGTCGAACAGCTCACGCCAGGTGTGGCCGGGTGGGCAAAACGGATCGACGGTGTAGGCCATCATGGTTCGGGTGTAGGCCCAATCGGAGTTCGTTATGAGCAAGAGCTGCTTACCGGCCGCCCGCTGATCCATGAGGGTGTCGAAGAGCTTGGGGTCGGGCTGGACGAATCGGTCGGGATTGGCCACGATGTCGGCCTTGAGCGAGGAGGCGATGTGGGTCTCGGTGAGGGCGACGTCCACGATGCGGTAGAGATCGGCGTAGCTCGAGGCTCCGGGGAGAGGTTTGGCGTCGTGGAGTTCCACCATCTGGGTCCAGAGGGCGGCGCGGGAGAGCTCGAACATGGTATTCATGAACTCGAAGCGAGGCTCGGAAAGATCGACCACGGTTTCGGCGTAGGCCTTGCGAAGCTGCTCAAACTCGAGCATCTGGTTGCCGTGTCTGGCTCGTACCACGTAGCCGAACCGGGTGGCCTTGACCACGTTGCCCAGCTGGAGGTCGAAGGTGAGGCCAATGGTGAAGGCCGAGGGATCGAACTCGAGAGATTCGACCGGAAAACCTTGACGAACGAGAATGTCGCGAGCCTTATCGAAGGCGTGCCGCTCCCACTCGTCGACTCGATAATGGATCAGGGTGTAGTCCATGTCGTACCCGATGGCCTGCACCGTTCGGAGGTTCAATGTGCGGTTGGCGAACACCCCTCGCTCGGACGGCGCGTTCTCGCGCTCAGGCCTCGCTGGATCTGGGCGATGCGATTCGGTCGAAGGCGACATTGCTAGCACTGTACTGGGACATCACAGCCTCGCTAGAGTGGCCGCTATGACCGTTTCAGCCGCTGGCCATAGCTATGTCGATGTCGCAACGGGAACCCGCTTGGACGCCTGGTATCCGAGCGAGGACGTTGCGCCGAACCGAACCTGCCTTGCCGAGAAGCTGGGCTTCGTTCGGGGCGAGGCGATCACGACGGTCATCGAGAATCTCGATCAGCCGCCCGTCGACTCGGCCGATGCCTACTTGCGCCTCCATCTCCTCTCCCGACGCGAGGTAAAGCCGAACTCGATCAGCGTGGAAGGCATCTTTGGTCAACTGGCCAACGTGGCGTGGACCTCAGCTGGCCCGATAGCGCCCGAGCAGTTGGATCAGGTGCGCTCGGCTGCCGCAGCCGAGGGTCACACCCTGCTCGTTCGCGGTGTCGACAAGTTTCCACACATGGCCGACTACGTCGTGCCGTCCGGTGTTCGGATCGCTGACGCAACCAGGGTCCGCCTCGGAGCCCATCTGGCCGAGGGCACGACCGTGATGCATGAAGGCTTCGTCAACTTCAACGCTGGCACGACAGGCCCAGCCATGGTCGAGGGTCGCATCTCCCAGGGCGTGGTCGTTGGCGCCCATAGTGATGTGGGCGGTGGCGCATCGATCATGGGCACGCTTTCAGGTGGCGGCACCGAACGGATCACGGTGGGAGACCACTGCCTGATCGGGGCCAATGCTGGCATCGGCATATCTCTCGGCGATGGCTGCATCGTGGCCGCGGGTGTGTATGTCACTGCGGGTACGGTCGTGACCCTGCCAGGAGGCGATCAGGTGAAGGCCAAGTTCGTCTCCGGCCGCGATGGCATGATGTTCATTCAGAACTCGACCAACGGCGTCATCGAGGTACGTGAATCGGACGCCGCTCGTTGGGGCGGCATCAACGAGGCGTTACATAGCGGCCAGTAACAAGACATAGCGGCCAGCAGGCGCCAGAAAAGTTGGCGCTAGCTGTCGACCGAAACCGGCTCTACCTTGGTCGGAACCCGCCAAGCGATGAACCAAACACCGATCAGTCCGGCGAGAGCTACCACCACACGAATGCTGGGAGCCTCGATGCGAAAGCCAGCGCTGAAGGTGACGGCTGCGATGATGCAGCTGATGGCCATGACCTTGGCCTTCATCGGCATACCTCGTCCGGCGCGGTAATCGGCGACCATGGGGCCGACCGCGGGGAGATCGAGGACCCACTGTTCGAGCCGCTCGTTCGAATGGGAGAAACACCAGGCAGCGAAGATAAAGAAGACGGTGCCGGGCAGCCCGGGAACGATGAGACCGACCGAGCCCATTCCGACACCCAGGAAGCCTCCGAAGAGGTAGAGCAACCGCATGAACCGCTAGCCGAACACGAGGTTCAGGTCCCGAGCCGCGAGGACGAGGAGCAGCAGGATGACGGCAACGTTGAGGACCGTGATTGGCACTTTCCAGCGGTGGTTGGCGGCCCAGAAGCGTCGAATGCTGAAGAGGTTGGCAACGATGGCGACAGCCCCGATGGCGAGACCGACAATGCCCTCAAAGCCGTTGGCAAGGCCGAGGGCCGGAGCGAGCGGGGCGACGAACGGAAAGATCACATAGGCCAGGAGGCAGCGGACAGCCGAGATGAGTATCGACTTGCTAAACACACTGGTGGCCTCCTGATCGGCCACGTCGCTGCGAGCGTTGGCTAAGTCGGCCACAACCGCGTCGGCCTTTTGCAGCGGAATGTCGGCACCAGCTTCAGCGCTACTCATCACCCTCAGGCTACCGCCCTCCCCGCCCAGAGGTGCTGTGACACCCATGACGCAGACACCCATGACGCGTGCTGCGCTGGGCTAGCGTGAGAGCCATGGTCGATTTGCTCGCCCGCACCGCTGATCTCGTCAACCGGACGTCTGTCTCCTTTGAGGAAGGCCCCTTTGTCGACTGGCTCGAACGAGAGTTGGCGGGGCTCTCCCATCTGCAAACCACTCGAGTTGGCCACAATCTTGTGGCGACGACGTCTCTTGGCCGCCAGCAGCGGCTGATGCTGGCCGGGCATACCGATACGGTGCCGGTGAACGGCAACGACGTCGCCCGCCTCGAAGGCGACACCCTCTGGGGTCTCGGCTCGGTCGATATGAAGGGGGGTCTCGCCGTCTTCTTGGAGCTCGCTCGCACGGTCACCGACCCCTCGGTCGATCTCACGTATGTGTTCTATGCCCGAGAAGAGGTGGCGCAGGAACACAGTGGTTTGAAAGAGCTGATCGAGGCGAGGCCCGATCTTCTTCAGGCCGATTGCGCCATCCTGGGCGAACCGACCGCCGGATCCATCGAGGCTGGCTGTCAGGGAGCGATGCGATTTGAAGTAACGCTCGCCGGGAAGCGGGCCCACACCGCACGACCCTGGATGGGCCGCAACGCCGTACATCGCCTCGGACCGGTCCTCGACACGCTCGCCCGCTACGAGGCTCGCACCCCAACCATCGACGGTTGCACGTATCGGGAAGCCGTTCAGGCGGTTTGGGTTGACGGCGGCACCGCCGGCAATGTTGTGCCCGATTCGGCCAGCCTGCGCATCCATCATCGCTATGCGCCAGATCGTGACGCCGAGCAAGCCGAAGCCTTTATGCGCGACCTGTTGGCACCTCATCTTGAGCTCGACGAAGGCGATCGACTCGAGGTCGTCGATAGCTCGCCGGCGTGTGCCCCATCGCTGAATCATCCTCTCCTGAGGCGCCTCGTCGACGACAATCAACTAGGGGTCAGCGCCAAGCTGGGCTGGACCGACGTCGCTCGGCTCGATCAGTTTGGCATTCCGGCCACAAACTTTGGCCCCGGCGACCCAACCCTGGCTCACTCAGCCGATGAGCGTTTGGATCGAGCGTCAATCGAGCGTGTATTCTCCGCCCTGAACGCCTTGATCAGCAAGTAGCGCTATCCCCGGTAGGAGGCTGATGTTTGCACACGACGCCCTCGATATCGAGGGCCAGCTCCCGGTCCGTCGCTTTCGGCGCAGCGGAGCGACGAGGACTGTCGAGCAGGCCTTAGATCTGGTTCCTGACGGGGTCCGAGTGTATGTCGCGCCGCTCATGGGCACGCCAACAACACTGGTGGCGGCCATGGCGGCCGAGTCAGAGCGGTGGCAGTCGATCGAGACAACGTCGGACTACCTCTTGGAGCCGCTGGCCACCTTCGACGAGGCTGTCTCGGGCTTCACCCACACCGCCGTCCAGCCAACGCGCGCCACGGCTCCCTTGGTCGAGCGAGGCTTATTGCGTGTCGTGCCTGGTTCGTCGTCTCAGTTTGCGAAGCTGTACGGCCCGGGGGGCGCCCTCGAGATCGACGTTGCCCTCGTCCAGGTGAGCCTCCCGGGTCCGGATGGCAGGTTCAGCCTTGGAACCAACGGTGCAGCCACCCCCGAGATTGTCCGCACTGCTCCGGTCGTTATCGCCGAGGTAAACCCTGCCATGCCCTATGTTCGGGGCGCCGTGGAGTGTGACCGGCATGACTTCGATGCCCTGGTCGATGTCGAACACGATCTCCTCTATCTGCCGCCGCCTCCGACCGATGACGTGTCGAGTCGGATCGGTGCTCTGGTGGCGGGCCTGGTGCCTGATGGCGCCACGATCGAGTACGGAATCGGGGCCATCCCCGATGCTGCCCTATCGGCCTTGAGCGGTCGGGTAGGGCTTGGGCTCCATGGCGGCATGCTGGGCGATGGTGTGATCGACCTCATTGAATCGGGGACGATGGACGGATCGCAAAAAGACGTCGATCGTGGGCTCCATGTTGTTAGTGCGATTATCGGTGGACCGCGATCGATTGGGTGGCTGCACGGTCGTGACGACGTCGTGGTCGTCGCTTCTAACTACAGCCATGGCGTGCCGACGCTGGCTCGGCATCGTCGATTCGTCGCCATCAACTCCGCTGTCGAGGTGGCTCTCGACGGTTCGGTCAACGCCGAAGCGGTGGGGGATCGAGTGGTGTCCGGTCCGGGTGGTCAGCCAGACTTCGCGGTCGGAGCTTCGGCGGCAGAAGAAGGTATCAATATCGTTGCTCTGCCTGCCACGGCGAGGAGAGGCACGACCTCGCGCATCGTCGAATCGATCGGTGCAGGTGCGCCGACGACCGTGTCTCGTACGCTCGCGGATCGTGTCGTGACCGAGTTCGGCGTGGCCGAGTTGAGAGGCGTCGATCTTGTCGAACGGGAGCAAAGGCTACGGGCGATCTGTGATCCACAGCTTGGTGTCGGTGGTTGATCGACCAGAAACCACGTCTATCGACAGCCTTCTAGTGCGCAACTAGGGAGCAGCTGTCACATTCTTGTTTTGACAATGGCGTTTGTCACGTCTCCTCATGTACAGTATGGAACACCGTTCACCCCTCAAGGAGCGGAAGCACATCATGCGAAAGAACATCCCGCCCTCATCGCTCGCACGCGACAGCCGCTTTCACCGCCGTGATACCGAGCAACGAATGAGCGACCGCCGCAACACCGACGTCGAGGGTCATGTCGATCCCGAGGCTGAGGATGTGGCCGAGCGCGCTCGCCGACGTATGCACGGCATCTTTGTCGGCGAGATCCAGGCGCTAGAAGGCGCTGGGCGAACCGCTTTCGACTTCGGAACCGATGAGGTGCCATACGAACTGAAGCTCGACATGGCTCGTCAATGCTGGGACGAGGCCCGCCACTGTGAGATTTCAGTAAAGCTCGCTGAGCACATGGGCGGCGAGCTCGGTGAGTACGCCGAGTTCACAACCCTCTTTGAGGCTGCCTGTCACGAAGACCCCGTGTTTCGTCTCGCTGGCGTGAACCGGGCACTTGAAGGCCTTGCCATCGACGTCTTCACCCAGATGCGTGAGTTCGGTGAGATCATGGGCGACCCAATTCTGGCCTACTGCGAAGACTTCATGCTCGCCGACGAGGTCACCCATGTCCGCATGGGCTCGCGCTGGTTGCGCGAAGTGACGAAGAACGATGAACAGCGACGCAAGGATGCGTTGGCATTCCAGCGGGTTGTCGACGGCTTGTTCAACTTCCAAGGCCAGCGCGGCGAGGAAGATGATTCGCCGATCAGGCTGGCTCGAGAATTCCGCCGGCTCGCTGGTTTCACCGACGACGAGGTTGATGAGATCGCCAAGATGTCGGAGGAGAGCCGGTCGGCGACGTCCGAGCGCAACAGCGCTCGCCATGCCTTCGATGCATCATTTGCGGGGCAAAGCAGTTCTGCTTGAGGGGGAATGCCGGGTTAACCATTACCCGGGCGGCTTGAATTGGCTCAGGTCGATGACCTGAGCCAATTCACCGCAACTACCGCTGGTGCCGGTCTAGGCCGCGGGGAATAGCGCCTGTCGGCCGCTTCAGCTGCCTTGGTCAGATACGACGCATGATGGTAACGACTCGACCATAAATCTCGACGTCGTTTGGTTCAAAGACCATGGGGTCCATGCTTGCATTGGCCGGGGTCAAGATGACCTTGCCGTCTTTCTTGGAGAAGGTCTTGATCGTGGCTTCTTCTCCTGGAATGCCTGCGATGACGATCTCGCCCTTTTCAGCCGTCGGCTGAACGCGAGCTACGACGTAGTCACCATCGAAGATGCCAGCGTCGATCATTGAATCCCCACGCACATTGAGCATGAAGAGATCGCCGTCTCCGGTGAGATCGGCGGGGAGGGGATAGCTCTCCTCGATGTGCTCTTCGGCCAACACGTCGGTGCCGGCGGCTACGTTGCCGACGAGGGGTACGTGGCGCACGGGCCTGCGCTCCACTTCGGTAGCACCACTGAGCCGGTCCCATTTGACACGGATCGCTCGCGGCTTGGCCGGATCGCGGACCAAATAGCCGTTGCGTTCGAGCGTTTCCAGATGAGCGTGAACGGACGAGGGGGAGGCGAGCCCGACTTGGACGCCGATTTCACGCACTGATGGCGGATAGCCCTTGCTGTGCATGTTTCGTTCGATGAATTCGAGGATTTCTCGCTGACGAGCGGAAAGTTTGTGTTCTCGCATGTGCGATCTCCTTGCTGGTTCGAGTCTGGTCGTACTCTGTGGACGAGGCCATGTACGAGGTGCCATGTACGAGGTGCCAGGTACTACGTACTGACTGCTATTGCGTACTGCCTTGGGCGGCGTAGCCGCCGAGAACGAGCGAACACCCGTTTGCGTCACCACTATGCCACATGAAGGCGTACTGGCGTTCGATTATGGCAAAATTTCTTTACGGGGAGCGGAATAGGGGTCGAACGGTTGTGCGCGAACCTTTGTTCGGGTACAGTCGTTCGAGCAGCTGGATTGAACAAATCTTGTTCGCCAAGCTGCTCAGCCCTTCGCTGTCACACCCTGTTGGGAGAATGAAGTTATGGTCGCCCTACTCGATCCAACCGCTTCCCAGACCCACCGGTCGTCTCTCGACCCCGACCCCACATTTCGCAGGCCCCGCACCCCAGCTCCACCACGGTCTGGGCCTGAGGCCCGGCCTCGAGTTGGTCCCCGAGGCCGGGCCAATCTCGCACTCGTGGTCGATAACACGATGGTCGATAACACCACGGTCGGTGATAGAGCGGTTACGAGCGCTCGTTCCCAGGAGCGTCGCACCCCGATCGAGCAATTGCGAGATTTGGCCGCAACGCCGGTGGCTGATCTTGCGCCCTCTTCACGCTTTCTGGCCGGTGTTGAGTACAGCCTGGCCTCGGCCGCAGCTTTTGCGCTGGTACCCCTGCTGCTTGTCAGCGGTCTGTGGTTTGTGCCCGGAGGGGCAACGGTGAGCGGAGATGACCCTGGCGCCATCGTCAGCGGTTACCCCGATGCCGAGATCGTTCGCGTCGGATCTGGTGACACGCTCTGGTCATTGGCAGGCGAGCTTGCGCCAGATCGCGATCGTCGCGAGGTCATGGCGATTCTCTCCGAGGCCAACGGTGGCCCCGACGTCCAAGCTGGTCAGCGACTTGTTGTTCCCCGGGAGGTGGCCGGATAACGGTCTTTCTGAGGCGGCTGGCAGCGGGTATACGCCAAAGTATGACAGCCGCTGTAGTTCCTTAGCAGGATGAGCTTCTAGATAGATGTTGGCCGCTAGCGTAGAGCAAGTGCGGTGTCCCACCTGTTTTGAATCTGAGAGCCGCGTTGTAGATTCACGATCTGCTGACGAGGGCCAATCGATACGTCGCCGTCGCGCCTGTAGTTCCTGTGGCGAGCGATTTACGACCTTTGAACGGGTCGAGTCCGTTCCTTTGCTTGTGGTGAAGCGTTCCGGACCTGCCGAACCGTTCGATGTAGAGAAGCTCGTCGAGGGCCTCACTGCAGCCTGCAAGGGTCGTCCCCTCACGCGGGACGACTTTGAACGGATGGCAATCGAGATCGAAGATGCCGGTCGAGCGGTGGGTGCCGAGGTCACGACGGAGTGGATCGGACTCCAGGTGCTCGATCATCTTCGATCGCGGGATCCGGTTGCCTATCTTCGCTTCGCCAGCGTCTATAAGGGTTTCGACAACCTTGACGATTTCGAACGCGAAGCACGGCTAATCAAGATCGCGCAACCAGCAGATGTCTCGGGCGACACCGATCAGCTCTAGGGTCGTTTGACGGGTTCCGTCGTTGATAGCTGGATCAGGTTGAGCGCGTCCACCGGCAGAAAAGATAGTCGTCGCCGTGCCAGACCCTTTTGAGTTCCATGGAGCGTGGTGGGCTTCCTGCGAGGCGGCCAACGGCAGCCCGCGTCGCTCCACCAGCAGCGAGCTGTGGTGAGATCGAAAGGTTCCACTCGTCGATGAGGTCCTGTTCGACCAGTTGGCCATTTATGCTCGGTCCGCCTTCGCTGAGCACCGTCTGATGGCCGAGCTCAAAAAGCTTCTCCAGCGCCAAGCTCAGATCGACCCTTGCCTCGCCTGCGAGAACGAAATGGGCGCGAGCGCCAAACGTTTCGACTCGGTGAGCGTGCGCGGTGTGAGCCTCTGAGCTTGTGATGATGATGGGCACGAAGCTGGTGTCGGAGAAAAGATCCATCTCGAGATCGAGATTGATCGAGTTGGTCACCACCGCCACCATCGGCCGCTCGGTCTGGCCGCGCTGGATCCGCTGGCCTTTGATTGCCTCCGAAGCCGGCGGCGGACGGTAGTTCTCCGCCCGAACGGTCGTTGCTCCGACCAGGATCACGTCTGCTGCCGCTCGCAGCCCTCGGAAGACGGTTCGGTCGGCGTCCCCTCCAAGGGCCCCTGAGAGGCCGTCTATGGCTGCAGCGCCATCGGCTGAGGCGATCATGTTGGTGTAGAGCCACGGTCGGGGTGAGTGGGGCTGGCGAGACTCTGCGGCCACGGCCCGAACCGGGTCGGCGATGAGCTGGGGGTCGGGGAAAAGCGCCTGGATAGTTGCCATGAGCGATCAAGACTAGCGCCGCGCTCGATCCGGCTGGTGGTGAGGCGATGGGAGCTGGCCGCGTTTTTGGTGCAGCGGTCGCGACCGAAGGACGTGTGCCACGGTTCGAGAACACAGCGAGTGAGATTCGATCCACCCGGGGTGATAGTTCACACAAAACCCACAGCTTTCCCCACAAAATCCACAGCTTCGACCCCTTTCCATCCACAGCCCGAAGGGCGTAGGGTTACGGGACGCCCACGTGGGGTAGAACGTGACGGAGGTCGCGTAGAGTCGTCAGTATGGCGGAGCGCCAAGGGTGCTCTTGGGTTTGGAGCTGCTTGAACCGTCAGCCAATCCATGCTGTCGGTACTGTGAACCTCGACCTGACGGCTTGATTGGCCGATCTCCGTCACCTTCCCCTCGCGCGGGTCGAAGCAAACGCATCTGCCAACGAACCTTTCCCGGTGAGTGAGGCCAAGACCCGCCCCGACGTGGCCATTTCATCGTATGAATTCTCGATGCCTGATGGCCAGCCTCGGACCAGTCTCAACCTTCCACGCCATCCGGCGATCGAAAAACCGCACATTCTGGGGGTAACGACCAAACAAACAAAAATTTCTTGCCCTGCCCCGTTGACATTTGTGTAATTACAGTGATGTAATGACAACCCACATCTTGTGCGTCTCTCGGTCACGAGTCGGTGGAAAGCACAAGATCTAGTATCCCTCGGGATGCGGCCTCTAAGGTTGGGATTTGAGCAAGGGGTTTGGTTGTGCCCAAAAGGCACGACCCGATCCCTTGGGTCAAATCCTGGACAAGTGAGGTTGGCAACACGAGGGAGAGGCTGGATCAACTGCGATCTCAACCGATCTGAGGACGCTGCTGCCGCACAGGATGAGGTATGACGCAAAGAACAGCAAGAGAGTAAAGCAAAGGTAGGACGAAAAGGTTGTACCACTGCGGCTTGCAGCTGCACGGTACTTCAGCAGGGTAATTGCAACAGCGCGTGAGTGGGCTGGCGAGTCAGGTGTGGGGTGTTCCAGGTGGGACGCCGCGCTCGGATCGAGCAGGTAAACGCACGCACGCCTGTGGCGAGTGGTAAGCCGGAACGGTCCTCGGACCGAATACCTAACTGAACGTAAGGCGATGGGTGCCATGGGTTATGCGATGAGACGCGAATGGTCGGTCGATCGACCAAAAAGCGAGCTTATTGTGGATAACTCATGTCCAGGTGTCACAGTCGTGGCGCCGGACCCGGATCATACGTTCAGCGACGGTGTCGACCGGTTGAGCGTTGGCTGTCACAAGCGCTCGCTACGATCTCGTCAGTTCGCAACGCAGAACGCCAGCGAATTCTCATCGATTGGGGATTCCTATGCGTTGCGACGGTACGTGGCGTCTCGCACCGAGTCACGACGACAACTTGTCATAACGCAAACCGCAACACCGGTTGCACACAGGTTTGCGCATTCAAAATTGCATTCAAATGCATTCAAAATTGCTAGGTACATTACCGCCGCAGTCCCGTAGGGGCTCAGTCAGTCAGAAAGAGAAAATCCGGAATATGGCACTCGCATCCGAGCAAACTCGTATCGGTCTTCGTCGACATTTCACCACAGCGGGCATCGACCCGTATGACACGGTCAGTTGGGAAAAGCGCGAAGCGCGCATCTCCAACTGGAAAACCGGTGAAGTCGCATTCGAACAAAACGATGTCGAGGTGCCGAGTTCGTGGTCGGTGAACGCT
Source organism: uncultured Acidimicrobiales bacterium (assembly GCA_937922045.1). Lineage (GTDB taxonomy): Bacteria > Actinomycetota > Acidimicrobiia > Acidimicrobiales > SZUA-35 > JAHELU01. The sequence goes on along the minus strand of CAKZXA010000001.1, from coordinate 9,791 downwards.
ACTAACATCCTTGCCCAGAAGTACTTCCGAGGAACGCTCGACACTTCAGAGCGGGAGACGTCGCTCAAGCAGGTTGTCGACCGCGTCGTGAACACGATCACGAAGTGGGGTATCGAAGACGGATACTTCGACGCAACCGAAGCCGAAATGTTCAACGACGAGCTTCGCCACCTGATCATCCATCAGAAGGGTGCCTTCAACTCGCCGGTGTGGTTCAACATCGGTGTGCGCGGCGTGCCCCAGCAGGCGTCAGCCTGCTTCATCTTGGCCGTCGAGGACAAGATGGATGCCATCCTCAACTGGTACGTCGAGGAAGGTGTCATCTTCAAGGGTGGTTCCGGCGCCGGTATCAATCTCTCTGGCATCCGTTCGAGCCATGAGCTCCTACGAGGCGGCGGCACCGCATCGGGCCCGGTTTCGTTCATGCGGGGTGCTGATGCCTCCGCCGGTACGATCAAGTCGGGTGGTAAAACCCGTCGTGCCGCAAAGATGGTGATGCTCGACATTGACCATCCAGATGTTGAAGAGTTCATTTGGTGCAAGGCCACCGAGGAGCGGAAGGCTCGTGTCCTCGGCGAAGCCGGGTTCGACATGGACCTTGATGGTGCCGACAGCCATTCGATTCAGTATCAGAACGCCAACAACTCGATCAGGGTTACCGACGAGTTCATGCAGGCCGTCGTGGACGATGGCGACTGGAACCTCATCGCCCGCACATCGGGTGACGTCATTCGCACCGTCAAGGCCCGTGACCTGATGCGACAGTTCGCCCAAGCCACGTGGGAGTGCGCCGACCCGGGCATGCAGTTCGACTCAACCATTAATCGCTGGCACACCTCGGCCAACACCGGCAAGATCAATGGCTCAAACCCATGCAGCGAGTACATGCACCTCGACAACTCGGCCTGCAACCTGGCGAGCCTCAACCTGCTGACCTTCCTGAACGACGACGACAGCTTCGATGTCGAGGGATTCAAGGTCGCCGTCGAGCATTTCTTCACCGCCCAGGAGATCCTGGTCGGCCGAGCCGATTACCCCACCGACGGGATTGGCGATATGTCACGTCGGTTCCGCCAGCTCGGACTTGGCTACGCCAACATCGGCGCCTTGCTGATGAACCTTGGCCTCCCGTACGACTCAGACGCAGGACGAGCCACAGCCGCCTCCATCACGTCGCTCATGACCGGACACGCCTACTACACCTCGGCCAAGACCTCGGCCCGTATGGGGCCGCATGAGGGCTATGAGGAGAACCGCGAGCCGATGCTCAGGGTTCTCGAACAACACCGCCAGGCCGTTAGCGAGATCGACACCGAACTCGCACCCGCTTCGATCCTCTCAGCCGCGGTCGAGGCGTGGGACAACACGTGTGAAGTCAGCCCACTGGTGGGTGTACGCAACGCTCAGGCCACCGTGCTCGCTCCAACCGGAACGATCGGGCTGCTCATGGACTGCGACACCACAGGCATCGAGCCAGATCTCGGTTTGTGCAAGATGAAGAAACTGGTCGGTGGCGGCACGATGATGATCGTGAACCAGTCGGTTCCCCGGGCTCTCAAGCGCCTCGGCTACGACCCCGATCAGGTCCAAGCCATCGTCGACTACATCGACGTGAACAAGACGATCCTCGGTGCTCCTGGCCTCCAGGCTCAGCACACAGCGGTGTTTGCTTGTTCGATGGGCGATAACCCGATCCACTATCTGGGCCATGTCAAGATGATGGCTGCCGTTCAGCCGTTCATTTCGGGGGCTATCTCCAAGACGGTGAACATGCCCGAAGACGTCACGGTCGAAGATGTCGAGCAGCTCCACATCGATGCCTGGAGGCTCGGCGTCAAAGCCATCGCTATCTATCGCGACAACTGCAAGGTTGCGCAGCCCCTATCGATGGCTAAGAAAGACGACGCCTCCAACAAAACGGATGAAACCTCAGGTGCGAGCACGCCAGCGGTGGTGACTCCGGCCGTCGAGACGAGGGTTGTCTACAAGCCGATTCGCGAGCGACTGCCCCGCGATCGTCGCTCCCGTACTTTCGAGTTCCGCGTCGCCGATTGCAAAGGCTACGTCACGGTCAGTGAATACAACGATGGTCGACCTGGCGAGGTGTTCCTCCGAGTGTCGAAGCAGGGTTCAACTCTGGCTGGCATCATGGATGCCTTCGCCATCGCGGTGAGCCATGGCTTGCAGTACGGCGTGCCGTTGCGAAACTTCGTCGAGACCTACACCGGTATGCGCTTTGAGCCGGCAGGTATGACCGATGATCCCGATATCAGGATCGCTACATCGATCATGGACTACCTGTTCCGCAAGCTTGCGGTCCTCTACCTCACCTATGAGGAGCGTGCCTCGTTGGGAATCTTCAGCACCAGCGAGCGGACCCAGCAGACGCTGCCGGGAGTCGACGAGGCAAAGTCGTCGCCAGGGGAGATGGCGGTAGATCCGCCGTCGGTCGAGTCGGCCGATGAGCTGATAGCCGCTCTTGATGCTCAGGCTCAGACACCAATGGCCGACCCTCACGCCCCGATCTGCATGCAGTGTGGCATCACGATGCAGCGAGCAGGAAGCTGCCACGCCTGCCCTGGATGCGGCAATACGAGCGGCTGCAGCTAGCCGGTTGCCGCCAACGAAGTAAGCCACGAGGGTGGGGTCCGATGGGCCCCACCCTCGTTTGGTCTCTACGCTGGCTGCTCATCGAACCTGTATCGTTCTGCGTCGTTCAAGACCTGCCCCTGCAAGAGGCCATCCGCTAACCTGGGACAGAGCACTATGTCTGAACCGAAGCTACCTCAGGATGGAGATCCCGGAGATCAGGTGCCGTTTGCCCTGGTCGAGCTTCGCCGCGAGTTGAGCGCTCTGCAAGAAGTTCAGCCTCATCGAGAACCAGCGGTGGTGAGCGAACTCGATGCCTTGGCGGAACGTCTCGTCGCTCTGCGGCATCAGCCAGCGGTCGATCGTGACGCTCTTTGGGCCCGTATCGAACCAGAACTCGACGCCGACAAGCAGAGCTGACCCGTCGCGAACCGAGAGCGGCTAGAGCACCAGTCCGTATTCGCCGAACGCTTCAGGTAGATAGCTGAGCAGCTCGGCAGCAAGCGAACGTGAATCGACAACGTTGATGGCTAGCTCGTCGGTTTTCTGCTCGCTAGGTTCGGTGATCCACAATCCCGACAGCCCTGAATCCATCCAACTCAGCGCTCCGCCTGCGAAGGTGTCTTCGTCGGGTCGGTGCAGGACGGTGACACTCACCGTTCTCAACTTCATCGTGACGGCGTTCACGAAGGCACCAGCGACCTTTTCGTCGATCTCGGCGGCCTGCATCTCTCCGATCGCCGAGGCGTGGTCGCCGGCCCCGATGAGCTGGTCGACCTTGGCCAGGGTGGACTCTTCGATACGAAACTCATGCGGCGCCGCTGGTTCGAACGGTCGAACTTCCGCGAACCGAATGACCCGGGCAAGCAGGTCACGCGTTGCGAACGGGATGTAGCGATGCAGAGACAGGGACAGACTCTGTTGTTCGATGGAGATTTCCGGCATGGCGGCGAAGTACCGAGTCTCGATCCGGCCATGGTTCTCGACCGCAGTAACGATGGAGACACCTGGGTGGGCAATGGTGTTGATTACATCGACCACGGCGCCAGCGATTTCGTTGGTGGGTTCGACGCCCAGGATGCCGCGGGCTCGCAGCGATGACATGGCCGCTGAACGAAGCCGTTCAGGATCGCCGGTGAGCGACATCTGCTCAAGACTTTCAGCGCCGAGCGCTGGCGGAGGTTCGAGATCGAGAAGGTCGACCAACGTCAACACTTCTTCTCCGGTGAAGTCGATAAAGACTTCATCACCAGAAGTGGTCATGTCCTCGATCACCCCCTTCGCCTACAACGGAACAGACCGGTAGCCCAAGCCTCGACTGTAGTCTACGGTTCCGCTCTGGCCCGGACAACGGCGGTTTCCACTGTTCGGCCCAACCGGTGGCCCGCGACCGCGGGTGCGAAGATGGTGCTCTAGCGAGCTATGTGGAGCACGGACGGTTGGCCACGAGAGACGAGGTAGCCTCGGCCGGCTGGGAAGTCGGTGGCAGTGCCTCGAGGGAATCGCACGTCGAAGACATCTTCTTCGCGGTCGCCCTCAGGCTGCAGGATCAAGCCGTGTCCATTGCTGCGCATAGACCGCATCCAGCTGTCGAAGTTCTGGCTAATTCGGCTCGCCACCGAGGTCATCGCCACCAGCACTCCCGCCGCTCGTGCGTTGTTGACCAGGCTGTCAAGCGCCTCTTTGGTCGCGAAGTCTTCGAAGAAGAGCTCAGCATCGTCGATACCGATGAAGATAGGACGATCCCAACCCGTCTTGCTGCGTTCGGCTATCTCTTCCTTGATCGAGTCGAGGGCGGTCTGAAAGTCATCCCTGATAACGATGAGATCGCCTTCTTCGTCTCTCATCGGTCGCTTTCCAAGCGTCGAAATGATGCGACGGCTGGCGACGCACGGCTCGAGCTGGGTCGCCAACGTCTCCAGGGCGGTCGTGCGACCCGAGCCGTTCCGACCTGCGATGAGAAAGGTTTGGACGTTTTCCAGGTCGAGTGTGGCGGGCTGAAGCGATGCTGTTCGCCCTACGGCCACCGCCGTGAGCGCTTCGGCGATAGGAAGATCATCGATCGGAACAACATCGCCGAGCGTGTGTATACGCGGTGCCGAGAACCCATACCCACTGTTGCGTAGGGTGGTGGCCAGGCGGGCCAAGGCTACAGCCTGGCCTTGACCGGTGTAGTCGTCTCCGTTGTTACAGACGGCGACCTGGAACTCTGGACCGCCGGGAATAAGGGTTCGGCCTGGCGGCATGAACTCTCCCGATGGCGCCTTCTGTAGATCCAAAGCGTGGTATTCGTCCTTCGACGTCAGACGTTGGAGAAGCCGGAGCCCGATGGAGCCCATGCAGGCGTGGGGGATCGCGCCGCGCTGGCCAGCGGCGAGAACGAAGTGGATGCCGACCGCTTTGCCGTCACTGAACAAGCGCTCGAAGCGCTCGGTATGACGCCCGTAGCCAAGGTTCTCTAGTGCCGACCAGAAGGGACCGAAGCCGTTGATGGCAACGATGAGATAGGCCGGTGCATCATCCATCGTTCCCCGGAGTTCGGCGAAGGAGCCGGCACGGTGCTGGGCCAGAAGGTTGCGGCGCTCAGCAACCTGATCGGCCAGCATCGTAAGGAGGAGCTGTATCCGCTCCATGTCGTTGCCGGCGATGACATCGCCAACCGCTGGCAACCTGTCGATGGTGGCCAAGCCGCCGTTGAAGTCGATTGCGTAGGTGGCGACCGAACCTGGTGCCGACTGGGCGGTGACGGCAGCGAACAAGGAGCGGATCAAGGTGGTCTTACCGCTGCCGGCGACGCCGTAGACCGCTATGTTTCCCGCATCGGCGACGTCGAGGGAGAAGGGCTCGTGGGCTTGCCGTTCTGGGTAGTCGGCGACACCCACCGTGAACTGCAGTTGCTCCGGGGCCGTCTGTGCCGGTGCAAGCAGTGGGAGCAGGCCGATTTCGTCCGCCAGCGTCGGTAGCCACGGACGGTGTAGTGGTGGCTCGTCGACGATGTGCCAAGCCTTGCGCACCTGTTCCACGATCATCGCCAAATCCGATGGGCCGTCGATACCGCCACTGGCTTTCGCGACTGGTGTCTTGCCCGTTGCATCCCAGTCGAAGGTGGTCAGAAGCCTCGTGTCTTCCTGAGGGGCCCCGGACGAGTGGCCACCGACGTAGGCCGATTGGAACGGGGTAAGTCCGGCGCCACCGATTCGGAGGTAGCCGCGGCCTGGTGTGTCGGTTCCGATTGCGGCTGCGTCCTTCGAGCCGATTACATCGGAGCTCTCACCGTCGTTTGCTACCCGCAGTGCAACTCGAAAGTTGGTGTTGGCGTCGATCTGGGGGGTGATCACACCACCAGGTTTCTGGGTGGCAAGGATCATGTGCACCCCCATCGATCGACCTCGCTGAGCCACGTCGACAAGTCCATCGACGAACTCGGGAACTTCGTTCTTGAGTGCGGCAAACTCGTCGATGATGATCAGAATCGATGGGGGAGCGGCGACAGGATGCCGCTGACGCATCTCCTTGAGATCCCCTACGGCATGTTCATTGAACAAGGTCTCTCGGCGCCTTAGCTCGGCTCGCAGGGAGATCAGCGCCCTCGAGGCGAGGTGGTCATCGAGGTTTGTCACAAAACCGATGACGTGGGGCAGGTTCTCGCACTCTCGAAAGGCCGAGCCGCCTTTGTAGTCGATGAGAATGAAGTTGAGATCGGTCGGGGAGTAGGAGCTGGCAAGACTGCCGACGACACTCTGTAAGAACTCGCTCTTGCCCGCGCCGGTGGTGCCAGCGACAAGACCGTGGGGGCCATCAGCCTTGATGTCGAGGAAGAGCGGGCCATCGCGTCCAGCGCCGATGACGGCTCGGATCTCGTTGGTAGCGTCGGCGGCGGCCCAGCCGGCGAGAAGCCCATCGGAGGTGAGATGTTCTTCGCCGAGCAGATCGTGCAGTGAGACCGAGCGTGGCAGTTCGGTGGTAGCTGAACCGGCGCGGGCGTCGATCAGAGGTGAGAGGCTGCGAGCCAGCTCGGTGGCCTGGATCGAGCTCAAGGCCCGAGGAACGACGGAGTGGAAGCTGCTTCCATCGCGTCGACGAACGTCGATACCGTCTGCCGCTCGGCTGTCGTCGATCACGACCGTAGCGTCGGGATGATGGCCTCCGCCATGGTCGGTCACCCACAGGACCGAGAATCCAAGCCGCGGGCCCTGCTCGATGAAGGAGGCGAGGGCCTGCTTGTTCACATTGATCGGGGCGTGGATGACGACGAAATAGTGCTGCCCTAGGGTGCTGGGCGCGGCGCCGACATTCTCATCGAGAAAATCTTGGCGACGCTGTTGTAGATCATCGAGCTCGGAGAAGATCTGTCGCGTGTGTTGGTCGTTGCTGGCAATCCACTTGTCTTTGCTGTCGAAATTGAGCCGGACATGAGGCAGCCATTTCGTCCAGCCCCAATGGTGCTCGCGACCTGGCGCCAGCACCACGATCTGGAGATCCCGATAGCTTCGCAAGACTGCCATCTGAGCGACAAGGCCACGCGCCACGCCAATGCATCTGTCTGAGGAACCGTCGACACTGATGACGCCGACCTTGCCCATATCGACAGCCAGGGGAAGATCATCGATCCGGTCGTAGTGGGAGCGGAGTCGGCGGGACATCTCGACAAGCTCATCGGCCCCGTGCTCCGGCACCTCGACGGTGATACCGCTCGGTTGATTGCAGACACCGGGGGCAACGATGAGAAAGTCTGGGTCGCGTGGCCGTCGCGACCAGATCTCCTTGGCCCCGGTCCTGGTCCACAACTGGAGCTGTGTGAGGTCGGGGGTCTGGCGTCGCAGCCAGGCTGCGAATTGGTCGCGAGCATCACTGACTTCAAGTTCTACGGTTCTGAGCCGGTGCTCGAAGTCGGCCCGCTTCTCGGTGTACTCGGTTCGGCCTGAGCGCTTGTCGTCGATGTAGTTGAAGGCCACCATGACGGGACTCATCAGCATGAACAAGGCGAAGATCGGGCTAAGCCAGTAGGCCATCGCTCCGCCGAGAGCGAGAGGAATTATGGCCGCTGCGTAGGGGAATCGCCGCTTCGACGGTGGCTCGGGAGCTTGGGGTGTCGCGAACTCGGTTTGGGGCTGAGGTGGTAGCTGGCGGGGCAGGCCGTTGAATTCCAGATGGCCTTCCACGTAGTGGAGATGGGATTGTCGTCCGCTGACGGTGGTGGGAATGGAGACCAGTTCGAGCACGACGGAGCCGAGCTCAAGCCGGTCGCCCGGGTTGAGCTGTTGCAGTACGTGGGGTGGCAGTTGTTGACCATTGACGAAGGTGCCGTTGGTCGACCCTTCATCCTGTGCGGCGACACCAGAAGGTGTGAGCTCGATCGTGCAGTGGAGGCGAGAGATCGAGTTGTGATCGAGAAAATTGGTTCGGCGCCCCAAGGTTTGGGTGCCTCCAATCGCCAGCACCTGGCCTGCGTGCGGACCATCGAGGACACGCAACAAGGCATCGGATGAAGTGTCCTGCTTCCTGGCGGTGGTCGTGAGACGATCGCCCGACAGCAGTCCAAACTCGGAGAGCGGCAGGCCAGGGTCAACCTGTGTGCCGGTTCGCTCGATGATCAGCCTTGGGATCGGCTCATGGAGTTTCTGGGCCAGCATGTCGAGCAGGTCGCGACCCGACGATGAGCTCGGCAGGGAGATGAAGAGATCGGTGTTGTTCGATTCGGTCTCGATGGTGACGTCAACCGCCAGCTGCCACGCCTCGCTCACCCTTCTTCAGCCTCCTGCTCAAGATCAACCGCTGTCACGGAGCGTAGAGCGTTGAGGGCCCGAAACGTCAACGCTCGGACTGCACCCTCACCTATTTCGAGCTCATCGGCACAAACGGCGACGGGAAGATCCTCAATGAAGCGGAGCCGAAGGATCTCCTGGTAGCGCGGCGAGAGCTGTTGAAGGTCTCGGAGAACGGCCGCGTGTTCGTCGGAGAGAACCGACCTTTCCTCGGTCGAGGGAACGGTGCGTTCGTCGGCATTCGGGCGCACCTGACGCGATGACCGTCGGTAGTGGGTGGCGATCTGATTGCGAGCGATGGTTATGAGCCAGGCAATGGCTGGGGTGCCTCGGTCGGTAAACGAGGCCGCCGACCGGTAGGCACGCAGATAGGTTTCGGCCACGATGTCTTCGGTCGATCCGGCATCGGCACGCGAGGCCACATAACGCGAAACGTCATCGACAGTCGAGATGTAGAAGCGGTGGAAGGCTTCGGTATCTCCTGTGCCTGCTCGCAGCAGTAACGCACGCGGGTTCTCGTCGGTTGTCCCGCTGTCGCTGTCGTCACGCACAATCCACTACCACGCGTCATTCCCGTTGCGGCTGACGACGAGGCCGACGGCCACGTCAATCCGCAGTTGGTTCGGGGCAGAATACTTCGCCGATTCACCGGTCTACCTGCGAACCGGCAAGATGACAGCATAGTCGACGATGATCGCGCCCTGCAGCCAGAAGGTTGTTGTGGAGTGGCGTTGGTGTTCTTGGTTGCTTTGGTGCCCAGCGGTATCAGAAGTAGACGCCACTCGACCTCAGGCGGCTGGCGAGCGCACGCCAACCGAAGTCGCAATGTGGCGGCCAGTAGGTAACCAGGCTGGCGTCTGGCGTCAACGTCGTCGGATCCGGCGGATTGGCTGTAGCCCAGGCTCGGATGCGACGTTCGAGGCCCTGAAGCTCACGTATCGTTTCCCGCATCCAGGCCGCGTGACCCTCAAGACTGCGTGCCAGTGAGCGCAGCTCCTCTGATTGGCGATTGATGACACCGTTGCGGCCGTCGACCCTGGTCTTGGTTCTCGTCGCTCGCTGGCCGACCCATAGGGTGGCCTCCAGTCGACGTCGGGAGTCGGCATGGAGCGCTTCGACCCTCTCAGCTTCTCGTCTGAACTGCCGGGCCAGAGCGTCGACCGCTTCCGGGTCTCCGATTGGATTTGCCATAGCCGTCCTCCCTTCGTGAATTCTCGACGCCGATGCGCCGAATCAAGTATTGCGGTATGTGGTGCGGTGTGGCTAGGCCACACGGCTGGCTAGCTGTCGGCCTGGATCAAGGCGTTCTTGCGACGAGTAACCTCGCCGCCGGCCTCTCCGAGGGCACCGTTGAGCTTGGTCAGCGAAGACTTGAACTCACCGTTCCACAGCTCCATAAACTTGCGGGCCGACGCACCTTCCCAACCCGTACCAATG